>CAVTOE010000013.1:0-67182 GCA_963736385.1 uncultured Acidobacteriaceae bacterium | reverse complement strand
TATGTTTATACGCCGGCAAAGCAGCACTTTATCGCTTTCTTGGGGATGAGCGTTTTGTTTTCACCACTGACATCGAAATGCTCACCCTGCTTCTCGATATGCGCCAGGCGATGCCCGTCGGTGGCCACCATGGTTATGGATTCCGCCTTCAGCACCATCAGTCCGCCATTCAGGGTGTAACGCGATTCCTCGCTGGAGATGGCGAAGATGGTCCGGCCGATCATGCTGCGCAGGGTCTGGGCTGGAATCTTCACGCTGCCGGCGGCCGGAAAGGTTGGCAGTCCAGGAAAGTTGGCGCGTGCCATGCCTACCATCTTGGTATTGGAGCGGCCGGCGCGAATGTTGACCCAATGGTTCTCCAGCAGCTTGATGGAAATGTCGCTGTCGGGCAGCAGTTTTACGTAGTCGTAGAGTTTGCGGGCGGGAATAGTGCAGGTGCCTTCGCGCTTCACCTTAGCCGGACAGGACGTACGCAGACTGAGATCGAGATCGGTGGCGGTGATGGTCAACCGGTCACTTGCGGCCTCAAATAGGAAGTTGGAGAGGATGGGGATCGTGGTCTTGCGTTCGACCACGCCCTGCGTGGCAGTCAGTTCCTTGAGCAGTTCGAACTTGCTGACACTGATTTCCATCGCTGTACCCTGGACGACTCCGGTTTCGGCAGCCATACGTTTGCACCTCGGCAGGCCCCGCGCCTGACCTTGTAATACTGCTTCTGGTTATACCAAATAAAAAACATATAAAACCAGTAGTAATAGTAGGTACACCGGAAAAGTGGAAATTTTGGCAGAAACTGGCCGGAATGCAGTCCCAGGGCGCTGCCCGCTGTACAAATCATTCCACCCGGCTTGAGGAGTCCTGTGCCGAACCGGTGTGAACCTAGAATCCAATCCGTGTGTTCCACCGAATCCACAATCAGTCCACAGGCAGGAGCGAAGAAAACTATCGCCCAATCGGCATAGGGGGGAGAGTCACCTCTCCTCCCCTGCCACACCACCGTACATGCGGGTCCGCATACGGCGGTTCAGTTCGGTTGAGCTAGCCCACGGACAACCGTGGCAGACCGAGCGAGTCAAAGTAAGCAACGGAAAGAGCTAACTGCAGGGCCGGACTGTCCCAGAGTCGCCAGGGCCCATGGGAACTGCCGGCGGTTTGTGCCGCAAGGTCAGGTCCGACGTTCCACTGGCGCAGCCGCGCAAACCGCACCCTGCCCCGTTTCCACTGCTTCCAGATCACGGATCGCAACCTGCGTCGCATCCATGCCTCCAACTTACGCAGCACCGAGGGTGTTTCGCAGTGCCCGAAGTATCCTTTCCAGCCTCGTAGATAACTGGCGAGTTCCTTCGTCATCTGTTCCACACTGACTCCTCTTGTCCGGCGCGTCAGTTCCCGCACTCGTTGCTTACAGCGGAGCAGAGCTTTCGGCGCAATGCGCCGCTTCGGCTTGGCCCCGTAGGTAAAGCTAAAGCCCAGAAACTTACGCACCTGCGGTCGCGCCACCGCGCTCTTCGCCTCGTTCACCCTGAGCTTGAGTCGCCGTCGCAGGAAACTGTCACGCTTTGCATGACTCGCTTTCCCGCCCGCTCGCTCGCCACGTCGATATTGCAATCATCCGCGTAGCGTACGAAACGGTGCTGGCGTCGCTCCAGTTCCCGGTCCAGTTCGTCGAGCACCAGGTTCGACAGCAGCGGAGACAGTGGCCCTCCTTGCGGAGTTCCTTCCCCCACCGGACTCACCAACCCGTTTTCCATCACGCCCGACTCCAAGAAAGCTCGGATCAACTTGAGCATCCTTTTGGCGCTCACCCGCCGCGCCATCGCCGCCATCAGCCGGTCGTCGTTCACTCGATCGAAAAACTTTTCCAGATCGATGTCCACCACCCAGCGGTTGCCTTGAGCAAGATACTGCTGCGCCTTGGCCACCGCCTGATGCGCCGAGCGCTGCGGGCGAAAGCCGTGACTGTGTTCGGAAAACGTCGCGTCCCATCTGCCTTGCAGAACCTGCATCACCGCCTGCTGGATAAATCGATCCAGCACCGTCGGAATGCCCAGCTTGCGCACTCCTCCGTCCGCTTTGGCTATTTCCACTCGCCTCACCGGTTGTGGCCGATACGTTCCACTCAGCAACTGTTGCCGCAATGCTGGCCAGTGCTGCTTCAGGTAGCCCGGCAACTCGCCGACCGTCATGCCATCGATTCCCGGGCTCCCTTTGTTGGCTTTCACTCGGCGTAAGGCCCGCAGGCAGTTCTCCCGCCCGCAGACCTCCTCCATCAGTTGTTCGCTTCCAGCCGGGCTTTCAGTTGCGCCGTTCGCCGTGAACGATTCGATCCCTTCCGCGGAGCCTTCGGAGCTTCACTCCTCCCCTCCTCGGTGAAGGCCAGCAACATCTGTAGCCGGTTCTTCTGCCGCTTGTCGCTCATCGAGTCCTGCGTCCTACTCGCCACTCCTTGCTGTTCGGGCCTTCGACCTTGCGGCCTACTATGCCCTCTGCTGACTCCCGCCGCACGGTCAGGATGGATCGCTCCACTCTCAGTCCCGATTTCCGGGACATGCTGCCGGTCTGCCGAAGTAAGTTCGACCGCCTTCTGCGCACAACCGCCGGATTTACCACCAGTGCACTTGGTGGATATGGGCTTCGCGATCATTTGCCCGCTCGCCCTGCACCGTAGGCCTCCTCATCCGGTTCTTGTTCATCGGCTCGCGCTTTTGATCCACGCTTCTTTCAGACCCCGCCTCTCGACGACGCCCTTGCGCTTCTCTAGTCCTTCACCTCCACCAGGTTGAACAGGGGACTTGCACCCCCAAGCTGTCGAACATGTTCGGCACACAAGTGAAAAACCGCCCGCCGCGGCGGGCGGTTCAGGCACCCAAGGTCTCTGTGAGTTTATTGAGGACCCTGTTCAAATCCTTGTCCGTTTTGCGCTGCTGTTCGATCTTGTCGACCGAATGAAGAACCGTGGTATGGTGCTTGCCGCCAAATTGCCGCCCGATTTCAGGCAGCGAGGCATCGGTGAGGTGTTTGACCAGATACATGGCAATCTGGCGGGGAAACACGATGACCCGCGAGTTATTTTTCGCCTTAATCTCCGCGGTACGCAGGCCGAACTGCTCCGACACCGCTTTCTGTATCGATTCGATGGAGATCTTGCGGATCTGCGAGTCGATCAGGTTCTTCAGCACCTCCTGCGTCGTCTTCAGGTTGATCTCCCCTCCGGTGAGCGAAGCATAGGCGGTAACACGAATCAGCGCGCCTTCCAACTCCCGCACATTGCTGCGAATGTTGGACGCGATGAACAGGGCCACCTCGGTGGGCAGCATCACCTGGTCGGTCTCGGCTTTCTTTTGCAGAATAGCGACCTTGGTCTCAAGGTCAGGCGGCTGGATATCGGCAATCAACCCCCATTCGAAGCGGCTGCGCAGGCGATCTTCAATCTCCGCCAGCTCTTTGGGAGGGCGATCACTGGCGATCACAATCTGGCGCATGCATTCGTGCAAAGCATTGAAGGTGTGGAAGAACTCCTCCTGGGTGCGCTCTTTGTTCACCAGGAACTGGATATCGTCCATCAGCAGGACATCCATGTTGCGATACTTGTCGCGGAAGCCAGTCATCTTGCTGTAGCGCAGCGCGTTGATCATGTCGTTGGTGAAGCGCTCGCTGGATACGTAGCAGATGGACTTCTCCGGCTGGCGCTTCTTGATCTCATGCCCGATCGCCTGCATCAGATGGGTCTTGCCCATGCCGACGCCGCCATAGAGGAAGAGCGGGTTATAGGCTTTTGAGGGGCGCTCGCCGACGGCGCGAGCGGCAGCGTGGGCGAATTGATTGCCGGTACCGGTGACGAAATCGTCGAAAGTGTACTTGGGATTGAGCTGAGCGGCGCCATCCCAATCGAAACGCTGTTGCTGGGCGGGGCTAGCCACGGTTTTCTCCATGGATGGGGGTGCGGGAGATTCGGGGTGCGCCCGATCAGCGTGAGCGACGGCTTTGCCCTTGCTCTGCGGCTCCTCTTCGGTGACGAACTCGACATCCAGAAATTCCAGACCGAGGTTTTCCATGGCCTCGCTGATTAAATCGCCATAGCGTTCGCCGATGTGGCAGAACTCAGGATTGGGCACCCGCACGAACAAGACTGCGCCTTGCGCGTGATCGTAGCGAGTAGGCTTGAGCCAGGTTTCGTAGGAATTGCGGTTTACTTTTTTTTCCAGTGCGTCGAGAACGCGCACCCACGGATTGGCAGAGGCTGCACCAAAGGAAGACATAAAAAGTAATCCAGAGGCAGTCGCTGCCTCTTTGGCAAACCGATGTTAGAGGGAAACAGAGCCGAGCACAGAGCCACAGACTGGCGAACACTTCAACTGGAGATCTTCACGTTGCAAACCCAACCATTGCGGTGATCAGCAGCATTGCACCTAGGTTCGTGCAGTCGGTTTTCTTTGTGGCTGCATGGGATACTAGCACGAAAAAAATTGAGCGCCAGACAATTCTTTCGCTGAAAATTTCATTGTTCCGCGAGTGATTGATTTCGGGAAAGTTACCGGCGAAAGTTTTTTTGCGAGTGCAGCGCGCATGGTGCAAGTGCGAGAATACCGGGGGCCCGTGTGACCGCGAGGGACACCAACAGGCAGTCCACGGCAGCACGTTGGGGCGCTATTTCCTGGAAATTCTGGAGACGCGCAGGGCAGCAAGCCGCCGCTCGGTTTGCCAGTGAGGCAGGCTGACCGTTATACTTTGAGTTTGCTCTGTTCAATTTTTAGCTAGTGAGGAGCGCAGTTTTCGCATGCCCAAGCGCACGTTCCAACCCAACCGTCGTCACCGCTCGAAGACGCACGGATTTCGTTCTCGCATGAAGACCAGCAGCGGCAGGGCGGTGCTGTCGCGCCGTCGGGCCAAGGGGCGCAAGCGCGTCTCCGTGAGCCCGGGCTTCCGCGATTAATCCAGAGGACCCGAAACCTGCGTTATCGCGACCTTTCCAGAGGAAGTAACAAGGAGTCGTCGCAAGACTCGGCCGCAGCAAAAGATAGAAATCGGCGGGTCAGCGCCGAGCGCTTGATGTGACCTCCGCCGCCAGCAGCAAGTTTCCAAAATCGAGGCATCTGCTGAAGCACGCGGATTTCCAGCGGGTGTACCAGAGTGGCCGCCGGCAGTTCACGGGCAACATGACGGTGTTTTTTTTGCGGCGTGGTAGCGGCCCGGAAGCGACGGTGGTGGGCAATACCCCGCGTGTAGGATTCACGGTGGGCAAGGTGCTGGGAGAAGCCGTGGAGCGCAACCGCATCAGGCGGCGGATGCGCGAAGCGGTACGGCTGTCGGCCCAGGCGTGCGAGGGCCCCATCGACGTGGTGTTTAATCCGCGGAAGAGCGTTAGGAACGTGCCCTTCGCGGAGTTGGTGAACGAAGTGACACGCGCTCTGCGGCTGGCCGCACAACGCGCCCGGACAGGGGAACAGAAATGAAGCGGGTGGTGCAATTCGTGTTGCGGTGCTACCAGCGAGCGATCTCGCCGATGCTGCCGCATGCCTGCCGCTTCGTTCCCAGCTGCTCGCAATATGCGATCGAGGCGGTCGAGTGCCACGGCGTTGTTCGCGGAGGCCTGCTGGCCGCCGCGCGGCTGTTGCGCTGCCATCCCTTCGCGCGAGCCGGATTCGATCCGGTGCCGCCTGCGATCGAGAAACCAGGGTTCGGGTCCCCGGATGGTTTGCCGGGAAATTCCCGTCCCTTGAACGGAACTTAAACTTGGCCGAGTACAAAAATCCACAGCAAGAGCCCGGCGGCGATCGCCGCATGTTGATGGTGTTCGCCGTCACCTTTGCGCTGATCATCATCGGCCAGATTTTCCTCTTCAAAGACAAGTCTAAGCAGCAGGCAACGCCGGCTCCCGTCCAAACCTCGCAGGCCAACGCGCCGGCGCCCCCATCGCAGCCAGAAGCTGCAAGTACTCCCGCGGAACCCGTCTCCAAAGGGCGGGCTCCTGCCAAGGCAAAGCCAGCTCCGAGCGCCGCAGTCACCAAGTCTGCCAGCAGCGAAGTCGAAACCGTCGTCGATAACGACCTGTTCCGCATCGTTTTTACCAACCGTGGGGCGCAGGTGAAGTCGTGGGTGCTGAAGAAATACAAGGACGATGAAGGACATCCTCTCGACCTGGTGAACCGGCTGGCTGTGAAGTTCGGGCTTCCACTCAGCCTCTACACCTATGACGAAGGCCTGCGGAACCAGATCAATTCGGCACTCTACATTGGCAGCGCCAGTGGCGCCATCACCGTCCCGGGCGGGCTGACCTACGAGTACGCGCAAGGCGATATTACAGTCCGCAAGAGCTTCCAATTCGCCGATACCTATGTAATTTCGGTCGAAACCGAGGTCACGCAGAATGGCAAACCGGTGCAGGCCTATCCCATGTGGCCGGCGGGCTTCGGCGATCAGAGCACCGGGCCTTCTTACGCATCCGCCAAGATCGACGTACATAGCCAACGACAAAGTGGAGCGTCTGGCGCCCAAGAAGGTAAGCAGCGGCAACACCTTGCGCGGCCCCTTTAACTGGGCTGGCGCCGAGGACCAGTACTTCGCGGCCATTTTCCTGCCGGACAATCCCGACTCCGTAGCCATGGTCGCGCTGCACAATGCGATCAGCGTACCGAAAGATACGAAGAACCCAGACCCCAACAACGTGAACCACTACGACGTGCTGGGCGCGGCCGTCGGCGACGTCAACGGCAGCACCCGAGAGCGGCTGTTTGTGGGCCCCAAAGCGCTTCCGGTTTTAGAGGCGGTCCGCTCCAACACCGCACCCGGACAAATGAACGGTCCTGATTTGCGCAACGCGGTGGACTTCGGTTTCTTCCGCCTGATTGCCCGCCCGCTTGTTCCTGTGGCTGGTGTGGACCCACCAGCACATGGCCAGCAATTGGGGCGTGTGCATCATCATCCTGACCGTCATCATCAACCTGGTGCTGCTGCCGTTGCGCATCACCAGCATGAAGTCGGCGCTGAAGATGCAAAAGCTTCAGCCCCAGATGAAGGCCATCCAGGAAAAGTATAAGAAGTATCCATTGCGGGATCCCCGGCGTTCGGAGATGAACACCGAGATCGGCGAGTTGTACAAACGCGAAGGCGCCAACCCGGCGGGAGGATGCGTACCACTGATCATCCAGATGCCGTTTCTGTTCGCGTTCTATTCCATGCTGGGAGTCGGCATTGAACTGCGCCAGGCGCCCTTCCTCTGGCTGCACGACCTGTCGTCGCCCGACAAGATATTCATCCTGCCAGTCTTGATTGTGATCACGACCTTCATGGTGCAGAAGATGACGCCCAACACCGGCATGGACCCGAAACAACAGCAGATGATGACGTTGATGATGCCGCTGATGATTGGCTTCTTCAGCTATTCCCTGCCGGCGGGCTTGAGCGTGTACTGGACGGTGGGAAACTTCATCGCCATCGCCCAGCAGTACATCATGAACCGCACCGGATTGGGCCGGGAGATGCGCGAGGAGATGGAAAAACGCGCCCGCAAGAAGGCTAAATAAGGCCGACACATTGTAAGGGATTTCAGTCCCGCAACCGCTTATGCCGATACATGACAAAATCGCCGCCGCCAAGAAGATCAGCGAGCTGCTGAACGCCACCTTTGCCAACGGCGACTTCCATCTGCGCTACAAGATCACGGTTGATCCCCAGGTCGGCAGCGACCGCGAATGGGAGCGCCCCGAAATCCTGGTGGAGATTTCCGGCGCCGACAGTCCTCTGGTGCTGGAGAATGGGGCGGAGTTGCTGCGCGCCTTCGAGCATGTGGCGCTGGAGATGCTTCGGCTGGCTCCCAACGAACACGAGAAGGTCAGCTTCGACTGCCAGAATTTCCGCTCTGCCCGCCTGCAGGAGCTGCGACTGGCTGCCGATGTAGCGGCAGAGCGGGTCCGAAAAACCGGCTTGCCGTATGCCTTCGCGCCGATGTCGTCGCGGGAGCGTCGCATCGTGCACCTGGCGCTGCGCGATTTCGACGACCTGCGCACCGACAGCGATGGCGAGGCCCTGCAGCGGCACGTCGTGGTCTATCCCAAGGACTACCAAGGCAAGCCGCCGGAGCCGCCGATATCGCGGCGAAGATAATCATTCACCACAGAGACACAGAGGCACAGAGGAATGCAAAAAGAAGAAGGAAGTTCCTCTTTGCCCCACTGCCCCGTGTCGCGCCAGCCCTAGTCGCTCACCCCAGAGATACGAAGATGGAGAGCAGTGCCAAAAGAAAAAAAGTCCTCTGTGTCTCTGTGTCTCTGTGGTGAATAATGTCATCCATGCATCTTGACGACACCATCGTTGCCATTGCTACACCTCCGGGACGCGGCGGGATTGGTGTGGTGCGTCTGTCTGGCACCGAGGCGCGTGACATCGCGCGCCCCATGCTGCGACTGGCTCATGGGCATGATTTCGAGCATGGCCGCGCTCATTTCGGTGAATTGATCGAGCCTGCGACCGGCGAGCGCATCGATGAGGTCGTTGTCACCTTCTTCGCCAAGCCTCACTCCTACACCGCCGACGATGTAGTCGAAATCTCTTGCCACGGTTCGCCGGTGGTGCTGCGGCATGTTGTGCAGATGGCGATGGCGCAGGGTGCTCGGCTGGCCGAACCTGGCGAGTTCACCATGCGCGCCTTTCTCAACGGCCGCATCGATTTGACCCAGGCCGAAGCGGTACGCGATTTGATCGAGTCGCAAACCCTGTATCAGGCGCAGGTGGCCGCGCGTCAGCTCGAAGGCGCATTGTCGAAACGCTTGCAGCCGGCCAAGCAGAAGCTGGTTGAGCTGATCGCGATCATGGAGGCGGGCGTGGACTTCGCCGAAGACGATGTCGCGGTGATTCCCAATGAACAAATCCTCTCACGTATCGCCGCGATTCGGGCGCCGTTGGCGGAGTTGCTGGCCAGCTTCGCGTTTGGCAAGGTGGTGCACGAAGGCCTGACCTTGGCGATCGTAGGACGGCCCAATGTCGGAAAGTCCAGCCTGTTCAATTGTCTGGTGGAGCGCGAACGCGCCATCGTCACGGCGACGCCCGGCACCACCCGCGACCTGGTGAGCGAGACGGTCGCCATCGGAGGCATCCCGGTGCGACTGGTGGACACCGCCGGCATTCGCACCGCGCTCGATGAAGCCGAGAGCATTGGCGTGCGCAAATCGATGGAGGCATTGGCGGAGGCGGACATGGTGCTGGTGGTGCTGGATGCATCGCACCCTGCTGCCGATGAGGAAGCGCACGAGCGCGATGCCGAACTGGTCGATCTGGCTTCGCAACGCCTGGCCGTGGTCGCGCAAAACAAGATTGATATCGCCACCGCGGCCGCGCCTCTGCCTGCGGCGCTCAGCTTGCCGGCGATCCAGACTTCCGCGATTACTGGCCAGGGTATCGCGGAGCTGCGCACGGAAATTCTGCGGCTGCTGGGCGGCGATTCCGGCGCGCAGCAGGAAAGCGGCTTTCTCACCAATGCGCGCCAGCAAAAACTGGTGGAGGACGCAATTGCTGCGCTGGACAAGGCAGCCGGCGCGGTCCCGCTGAAAACACCGCACGAGATGGTGCTGCTGGACCTCTACAGCGCGCTGCGTCCCCTGGACGACATCACCGGCACAACCACCGCCGACGACATCCTGAACCTGATCTTCAGCTCCTTCTGCATCGGAAAGTAATAACAGGATCCAAAGGCATCCGGCTGCTAGTGTGGCTTTGACGTCGCAGATTCGTCCAGCGTTGTGGGACGGCGTGGGATAAGGCCGCATTCGGAAATGAACGGCCGCTACGGCGGATTAGGCGTCGCTGGCATATAATCCGGCCATCACCGGAGGGCCGCCATGGCGCGTCTGAACGTTTACATCTTCCACTGCTCACGCTGTGGCGAGCCCGCCTATTCGCTGCTGAAGGAAAGAACGCCGGGCGGCGTCGAATCCGGTGACACCATCTTTCCCACCATTGACCTGAAGGCCATTCGCGCCCAATGCTCGGCCTGCAAGCACACCCAGTTTCGCGATGCCGGGGAAAACGCCCACTTCGCGCTGCTGGAGTGGAACTAGGCGAGATCTCGCTCCATTACTGTCCAAAAAGGTTCGCCAAAGGAATATGATTTGGTATGATTAAGTCATACAGGTAACAGTATGCGTAATGCGAAGGTCCTTTCGATCACCCTCCCTTCTCCAATGCTTCAAGAGGCTAAGAAGCTTGCGAGGCAGGAGAATCGGACCATGAGTGAGTTGGTCAGGGAGGCACTCCGTCAATACCAACGGCAGAAGCGATGGGAGAGCATCGCGACGTTTGGTCAGGCCAGTGCTGCGAAGATCGGTGTGCAAAATGAGGAAGACGTGGTGCAGGCGATACATAACTTCCGCCGGGAAAAACGCTTGCCCCAAAGCAAACCGAAAGGGTCCAAGCGCACGGCGTGACAATCCGGGCCGTACTGGATACAAACGTCTTCATTTCGGCCTTTCTTTTTCGAGGAAAACCAGCCGAAGTGCTCCAGCTTGCTGAGGCTCGGGCGTTCACGCTGATCGTCTCTGCTCTGCTCCGATTAGAGGTGGAAGAAGTGCTGGGCCAGAAATTCAAATGGCCTGCGCCACTGATAGCGCAGGCCTGCAGTCCATTATGGGAGGTTGCGGTGTGGGTCGCCCCAACTCTGGAACTCAAGGCTTGCCCGGATCCTGATGACAACCGCGTCCTTGAATGCGCGGTGGAGGGCAGGGCGCATTGCATTGTTACGGGCGATCATCATCTGCTGGACATGAAACGATTCCGGGGAATTACGATCCTTACGGTGGATGACTTCCTACGGATTGCATGAAGAGGCGTCGAACTACTTCGACAACGCCCCCAGTGCCGCCCTGAACATGGCGTCGAAGTTCTCCCGCCCGGGCGATTGCACGGCGCGGTCCACGGCCTTCTCTGCAATCGCGCGCTGGTAGCCGAGGTTGGACAGCGCCGAGATCACGTCCTCCTCGACGGCAGAGTGTGACACCGCCGGCTGCGCTGCGCCAAATCCTTCCAGCTTGTCGCGCAGCTCCACGCACATGCGCTCGGCGGTCTTCTTGCCGATTCCCGGAATTCGCGTGAGCCGGGCGAAATCGTTGCCGCGGATCGCGCCCACCATGTCAGCCGCCGCCATGCCGCTGAGGATGGTAATGGCCAGCTTGGGCCCGATGCCGCTCACCGTGATGAGCTTCTCGAAGAGCTGCTTCTCTTCCCGCCGCAGAAAGCCGAAGAGGGCAAGCGCATCTTCGCGCACGTGCGTGTGAATGTGCAGTGCGACCTCGCTGCCCGCCGCGGGCAGTTCGGAAAACGTGGGCACGGTGATGGTGACGTCGTAGCCGACGCCAGCGGCCTCGACGATGGCCTGGTTCGGATGTTTGGCGATGAGCCGTCCGCGAAGGTGCGCAATCATGCAGGATGATTGTAAATTGATCGCGAACATCGGATGCTATTTACCGTGCCGAATCGCCCTACAGCCAAGGAGAAACCCGCGCCGCCAGCCGGCCCGCTTACGGCTGCGATCCTGAGGGATGCTCAGATCCTTCCACGTGAATTCTTCAATCGTGATCCGGTGACCGTGGGACGCGAGCTGCTGGGCAAGCTGCTAATTCGCCGCGAAGGGCGGAGGCTTCTAGCCGGTCGTGTTGTCGAGGACGAAGCCTATCTCGGAGTTGAAGACCCAGCGGCGCACGCCTACTCCGGGCGCACTGCGCGCAATTCCGTGCTCTTCGGGCCGCCCGGGCATGCCTACGTGTACTTTATCTACGGCAATCACTACTGCCTAAATGTTTCCTGCATGCCTGAAGGACATGCCGGCTGCGTGCTGTTGCGGGCCATGGTGCCAGTGTTTGGACTACCGGCGATGGCTCGGGCTCGTGGCCTCGAGCTGACGCGCAAGCCGCGACCTTCGCAATTGCGGCTGATCGCCAGCGGTCCGGGGCGCATGTCGCAAGCGCTCGGCATTACGCGTCTCCGCGACAATGACAAGGACCTCACCGCACCCGCATCGGACCTTTGGTTTGCGGACGACGGCTATCGTCCCGAGCGGATTGCGGCGACGCCGCGCGTCGGGATTAGCAAAGCTGTGGAACAGCCGCTGCGATTTGTAATTGCAGGCAATCTTTTCGTGTCGGCGACGCGGGCGACGTGATCTTTTGGGGCAGCTATTCCGGATCGTGCCAGCCGCCGATGTCGGCGGCCAGCTCGCGTGCGTCGGGCGGACCCCAGGTACCCGGCTCGTACATCTCAGTCGGGCAGCAGTCGCCAAGGATGGGATCGACGATGGCCCAAGCCGCCTCGACCGCATCCTGCCGCACAAATAGCAACTGGTCGCCCTTCATGGCATCGGTAAGCAGACGCTGGTAGGCATCCATCTCGTCGCTGGTGGTGTACTTCACGGCCGACAGCTCGACCGGCATGGGCACCATCAGCGGACCGGGCCGCTTGACGCGTCCACCCAGACTCAGCTCGATATCGGGCCCCAGGCGGAAACGAAAATAATTGCGGCCATCTGCGCCCATTTTGCTCAGCGGCGGCTTGCGCAACTTCACGAAGACTTCCGTGGCGGTGGTGGGCAGGCGCTTGCCCGCGCGGATGAGGAATGGAACGCCCGCCCAGCGCCACGAATCGACCTCCAGGCGCAACGCGGCAAAGGTTTCCACGTCGGAGTTGGGCGAGACGCCGGGCTCGTCGCGATAGCCGCGAAATTGTCCGCGGACGATGTTGGCCGGGCTGAGCGGCGGAATCGTGCGGAAGATTTTTACCTGCTCATCGCGCACCGAGTCGACGTACATTGTCGTAGGCGGCTCCATGGCCAGGAACGCGACCACCTGCAGCATGTGGTTCTGCACTACGTCGCGAATGGCGCCCGCCTCTTCGTAAAACTTTCCACGGCCCTCCACGCCAAACGACTCCGCCATGGTGATCTGCACGCTGTGTACGTAATTGCGGTTCCAGATGGGCTCAAGAAAGCTGTTGGCAAAGCGAAAAATCAGCAGGTTCTCGACCGCCTCTTTGCCGAGGTAGTGGTCGATGCGGAAGATGCGCTCTTCGGGGAACGCTGTGTGCAGCGTCTCGTTCAACTTGCGGGCCGAGACCAGGTCGCGGCCGAAGGGTTTCTCCAGGATTACCCGCGCGTTCTGTGCGCATCCGGAACTGGACAGCCCCTGCACCACCACGGGGAACATGCTGGGCGGAATTGCCAGGTAGTGAGTAGGCGATTGCGCATTGCCAAGCTTGGTGCGGAGAATGGCGTAGGTCTTATCGTCCTTGTAATCGCCATCGATGTAGTCCATCAACTCGCAAAGCTTTGCAAAGGCAGCTACGTCCACACCGCCGCCAAACTTGGTCAGGCTATCGCGGGCCCGTTCGCGTAATTGCTCGAGGTTCCAGCCAGACTTGGCCACGCCGATCACCGGCACGTTGAGTGTGCCGTGCTTCACCATGCTCTGGAGGGCGGGAAAGATTTTCTTGTGGGCCAAATCGCCGGTGGCGCCAAAAAAAACGAATGCGTCGGAAGTTAACTAGGTCCTCTCGCCGGGACGGTGAACGGAATTCCTCTCGCCAGGTGCGCAACAGTATATCCGGAGTGGGAACGGTAGCCGTGAACGCGGCCAATGCGAACTAGTCGAGGCTGCCCTGCTCGATCACCACATTTTCACGGACGATGAGACGATGCGCCGCCATCTCGCGCAGCTGGGGAAGAACGCGAGTGACGTGCTCGTCGGTATCGACAAAACTAATGACCACCGGCAGGTCGCCCTCCGGCCTCGACCAGATGGGCGGTGTGGACGCTGCCTCGGCCTTGGAAACCCGCGACCGAGTGGAAGGCCACCGCTCCGGCAACGTTTTCCGCGCGCAGATACTTCAGCACTTCCAGGTGCAGCGGGCGGTGATGCCAGGAATCGCCCTCCGTGAGATACATGGTTACCTGCACGGCCATAGGAGCTGCCATTTTACAACCCGCGCGCGATGGCTGCACCCGCCACGACCGCGGCCAGGCTGAGCGCGTTGCTGGCCACAATGTTTACCGCCATCAGCATCCACTGTCCCTGCTCCAGGTAGGCGAAGGTTTCGAAGGCGTAGCTGGAAAATGTTGTGTAGGATCCGCAGAAGCCGATAGCCACCAGCAGCCGCCAGCGAGGATCGAGCAGCACGCGTTCTCCGGCAAGGATGAGGAAGAAGCCCAGCACCAGGCTGCCGGTAACGTTGATGAGGAGCGTGCCGTAGGGAAAGGTGGTTGCAAAAACGCGGGCGACATATCCGCTGAGGAAGTAACGCGCGCTGGCGCCCACAGCTGCGCCTAAGGCGATCCACAGATAGTTCACGAAGGAGTTCTCCTGCTTGCCTGGTAGGAGTTATCAGCCCGCGGGCGGTTAAACGGCGAACTCCATCGCCACCAATTAGTTTAACCTGAGGCTTGACCGCGCCTCAAGCGTGCGCTCCCTTGGGGCGGCTGGTAGCCGCTTTGGCTGCTGTACCATGGAAACAGCCCTGATGAACGCTCCCAACCCAATCCATTACTCCAGCGAGCGCGTGCTCGAATTCCATCAGTTGCGTCAACTGCTCCTCATTTATACAGGCTCGCCGCTCGGACATGAACGCGTGATGCAGCTCACGCCCTCGCGTGACCGCCAATGGATCGAACGCCAGCAGCAACTAGTCGCGGAGCTGCGCGGATATCTGCGCGCCGGCGGTCATTTCGATTTCCATGGCCTGCTCGATCCCACGACGCTGGTGAACAAGTCGCGCATCCGCGGCGCTGCCCTGGAGATCGCCGAGATCCGCGACTTGCTGCTGGTGGCCGACCGCGCCGCCGAGTGGCGTGAGATCGCGTTGCATCCTCCGCTGGAGGTCGAAGGCAAGTGGCAGGCAATCCTGGAGCTGTCGCAGACCCTGGCTGATTTCACGCTCCTGCTGCGTTACTTCCGCAACAAAATCCTTCCCGACGGCACGCTCGACGATAAGGCCTCGCCGGAGCTGGCGCGAATTCGCCGCGACATGGAGAAGCAAAAGCGCGCCATCCAGGAATCGCTGCGCTCCTATCTGCGGCGGCTTTCCGAGGACGGCGCGGTGCAGGAGGAACTGGTCACCATTCGCGGCGAACGCTTCGTGATTCCGGTAAAGGTGGAGCAGCGCCGCCGGGTGCAAGGCGTGGCGCACGGCGCCTCGTCGAGCGGACAAACGGTGTTTATCGAGCCGCTGGAGACCATCGAGCAGAACAACGACCTGGTGCGCCTGCTGGAAGATGAGCAGGCCGAGATTCATCGCATTCTGCTGGAGATGACAGCGCGCCTGGGCGAACATGCCGACGCGCTCAGCAACGCGGTGTACGTCCTTTCCGAACTTGAGTTGCAATTCGCCAAGGCGCGCTTTGCTGAGGATTATGACTGCGTAGCCGTAAAGTTCCTGGCGGATGGCAACGCCGCCGCCGAATCAGAGGCATCACGTTCCGGCGTGCCCCCGGTCACCGAATCACCGGTCGATGGGTCATTGGCTACAGGTGCTTGTGATGCCCTTGTGCTGCGCAAAGCGCGGCATCCGCTGCTGGAACGGACCCTGAAGGCGCGGAACGTTGCTGTGGTTCCGCTCACCGTCGAGCTTGACGGCCAGCATCGCCAACTCGTTATCAGCGGCCCCAACACTGGCGGGAAGACTGTGGCCCTCAAGACCATCGGGCTGCTGGCGCTGATGGCGCAGTCTGGCATTCCGCTGCCGGCGGAGCGCGCCGAGCTGCCGATCTTCGATTCTGTATTCGCCGACATTGGCGACTACCAGTCCATCGAGCAGAACCTCTCGACCTTTTCGGCGCACGTCACCAACATCGACTTGATCTCCCATCACGCCACGGCGCACTCGCTGGTGCTGCTCGACGAGTTGGGCTCCGCCACCGATCCCGAAGAAGGCGCCGCGCTGGCGGTGGCCATTGCCGACCACTTCCGGCGCGCGGCATGCATCAGTATCGTCTCCACGCATCACACCGCGCTCAAAGTTTATGCGGCAAACACGCCGGGCGTGCTCAACGCGGCCGTCGGCTTCGATGAGAACACCTTCGCCCCCACCTTCGAGCTGCGCATCGGGGTGCCCGGCGCGTCGGCGGGCATCAATATCGCGCAAAAGCTCGGGCTGAATCCGGACATCGTCGCCCAGGCGCGGCAGCGGATGACCTCGCAAGCCCAGGATGTCTCGCGCTTCCTCGATCGCCTGCACTCGGAGCTGCGACAAATCGACGTCGAGCGGACCGGGCTTGGCGCACGCGAGCAGGAGTTGGCGCGCGAGCGCCAGCATCTTGCCATCGAAGGCCGCAAGGAACAGCGCGAGAAGCTGCGCGAGATGGAGAAAAAGCTGGAGAGCGTGCTGCGCGATTTCGAGTACCGCGCGCGCGAAACTGTCAACGCCGTGCAGGACCGCGCTCAGGCGCTGAAGCTCTCGAAAGACGCCGAGCGTCGCATCGCCAAGATGCGCCGCGAATTCCGCGAGCAGTTCGATTCCACGGTGGTGGCGCACACCACCGGCGCCGACAGCCGGCGATCCGCACGCGCAGCAGCATGTCGTCAAGCAGGTCGGCATCGGCGACACCGTGCGGCTGAAATCGTTGGGCCGCGACGCCAAGGTGCTGCGCTATTTCGATGATGACAGCTTCGAGGTGGCGGTTGGGCCGATGAAGATGAAAGTGGCACGTGACGATTTTGCCAGCGTGATCGCGCGCGCCGGAATCAACCCGGTGGAATCGGCGCGCGCCCGCGGCATCAACGTTACGCTCACGCGTGAAGACGACAACGTCGCCACCGAGATCAACGTGATCGGCCAGACCGTGGACGAGGCCACTCGCGCGGTGGAGAAGTTCGTGGACCGCGCGTTTCTGGCGGGGGCGGTGCGTGTCCGCGTGGTGCATGGCAGCGGCATGGGAATTCTGCGCAAGGCGCTTCGCCAGTATCTGCAAAGCCATCCGCACGTCGCCAGCGTGAGCGAGCCTCCGCAGAACGAAGGCGGCGGCGGCGCGACAGTGGTGGAGCTGAGGACGTGAGGGCCGCTATTCGCTTTTCGCTATTCGCTATTCGCTCTACGCCTTTCAATCCTAGTGGGAAACTCAATCAGTAGTTGGCAGGCGATACTGCGCCGATGGACACTACCTCTGGCGAATAGCGAATAGCGAAAAGCGGCTTCTTGCGCTTCGCCCTGCGCCTCTCTAGACTTAATGCAGCGATGAGCAAGTTTGGTCAAACCTTGAAAGGCTACGTGTGGTGGACCTCGCCGCGCGGCAGCGTCCATTACGATGTGATGGTCACGCTCATCCTGGCCTTCATCTTCCTGACGCCGCACTGGGTCAATTTCCGCGACAAACCGGTGGAGCGGTCTCCGCATCAAACTGAGGTCGTCGTACAACCAGAGGGAGATGGCTTCCTCTATAAGGTGGATGCCGCGGCGGTCAAGGCGGACAGCGATGCCGATATCAGGGATTCGTTGGCGCACGTCATTGAGCCGGTCGCCGGCTACGTGACCATCGACCGCTACGAGGCCGTGCGCGACAGTAAACACAATGTGATTGCGTATAAAGTCTGGGGACATCGCTGAAGCAGCCGTCAGCCATCAGCACTCAGCCTTCAGACGTTGCGTCCGTCTCTGATTGCTGATTCTGAGTGCTGAGTGCTAACCATGAGATCAATGCTCAAGACTACCCTGACTAGCGTCGCCCTCTGCATTGCCGCCGCAACAATTGCGCAAGCGCAGAACCTGGAAGCGGCGTTGAACGCCATGGACCAGGCGGCCGCCAACTTTCGCACCGCCCAGTGCGATTTCGTCTGGGACCAGTATCAGAAGGTGGTCGATGACCACGACTTTCAAAAGGGCAGATGTACTTCCGCCGCCAGGGCAACGAGGTGCAGATGGCCGCCGACATTACCTCTCCCGACAAAAAGTACGTGCTGTTCACCGGAAACCTGGTCAGCTTGTATCAGGTTTCCATCGATCAAGTCACCGAGTACAACCCAGGCAAAAATAAGACCGATTTCGAAAGCTTTCTCGTGCTGGGCTTCGGCGGGCGCGGGCACGACCTGGAGAAATCGTTCGAGGTGAATTATGCCGGCATGGAGCAGGTGCAGGGCGTGAGCGCCGCGAAGCTGGAGCTGACGCCGAAGTCGCAAAGGGTGAGAAGCATGTTCCAGACCATTACGCTGTGGATAGATCCAGCGCGCGGTGTCAGTGTGCAGCAAAGGTTTTCGGAACCTTCAGGCGACTACCGGGTGGCCAAATACAGCAATATCGAAATCAACCACAAGATTTCGGGCGATGTTTTCAAGTTGAAGACCACGAGCCATACCAAGGTGATCAAGCCCAACGGGTAGGGAAGGCAGGGGCTAGTGGCCAGTGCCTAGTGGCAAGAACCGACCTACTTCTTAGACCGTTTTGTATCAGGGCACGGCTTTCAGACGTGCCGTAACAGGATCAACAATTGACTTGGGCTTCAGCCCCTGCGCAACCTAATTTTTGCAGGGGCTGAAGCCCTAACCTTCGCTGCGAATCGTTCGGCACGACTAAAAGTCGTGCCCTGATACGACCCAGCACCTAAACCCCCGATGGCATGAGCGATGCGTCGGCAACTTTGCCAAGCCCGTGCCGACGGCCGTTGGTGGGATTTCTCCAATTCACCTGCGGCATGAATAAGGAAGAATCGATGCGGTCGCGGTATTCGATCGCGATATTGATCAGCGAATCCAGCAGGGCGTCGGAAAGAAAATGAGGCTGGAGACCAAGATCCATCAGCTTGGAATTCTTGGCATTGTAATAGTGGGCCTCAGCTTCGACCCGCGGATCAGGCAGATGGTCGATCGCAACCTTTAACCCAAGTTTTGCGGCCGCGGTTTGCACCATGCGGGCAAGATCCAGGACCGTGAACTGCTCGGTAAACTGGTTGAAGACACGAAATTCGCCGCGCTCCGCAGGGTGCAGACAGGCAATCTCGACGCAACGGATGGTGTCGCGAATATCCAGAAACCCGCGCGTCTGTCCTCCCTTGCCATAGACCGTGAGCGGGTGGCCGACGGCTGCTTCCGCGCAGAACCGGTTCAGCGCCGTGCCGAAGACCTCGTCGTAATCGAAACGGTTGACGAGAGCTTCATCGAGAGCGGTTTCATCCGACACGGTGCCGTAAACCACACCTTGATTCAGGTCGGTCGCTCGCAATCCCCATGCCTTGCAGGTGAACATGATGTTATGGCTGTCGTGCACCTTGGAAAGATGGTAGAAGGAGCCGGCCTGCTTCGGATAAGGAAGCACGTCGCGGCGGCCATTGTGTTCGATGGTTATGTAGCCCTCTTCAATGTCGATATTGGGAGTGCCGTATTCCCCCATGGTTCCCAGCTTGATGAGATGGCAATCGGGCCGCAGCTCGCGCAGAGCGAACAGCAGGTTCAGGGTTCCGGCAACATTGTTGATTTGGGTGAAGACGGCGTGCCGGCGGTCAATCATGGAATAGGGCGCCGACCGTTGCTCGGCAAAGTGGACGACCGCTTCTGGCTCAAATTCCTTGATGGCAAACGCCAGAGATTCGTAATCGGTCATGTCGCCCACGAAGAGTTCGATGGTGTTGCCGGTTAGTTGCTTCCACACCTTCAGCCGCTCTGGCAAGGCACGGATGGGGGTCAGCGTCTGCACGCCAAGCTCGTAGTCCCATTGTCTGCGCGCAAAGCTGTCGAAGATGGCAACCGAGTTCCCCTGCTTGGATAAATAGAGAGCGGTCGCCCAACCGCAATAACCGTCGCCCCCGAGCACAGCAATCCTCATTCGTCCTCCTCAACAGGCTTTTACTTAAGACTTAAGCAATGACGCCTGGAGTGTTCCGCGTGATCGCGTCTATTTTGCTGCCGTATTCGAGGCAGCCACTCCTTAACTCTACCAAAGAACCCGAGAAATCTCCTGATTTCGGGATTGCGCCTCAACGAAAATCGGAATGATGCAGGGCCAGGAGTCCGGCCGTGCTGAAAGAACCGGGGCATTCAACTGCTGCCCGCGTTGGCGTGGGAGCACCCGGGCAACCCCACTCGATCGCGGAGGTGACCGGCAATCTCGAACCCGGCAGTGGCTGATTGGTCACCAGGAACTTGCCGCCGCTTTCGACAATGACATTCAGCGCGTCACGTCCTACCAGGTTCTCCAGTCGCGACAACCGAAGCTGGCTCGTCATCAGGTAGTACCGCTCCGAGGTCAGCCAGAGATCCTTGAATTCCGGGTCGTCAAGGAAAACGTTGGGGGCGCCCGGAGCGTAGGAACCGTACATGAAATTTGCGACCCGCCCATTCAGAAGCAGTGCGGACCGGTCCGTGTAAAAGAAAATCGAGGAGAACGCATAGTAGTTCTTGTCCACGACCAACTTGCCTTCCGGCGATCGCAGCAGCGCTTCCGCCAGCGGCCGCGAGGACAAATACGGGTCAAATACCACCAGGGCAAGGCGAGCGGCTTGAAAAAACATTATCATCATCAGCGCCGCTACAAGAAAGGCCCGCTGTCCGGTGGTTCGAAGAGTTCCCAACGCACCGACCAAGAAGGCCAGCGCCGCGACTAAGAGAGGCAGGCGGAGGTAGGCGAACGATCCGAGCGTGAGGTCTTCCATGTGTCCCAGAGAGAGATGATAGGCCCCGGGATGCGTGGTGAGCGCGGTGAAAATGTCCCCCGGTGTTGGCACTGCCCGTACGAGGAACAGGATAGTTAGCGCCGCCAAGGCTGCGCACCCGGCGATCACGGCCAGCGCTCGCGTTCCCCTTCGCACCCAATCGCCGCCCGTGGCCATTGCCGAACCCAGCAACAAGGCGAACGCAGGATAGCAAGGCATCGAGTAATACTCTTGCGTGGTGGAGAAGGTAAAGAAAACCAGCACAAACCCAATCCAACAGAGTGCCAGCAAGCGCGCCTGTCCAGCGCGGTCCGATGGTTTGTACGACAGCTTGGCGGCTGCGGGAAGATAGACGCTCCAGGGGAACAGCCATACCAGATGGAAGAGCCAGAAATAGAGGCGCGGAACGGTGTCGTAGTCGCGGGGATAGCGCAGATTCAGGAAGCGGAGTAGTTGCTCGTTGATGAAGTAGAACCACAGGAAGCCGTGATATTGGCCGGGCAGACTTCGCAGGGTGAAGGCGAAATAGGGCGGGTTACGCAGCGTCGCCAGAATGTGCCAGGGAGCGGCAATCAACAGAATGATGGCCATCCCGCTAATGGGACGAAGCCGCCGCCAGGTCCCGGCGGAAAACAGCTGATGTGTCAGGTACAGATAAATGATCCCCGCAGCTACCGGAAACAGCATGCCGATGAGGCTTTTCAAAAGTAGCCCGGTTCCCAGACTGACGGCCAGAACATAAGCCCAGGCTCGCGGATGCGCCTCCTCTTCATCGAGGACCCGTAACAACGCCCACATTGCCAGAGCAATGGTGAACGTCAAAATTACGTCGGGAATCAAGATGCGGGTAAACAGGAACAGCCCAATGCAGGTCGCCATACACAGGCCGGCGTAGAACCCAGCCCGTTTACCGAAGGCCCAAACCCCAAAAGCGGCCGTCAACCAGCAGAGCCCGATCGCCGAGAACGCTATAGGAATTCGTGCGGCCCAGTCGTGCGCTCCAAAAACCTTATACGAAACCGCCATCATCCAGTAAATCAGAGGCGCTTTTTCCAGGAAGGCGACCCCGTCCAGACGGGCCGTTACCCAATCACCGGAAGTGATCATGTTGCGCGCCATTTGCGCCTGAACCGCATCCACGTCGTCCATCAGCGACGGCGGAGAGATGATGCCGCTCAGATACACGATGCCTGCAATCAGCAGAACGGCTAGATAGACATACTTACGCCCGCCGGTGCTAACAGGTGGGCCGCCGCCGAGGAGGCTGGTGCCTGGATCCGCCACTTTTTCATCCATAAGAACAGGATCATTAAACCCCATAAGTGATAGCCGACATTGATTCGTTTCTCCAAGTGATCATGCAGATAGTTTTCGATTACATCGGGATGGAAAATCTCCGGATGATCGGCGAGCCCGGTACGGAAGGTATCCACTACGAGGGACCGCAGAGGACCACGAACCCATTCGTGCGCTGGAATGTCGAAGCCAATTTTTTTTCTCTGCAGGATAGACTGCGGCAGCTTGTCCCGCATGAGTTCCTTCAGCAGGACCTTCTGCTGCGACCCTCGAATCTTGAGCGAGGGCGGCAAGGTCGCGGTAAATTCGACGATACGGTCGTCCAGGAAAGGAGGACGCAACTCGACGGCATGGGCCATGCTCATGCGGTCCGATTTGACCAGGATGTCGTCCGGCAAATAATACTTTTGATCGAACCACAGATATGCGCCTAGGTCCTCTTTCTTGGCGGTCAGCGTTGCTTGTAACTCGCCGAGGATTTGCTCGAGTGCGGGTGGAAGTTTCGCCGAAACCAGGGAACGCTTCTCCGCGTCGGAGAACGTGCCATTCCAATAGACATGGGCGCGCTCTGCCGACATCAGACTGCCTTGAAGTAACCGCTTGAGCTTGTATTCAAAGCTTATTTTTTCGTTCGAAACCGGCCACCAGCGCAACCCAGCCAGTGCCAGTTCAATAGCGCTGGGCGGGAGTTTTCGTATATGGCGGGCCAACGGGTTGGCCCGGTAGGTTAGATACCCGCCAAACAGTTCGTCGGCACCCTCACCACTCAGCGCAACCGTTGTCCTGGTCTTGCAGAGCTTGGAAAGAAACCAAACCGGCAAGGCCCCGGCGTCCGCGCTGGGTTCGTCGGAGTAGTACGCAAATTCCTCGATAGCGCCTTGCAGGTCGAGTTCAGGATTGAGGTCAAGCTGCTCGTGCTCGGTCCCGTATTGCGCAACTGCTTGCTGGATGTAACTGGTCTCGTCGAAACTGCGCCCGCGAAACGAAATCGAGAAGGTCTTCAGCCGGGAGCTTGAGGCTTGCGAGGCATAATGCAGGATCGTAGAAGAATCGATGCCGCCACTCAGCCACACCCCCAAAGGAACATCGGAAATGAGGTGCTCGCGGACCGACTGCTGGAGGAGTGAATCGAACTCCTCACAGGCTGACGCCAGGCTGCGCTGCCTGGGTGTTTCGTCAGGCAAGCGCCAATAAGCTTCACAACACACTTTGCCGTCTCGCCACTCGAGCCAGTGTCCCGGCAGGAGCTTCTCGATTCCGTCCACCAGCGTCCAGGGCGCAGGGACATAGTTCAACGACAAATAGCAATCCAGGCCGGCAAGGCTTAAGCGGCGATCGATCTCGGGGTGGGCGAAGATGGCCTTCAGCTCCGACCCAAAAAATAGGTCCGCGCCGCGCCGCGCGATGTAGAGCGGCTTGATGCCCACACGATCGCGCGCCAACACCAGCCGGCGGGTGGAGTTTGTCCAAAGCGCCACGGCAAACATGCCGCGGAGTCTGCGGAAACACTGCGTGTCCCATTCCAGAAAGGCGCGCAGGACCGTCTCGGTATCGCAGTGCGTGTTAAACCGATGACCCAGCTTTTCCAACTCGGCGCGGACTTCGAGATGGTTATAGATCTCTCCGTTGAAGACGATGACGGTGTTGCCATCCTCCGTGACGATGGGCTGATCGCCGTGCTCGAGGTCAATGATTTTCAGGCGGGTGGCGCCCAGCGAGCACAATGGCGATTGGTAAACGCCCTGCTGGTCTGGTCCGCGGTGGATGAGGGTAGAGGTGGCGTTCCGAATGCGATCCGGAGGTGGAGACCAATCTTTATGAGTAAAACCGACAATGCCGCACAAATCGAGCAGTCCCTCGATACCGAATAATCGGCCTTCCGCCAGTTGCCGCCTTGGGCAAAGGTGACGGGGGGCCGACAATGCGGCTCAGCAACTTTCATGTCTCCTTAGCAGTCGAAGTCCTGCCAAGAACCGATACTCAAGGATAGCATCTTAACGATTTGGGACGCGCCGGGCGCATCATAGAGACTTGTCATCACGAGCGCAGCGAGGGATCTGCTTTTGGCCCGTCCATCGAAAAGCAGATTCCTCGCGCCCAAGCCCCGGCGCTCGTAATGACAATTCACTCTGACTCTGCAACGCCCATCTCCACATTTCACGCTGAGGCCGGAAAGGCCATCAGACTCGAGCGCGTTGGTTGATATACCATAGGACTATGCCTTCCTTCATTTGGAGCGACTGACCACGGCCCATGGAATCTCCCAGAAAACTACATCTCAAGACCCTTATCTTGATCTTGATCATGGTTCTTGCGGGCCCTTTGGGCAATGTTCTGCTTGGCAAGGCTATGAAGGACTTGGGGCCGATGAAAGTTTGGCCTGCTGCGGAGCTGCTGCACGGCTTTTTCCGCGTTTTCGCCACCGGCACGATATGGCTCGGAGTCGGCTCCCTGCTGGTATTTTTTGTGGCCTACATGATCGTTCTGTCGTGGGCTGACTATAGCTATGTGCAGCCAGCCTCGGCTATTGCTTATGCGGTGGTCGCGCTATTGGCCTCTACCTGGTTGGGCGAATTCGTCCCTCCCTTGCGCTGGGCTGGCATCGCGGTCATATGTCTCGGGGTGTTCCTCGTCGGCCATACCCATCCCAGTACCACGGAGAATGGCTAGTGCTATCTGAGTTCATCCTCTTTTTCATCATTATTGTGGTCGGAACCGGGGGCGAGCTCTGCGTGTCGCGCGCGATGAAGGAGACGGGCGAAGTGAAAGACTTCCGGCCACGCGCGCTTCTCGCGGTGGTCCTCCGCGCATTGCACGTTAGGTGGATGTGGTTGGGTGTCGCGATGATGGCCGCTGCGTTCTTCTCGCTGCTTGCAGTGCTTTCATTTGAAAAGGTAAGCTTTGTCGTGCCGGTGACGGCCCTGAGCTACGTCGTGGGCGCGTTGGGAGGCAGGTTTTTCCTGGGAGAACGTGTCAGCTTGCAACGTTGGATCGGCATTCTTCTGGTTTGCGCCGGCGTAACCTTAGTGCTCATCGGCAGGAAATAGTGATTTAATGCCCCGACCGAGGAAAGTGCACTCAATCTCGTGGGCCGTGTCCCCCAAGAGTACGCTGGTCTTGCGGGAGATCCTCGCCATCGCGGTGGACTCGTTTCGCGCCGATAAAGTGCGTGCCACCATGACCGCCCTGGGAATGGTGATCGGAACCTTCTCACTCGTTTTGGTGGTTACGATTGCACTAACCGGAAAACAGTACGTTCTGAATGAAATCCAGAACATTGGCGCCAATCTCATCTGGGCCGAATATGCAGGGCCAGCCAATGCTGGCGCGAGCACCGGCACGTCAGATTACCTGACCGTGAACGACATGGTCGCGGTGCAACAGCAGGTGCCGGGCGTGCAGCAAGCGTCGCCGGTGCTCAACTTGCATGAACCGATACTGGTCGGCAACGGCAAGCAACGCGACATGTTGATCCTCGGTGTCGACCCGGAATATGTAAATGTGCGCCGCATGGTCGTGAGTTCAGGCAGGTTTTTCGATCAACAAGACTCACAATCGCACCACAAAGTCGCCCTGGTCACGGAAGACTTCGCCACCCGGCAATACGGCGGAATTGAGTTTGCGTCGGGACACGAGATCAACGTCCAAGGATTGCCGTTTGTTGTGATTGGCACCTTTCGCGAGAGGATGGAGACGTTCGGCCAATCAGAGATACAGGACGATACGGTCCTTATTCCATATTCGGTGGCGCGTTATTTGACCGACACAAACGCGGTCAACCAGATTTATTTTTCCATGTCGGATGCGGGCAGCGTTCCCCTGGCCACGCAACGAATTCTCGCGGTGCTAAAGTCGCGGCATCGGGCCGAGTCGGTCTATAACGTCGGCAACCTCACTCAAGTATTGGCTTTGGTGGCGAAAACCGCGAACGCATTTACCATCGTTCTCTTGCTGTTTGCAACCATAACTCTGGTTGCCGGTGGAGTGGGCATCATGAACATCATGCTCGCCACCGTGAGCGCCCGTATTCGAGAAATCGGTATTCGCAAGGCGGTGGGAGCCACGCGTCGCGAAATCCAGCTGCAATTCCTGTCTGAAGCTGTGATGATCTCCTTGATCGGCGGAACCATCGGCACCCTGGCCGGGCTGGCGCTCCCGTTTTCACTCTGGATCTTCACGCAGAACAGGTTCCCAGTCTCAGGGCTCTCCGCGCTGATCGCTATGCTGGTCTCCTGCCTGATCGGTATCACCTTCGGCACCCTGCCGGCCAGGAACGCTTCGCGACTAGATCCGGTGGAATCTCTTAAATACGAGTAAGGTGCGCGTCTCTACTTCTTTTCCCCACTCTTGGGCTGGTTGTAGGTGAGGCCCGTGGTCTCAAACATCGTGGGCGGGAAGCCGTTATTGTATGTGGCTGATGTGATGAAGCGTTGGCTGGTCATTTCACCGTTGCGATGCCGCACAACGCTCATGGGCGTCTGAATGCCCTGGACCAGTCGATAGTTGCTGAAAACCACCGATTCTTCATCGAGTTGTCGATCGAGCGGATCGCGGTAGCTATAAGCTATCCTCACCGGCAGATGGGAACGTGGGTCGACTGACAAGGTCACGCTATCGTTCGTGGAATTCAAGATGGTGATTTGGTCGGTGAGGTTCTGCTCCACGATTGCCGTCCCGGCGTATAGGATCGTGGTGTCCGATGCGCCCAGCCAGTGGCGGATCACCCACTCCAACGAATGATCGCGGCGGCGCAGATAATCCTGAAGCTCCTTGGGCTCCTGGGTCGTGGTGCCCTTGTAGGTGGTCTCGTATCCCTTGTCGCCAACAAACAGTTCGATCACGTCACGCTGCTTGGTCAGCTCCACGCGCTCTTTGTCGGGCCATTCCCAGAACCGCCAGAACAGAAGACCCTGGCCACTCGGTTGGCCGTGATAGAAGGTATAAGAGCGGCCTTCGGTTTTCATATCGCGCACATTGAGATACGCGTCGCCGCCCAAAGCTTTGATCATGTCGTTGACGATCCGGAGCGCCTTCTGCACGCCGGGGTCTTTGGTCGAAGCGAAGTGCGCGGTAGGCCATGCGGCGGAGGTGGAGGAGGTTTGCGCAGGACCTGTTGGAGCGCTGGATGATGCAGGAGCCGCGGACTGACCAGCGGCAGATATGGACAGCAACAGAATGAAAGCGGAAGCGACTCGCATGATTGAGTTAATTCTACCCGGATAAGGGAATAACAAGCATTTGAACAACCCTTCCTTTCTCCGTGTCCTCCGTGCCTCCGTGGTGAATCATGTCTTCTTTCGCCGCTTTGGCGCTGGCCGCTCCTCGACCAATGCGAACTGAATGCGCTTCTGCATGCGGTCGATGCGGTCCACCAGCACGCGTACAGGATCGCCCATCGAGTAGGTTTTGCGGCTGCGCTGCCCGATGATCTGCCGGGTGTTCTCGTGATACTGATAGCGGTCGTCGGCCAGCGACGCCAGGGGCACCAGCCCTTCGATAAACATGTCGATCAGTTCCACGAACAGCCCAAACTTGGTGACGCTCACAATCAGTCCCGCGAACTCCTCGCCCACGCGGTCCTGCATGAACTTCACTTTCTTCCATTCCATCAGCTCGCGTTCGGCATCGTCGGCCCGCCGTTCGGACTGGCTGGACTCCTCGGCAATCTCGTGCAGCGTGTCCTCGGGAATCGGTCCGCCCAGGGGCGCGAGGTGCTCCTTCTCGTGCGCGCCTCTCTTGGTTGGCGAAACCGGCGGCTGCCGCTTCGACCACGGCGAAGGTGACTCGCTGTGCGCACTCTTCCCCACTCCGACGGCGACACCGTGTTCCTCGCGCTCCGGCGAATCGCGCAGCACGTCTTTCAGAATGCGATGGACGATGAGGTCAGGATAGCGCCGGATGGGCGAGGTGAAGTGGGTGTACACCGGCGCAGCCAGCGCGAAGTGGCCTTCGTTGACCTCGGAGTAGCGCGCCTGCTTGAGCGATCGCAGCATCAGGTAAGACAAGATGCGCTCTTCCGGCTTGCCCGCAATCTTCTGGGTCAGCTTCTGGTACATGCGCGGCGTAATGTGCACCTCCTCGGGGATCTCGATGACGTGCGGATTGCGCCCTGTACTGTGGCGATCGCGCCGCTCGGCCCGCATTGTCATGCGCTTCACCGGCAGCGCGCCTACGCCGAGCGAATAGCCGAAGGTAGCGGCGATGGTCTCGAAATCGAAGACGCGCTTGGGATCGGGCTTCTCGTGGATGCGATAGAGCGAGCCCACCTGCTTGTTCTCGAGATAGCTGGCCACACACTCATTGGCCGACAGCATGAACTCCTCGATGATGCGGTTGGCAATATTGCGCTCGGAGCGCGTGACTCCTTTCATCAATCCGTTTTCGTCAAATTCGATGACCGGCTCAGGCAAATCAAAATCAATGGACCCGCGACGCACGCGCTTGCGATTCAGCACCATCGCCAGCTCACGCATCAGCTCAAAGACATCTACCAGCTTGTGATAGCGCCGGCGCAAATCAACGTCGCCTTCGAGGATGAGATTCACGTCGGTGTAGGTCATGCGTTCGGCCGAGCGGATGACGCCCTGGTTCAGGGTGTAGCCAACAATCTCGCCCTGGGGGTCGATCTTCATCACGCAGGAGAGCACCAGCCGGTCAACCTGCGGGCGCAGGCTGCACATGTCGGTGGAAAGCTCCATGGGCAACATGGGCACGGCGCGATCGGGGAAATAGACGGAGGTCCCACGCAGCCGCGCTTCCAGGTCGATGGTCGAGCCTTCGTGGACATAATGCGCAACATCCGCGATGTGGACCTGCAGTTCGAAATGGCCGTTCTCCAGACGGCCCACGGTGACGGCGTCGTCGAAGTCGCGCGCGGTTTCGCCGTCGATGGTGACTATGGGCAATGCGCGATAGTCTCGCCGGTGGCGCAACTCGCCGGACGGGATCACCGGCTCGAACTGCTGCGCCTCCTGTAACACCTCGACGGGGAAGCGATGCGGCAAATGGAACTTGCGAATAATGATCTCCACATCCACGCCGAAGTCGTCTTCGTTGCCGAGAATCTCGACGACGCGGCCGCGCGGGCTCCCCGCTGGCGAGGGCCAGTCGGTAATCTCCACGTCAACCACCAGGCCTTCGAGATCGTCCCACTCACGGCGGCGGACCTCTTCGCCCAGGACGCGGTCTGCGTCCGATTGATGCTTGCGATGCGTGGTGGATTGCTTCGCCCGCGCAGTTGCAGCCCGGCCATGGGGCGCAGGCGGAGCTTCGGATTGAGCTTCACTCTGGCTGGCCGGCCATTCCATTCCGCGCGGGATGATGATCTCCCTGGTGACCTTCTCATCGCTCGGAGTCACGTAGTTCTGGCGTGAGCCGTAGTGGAAGGTGCCCACGACGGTAGGATTGCCGCGCGTGAGCACGCGCAGGATGCGCCCCTCGGTACGGCCGTCGCCACCCACCCCAGCACGCGCAAAACCGGCGCGCGCTGCGGACCCCGGAGTGTCGCGCTTGCGTCCCAGTTCCACCAGCACCTGGTCGCCGTGCATGGCCGAGCCGATGGCCTGCGGGTTGATGTAGATGTCGCCCGTGAAGGTGCTGCGCTGGCCGGGGTTGGGGATAACGAACCCGTAGCCGTCGCGGTGCATCGTCAATCGTCCGGCGATCAGGTTCTGATGGGCGGCCGCATGTTCCGCCAGGGTGTAGCGGTCGCGTCCGGTTTCGATCAGCCGCGCGCTCTTTACCAGCGCTTGCAACCGTTCGGCAAGCTGCTGCCGTTCGCTGCCGTGCAGGCCCATCTCGCGGACGAGCTGCTTGAACCCCGCCGAACGGTGCGGCTGGCGTTCAATGTGAGTCAGAATCGCTTGGTCAGTCAACATAAAGAATCTAATCCGCGTTCCTCCGCGCAATCCCGTAATTAAATGCCTTGTCCGGTCTGCTTAGTCCTTTTCCCTTAGGCCATTGACTAACGATGCACTGAGCGCGCATGAAAAAGTTGCGTAGGGGGTTTCCCTACTGCAAGAACTCGCTGTATGGTAGCAATAATTACATCGCACCAGGTGCGTGCTTCGGCGCGTACTGCGGGCGGGTCCAAACAAACCGCACCAAACCGTCAGATTCTGAAGCAGAGCGGTGGAGCGTGGGTTTGGCAAAATAAGTGCCTCTGCAAGCACTTACAACTTCAGAAAGGATTTGTTTACCATTATGTGGAAACCTACCAATACTCCTTCTTCGACTCCGATCCCTAGCCCCGAGCCGCAGCGCAGCCACTCTCCGTCCGCCCCCGAGCCGCCGAGCGCGCCCCGCCCAGCCAGCCCTCCAATCAATACCCAGGAACAGGCCACGCTGGGAAAGTCGCTGGTCATTAAGGGTGAGGTCACGGGTTCGGAGTCGCTGTACATTGACGGTCGAGTGGAGGGCTCCATCAACCTGCCGGGCAATCGCGTGACGGTGGGCCGCAACGGTGTAGTGGCGGCCAACATTTCGGCGCGCGAGATCGTGGTGCTGGGAAAAGTCCGCGGCAACATGACCGCCAGCGATCGTGTCGATATCCGCGGCGAAGGTTCACTCACCGGCGATGTCATCGCCCAGCGCATTAGCATTGAAGACGGAGCCTACTTCAAGGGCGGCATCGATATTCGCAGACCCGGCCAGAAAGCCAATGGGGAATCCAGGGAAGCCGCGACGACTGGTTCGGAGACTGGCACCTCGGCGGCTGCGGCGCGGATGTAGGCGTTGCCGGAACGAGACTGTTTACCGCGCCTCCGGTAACGGTGAATGGGAAAGCGTCGCGGGCAACGTCGTGCGTCTGGATTGCGGCAAACACTTTGGATACGACTGGTCGCGTATGCAGGTGATGAAGTAAGTTGTCAGTGGTCAGTTGCCGGTTGTCAGTTTGGAGGACGGAACCATGAAAGCCAGCTATGACCCGAAAACCGACACGCTAAGCTTCGTTCTAAAAGAAGGCGTGGCGGTGGCCGAAAGCGACGAGGACAAGCCCGGCGTCATCCTGGATTTTGACGAACGAGGAGACCTCGTTTCGATGGAGATACTGGACACTTCCCGACGTGTAATCGAAGCGACAAAATGGAGTCCCAGCTCATCTAATCGGTAGTTGTTATGCGCTGCTCTCCGTCATTTAGAATTCCCAAGAGACGGGTAGCACAAACACAGGTGAGTGGAGTGCTAAAATGAAGGTGTCAGTTCAATCGAAGCAAAAGATTATGCCAGTCGCACCCAGAAGAAAGCGCGCCAAGGATCAAGTCAGCCAGTTAGACCGAGAGGCCCAGAGACTCTCGGATGAGCTGAACCACAGGGCGGCTTCGCTGTCCACCGAAGAACGCCTGCGGCGCCACGAAGAGCTCAAGCGCATCGCGGCATCTATTCCTGGCGAAGGCTGCGAAAGATAGCTGCCTTCTCCTCGATCTCGCTCTCCGAATATCCCCAAGTCTGCAACAACTCCCGCAACTGCTGTTCCGTGCCTCGACGATAGATTTTAAGCACCATGAGGCGCTGCTCTTCCTGCCGCTTTTTCTCGGCGATATCGACCGGACGCCTTCCGCGGCTCTGCTCTTCGCGAATTACAGCTAGCACATCGGGATCAACTTCCGGTTCGGGGGCTGTTGGCGATTTACGTCTGGCTTAGCGGGACGGCGTAACTTGCCTTGATCGCGTTGCTTCATGTGGTATCACCTTTATTATCATATAAATCACTGGGGTTGCGTTGCGTTTTCATCCCATTGCCTTGCAGAACCACGTAATCCCGCTAAGGCGGCCTCACCAGTAATCGCCTTCTAAGAGAAAACGGTAGGGGATTCGTTGGAGCAAATTTTGTACGACCATCCATTGGCGGCGCGGTAATCCTGGAAATAGAGGGTAAACTTCACCTCTGCCCAGCCGAAAAAGTTTTAGGAACGTAGTCGGGGATGGTCACGCTCACGCGCTTAATATCGCCGCATTAAAGAAGGGACGCAAGTAGGCGTTTGTCGACTACTCGGGGCAAGGAAAGTGGAAATAACAAAGGCCCCGGATCATGACTCCGAGGCCTTCGTTTCCGTTTATCTCGCCGAAGCTGCTACGGTTCCATCCCCCCGGTCGTCCTTTCGATGACGGGCTCCGGTACCGTGATGTTCGGTACCGCTGCCGTTTTCTTTCTGCGCAGCTCACGCGGCAGGTTGGATTTCGTCAGCCATAGCCCCACCGCTACCGCCGCCAGCCAAGTCACGCTGATCAGGGCCAAGGATTGCAGATCGGCCTTCCGGCTGCCATCGACGGCAATCGTCCGGCCGACAAAGTAGCAGACCACAGCCGCGAAGACCGCCGTTCCCACGGCCTTCGTCAATTCCAGCCACGACATCCCGCCCAGTGGAACAAGCTTCTTGCGATTCAGCAGCCAGGCGAGGGCAACCGTATGCATCAAGATGCCAACGTCCGAAGCCATGGCCAATCCGGTCACGCCAAAATGGCGGAAGAACGACGAGTACACGGGAAGCGATGCCGCCACAATGATGGTGCTGGCGATCATGGGCGTCAGGGTGTCGCCGGCGGCATAGAAGGCGCGAGCGTACAGCGCCTGTGCCGACCACAGCGCCAGCGAGAGTGCAAACCAGAAAAAATATACTGCCGTCTCCCGCGAGTCCTGGAAGCTGAAGCGCCCGCGGCGATAGACCAGGTCGATGAGCGGCAAGGCAGCCGGCATCATCCATGCCGCCGAGAGAAATGACGCGGCCGAGATGCGATACACCGACCCGTTGACCGTGTCGGCGAAGTCCTTGCGCCTGCCCTCGCCAAACAGGCGCGCGAAGAAAGGCATGGAAGCCTGGCCCGTGGCTTGTCCGAGAATCGAGATGGGCACCGCAAACAGGCGCTTGGCATAGTTCAGCCGGGTGATGTCGCCCGCCCCGCCCGAGGCGAAGTAGCGCAGAATCCAGTCATCGGCGGAAACCAGCGACACTCCCAGCATCAGGGGAATCGAAAGCTTTACCCACTCGCGAAATTCCGGGTTGTGCCAGTCGAAGTTGAAGCGGTAGGTCAGGCCGTCACGCGCCGCGCCGATAGCGTTGATGAGAAATGGACCAACGAAAGCGCCGATCAATGCGCCATAAGCCAGCGACGAAATGCCAAACCGGCGCGCCCCGACCACACCACCCACGATGATGAACAGGTTGTAGAAAATAGGACTGAACGCCGGGTACAGGAACATCCGCCGCGAGAACAGCACCGCCGAAACAATTCCGCCGGCGTAGAAAAAGATCTGGCCGGGCAGCAGAATGCGAGTGAGATGGACGCACAACTGCAACTGATCGGCGGAGAAATGCGGGAAGATGAGGCGCTCCAATTGCGGGGTAAAGATTTCCAGCAGCACCGTCCCCAGGCATACCACTGCGGTCATGATGGTGATGGTGGAGTTAAACGCGTCCTGCGCCTCACGGTCGCGCCCCTTTGAGGTGTGGCGCGTATAGATCGAAATGAAGGTAATGGATGCCGTGCCGCCCGCCAGAATGTAGTTGAGGAAGTCCGGCAGGTTAAACGCGCCGACGTAAGCGTCGGTATTCAGACCGGCGCCGAAGGCCCACGCGATGTAGGCCTCGCGCAAGTAGCCGATCACCCGTGACAGCATGACGGCCGAGATCATCAGGAGCGTGGCCGAGAAGGCGGTGTGCTGGTGCGACGGCCGCAGGATACGCAGCAGCCGCGCCCAGAAACTGGGGCCTGCTGGACTTGCGCTGTGGTCGGCCGGAGGCGGCATTAGACTGCGATTTTACACGCGAGCGCTGAAAGAACCCGGACCCTTTTTGGAATTGTTGGAATTCAATTGCAGCAATGTTTGAATTGCGTTGCAGCGAGTTGGAATTAGGTTGCAGTGAATCGGCAGGTCAACCACAGGACTGAGGGTAGTGATGCAAGAGGTTTTTGCGGAGCACACATCGAAATTCGATATATTTGTGGTGCCGAGCCGCAAGTCAGCGGCCGGTCGCAAGCCAGAGGATCATGTCACGCTTCCATAGTTCTCGCCGGGAATTCCTGAGAGCAGCCGGCGCAGATGCGGGCGCTACTCTGCTGTCACCACCGAGCTTGCTGGGTGAGTCGGTGATGGCGGGCGAAAATGGAGTCGCTTCACAGAGCGAGGGCCCAGCCGACTACACCCTCATGATCGCCACCAAACCCATCGAACTGGCGCCGCATCGGATTGTCTCGGTCACCACCTATAACGGCCAGTTCCCAGGACCGCTGCTTCGCTTTAAGGAAGGTGAGCGAGTCACGATTGATGTTCACAATGAGACGGATACGCCGGAGCAACTGCACTGGCACGGGCAGTTCATTTCACCCGATGTCGATGGAGCGGCCGAGGAGGGCACACCTTTCATCCCTCCGCATGGCAGCCGCAGAATCTCATTTGTGCCGAGGCCGACGGGCTTTCGCTTCTATCACACCCATGTCCGCGCTGGAGCGAATCTTACGAGGCAGGCCAATACAGCGGGCTGGTTGGACCGGTTTACATTGAACCGAAACAGCACGCCGGCAACTACGACCGCGAAGTCGTCCTTACGCTAAAAGAATTCCAGCCCACCTTCAGTCGCGGCGGTGACATGGCGTTGGACTTCCTTTCGCCAGTACAGATGGTCCCGGAACTGAAGAATGCCGGCGAGAGCAAGATGAAAGCTTCGCTCGCCAAGGGTATGCCGCACGGATATGAGGTGGGCTACGCGTCCTTCACCATCAATGGCCGCATGCTGGGTCATGGCGAGCCAGTGCGCGTCAAGCAAGGCGAGCGTGTCCTGTTCCACGTTCTGAATGGCAGCGCCGGCGAGATCCGCAGCCTTGCGCTTCCGGGCCACAGCTTCAGCGTGGTTGCCATGGATGGCAATTTTCTTCCGAAACCGGTTCGTGTGCCTGGTCTTTGGCTAGGAACAGGGGAGCGGATTTCCGCGATCGTTGCAATGGACCATCCCGGGGTGTGGGTCATGGGAGACCTGGCCGACGACGACCGGCACCACGGCATGGGCATAGTGGTCGAGTACGCCGGTCATAAAGGCAAGCCACAGTGGCTCACACCGAAATCGTTTAAGTGGAACTATGCCCGCTTTGGCAATCCCAGCACCACATCCGCGCAGCCGGACGAAGTGTTCGACATGCTCTTTGAGAAGCAGAATGCCGCACTCGCCGGATTCAATCAGTGGACCATCAACGGAGTGGCGTACCCGCTGGACCAGAGGATGGCGCCGCCCAGGTTCCATCTGCGCGAAGGCAAGCGGTACCGCATCCGGATGCGCAATGCGAGCGATGATATCCATCCGATTCATCTGCATCGCCACAGCTTCGAGTTAACGCGGATCGCCGGGCAGCCAACCTCAGGGGTGGTTAAAGATGTCGTGATGTTGGGCGGATACCAGGAAGCCGAGATCGATTTCGTCGCCAACAATCCCGGCCTCACCCTGTTTCACTGCCACCAGCAGTTGCATATGGACTTCGGCTTCATGACCTTGTTCGCTTACGTCTAGCAGCAACTCGATTAAAAAGGCTTGGTTACCGCGGCGCGTCCAGAATTTGTGTCGCCACCCAAGATGTTAGCTTTCCATTGGCGTGCCCTCCGACCGGAATCGGTCTATCCAACTCCCCAGAAGGCGACTTGAACGAAGCCGCTTTGCGGCGGACGCATTCGCGTGTTGTTGAGCCGGCAGTTTCGCGGTGATGTGAGCTAGTTTGGGTCGCAGAGGAGGAACTCTCTGTGACCCAACTACGTCAGCTCATGCTTGAGGAGTTGCGACGCCGCAACTTCGCCGAGACAACCATCCGCTCGTACCTCCACGGGGTGGAACACTTCAGCCGCTACTTCCGCCGCCGGCCCGATCAGCTTGGCCCTGAGGACATTCGCAAGTATCAGGCGATGCTCTTCACGCAGTTAAAGTTCAGTCCCAACACTGTGATCCTGCGGTTGGCTTCGTTGCGCTTCTTCTATATTCACGTGTTGAAGCGCGGCTGGAGCATCGCCGAGACACCGTATCCGAAGAAAGTTCGTCACCTTCCGCAGGTGCTCAGCCAGGAGGAGGTTTCGCGTCTGATTGACGCCGCAGAAAGCCCTTTCCATCGCATCCTGCTAATGACGCTTTATGCCACCGGGGCACGTCGCGCAGAAGCAGCGCATCTGCAGATCGGCGATATTGACAGTCAGCGCATGGTTGTCCATATCCGGGGAGGCAAGGGAGGCTTGGACCGAGACGTCATGCTGAGCCCGAAGCTTCTCGAAGCGCTGCGCACTTACTGGCGCGGGCTCAGACGCAAGCCGACAGAGTGGCTGTTTCCCGGCAACCGGTGGCATACCGCAAGTTATCCCGTCACCACCAAGGTCCTCTGGACTGCCTGTCAGAACGCCGCTGAGCGCGCCGGCTTGGCGCACAAGCACATCCACCCGCACACGCTACGCCACTGCTTCGCCACCCACCTGCTGGAAGCCGGAGCCGACCTGCGCACCATCCAGATACTGCTCGGTCATCGCGACCTCGAAGTAACTACCATCTATCTGCATCTCTCCCAACGGCATCTCAGCGCAACCGCCAGCCCGCTCGATGCCCTCACCTTCGCGGCACCAGGAGGACACAAGCACAGTTCATGAGCCGGCCGCCGCTGGAGGTGGCCGACATCGTTCGCTGTGCTGGACAAGCATTTCTTGAACACAGTCGCAAGTGGATCAACTGGCAACACCAAAAAGTGTTGCTGGCCATCACGCGCTGCCGTACTGCCGCGCTGGGCGGACATCGCGATCAGTGCTCGGACTGCGGACATACTGCCATCTCGTACAACTCGTGCAGAAACCGCCATTGCCCACGCTGCCAGGGCAACGCCCGCCTGCGCTGGCTCAAGGCGCGGGAACAGGAACTGCTGCCCACTCGCTATGTACACGCCGTCTTCACCTTACCGCGGGAACTAGCCCCGCTCGCATTGCAGAACAAGAGGCTGGTTTATAACTTGCTGTTTCATGCCAGCGCCGAGACCTTGCTGGAGATCGCTCGCGATCCTCGCCATCTTGGGGCCGAGATAGGCTTCTTCAGCGTGCTCCACAGCTGGAATCAGCGTTTGCAGTTTCATCCCCATGTCCACTGCGTACTGGCCGCCGGTGGTCTGGCGCCGGATCACTCCCGCTGGATCTCCGCCCGACGCTCCTTCTTTTTGCCCATCGGCGTGCTCAGCCGTGTCTTCCGCGGCAAGTTCGTCGCCGGACTGCGCAGCGCCTTCCATCGCGGCATGATACAGTTCCACGGCAACCTCCTGCCCATGGCCGAGCCGCGTGCCTTCGCAGCCTGGCTACGGGTACTGTTCCGCCATGACTGGGTCGTCTACTCCAAGCGCCCCTCCACGGAAAGCACCACTTTGGGAGCACTGGCAAGGCGCACCCACAAATGTCACAAGTCAACGACTACGAGCACGATGTCTTGGGACGGGGTGGAGAAGAACACGGCGCAAGGCCGGGGTCGCTGGCATCGAGACTGGATTCCGCTCGGCGCACAGCGCGTGTCGATGACGGTGTCAAAGCTACGGCAGCGCACCAACAAAATCGGAAAGGATAACCGGGAAACGGCCGCAAGAAGACAATCGGTCTGACCGATGGCTCGGAAATTGGCGCAAGAAAATAAGACACCGTAGGGAGTCGTAAAAAGCCTCCGCTACCAGGTCTGGGATTGAGATCATTTATAAACAGCGTGGCCATCGGTTGTATGTGACGCATCTCACCAAGTCGCGTGCGTAACTGTCCCCCGGCCGTGGGATGCCAGACGAAGCGTCTGGACAATGAGGTAAGGAACAGGCGTAGAGCTGGAGAACCTCACACTCCGTCAACCGTTGGCTGTCTCTGTTTCGGGATTGGTTGTGAAATCGGCTGTTACTTGCCAACTGACACTCAAAATCCGGAATGTCCGTTAACCGGCGGGAATACTCGGCAGTTTAGTGCTCTTCAAAAATCGCCGCCGGCCCCTCCGCCTCCCGACGCTCCCCCACCGAAGGTAACGTCTGCCCTGGTTGGCTGCGGGCTTGGCGTTATTGACTGAGGTGTTACCAGGCCCAATACGGCGGAGCTGGCGTCCATCCACTGTTTGTCCTTTCCCGATAGGCGCGCGGCGGTAAAGCCGCCGCGAATTCCGCCTGGGCCTCGAGCAAGCCAGCGTCGAATGAACCATGCAACGCCGGTCAACAGTATGCCCAGAAGCATCGGGTCCCAAGTATGCCGAGGCCAGCCGAGATAGGGTTTATTGGAGACCAAGGTCAGGACGGCGACAATCGCACCCACCGCGATGACGAAGCGGTCCTTCTGCCGAATCCCGCGCGCGAGTACGACGGGCGGCAGGACCCAGATCAGCATCCACGTTGTCCAGTAGAACGGCCTCGCGAATTCAGAGGCGACCCCGGTGCCGCCGCCCCACCACTGCGGGCGCAGATGCAACGACGAAAGCTGGAGGTTGATGGCCAGGTAAATGCCGAGCCAGAGAAATGCTTCAACGAGCGAGTAATCATCTTCGACGTAGTTGACAGTGGTGGCGGGAACGTAGCGCGGCTACACATATAAGCCCGGCTGCATAAAGCAAGGCAAGATCACATGCTGCGCCGCGTGGGACGAGGTCCAGTAGCCTGGCAGAAAGAGGGCGAAGACCATCGCGGCGAGAAATGCATACCAGAGCCCGAAGCGGCGCCAGATCCAGAGCGAAAAGACACCGCCGGCGGCGGGCACCAGGCATTGGACTGGCTCCGGCTCAGGCGAATAAGGCCTGCCGCTGAAAAAAGCGAGTTGCATTCCCGCGCAAAGAAAACCAACCGAGCAGACGGCGAGCGCTTCCTCGATGCCGTAGCGATACAGATGGGCTTGGGAAACGGCGACTTCGGCGGCCGCGTAGCAGAGGCCAGCGAAGATCAGCAGGAAAATGCCAACGGTCGTTTGGTCGGATGACCCCGAAAGAAAAATCCTGAAGAATAGTGCGGCGAGCGGCGCCTACGCTGATCAGGGTGAAGAGGAACAAGATCAGCCGCAGAAAAATGTTGGTGGTGCGCAGCTCAGAGACCGTTTCCTGCTCCAGACGCTGGTACTGCTCCTGAGTGATGAGGCCCTCGCCGGCCCAGTCCGCCAGGAGTTTGCGGGCGCGCAGAGTCTCTTCGCTCGATGCAGTGTAGAGTCTCATGCCGGCCTTCCGAAGCGGCGCGCGATCTGTACCAGCGCCACCACCATGGCAACTGCGGTAATGACGAAATAGCCCAGGAGAAGAATTTCGTCACTGATGCCGCGGATGAGTATCGAGCTGACGCCCACGTAGCCGTAGACCGCGGAATAAGCAACGAAGGCAAACTGTCGGCGCCTCAGACCCCAGGCGAGAGATGCGCCACAGGCGAGAAGCAGTGCCAGAAACCATACCCAGTAGCCCTGCCGATTGAACACGCCCGAGAGCAAAGCCCAAAACAAAATGTTGGCCACGATGTTCAGATACGTGCCGAAGAAATGCGGCTTCAGACCGCGCCGCTGGAGAAGCACCGCGCCGAGGCCGACCAGCAGGCAATAGAGGAGGGCACATTGGCGATACGCCGCGTCCTGATGAGACGGCCAGTGCGAGATTGTCAACCCGAACCATCCGGCAAGTGACGACAAAGCGAGCGACAGCACGAAGCGGTTGTCGAAACGATAAGCGAGGAAGAAAAAGAAGCCTGCGGTCGCCAAGAGATAGAAATCCCATTGTCCGGAGAGCAGGTGGAACCGGTTCTCCAGGTAGGCGAGTTCTATGCACCAGACGAGGCTGCCCAGGTAAAGCACGTAGTCGAAGACCGCATTCGGTGCAGGCGTTTGCGCGAGGGACCAAGCAGGCGCGCGGGAAAAGCAGTACCAAAAACAGGCGGCGAGGATGGTGGAAAGAATCGCCAGCACGAGAACGTCACCGAGTTGTTGCGACCAGGTGGTGACAGTCCAGCCAAGTCCGGCAACAAACGCCAGCACGCCAGCATAGAGAAGAAGGTTCAGCTCAAGAAAAAGGGAGAAGGGTTCTCCCCGGCAGAGGCTTGCCAAATGCGAGTGCTGCTCCGGCGATATCGCGCCTTGCTCCCTCCAGTGCTCTAAGCGGGCGAGGATGGTCATGGAGTCTCGTTCTGCTGGGACAGCGTATCCGTGGCCGGCATTAAATCCCGGTACCGCTGGTTGGGCCCATGAGTGTACTCATCGTACAATCCAATAGGCCCGCCGTGCTGAAAAATGCGCCAGTGGATGTCCAAAATGGAGGTGGTCCACAAGTCCGATTTTGCGAGGTCCAGCCGGCGTTTGCTTGTCCAGCCCGAGGTGGGTCCGGTCGTCGTGATAATAGGAAACGTGCTGAGAGAGCAGTCGATGTCGAAGAAGGAAAACTAGAGACAACGAACCCACTCAATCTCGGCTGCGTGATTTACCACGATTTTGCGAAGCTCGGGCACGCGGATTTTTTCATCGAACCACAGATTCCTCGCGCTAAGAACGGGCGTTCGTAATGACGAATCGTGGAATCTCCGATCAGTCTGTTCTCCCCCGCCTCAAAATTTCTGGGCAAGGAAAAAAATGACTTCTATGCCAAGGCCACAGAATGATTCCCGACGAGCGCATCCGAGCACACAACGACGACTGGAAAGCGCGCTGAGCTTACGTATCCTGAGCCGAAGGCCAGTAAGGTACCGTGCCCGATCGTCACAACTTGTTGAGCTCTGCAATTCTCTCTTCTACCACTACTGCGAAGCCCTGTACCTGTTCCGGTGAATAACCGGCGGCGCGGAAGGCATCGCGAATCTGCTCTGGCGAGAGCTGTGCCAGCAGTCCTCCGATCCACTTGGCATCCGATCGCGGAATGCGTTTGCCGATCCAGCGAAGCTCCAGCCGGCTGATGAACTCCTTGGGAGTGAAGACGTAGATGAGTGCGGGGCGCGTCGGCACGGTGAAGTCCACGTACTCGGGCGTTATTTTGCGGATGAATTTCGAGTGCTGGTACGATTTCAGGTTGCCTTTCGAAAGGCTATGCGTCCAGCTTCGCCCTGTGGTCCCGAAGCTCGCACCAAGATCCGTTACCGCGTAATGCAATTCAGGAGCACCGGCGTGCTTTTCCTTCTCCGCATACACTGAGTTGTTCACGTCCTTGAGGTCCCAGTTATTTATGAGCGCCATCATCACTCGCAAGCCATTGAGTTCGCGCTGCTGGTTGAAGGGATTTTCGCGCCATTTCCATTCGCCGAGTTTTTTCTCACCCTCCAGCTGCCGCTTCAGACGCACGTTTCGTATGGTGCCGTCAGGGCCCACCAGGTTTTGCCCACGTTTCAGAGGCGGCATGTCCTCCACGCGCAGTTCAGGGAGGAAGTAGTCTTCGTTGGCGTAGTACCCAACTGCCCAGACCAGGCGCGAAGCGACGACCTCAGGCCGGGCCTCCACCCCGGGTTTCACCTTCCACTTAACGCCATTCTCATCGCGAACGTCGAACTTGGGATTCGTGCCCTGGAGGTCCTCCTTGAGAAACGTGTAGGTCGTGTGGGGCGCATGCTGCTTGCCACCCGGACCGTAGTACAGATCGCGAGAGGTAATGTCCGCAGGGTCCTGCCACAGAAGGGCGCCAGCGTTTGCCCTGATGTGGACATTCATTTCGTGCGGTGTGCTTCCATCTTTGGCGCTCGACGGGGCAGGCAGCAGTAGAAAAATAACGGCTGCCAAGGCTGGCCAAGCGGCGCGGAAAATCGGTTTTCGCGTCATATAGCTTGCTCCTCTCAGGTAGGGTGCACCGCTTTGAGCTTCGGGTTGTCCATTGGTCGGCGTCACTGCTCACGCGGCCGTATCGCTCAACGCCAGATTGGAGATCTCGTCTTCGTGGCGGAACTGCAAGCTCATACAGCATTGCGTATAGTCCGCCGGCCTTTAGTAACTCCTCATGCTTCCGCTCTCGACAATCCGTGCCATTCTTTACCAGAAAGATTGCGTCGGCCCGACGGACCGTGGAGAAGCGATGGGCGATCACAATAGTGGTCTTGCCCTCCATCAAGCGCTCCAGGGCTTCGAAAACCAGCTTTTCAGAGGCCGCGTCGAGCCCAGAGCTGGGTTCGTCCATGATGAGGATCGGCGTATCGCGTATGATGGCGCGGGCGATGGCAATGCGCTGACGCTGTCCGCCGGAGAGCGTAACGCCCCGCTCGCCAATGATCGGTGTCGTAGTCCTCGGGCAGTTGCGTGATGAACTCGTGCGGCATTGGCGAGCTTCGCGGCGCGATAGATTTCGGCTGCGCGTCGCCTCTGGCTTGCCGTAGGCGATGTTCTGCCAGATCGGACGCGCGAAACAGGATGCTCTCCTGCAGCACGAAGCTCATCTGGTCGCGCAGTGACTTCTGCAGGAAGTCACGGACGTCCTGGCCGTCGATCTTGACCGACCCGGAATCGGGATCGTAGAAACGGCCAATCAGGCTGGCGATGGTCGTTTTGCCGGCGCCCGTCGGTCCGACCAGAGCCGTCATTTGCCCCGGTGCGATCTTGAAACTGATGTCCTTCAGCACCGGTTGACCGGGAGCATAGCTGAAGTGGACATGATCGAACTCGATCTCGCCCCTGGAAGCGTGGAGCCGGCAAGCGCCGATGGAAGGTCGCAGCACTTGCGGTTTGGTGTCGAAAACTTCCCGGATTCGCTCATAACCGACCGCCGCCTTGGAATAGGTGTCCATCATCTTGGCAAAGTCCTGCATGGGCTTGTACATCTTGCCGAGATACCAGATGAAGACGATGAGGGAGCCGGCGGAAAGTGATCCCGGCGAGTACCAGCCGGCCTCCGAACCAGAGCACCAGAGCGGTTCCGGCAGCAACGATCAGCCCAACCACGGAGAGAGGCGGCCTTCAGGCTGCGGGCACGTAGAGCGATCTGCACGCTCTGTTCGCTCTCCTCCTCCAGCCTTTGCTGCTCGTAATCTTCCCGCGCCAACGCCTTGACCAAGCCGATGGAGGAGAGGACTTCCTGCAGCCGGGAAACGATTTCGCTCTCCTTCTTCCTGACCTCGCGTGACGCCTTCTTGCTGCGGCGGGTGTAGGAGTAAGTGACCGCGAACAGCAAAGGCGCCACCGAGAGAGCGATCAGGGTGAAACGCCAATTCAGGTAAAACATGATCGCCACCATGCCTAGCAAGGGTGATGGCGTCAACCATGAATCCCAGCAAGCTGGAGACGATGAAACTCTGGATGGCGTCAATGTCGCTGGTCAGTCGGCTGATAAGTTCGCCGGTCTGCTTCTGCGTTGTGATAGCCCAGGACAGGTCCTGAATATGGGCATACAGGAGCCGCCGCAAGTCATGCATCACCCACTGTCCCACGCTGGTAGTCAAATACTTTTCGGCATAAAAACAGACGGCATCCAGGAGGGCGATGCGCGATAACTGCGGCGGCAGCAAATTTCAGGATTCCAATTTTGTCAGGTCCGATAACAGATTGAACCCAGGGGCCTAGCCAGCCATGCTTCGGCCACGAGTGGCTGAAACTGTCAAACACAAACTTCAGCGGCCAGGGTTCCAACAGATTGGCGGCACCTTCGCCCAGCACCGCAAGGCCTCCCAGGATGAGGACCTTGGTATGGGGCTGCAACAGACCCACGATGCCCGGCCATGCCGGGTAGCCGGGGTCAGCACTGAGTCCGCCAGGAATCCATTCGTACCGTTGTTCGTGGGAATGCCGTTGGTTGGTTCCGGTATGGTCACTTCAGCGGCAAATTTTTCACCCAAGATTCTCTCCGACCGCATGGATTTGGCCCTGTCCCGCTACCACTCACCTCGCCTTTGTATGCAGCTAATTCTGGCCGTGGAAGGCCTTGTAATACTTGCGTGGCATAAATTCCTCGAAAAGATGGAATCCGACGCTTACGCCCAACGCAGTCGAGCCACGCCGCAAAGCCCAGCCCGTGGTCGCTCTGGAGTCGGGATACCACGTGTTGGAAACGAACGCCGCACCATAGGTGCCCGCGAAGCGCGAAAAGGCCGGGATCCGGGCGCCGCTGCTGGTTTGCGAAGTGAACGTCTCAACAATCGCGTGCTTGGCGCGACTCCAAACCCCGGTTTCATCCGACCGCTGGTAACGCGGATCTTCACCGTCGGCTGCGGCGACGGCAAACCGGACGGTCTCCGTTATTAAGTGCCCACTCATGGCCGACCCGAACCGGCGAGCATAGCCCTCTGCCCCCTGCTTCCACTCTGGGGGCGAGTTTTCCCATTGACCAATACCCGCCCCGAGCGCCGGGCCAACCACCGTGAATGGACTAAAGATGGAATGAGCGTAAATATGGGACCGATCGTCGAAGGTCAACGAATGCCCATTTAAAGAGGCTTGCCGGGATGCCGACGGCGCATCCGGAATCGCTGATTGAGCTTCACTCTCCGAGCTGGAGGATTTTGTTTGCCGAACATCTGAGCTTTCATCGACCGCAGCTCGTCTGACAGCCGGATCTGCTGGAGAGCCTTGCTGCGCGAAGGCTGGGCCGGCAACGACAACAACCGTACAGAGCGCCAGCAGCGAATTCAGTGTCAAACTCCGGCAAGGTGAGAGAAGTGAGCGCCGAACATATTGTGTTCTCATGTTCTCCTCTTGTTCGTCAGATGATGGATTGTCGATAGCTGTTGTCTTCAGACGGGCCGCATTCTGAATCGGCCCACGCACTGGTTAGCTGGCACGTAGGGGTCCAAGGCTGAAAAAAGTTCATCCAGTGAGCAGTGCAAACCATTAGTCGATATAGAGATAGACCCTCAACGACGTGCAAATCGCGCCGCACGCTGCTCTTGGAAGTATTTGGAAGGAGTACCTAATTTCGACAGGTCCTAAGGATGGCTACAAGAATAAGTAGTAGTGAAGGTATCTACTCCGTCGGAACTTTAACACCTGCTTGCAGGTAATTATCCGAGCATTTTTAGCATCAAACTCAAGGAACAAGATTGCGAGGAACTCACGCGTGAAGCTCATCGTCCAACCGGAGGATGGCGTCAAGCCACTGGTCAATGGAATTGACCGCGCGAGGAAGAGTGTGGAGATTGCGATCTTTCGGTTCGATCGCAAAGAGGTGGAGCACGCGCTGGAAAATGCCGTAAATCGTGGCGTGTTTGTGCACACGCTCATTGCGGACACCAATCGCAGCGGCGAAAAGAGCCTGCGCAAACTGGAAATGCGACTGCTGGCTAAAGGCGTGACCGTTGCCCGCACCTCCGATGACCTGGTGCGTTACCACGGCAAGATCATGATCGTGGACCGCAAGGAGCTTTACGTCCTCGCCTTCAACTTTACTCACCTGGATATCGACCGCAGCCGCAGTTTCGGGATTGTCACCAGGAACCGCCAACTCGTGCAGGAAGCGGTCCGGCTCTTTGAGTCCGACACCAAGCGCCAGCCCTATACCCCGCGGAGCGGCAAGTTCCTCGTCAGTCCTTTGAACGCACGCGAACGGCTGTCCGCATTCATCAAAGGAGCAAAGCACGAGCTGCTCATTTACGACTCCAAGATCAGTGACAGGGCGATGATTCGACTACTCGAAGAGCGAGCCAGGCGCGGCGTCGACATCCGGATTGTGGGACGGATGGCAAGCCGGAATAGCAGTCTTGATGTACGTAAACTTCCGTCTATGCGCTTGCACACCCGCACCATCGTTCGGGACCGTCACCAGGTGTTCCTCGGAAGCCAGAGTCTTCGCGAACTGGAACTGGACGCACGGCGGGAGATTGGAGTCATCTTTCGCGATTCGAAGGTGGTGAACGCGATGGTGCGGACCTTCGAAGAGGACTGGGTTCCACAGGCACATCGAAGCCCCGGCCGGGGAGCGAAGAAGCCCGAGCGCCTGTGGCCAAGGCAGCGTCGAAAGCGGCGGCGAGGTCATAACCAACGACCTGCCTCCGGTTGCTCCCGTCGTGCAACACGCGGTGCAGGAGATCGTGGGCCGGGAGAACGAATGTCGATCTTGACCACAAGGAGGTAGAAGCCACGGTGAAAGGCTGTGATCGAGGCGGTTCGAGGAGTGGTTGAGGAGGTTGTCGAACAAACCCAGAACGGGAAGAGGAATTAGGAATATGGCGCAGGGCAGATGGTTCCCGGCGGCATGTCCAGGGTTGAGGGTGGAGAGCCACCCCCCGCCCTCTAACGGCAGGAAGGGTCGAGGCATCTAAGTTGCTTGAGGAAGTAATATGAAGGTGTTGTTCATGCGTCGAGTCAGGTTCGCTTCTGCCCTGCTGGCCGTGGTCGCGTGTCCCCTGGTCCTCGGCGCGCAAAACCCAACGAACGGAGCGCCGCCGGTTAATCCACGCCTCGCTTATTGCCATAGCTTTCAGAACAATGTGAAGAGTACATGAAATCTGCATAACAAAGCAAAGGCCGGTCTTCCCAATCGAAATCTACCACTTCGGCGCACAAGATCAATGAGCAACAGCCGCTCGCTGGCCAGCAACATCCAGGCGGTACGCCCGACGCCAAGCCAGGGGACATCTTTTCGCCCGAGATTGACGCAGCGTGTTCAAGCGGCTGATATCCATGGGTTTTCGAGGCGCGGACGGCGCCGAAGGTGCGCAGCCAGTCTGCGGCAATGACGAACCCGTCAATGGCGCTTCCCTGCGGGTGAATGCCGTTTATCCTTCGAGCCTTCCGCTTGCAGCCGACCCCGCCTTCAATCTTGCTGAACCTTCCGGAGCTTCCGCCGGAACTCGACTATCGAATCGTGGGACACGATCCTGTGCTCCGCGACGTGGCGGCTAACCTCATCGTTGACTACATACCGGGGGCCATTCCATCGCTTCATAGACGGGCAATAATCGCATGACGACATTCGTGTCATTCTCGCCGTGGTTGCAGTGGTTTTCCTCCTGGGTGGAGCGCGATTGGCAGCCTCCGCCGCTTGGTGTCCGCCGGGTGGAGACTGGAGAGCCGGGTCGCGTCAATTGCGGGGGCGTTATCGCCAGCAGATGCAGCCCAACCCCAATGCGGCCCAACCGCAATCGGAATGCGACCTGCCAGAGGAACAGAAGTCGATTCGCTTTGCCGTCATCGGCGACAGTGGTACGGGAAAAAGCGGGCAGTATCAAGTGGCCCAGGAAATGGAGAACATGCCGGGAAAAGTCCGGCTTTGACTTCGTGTTCATGCTTGGCGACAACATTTACGGAGGCAAGAGCCAGCGGGATTTCGAGCGGAAGTTTGAACTTCCCTATAAACCCCTGCTCGATTCAGGGGTAAAGTTCTACGCATCCATTGGCAATCACGATGATCCGAATGAGCGGCTGTATAAGCCTTTAATATGGGCGGGGCACGCTACTACAGCTTTAAAAAGGGAAACGCCACCTTCTTCGCGCTGGACAGCAACTACATGGACTCGTCGCAGTTGAGCTGGCTGGAGACGCAACTGCAAATCACGACCACGCCATGGAAAATCTGTTTTATCCATCATCCTCTGTACTCCGATGGCAGATTCCACGGCCCGGATACCGATCTTGCGCGCAGTCCTCATGCCCTTATTCGAGAAATACGGAGTAAATGTGGCCTTGGCCGGCCATGAACATGTTTATGAAAGGATCAAGCCGGGAAGGTGGCACCTACTATTTTGTGCTTGGCAATTCTGGCGAACTCAGATACCACAACCTGAAGCGCTCACCAGAGATGGCGGCCGGATTTGACACAGATCGCGATTTCATGCTTGTGAAGTCGCGGGCGACAAGTTTTACTTCCAGACGATCTCGCGCACCGGGCAGGTCGTGGATTCCGGTGTACTCGACCGTCCGCAAAAGCAATGATCGCGATGTGCGCGCCCGCAGTTATTTACTTGGGGCCTGCGAGAGTTTTCTGAGCAACAGCAACCGTTTTCTGGCCGTTCTTGCCCAACGACCCTACAGAATTCAGGGACAATCGCCGCCGTGCTTGACCGCGTGCGATCAGACTGTAATTGGATAAAGGAGAAAGGAAAGAGTGATGGTCTGCTGAAGATTTGCTATTCGCAACTGCGGTCCTCAAGTGAACTGTGAAAGCGGGCGTTCAGAGCGTGCAGACCTTTTGTTCTTGAGGTTTCAGAAAGCAGGTGTATGAGAAAATTATGAGACCGGAAACCAAGCCTTTTCAATGCGTTTGAGATTTTTGACCATACGGGACCGGTGATGCAGCAATCGCGAAGCCGATCTGCCGACTTACAACGCCTCCCAGATCAGCCGCCAGGCTCGAAGCGCCGGCGGAGCGGCTTAGACCGGCTGGCGATAGGTTTCGGCGCGTTTGCGGCCATCTTCGTGGTGTTCGTTCTATCAACTGTGTTCTTCCACCGGGATCCGCGGTCAGCACTGCCGCCCACACCGCCATTCACCGATTTTCGTTCTGAGAAGCCGGGTGCGATGCATAAGATCACTGCGAAAGATCTGCCTGCACCGTACGCCACCAATTCGGCACTCAATTGGCCGCGCACGATTGAACGGCCAAAAGATGCCTGGCCGCAGGCCGCCGCCGGATTCAAAGTCGAATTGTTTGCCACCGGCCTTGATGAGCCGCGCAAGATCTCAACCGCGCCCAACGGCGATGTCTTCGTGGCCGAGAGCCACGCAGGCGACATCAGGATATTCCGCGGGATTACCGGCGATGGAAAACCGAAGCAGACCGAGATTTTTGCCGCCGGCTTAAAGGAGCCGTATGGCATTGCCTTCTACCCTCCCGGACCAAACCCGCAGTATGTCTATATCGGCGATACCGACGCCGTATTGCGCTTCGCCTATCACGACGGAGACTTGAAGGCGAAGGCAAGCCGGAACATATCGCCGACTTACCTAGGGGCGGAGGCCACCGGACACGCGATGTCGTCTTCTCGCCAGACGGCAAGCAGTTGTTCGTCTGGTGTCGGCTCCGACTCCAATGTTGATGACCCCGATACTCATCCTGACGAGAAGAACCGCGCCGACATTCTGGTCATGAATCCTGATGGCTCGAACCTGCGCGTGTATGCCTATGGAATCCGAAATGCTGGGGGTGGCCTGGCGATCAATCCCAAGAACGGCGAGCTGTGGTGTTCCGTCAACGAGCGCGACGGACTGGGCGACAATCTTGTCCCCGACTACATCACGCATGTGCAAGACGGCGGCTTTTACGGTTGGCCCTATTACTACATTGGGGGCAATCCGGAGCCACGCTTGAAGGGCAAACATCCGGAGCTCCGAGGAAAGTCGATTGTGCCGGATGTGCTGCTGCAACCACATAACGCTTCTCTCGGATTGACCTTCTATGAAGGCAAGCAGTTTCCTCCGGAATATCAGGGCGACATCTTCTCAGCGCAGCACGGCTCCTGGAATAAGGGCGTGCGTACGGGCTACGAAGTGATTCGCGTTCCGCTACACCAAAACGGGCACGCGAGCGGCGAGTACGAAGATTTCCTCACGGGTTTTGTGCTTGCCGGATGGCCAGGTTTGGGGACGCCCTGTGGGTGTGACCGTTGCCGCCGATGGATCGCTTGCTCGTCACCGACGACGGATCGAATTCGATCTGGCGGGTCAGCTACACGGGAAGTAGCTCAAGCCGCTAGACACAGAGGCCAGTGGTCGCGGCCTCGCCGCCTTTCCGGTCCGTAGAAGTAAGGTTCGCAGGATCGCGCCAAGCTTCCCCGTTAATTTCTCAGCTAAGGACGCTGGATCTCGCCCTAGCTTTGCAACTGCGCAATCTGCACGAACTCCGGGGCCGATCGCGCAGACATGGCGCCGGGCACGTGTTTCGGCAGGCTGCCGAGGATACATCGCGGTTTCATCGCAGGCATGAAGGCGCGGGCACTTCAGACAGTCTTTGTGCATCTTGTCGGGCAGCGCTTCTTTCTCCACAACCGCGAAAACCCATTTGGCCGAAGAAGTCGGGGATGCGCGTGAACAGGCAGATGCAGGTCACGCTCTGCCGCTTCGCCTCCATCAACAGCGCGTCAACCAGCACGCGGCCAGCGCCCTTGCCCTTCGCCTTGGCGGTCACGGTGATGGAGCGAATTTCGGCCAGGTGCATGCCATACAAATGCAGCGCGCCGCAACCGACGATTTCACCATCGTGCTCAACCACGACGAAGTCGCGAATGTTCTCGCAGATCTCCGCCAGCGAGCGCGGCAGCAGCGTTCCGTCGGCCACGTGGACCTGAATCATTTGCTCGATGCCGATGGCATCGGGAAGAGTGGCGCTACGTGCTTGCATGGGCGGCTCCTGCGTAGATGGATAGCTTTTCTTTGACGGCCGCTAATGCTGCACGAACTCGCAACGGCGCGGTCCCGCCTGGCACATCGTGTATCGCCAGGACTTCATCCAGCGACAACGCGCGATAGAGTTCGGCATCGGCTGCGATGCCACACTGCGCGTAGTCTTCCTGCGACAGTTGCTCCAACTCGCAATTCTTCTCGAGGCCGAGGCGAACGGCTTGCGCCACCTGCTCGTGGGCCTGACGGAAGGGAACTCCCCGCCGCACCAGAAGTGCGGCAAGGGCCAGTGCGTTCATGAATCCGCCGCTCGCCGCCTGCTGCATCCGCTCCGCGTCGAACGAAACCGTCGCCAGAAATGCCAGTCGCCACGCGCAACATGCTCGACACCTCGCCAGCCGCAGCGAAGACGGGCTGGTTGCGTCTCCTGCATGTCCTTGTTGTAGGCCAGTGGCAGTCCCTTGACTGCTATCCACAGTTCGGTGGCGTTGGCAAATACTCTTCCGGCCTTCCCGCGAATCAGTTCCAGCGCGTCGGGATTCTTCTTCTGCGGCATGGCGCTGCTGCCCGTCGAAAACTGCTCCGGCAACTTCACGAAACCAAACTCCGTGGTCGAGAACAGGACCAACTCCTCGGCCCACCGGCTCAGATGCAACGCCACGAACGACAGCGCCTGCACAAACTCGATGGCAAAGTCGCGGTCGCTGGTCGCGTCGATGCTGTTGGCAGTCGGCGAGTCGAACTGCAGCACGTTCGCCATCGCCTCGCGATCCAGCGGCAGAATTGTCCCTGCCACCGCTCCCGATCCCAGCGGGCATTCGTTCAGCCGCTTGCGGCAATCGGCCAGCCTGTCCAGATCGCGCAGGAACATCTCGACATAGGCGAGCAGCCAATGCGCCACCAGAACCGGCTCCGCGCGCTGCAGATGCGTGTAGGCCGGCATCGCGTTCTCGCCAGCGTCCTCCGCCTGTCTTCACGAATTCGCCCAGAAACTCCACCAGCGTTTTCGAGATGGCGTCGATCTGTTCGCGCACATAAAGCCGCAGGTCGGTCGCAATCTGCTCGTTGCGGCTGCGCCCGGTATGCAGCTTGTAACCCACGTCCCCGGCCAATTCCACCAGGCGCTTCTCGACGAAGTGGTGCATGTCTTCGATCGTTGGATCGTCGTCTGGCGGTACGCCCTCGCGGCCGATCTGATCCAGCGCGGACCGTGTTGCTGCAAGCTCCCGCTCATTCAACACGCCCGCCGTTGCCAGCGCGGCCGCGTGGGCCCGGCTCGCCGCCACCTCGTACGGCAGCAGCGCGCGATCGAATGGGAACGAGCGCTGCCACTGCTCGAAGTCAGGATTCTGCGCCTGGCCGAAACGGCCCGACCACATCTTCATTTCAAAGTCTCCGCTTGCACCAGCGCTCGCGAGCGCGCCGGCAGCCCCAGGATGCGAATGAAACCCTCCGCGTCCTTCTGCTGGTAGCCGGCGCCCATGGTGAAGCTGGCAATGTCGGGCCGGTACAGCGACGTCGGCGATTTGCGGCCGATGACGTCGATGTTGCCTTTGTAGAGCGCCAGCGTCACCTTGCCGTTGACATCGTGCTGCGTGCTTTCCACGAACGCCTGCAGCGATTCGCGCAGCGGCGTGAACCACAGGCCGAAGTACACGATCTCGGCGTACTTCAGGCCGATGTGCTGTTTGAAGTGCGACAGGTCGCGGTCGAGGCACAACGCTTCAAGCTCGCGATGGGCGGTGAGCAGTAGGGTGCCGCCGGGCGTCTCATAGCACCCGCGCGACTTGATTCCCACGAATCGGTTCTCCACCAGATCGACGCGGCCAATCGCGTTGCGCGCGCCGATTTCGTTCAGCACTTCGACAATCGCTACTGGATCCAGAATGACGCCGTTCACCGCGACGGGCACGCCATGTTTGAACTCGATCGCAACCTGTTCAACTTTGTCCGGCGCTTCCTGCGGCGACTTCGTCCACGTCCATGTGGTCGCCAGCGGCGGGTTGTTGGGATCTTCCAGTTCGCCGCCTTCGTGGCTGACGTGCAGCAGATTGCGATCGCGGCTGTGGATCTTCTCGCGGCTCTGCGTCGACCGGGATTCCGTGCTGCTCCGCGTAATCGAGACAGTCCTCACGCGATTGCAGCGTCCACTCGCGCCACGGAGCAATCACCTTCAGCTCGGGCGCCAGCGCCTGGTAGGCGTGCTCGAAGCGCACCTGATCGTTGCCCTTGCCGGTGCAGCCGTGCGCCACCGCGGTCGCGCCTTCCCGCAGCGCGGCCTCGACCTGGTACTTCGCGATGATCGGCCGCGCCAGCGACGTGCCCAGCAGATACTTGTGCTCATACACCGCGCCCGCCTGGATCGCAGGAAAGACGTAGTCGGTCAGGAACTCCTGACGCAGATCTTCCACGATCGCCTTGCTGGCGCCGGTCGCGTATGCCTTCTCGACCACCGCGTCGAGGTCATCGCCTTGTCCTACGTCGGCAACGTAGGCGATGACATCGCAGTCGTAGTTCTCTTTCAGCCACGGAATGATGATGGAGGTATCGAGGCCTCCGGAATATGCCAGTACGACTTTCTCACGCATAGGCACTCCTCGGCGGAAAGCGATGAACCCCGCCTTCCAGCAACAAAACCATGATGGCTTTTTGAACGTGCAGGCGATTCTCCGCCTGGTCGAAGACCACCGAACGCGGCGAATCGATCACCGCCGCCGCGACTTCATCACCACGATGCGCCGGCAGGCAGTGCATGAACAGCGCATGCTTGGCGGCATAAGAGAACAGCTTCTGGTTCACCTGAAAGGGCAGAAATATTTCGCGGCGCTCGGCGGCTTCGTCTTCCTGACCCATGCTGGCCCACACGTCGGTGTACACCGCGTCGGCGCCGGCGACCGCCTCAATGGGATCGTTGACCACCTGCACTGCGCCGCCCGAGGCCGCCGCCAATTCTTGCGCCGCGCTCAGGACGGCCTCGCTCGGCTCGTATCCTTTGGGCGTTCCCACCGAGATGGTCGCTCCCAGGCTGGCGCCGCCAGCATCAGCGAGTGCGCGACATTGTTGCCATCGCCGACATAGGCGAGATGCACGTTGCGCAGGTCGCCGAAATGCTCCTGCAAGGTCAGCATGTCGGCCAGCGCCTGGCAGGGATGCTCCAGTTCGCTCAGGGCGTTGATCACCGGGATCGACGCGTGCGTGGCCATGGTCGTGACCGTCTCGTGGGCGAACGTCCGCAGCACCACGCCGTCCACCCAGCGCTCCAGGTTGTGGGCCACGTCGCTCAGGCTCTCGCGCGCGCCCAGCCGCGACTGCGTCTGGTCGACGAAGAACGACACTCCGCCCAGGCTGTTGATGCCGGCCTCGAAGGTCAAGCGCGTGCGCAGCGAAGGCTTCTCGAAGAACAACACGATCTGCTTGCCGGCCAGAGTGCCACGATAGTCCGCCGGACGCGCCTTCATCGCCGCCGCCAGTTCCAGCGTGCAGGCGAGTTCGTCCGGCGTGAAATCCTGAATCGAGATCAGGTCGCGCCCGGACACGCTTCGCTGCGTATACGGCTGGAGGCTTAGGCCCGGGGGAACTGAAGTAGCAATCAATGTTGTACCTCCGTTAGACAGATTAGCAATTAGCAGGTGAGCAACTAACGTTGCTAATCTGCCGAGCGCTAGTGCGACTACCTCCGTGCCGCATTCGATGGGACCTGCTAAAGAAATCCGGGCAGCACTTCGGCGCTGGTCGGCGGGCAGGATGCGTACCCGCGCGACGCCCCGCTTCAGCGCCTTGGTGCAGGCTTCCAGCTTGGGCAACATGCCGCCGCTGACCGTCGCTTGCTGCACCATGGCCGCGATCGCTTTCACGTCGAGCCAGCGAATGACGGCGCCTTCGGCATCCTTCACGCCGGCAACGTCGGTGAGATACACCAGCGCATCGGCGCCGCAAGCCACCGCGCAGGCCGACGCCATGTGATCGGCATTGATGTTGTAGTACTCACCGTCAACGCCCAGCGCCAGGCTCGACACGACCGGGACCATGCCCGCGTTCCACAGGCGCTCGATCCACGGCGAATCAACCGAGCAGATTTCGCCAACATAGCCGAGGTCCGGCTGCTGTTTCTTGGTTGCACGAAACATGTGCAAGTCGCCGCCGCAAAGGCCCAGGCCGGCTGTCCTGCCGCGCCGATGGACGCCACCAGCTGCTTGTTGAGCTGTCCGGCCAGCACCATCATGGCCACGTCGCGCGTCTGCGCATCGGTCACCCGCAAGCCGTCGACGAATGTGGTCTCGCAACCGAGTTGCTTCAAGGTGCGGCTGAGCGCCGCTCCTCCGCCGTGGACGATCACCAGCTTGTGACCTTCGCGGCAGAGACTGGGGATCGTCTTGGCAAACTTCTTGACCAGCTCTTTGTCGTCGAGAGCCGCACCACCAATCTTGATCACCAGTTTCATTGCAGTCCCTCTTTCTCGTCGAAGCCGAACATCAGGTTCATGTTCTGCACGGCCTGGCCGGCGGCGCCCTTTAGCAGATTGTCGATGCACGACACCACGACCGCGCGTTTGCCATCGGGCGACAGCGAAAATCCGATGTCACAGAAATTGGTATTGCGCGAAAACTTGATCTGCGGCAAGCGCGCCGTCGCCGAAGACCCGCACCCAGGGCTTGCCCGCGTAGAACTCGCGCAGGCATTGCTCCAATTCGCCCGCCGGCACCGTCTTCGCCAGCTTCACGTAGATGGTGGAAAGAATGCCGCGCGGAATCGGCAGCAGATGCGGCGTGAACTGCAGCGATCCCGTCTGCGAGCCCAAGCTGCTCCAGCATCTCGCCGGTGTGCCGGTGCCCGAAAACGTTGTAGGCGGTGAAGTCACCGTCGACCTCCACGAAGTGCGTCTTCGCCGACGGCGTCTTGCCTGCTCCCGAAACGCCCGGACTTCGAGTCGCAGATGATGCCGTGCTCAACATCCACGTATCCGGCGCGAATCCACGGCGCCAGCGCCAGAATGATCGACGTCGGATAACAGCCCGGATTCGCCAGCAGGGCCGCGTCCTTGATCGCTTCGGCGTGCAGCTCGGGCAATCCGTACACCGCAGCCTCATCGAGAGCGATGCGTCGTGTGCATTGGCATCGCTGAATCCGTACACTTCGCGGTTCGCCGATTGCTTCAAGCGCCACGCCCCGCTCAGGTCGATCACGCGAAAGCCGCGGCCGATCGCCTCCGGGACCCACTCGCGCGAGAACTCGTGCGGTGTGGCCAGGAACACGACATCCACCCCGGCATCTTTCATCCGCTGCCAGGAGAAACGTCTCGAAGGGAAATCCGCCGTTGCCCGCCAGTTGCGGATACGCTTCGCTCAAGTCGCGCATGCCGCCGCTCTCGCCGTTGCGCTGGAAGAGCAGCGGCTTCTTGACTCCGGCGTGATGTGCGAGCAGACGCACCAGCTCCAAGCCGGAATAGCCGGTGGCGCCGAAGACCGCGGGTTGTAGGGCGGCCTTCATTCTTATTTACCGTGTGCCCACAGAATAACCGCACCTTACGCGAAATATGCCCGAATTCGCTGGCCAGCTTCTCCGCGACTCTGGCGTCGTGCGCGATGACCAGAATGGTGTCATCGCCGCCGATGGTGCCCACGACCTCGTCCCACTCCTCGGCGTCGATGGCCGCCGAAACCGGCTGCGCGCTGCCGGCGCTGGTCTTCACCACCACCAGGTTTTGCGCGGTCTTCACCTCGTAAACAAACTCGTGAATCAGGCGCTCGATCGACGGCAGAAATGCTTCGGCGACCTCGCCCTGGGGCAGCTTGTAGCCTTCCGCGGTCTTCACCAGCCGCAATTCATGGATGTCGCGCGACAAGCGTCGCCTGGGTCACCCGGTGTCCGCCGCTTGTAGAGCAGCCGCCGCAGCTCTTCCTGGCTGGCGACCTCGCGGTTGGCAACCAGGTCGCGAATAGCGGTATGGCGGGACAGTTTCGACATAGCATAAATATACAGACATGTGCATATTTATAACATCGGGAGGCGGGATGTCAAGGGATGGGCAGCCCTCAGCCAGACTTAGCGGCTGGAGAGGCAATCCGGGACGCTTCTACCCGAGTGACGGGCAAACCGGAAGTTACCTGGGACGGTAGCCTGGATGTTCTACACCTGCTCCGATCCTGCTTGCTACGCTGTAAATTTGCGGGATTGTTCTCAATGAAAGCAGAGTTTCGTTTTGTCTTCGCTGCCGCATCTGTAGTCGAATTGGTAGCGGGCCCGCCTCCAAACTTCACCACGTTTCAATAGAATTCAAGGGCCTCGGTGCAACTAGCACAACATCAATCACTTGAAATCACCGCATTTCAACAGATTTCAATCAGCAGCGAAATCTGGTTCGGGACCAGGGGGTCGGAGGTTCAAATCCTCTCTCCCGACCAATTACTGCCAACAACTAGCGGTGCCGCGAGGCACTGAAAATGACCCACCTGGTTCTGCACCAGGTGCTCCACCTCCTCGACCCGCATAAACATTGCACTGCATGCTCGTCGGACAGCGCAGCCCCGTCTACAAAATCGACTCCAGCACTGTAGCGAAAAACCCAGATGCCCTACTCAGGCGTAAGGGGTTGAAGACAAGGGGAAGCATGGGTCAGCTTTGGAGACGCCCTGTGGGTGTGACCGTTGCCGCCGATGGATCGTTGCTCGTCACGAGTCCTCAGCTAAGCCATGGAAAATAAATAAGTTGTAGGATTGTGTTTAACGCGCCCCAGCTGAAGGTTCGTTGGAACTGCGCTACAAGCCCTGACGGTTCACCAAGAATCAACGAGTTACTGACGCCTACTTGGAAGCTTAAGCGCTTGCCCGCAGCCGAGATTGGGTGTAAAACAAGATGCCGCGAGCCGTAAGACTCCATTGTCTATTTCGATGCGAACCAACTTTGTTCGCAAGTACAACCACGCCACCGTTTAGAAGGATCGGGAGGCTAGGATGCCGGCGCCACCTCGTCATTTAGCTTACGTCAATCGACTTTTTTATCTCCAAGCTTCGATGCCTGCGCCTTTTCAAGGCAGAATCAGCGTGGGCTTCACGACCTCGTACCTGTCCGGTGTCAATGTATTCCCTCGCGTTAGATCGTACTTCCGCTCAACTGCGAGACACGGCGCTTTGTTCGCACTGCTACTGCTGACTGGATTCATTTCACCACTACCTGCGATTGCTATCGATTTTTGTGAGGGTGGCACGCTGGACCGAGGTGCGCCGTTAGGACAGGAGGGGCCGGACCTAGTCATCACCAACATGACTTGCACCGTGGATGGCACCCAGACACCTTACAACTTCCATAACGTTTACATTCTTGGTAACGGGACGCTGACCTTCAGCAATTCAACCATGGAATTTTATGCGGCCAATATCCTGGTGCAGAACCAGGGTGTTCTAAAGGCCACAGGTATTGGCGAGAATAATGGCGGACAGGTCCTGACTATCCATCTTTACGGGAGCGAGTCCGAGCCCGATGTCAGCTGCAAGAAACTCGTCAATGGCCGCCTTGTGAACGACTTCACCTGCGGAGTACCCACCAGTGATCCCGACGTCTGGAATTCAAACAAGATGAACATGCGCGATCCCATGAGCTGCACCAAGACCTCGCAGCTCGTGCCGCCGACCAGACTGCCGGGCGGAGTGGACGATTGTTTTTATCAGTACGACGACGCCACGAATCAAGGCGCTTACTTTGGCCACAAGGTACTGGCCCTGTCCTATGGCGGCACAATCAACCTGTCTGGTTATAAGGGATCGCAGGGTGGGGATGACAGTAACCCCGCGGTCACAGGCAGCAGTTGGACGCGGCTCAATGCCACGCTGAAAGGCGGAGAAGGCTCGCTGACCCTCAGCAGCATGCCAACCGATTGGAAGCCGAATGACTACATTGTCGTGACCTCGACGGATTATCTGCCTGGGCATGCGGAGCAGTTACAGATAGCGAACGTCTCCGGCAGCAGGGTAAATCTGGTTGCGCCCGTTGCCTATCCGCATTGGGGCAAAACCTACTCGCTGAAGGATGTTCCATGCAACGCGCCGATGGGCTCCACCGCGTGCGATATTGGTCCCGACCTCCTGCCGGGTCAAACGGCCGATGAGCGCAACATCGATACGCGCGCCGCCGTCGGCCTACTATCGCGCAGCATTCGTATCGTCTCCGATGGGATCAAAGCCGGCTCTTCCTTTACCGGCTATTTCGGCGGCCAGACGATCGTGCGCCAGGGCTTCCTGTCATATCAGGTACAAGGGGTAGAGTTCTATCAGTTGGGACAGGGTGGCTCCAAGGGAAGGTATCCGGTGCACTTCCACATGGCCCGGCTCACACCTGACAACACCTACGTGAAAGATTCTTCCATGTGGGATTCCATGACCCGCTGGATCACGATTCACGCGACCCAAAACGTTACCTTGGCCCGCAATGTTGGTTACAAATCGATCGGTCATGGCTTCTATCTTGAGGATGGGACCGAAACCAACAACTCCCTGCGTACAAACCTTGGCGTTTTCGCGCGGGCCGCGGTCAACAACGTGCAGAATGACCGTAAAGTCCCGGGTATTTTGGCTTCACCGGACCGGCTAGGCGAGGAGCCGCCCTACCATTCCGATTGGGACCACCCCACCGTGTTCTGGATCATGAACGGGTGGAATGATTTCGAGTATAACTTCGCCTCGTCAGCCGGCACTTGCGGTGCCTGCTATTGGCTGCTGCCGGGCGGCATCAGCGGTCCCTCGCAGTTTGAATACTTCGAGGGCTATGCCGGCCAGCAAGTGGTGGGGCAGCAACCGGGCGGGATCAATCGAGCAGGATTGAGCCCGTTGCAGAAATTTGTGGGCAACTCTTGTTCAACCGCGATGTCAGCTTTCATCAACGTCGGCGCGACGACTCCTTGCTCGGGCGTAGGTAATAGCGGCAACGTCCAGGAGTTGCAGGCCATTCGTAATACTAGAGCCCCGAACAAGGGGACGCCCGGCAGGGACCGCTATTATCCATTTGTGACCGGCCTGCGCAACCCAACATTGTGTACAGGCACAAACTGCGGTACTAATCAGGCAAATCCGCCATGTGCCGGCTTTGGCCCAAACCAGGCCAATTGCGCCGTCACGACCATCGATCGTTTCACCACCTCATACAACTGGGCGCACAAGAATTTTGCCGCCGTCTGGCTGCGGCCGTGGTGGTTCCTGGTGCAAAACAGCGCCATCACCGACGTGCAGCAGGGTGGTCTTAACTTTCGTTACCAGCGGCGGCTACACCCGGGCGGACGTTGCGGTCGGCTACTGGTCGCTGCTGCGGAAGAGCGTACTGGTCGGCAAGACCCAACCTGCCTACACGGGCACTTATATAAATCCCTTCACTTCCAATGGCGGACCGTTCAATCCTGACGGTTTGAAGTGCGACGTGGGACCTCCGAACCAGCGTGCCTACTGCCTCTCGCGTGACCAGGGCATCAGCTACCCCATCGATGCGTTCAGCGTAAATCAGAAGCTGTTCAACATCTACGATGGGCCTGCGTTCCAGGAGCGCAACGCCTATCTGGATGTCACCGAGACACACATCGGCAATTCCGCCAATTGCACCGGCGACCAGGTCGAGCAATTTTGCCCTTCGTTCAATTGGCTGTATGGTAATGAACTTGGCTTGCCGGCGGATCCGTCTGGTCCGTCTGAAGATCGTTCCTGTTATCTGCCCAATGCCGCCATTGCTTGGAAGCAATCGAATGGGTTCTTCTACCCTCCGGCCTTCCACTCCGACAATCTGTACTTTCGCAACGTTGGTATTCGACACTTCGTCATTGAACCGCTATTTGAATATGGGACCTTCAGGACCGATCCCAATGCAATCAAGAAGCGCTATTGCACCTGGCGGACAGACATGTTCAAGAATTTCAGCGACGTTGATCGCCAGACGGTGCTGAACGACGATGATGGTTCGTTAACTGGCTTGCTGGCGCAGGTTGGTGACGAAACGCGGGAAACGATCTCGGTCAATGAGGATCCCTTCTTCAATGCGCCTAAGGTCACGGTCGAGTGCGCCTCCGACATTCACGATCTCGATCAGCCGGCTACCAGTCCGCCGGGGACGGCGAATACCAGCCCCTACGACTATGTCACGACGGCAACGATCGCCGATTGCGGAATTAATCGTCAGGGATGCACGCAAGGTTCAGGCGGGGATTCCTACCAGGCGTGGGGAGCCGATTGTACGGCAGCATCGCCCCCGCAGGGCTGCTACGGGGTGCCTCTTTATCGCGAGTATCTGACTGACACAGAAGATGCTAATTACCAGAGGGACAGCAGGAACTTCAAATGGCCGGTCATTCGCATGATGGGACAGGATACCGGACAACGTAGCACGCTCACAGTGAACCATGGTCTCTACTATATTGACGATCAGGTAAAACGCGAGACCCAGCAAGGGAGCGGAGCAACCAATCTAAATGTCTATCTGCCAGGACACACCTACTACGTTTACTTCATCTATGCCAAGCCCAGCCTGGAGCAGACCTACCAGATGTATTTGCCGACGAACTTAACGCGCACTCAGGTTGAGGCATTGGTGCATCAGTTTCGCACGACCATCGATACTCAGAACTATGTTTTCAAACCTGCTGACAACGATCTGAAATTCGTCAAGGTAACAGGCTGGAACCAGAGTAAGGGCATCGTGTCCATCAACGTGAACTTGTCACCCTATGCCTCCGAGTTCACGAAGGACACTCCAAATTTCTGCCAACCACGGAGTTACTGCGCACCGAAAGAGGAAGACATGAGCAAGTGCGGCTGCGCTCCGGGCACGGAATGCACCGATGATTCCGTTTGCTCCTGGGGCATCAGCGATATCGATTGTCCCCTCAAGGGATGCTTCGCCTTCGGGATCACTCTGCCTACAGATTTTGAAACCGGCGTGTCAACCACGCCTCCGGCGCCGTTGAAATTCACCGATGATCCGAATTACGCCAACGATTGGGGAATCCCCTTCAGCCCGGTCAAAGAAGGTATATCGGGCGCGCAATGCTTCTATAGCTCGCCGCCATACGAAATGAGATAGGCGCAAGAGCTGCCATTGCCTTCTTGCGAAGACCATGCAGAGACGACTGTCTCCATTCGGAAGAAAAAGGGTCTTAGAGGCCGAATCGAGGCGCGAGTGGGGATAACCGAATTGTGTGTTGCAAGGAACGACTGGGTGGTCTGCTGAAGTACTATGAGCGGGAAGCCGCATGAGCCTTCGGTCGGGTAAACTTCCCTTCCTCGGAAGCGAAGATGAATTTCTTGGCCATAGGAGATAGGATTCTTGGGGTAGGGAATCGATCAACATGGGTACAACCGTTCTGACTTCCGCCCCGACCTCTTCCGCCAGCATCAAATCGTCGCTCGCGGCGCTCATCGACAGCGACCGCATTCTCATTCGTCCCATCGACCTCATCGCCTACGCCTCTGACGCCAGTTTCTATCGCCTGATCCCCAAGGCGGTCGTCCAGGCAAAGAGGCTTGAGGAAATTAAGTCGCTCTTCGAATTCAGCCAGCGCTCGGGAATCCCCATGACCTTTCGCGCCGCGGGTTCCAGCCTGTCGGGCCAGTCGATCTCCGATGGATTGCTGGTCGAGGTTGCGCGCCACTGGCGCGCCCTGAAGGTCGAGGACAGCGGAAAGAAAATTCGCGTGCAGCCGGGAGTGATTGGCGCGCGTGCCAACCAACTGCTCGCCCCATACGGCGCCAAGATCGGCCCCGACCCGGCTTCGATCGCCACCTGCACGCTGGGCGGAATTCTCTCCAACAACTCCAGCGGCATGTGTTGCGGCGTGGAGCAGAACGCCTATCACACGCTGCACTCGATGACGTTCATGCTGCCTTCGGGAACCGTCATCGAACGGCGCACAGCCCGATGCGGACGAGCAGTTTCACACCCGCGAGCCCGAACTGGCGCGCGGCATCCTTGATTTGAAGGCGCACCTGGAGGCCAATTCCCGGCTGCGCGAACGGGTGCGCAGCAAGTACCGCACCAAGAACACCACCGGCTACTCGCTCAACGCCTTCCTCGATTACGACAAAGCGGTCGACATCTTCCAGCACGTCCTGGTTGGCGCGGAAGGCACGCTCGCCTTCATTGCCGAAGCCGTGCTCGACACCGTGCCTGACCTTCCGGTGAAGTACACAGGGCTGCTGCTGTTTCCTGATCTTTACGCTGCGGCGGACTCCATCGTTCCTTTGCGCCAGGCAGGCGCGAAGGCGCTGGAGGTGATGGATCGCGCGTCGCTGCGCTCGGTGGAGAACCAGTCCGGCATACCGGCTTCGATCCGCACCCTGCCCGAAGGCGCTGCCGGATTGCTGGTGGAGTTTCAATCGGCGGAGGAGACCGAACGCCAGCAACTCGAACAGCTGGCGCGCGGATGCAGTTGACGGTCTCAAGCTGCAGGAAGCTGCCGCGTTCACCCACGTTGCCGCCGAGCAGGCGCTGCTGTGGAAGATTCGCGCCGGCATGTTCCCGTCGGTAGGATCGGTGCGCAAGACCGGGACCACGGTCATCATCGAGGATGTCGCATTCCCCATCGAGCGGCTGGCCGATGCCGCGCTCGACCTGACCCAGCTCTTCCGCAAGCACGACTACGACAACGCCATCATCTTCGGACACGCCAAGGACGGCAACCTGCACTTCGTCATCACCCAGGGCTTCAACGACCAGGCCGCCGTCGATCAGTACGCGCGCTTCATCGACGACGTGGTGGAGCTGGTCGTCGATCGCTACGATGGCGCACTGAAGGCCGAGCACGGCACCGGCCGCAACATGGCCCCCTTCGTCGAGACCGAGTGGGGAAGCGAAGGCTACGAGATCATGCGGCGGCTGAAAGAGCTGGCCGATCCGCACAATCTGCTCAACCCGGGCGTGATCATCAACCCCGATCCGCAGCGCCCATCTCGAGAACCTGAAGCGCATTCCCGACCATCGAGCCGGAAGTCGACAAGTGCATCGAGTGCGGCTATTGCGAGTCCAAGTGTCCCAGCCGCGAACTGACGCTGACGCCGCGGCAGCGCATCGTGGTCCGCCGCGAGATGGCCCGACTGACAGGACGGGAACGGAAGTCTGTCACGGAGTGCTGTAGCTCTACGGCGCTCGATCGCGACTTCCCCTACGCCGCGCTCGACACCTGCGCGACCGATGGACTGTGCGCCACCGCTTGTCCCGTCGAGCATCGACACCGGACAACTGGTGAAGCGCTTCCGCCGCCTGCGGCAGTCGGCCGGCGCGCAGGACGTCGGCGGTGCGCATCGCGAATACATTTCGCCGCCACCGAGACAGCTCGTGCGCTGGGCGCTGCGTCTTGGACACGCCGCGCAATCCGTGATCGGCGCCGGCGGCATGCGTTCGCTCACTCGTGCTGATGAAGCGCTTCGTCGGCGACAGCCATGTCGGAATGGATGCCCGACACGCCCTACGCCGCCGGATCCGCTGCCGAAGACCACTCGCGCCGGAGCGCAGGCCGTTTACTTTCCATCGTGCATTTCGCGCACTATGGGACGCCTGCCCGGACGAGCCGCAAGACCGCTCGCTGATGGAAGTCACCGTCGAGCTGGCGCGCCGCGCCGGAGTGCCGGTGTACATTCCCGGCGATGTCGCGGGCACTTGTTGCGGAACGCCGTTCTCGTCGAAGGGATTCAGCCGGGCGCACGAGATCGCGATCAACGCGGCGGTCGAGCGCTGCTGGGAGTGGTCGGAGCAGGGAAGCCTGCCTATCGTGATCGACACCAGCCCTTGCACTTACGGGTTCAGAACTGCGCGCGGATATCTGACGGAAGAGAACCAGCAGCGCTTCGACAAGATGAAGTTCCTGGATTCGATCGAGTTTGTGCACGACGAGCTGTTGCCCAAGCTGACCATCAAGGCGAAAGCGGATTCGGTGGCGCTGCACCCGGTATGTTCGGTCACCAAGCTGGGATTGACGCCGAAGCTGGAAGCCATCGCCAAAGCCTGCAGCGCGAAGGTCCTGGTTCCATTGGACGCTGGTTGCTGCGCGTTTGCCGGAGACCGCGGATTCTTGGTGCCGGAGCTGACGGCATCGGCTACCAGGCTGGAAGCGGCGGAAGTGAAGGCCAAGAAGCCCGACGCGTGCTACTCCAGCAGCCGTACCTGCGAGATCGGAATGACGCGGGCGACGGGGCAGATCTATCGCTCGTATTTGTACCTGCTGGAGGGGGCGACGCGGTAATTTCAGTTTCGAGTTTCCAAGTGCGAGTTTCAAGTTCCGGGCGGTCGGGCTTGTGGTTTACTATTCGATCGCAATTCTTTTACGTCACCCGGATGTGTTGCAACTTTCAGGGCGGCTGCGGTCGCCACCTGCTGCAAATCGTTGTGCTCCTGGCTTATCAGTTCTGGAAAAGCATCCCGTCTGTCCCATCGCCATAAGCTATGGTCTGCGTCGCCTCACTCGGCCGATCGTTTCGCTGGGATACACGAACCGCCTCCACCAACTCGACCGCACGACCGCGTACCGTCAGTTCGTGCCTTGTGGTCTTGACGTTGAACACCATGCCATCCCTGCTGCGATGTCTCCACACTGCGGCACTCGGTCCCTTCAGCGGCCGGCGAAGGATCTCATGGAGCAGAAGCGGGATGTCTGCCGCTGGCTGAATGTCCAGAATGGTCATTCCGAGAAATTCTGCCCTGGAGTACCCGTAACTGACAATGGCGGCCTGATTCACATCCAGAAACTTGAGAGTTTCCTGATCGCAGACCCACATCGGGGTCGGATGGCCATTAAACAAAGGGCGGAGTTTTCCCGAAGCTGCGGTTTCAGCGATGATCCTGTCTACGGCTGCCGGAATAGAAGCGCTCATGACCTGCGGTGCTTCAGGCGCGACCACGACCTGGTCACGACCGTCTGCCTTGGCGTTGTACGGTTCCAAAAACTCAGATGGGCCTTCGACGCAAACCATCTGTACAGAATAAGAAGAGACTTGATCGCCAGGTGTGACAATGTTAAGTATCGTCCCAGTTTCGGAGGGCACGACGCCCATCGCTCGATTTTTCCCAACCCGCTTGGCTTCATAGACTCCGTGGTCGGCCAATCGGAGAACGGTTTCCAAGGGTACTTCATCGGGTCTGTCGGGATACCATGGGAAGGCCGTCCAACCCATGGAGCAAGTCTGGCGAATTTCGATGCCGGCACTTGCCAGTCCCGCTTTTGGGTTTCCAACGGCAGTCAATATCCGCGATGCAAAGGTCGCTGCTTCCGCCCGATTGGAATCCCGGGACACGATCAGGAATTCATCACCGCCCCAGCGGACCATCACGTCGGAGCTGCGCATCACGGCGTTGATTCGCCTAATCGCCTTGACCAGGACCTTATCTCCGATATGGTGTCCGTAGCGATCATTGACTTCCTTGAAATTGTCGAGATCGATCAGATAGAAGATCAGGTCATTAGCACCAGGTTTTCGGGGCGCGGAGTAAGACCGTAGGACCCGACTCGCGTCGCCGGGAACGATAGCGTCAAAGAATCTCCGGTTTCGAACCCCCGTAAGAGGATCTGTTAAGGAAACTTCCTGGAGCTCCTGGTTGGCCTCGGCCAATTCAGCTCTGAGCTGGCGCTGTTTTGCAAATACCAGAAAAGCCATCACCAGCATTGTGCCCAGCGTAGCCAGCCCTCGGAACTGGTTGACCTGCGAAGGCGTATGCTGATTCAGAACCGCCCATGCGCCGATAACCGGCAGTGACAACACCGCTAGCATTCCCAGCTCCGTCACATGAAGGCGCGCCCGTGATTCTTCCGAAGCCGCCGCAGCGCTTTGCTGCGTGAGGCCGAGGAATCCGACAACCGTGAAAGATGCCACGGCGACCGTGTAGGGGAGGTCGTACCAACTACCCGGATAGTAGGAATGTTCGCTAATTGCGTGGTTCGCCAGGTAACCGCTCACCGTCATTAGCAGCTGTGCTCCGAAGAGACTGGCATAGAGCCAGTTCCACGATCCGAAACCGCGCTTCCACAAAAACCCGGCCGTCAACAGCAGCACAACAGCCAGCAGGCCATTCAGCCGGTCATAGCTCTCACCATACCTTGCCGTGTCAATGACGACATATTGCCAGGGAATCACGAAGATCACGTAGAGATAGAGCCACCAGAGGAGCAGCAAGAGAAAACCCATACGGCCCTGTGACTTGCGATCCTCAACCGGATCCAGGTGGGGCTGCAACAACAGAGCTGCTAAGAAGGGAATACTTGATAGGAATAACAAGATGTCGCCGACAAATGGGTCGGGTACTTCCCTGCGCAGCACAAGATCAAAATACATCCAGACCACCTGGCAGATAGTCCGGGCTCCCCAAGATGCCGCCAGCAGCATCCAGAACAATCGGGTTGGTCTCGGGCTTGCGCTCGCGTTTACCAGGAAAATAACAGTCGCCGACAAGATGAGAAGAAACTGAATAACATCATTGATCAGAGTGAGCGAATACGAGCGCGAAACAAAGACCGTCGCGGCAAGCTGCCCCAACGTCAAAAAAACAACCAGGGCGGCCCACAATTTCAAATGATGTCGCGGATCTGGATTTCCCGGTCTCGACGAGGAAAATTCAGTAGTCATCTCTTTCGGCCAGTTCTCGTTTGGTCTTGACGGCGGCGGTCGGCTCGTGATCGCAACATCTAACCTGGTTCCCGAGAGCCTAGCGAGGGGCCGCCTATTCCCCCTGACGAAGAGGCTTACCTTACTAGCCAGACGGTCGAGTCACCGCAATTGCAAATCCCCATCTGTGATGGCTCTCGGGAACAAAATAGGTAAAGCATGTGAATGTCCACAACAGGACCAAGTAAGATGCCTTGTTATCAGTAGCTTAGAAGGCTCGGTCGGAAGCAACGACAGATACCAATGAGGAGAAGTGCTTCTTCTTCGGATACTGTGCGGGATTGGTACACAGGTTTGTTCCTGGAAGGATGATGCCGGGTCTCCGGGGTTGATTACGTACTTCGCGCTGTTTTTCATTCATTTGGAGAGCGGGAGGGTTTGTCTGGCCGTTCCTCAACAATCGGTGAGACCACGAAGTCCTTTGCTTCACGAGTGCTATGATTCTTAGACCGTCTATGACATCGCGCATTCACATAGTTCCCTCTCCCTCCCAGCAGCAATCT
>CAVTOE010000012.1:0-71401 GCA_963736385.1 uncultured Acidobacteriaceae bacterium | reverse complement strand
CAAAAACTTCGTCACTTAGATCGCTGATGACGCGCTGTAGGGCATTCGCGCGGAGTTGCTTCCAAAGATTTGCGTCTTGGTACAAACGGCAGCACGCCTCTGCAAAAGTGATGGGAGTGCCGGCCACGAGACAGTCATTTTCGTGCTGCCATCCCAGCTGCTCTGCAATCAGATTCGATACTACAAGAGGAACACCGTGAGCTGCCGCCTCGTGCGCTTTATAGGGATTTCCGGCTGCGTATCGAGTAGGCACCACAAACACGCGGGCCTCGTCATACAACGAAGTCAAGTCATCCTGCCGGCCCAGGATACGAACGCCGGATACGTTGCAATCGCTCAGAGCACTATCGGAGCCGTAACCAGCAATGACCAACTCAGCGCCCGTCGCTTGGCGCACGGCCGGCCAGATTAAATCGCAGAAATAGCGCATGGAGTCAGCATTTGGATTGTCACTGCCATGCATCGCTCCGATGAACAGGAAGGTGCGCCTTTCAGCAAAGGCGGCTGCCGTTGGATTAGCGGGCACTCGAAACCCAACTACCGATACACTCTGCACCCCGCCTGCTGCCATGGTCTTGCGATCGCGCTCCGATACCACCACGACGGCGTCGGCCGACTTCGCCAAAGCCAACTCCCGGTCCAGCCATGCAGACTTTACCTTGGATGAAATCTTGCTACCGAGCACCTCCGCGTGACGCCAATCACGCTCCGCAAAAATCGCCTCCGCATCGTAAATTACGCGCGCCTTGCTGGGACCGCCAGCGTCGGCTCTCTCTTTAAGGAAAGCTTCCATATTGTGAGGACGGCTAACCCATACGATGTCACTGTTAGGCACATACTCTCGAAACAGCCGCTCACGTTGCGAAATGCCGTCCAATAACTCCACTTCGCGGGGGATGTCACTGTACTCGTTCTCTAGCAGGCGGGATGTAAATGTAGCACACGTAACCCGATGGCCCTGCTTTACAAGATGGCGCAGTATTTCATTGCTACGAGGAAAACCTGACCCCAAATGGCAATGGGGTATGCGGTCCTCTATGTAAAGTATCTTAAGGGCGTCGGAACTAGCTGAGATGCGAGATCGTTGTATGTTGGCTTTCGAATAGGGCAGATGCTTGAGAAGGCAGTCGTCCCACTTCTCCCGGAATTTCTGCTGATTGATCGCCATTGCCGGTCTGGCTGCTTCGTTCCCGTCCGACGAAGCAGATTCGTAATGCCGAATGACCGCTGTAGGCTCGTATAGGACACTGTAGCCAGCTTCCCAGGCCTGCATGCAATAATCGGCATCTTCATAGTAAGCGGGGCTGAACATTCGGTTAAAACCACCCAACTGACGAAAAAGCGACCGCTTCGTAACTAAGAATGCTCCCGAACAATAATCTACCGGACGTCGAAACTCGTATTGCGGCAGGTTAGGATCATCGCCTCGCCCATATCCTAGCGCGCTTCCATCCGACCAAATGACGCTTCCGGCCTCTTGCAAGTCGCCATTTGCCAGCAGGATCTTACCGCCAACAACTCCCACCCTGGAATTTTCGCTAAAGCTTACCAGGGCTGACGAAAGCGCATGGGGTTGCAATAAGGCATCATTATTTAACAAGCAAAGATATTCGCCCCGCGCCTGCTCTGCGCCTTGCATACAAGCGTCGCCAAATCCAAGGTTAGCTGCATTATTGATAATAGTTGCCCCATCAACCCGCTCCAACAAGCGGTCCGTCTCATCGTTCGAGCAGTTATTTACAATCACGACTTCATACGGAACGTCAGCATTGTCTAGTATGGAATCGAGGCACGGCAGCGAAAGGTGGGCTTTGTTATAAAAGACCAGAATAATGGAAACCGTCGGGCTTTCGCTTGCCGGTAATACTACGTGGTCGTCGCTGTGCAGAAGTTGCTGAAGCCGACTACGGCCTAAGTTGTCCCACTCCTTCTGGGCTTCAGCCACACTTTGCTTGAGGTTTGCCGGTTCCTCAAGCGGGGATGATCTGCGCCCTTCGGCAGCCCCGAAGCGCAGGTAGTGGAGCAAAGGGTTGAAGCCAGCCGCTCGCACATCGGAATTCTGTTCAAGGTACCACTGACTGCTGAACGTCGGGCTGGGATCTCGTCCTTCGAAGCCCCCGTGCTGAAGATAGTGGGCAACTGGGTCTGCACCGTGGGTTGCAACATCGGGATTGTGCGACAAATACCAGTCAACGTCAAAAAGACCGGACTGCGCGATGAGCTGTGCGTCCCTTTTTATTTGACCCGCTTCACGGTAGGAGCGTGGCCGCAGTTTCCCAATGGCGCGCAACGGAGCAGTCAATCTCCACGCTGGTGACCGCAGAACACCGTTCAATTGCTCGGTGCGCTTGCCCAACTCGACGCTCAACGAACTTTTCTGGGCCTGCAATCGATCTCGCTCGATGGCGGCCTCTTCCAGACTGGCATCTCGTTCGCCTAACGTGTTCCTGAGATTGCTGACATCTACCTCGCGTGCGGCAACCGTCTGCTTCAAACCGGCAACCGTTTGCTTCAAGCCGGCAACCGTCTGCTCCAAGCCGGCAACCTGCTCCTCCCGGTGGCCTAACGTCTGTTTTAGGCTGGAGATCTCGCTTACGAAAGGACGCATTCCGCGAAATGTTCTTCCCGTGGTCAGTGGTTCGCAAGCACGACCAGTGACGAGTTTCTGGAAGTTCTCTTCCTGGCCGAGCCAGGTTTCTAAATCCATCTCCGAAACCGTAAGTTCGAAGCTGTCACAGAGGGCCTGGATTATCTCCAGAATCGATGGCGCGCGGCTGCCCGATGACATCCCGAAAGGCATCGACCATAGAACCCCCCGGGTTATCACCCACCCTAAACTAATGTCGTTTTCGCTCTGCCACTCCACGTCGATGGGCACCAGCTCGCCATCTATATCAAGAAGGTTGAAGGGAGTGCAGTCCAGGAAGTCGCCCGCAAGCATGTATGACGATAGGTTCGGCGGCTTCCCTAAAGCATTTACGACTAGCTCCGGCGACACACGAGCATGCCGCAGCAAAAATTCCATCCACGGCCGCAGCGCCTCAACTATAGATTCCAGATCTCCGCTTCTGGCTCGCGCTCGCAGCAGGTTCCAAAACAATTGCCGGCCTGGCCTGTACACGGATTCGCACACCTGGTGGGTGATGGTCAGGCCCTCATCTACCGTCCGGCGACCATTGGCCGAGGACGTGAGAGGTTCTTTAAGCACCCGTATTCCAGGCCCATCGCGCACAAAGGTCGTTTGGGTGCAATATTCAGGCAACCGATTTACCGACCATGCAAACGCAAGTTCCTGGGCCCTTGCTCGCGGCCCATTGTCCGGTGCCGCGACTACCAGAAATGAGTTGCTTAGCTCGCCAAGAAGCCCATTCGTATGCAGCACGGAGAAAGCCAGCGCGTCATCGAAGCCGCGGTACGGCGAACCGGTATAGTCGCGAGCGTGGCAGCGGGCCAGCAAATCGATAGCGCCAAATCCAGGATCAGTCAATGCCTCTTCAGAGAGAACCACGGAGGGTAGCTTATAGTCTGGAAAAGGATAATAGAAGCGAACCTGGCTTAGTCCAGATGCCGATAGCAGTGCCATCAATTCCCGCCGTCCGAAGGTGCGAACGGTTCTAGTTCCGTAGAGATCTTGAACGCCCAAAAACGGAATGCCAACGTGATCTTCGCCGCAGCCGTTGAAATACTTCAAGCCCACTTTGTTCTCGATAGCGATAACCACCCTGCCGCCGGGCGCCAAAAAACGGCTTACGGCCTGCAGATAGTGCTCAAATGGCTTCTCTGCGCCTGAGAACAAGGCCGCGTATTCCAGTACTCCGATCAAAAGTATGCAGTCAAATCGCTCATCGGTTTCGAAACGCAGAAGGTCATCTACTACGACTCGAACATTCGTGAGTTCCCGACAGCGTTCCGCCGCGACGCGGGCTCGCAGTAGGCTTCCTTCGACCGCAACTACATTCGCACCAATCTCGCCAAGAAAGCGGGTGATCGCGCCGCAACCGCATCCTAACTCCAGGACCCTATCTCCGGAATGCAGGTCCAGCGGTCGCACCAGGCAGTGGCGAAAGCGGCTGAAGTAGTATTCGCTAGGCCAGTCACAAATGGACCCTGCTAATTGTTGCGAAAAAGTACTGCGGTCGGTAGCGTTGCACACAACGCTAAGCAGGCGTTCTTCCACTTCTACGCCATCGGAATAGGAAAACTCACCCGGATTGTCCGTTCGGTAAAGATGAAACTGATCATCCCAGAAGTAATTCATTGGAACTCATAGACGATCCAAGCTGTAGCATCGGGCGAGGGCCTTGTCCTGATCGCGGGTAACGGCCTGCTTCCGCAACCGAGGCGGTTGAAAGCAATATTCTAGCAGCGAAATCACCCGGTTGGCGATTTCTCCGGGCGTCCCCTCTTAAATCATTTCCACTCCGAATAGCGCGACACCCGACCGGCTTCAGCGGGCCGATTCCGCCGGTGCGCCGAACCCGTAAATGGAACGCCAATTAAAAATCGGCTCGGGATTCAATTCGGATCGCCCATCGTCATAATGAAGTTGCTCGGGCGCGATTTCCAGGCGATCCATGTTCAGTTTCATGTTGTCGTAATGGTAGTTGCTGTCGCCGCGGCGCAAACCTGCACGATCGCGCAGGATGCGGGCCAGCATTTGCTCCTGCGATCGCATGGGGTAATGACGAAGGTTGAAACGCGCGGGCCAGGGATCTCCCAGCGGCGCATTGTGGTTGAAGACCCGCAGGTTGGTCGCCGAGGCGCGCCAGGAGCGAATGCGCGGAGCACAATCCGGAAACAGCGAATAATGCCGGATGCGCAGCGGCGGCGACTTGATTTCCCCATCGTCGGCGCTGGTCAGCCAGTAGTTAAAGTTATTGAATTGTATCCAGCTAGAGGGCGAAGCGTGCACCTCTTCGACCCATTCGCGGTACGGTTTGGAACGAGACGGTCCTTCCAGAAACTCGTCTGTATCCGGCCAGGAGATCCAGTCATAAGTAGATACATAGTTCTCCATAAGGTGTCTCGACATGGCCCCATATAATTCATAAAAGTCGAACTCTCTGGGGATGTCGCGGCTTTCCAATAACTCGCTTCGGTAACGATGAATGATTTCCGGAGTCTCGTCGTTCGATCCGTGGTCCCACACAATTATGTGATGGCCTTGGTCAAGAAGATAGCGAAGGGAGTCCTCGAGCAGATCGCCGTCGTTGTAGCACAGAAGAACACCGAGTAGTTGAACGCGCACCAGAACCTGGGCTTCCTTTCCCGTCCCGTCTCTCCCCAGAATTGGATTATAGCGGTTCAGGATGGGTGTATGCGTCAGTACGGCAGTGCGGGCCTTCAGGCCGCCAGATGGTTTTGGCTGATTAGGCGATTCCAACGTTGCTATATCGTGCGAGCAAGGGCAGAGCGGCGCATTCCGGCGGACTTGGGCGATCAGCGCGGGGTTGCGACGCTGGCCGGAGCTCGAGTCTCTTGCTTGCGATCACTCGTCCAGAATGAAAACCCGCGTTTTGCGGCCGTGCCATCTTCAGTCGCCGGTCCCGCCAGGCTGGTGGCCCAATTCCGTATTTGCTTGGCGAACTCGGAACGTGATGCCGGTGTTATCGGCTTGCCGGTGTTCATTGCGGTGATCAATTCCGCGGAGTTGTTAGGGATGGTCAGCGCCACCGGCATCCTCACCCGCTTTGGCAATTCCTCCAAGATCCACTTCTCCTTTGGAGCGGAAGCGGTTGATAACCACATTTATTTTGCCCGGCGGAAAGTTGTACTGCAATAATCTGTCCACATAGCGCGAAAGGTCGCGCAACGCCGGCACGTCTGGAGTCGCAATCAGGTAAAGCTGGTCGCATTCTGCGATGGTTGACTCATTCGCGTTCCCCACCCCCTGGCAGCAGTCGATGATTACGTACTCATAGCTTCCGCGGAGATAGCGAATGGTTTGTTGGATTGAGCTGAGCGGTACGTCGGTGAGTCCATACAGCCCCTCCGGGCCGGGAAGCAGGTCCACCCCATTCACGTCGTGCACCACAAAGCCATTCAACAGGTCGGCATCAACCCGGCCAATGTTGCGGGCTAAATCGTAAAAGTGATACTGCGAGGTGGACAGGCCCAGATACAGCCCCACGTGGCCTAACTGGCGATGCTGGTCTACCACCAGGACCTTCTTGCCACACAGCTTCGCCAGAAACGTGGCGAGATGGACCACCAGCGTGGTGGCTCCTGCCCCTCCTCGTACTCCCAGAAATGCCAGGACGTGCCCAGGCTGGGCGGCCCGAGCCAATCCCCAGCGGCGCCGCAAACGCAACAGCGCGTCGCTGAGCCGGTCCCCATCCAGCGGAGTCTCCAGATACTCGGCGAAGCCGGCACGCATGGCATCCAGAACAAGATCGGCATCCGACTTGGAGGACAGCGCTATCAGTATCACCCGGTCCCCCAGCAACTGCTGCAAAGACGTGGCCGTTTCCATGGCCAATTCCCGGTCGCGGTCGGCATTGACAACGCACAGGCAACCTTCCGACTTCTGCATCGCTTTCAGCAGATCCACATCCCGATTACGCGGCAGGTACTCCCCCATATTGCCGGTGAAGGATGCTCCCAGCACCTCTGCCGCCACCCGCGAGACGGCGCTAATGGTTGACGGATCCAGACATACGGTGACCAGACAAATCCCGGCTTGCAATGGTGTGACTTGTGAGCTCAGCACATTGTTCACGCCCTACAGGGCGCCCCCCTGCTTGAATTTGAAGCGATTGGCTCGCTTCCAAGGATCATTGCAGCTAGGCGGTTCTCTTCTTGCGCCAAATCAGAACCGCCAGCACCACCACGAAAAGCATTCCTGAAACCACGCGAATAATCGTCGTGCCGTCCATAGGGTCTCCTTTCTGGTCGAGATTGCCCATGCCATCTCGCACCCGAACAACCTCTTGCGCTTCCCCACCCAGCCCAACTCACCGCTTCTGCCCATTGCCTACTTGCCGGTAAGCGACCCCAGGTTCCGCGATATCAGCAGCATCGCCGGACCCAGCAGAACAATGAACATGCTGGGAAAGATGAACAGAACCAGCGGGAACATCAGCTTGATGCTGCTCTTGGCCGCCAATTCCTCGGCCTGTTGGCTGCGCTGTTTGCGCAAGCCGTCGGCGAAAACACTGAGCGCTCTCGCAATCGGAGTACCAAAACGGTCGGACTGGGCCAGCATGTTCGCAAAACCTTTTACCGCCTCCAACTGTGTTCTATCGGCCATAGCCTGCCAGGCATCAATGCGCGGTTTGCCGGCCCGTTGTTCCAAATTGACCTGCATTAATTCTTCCGCCAGGACGGGATGACTGGCCCCCAACTCCTCTCCCGTCCGCAGCAGTGCCTGGTCCAGGCCCAGGCCGGCGTCCACGCAGACCACCATCAGATCCACGGCGTCCGGCAGTCCCAGCCGGAGTTGCTCGCGCCGCTTCTTGGTCACCGCCTTCAACCACATGTCCGGGGCAAGGTAGGCGCAACCTATTCCCACGGTGATCCAGAAAAACGTGATCTGGTGGAAAAAGCTCCACAGCACCAGCACGGCGACCGGCGCCAGCAGGCGGGCCGCAACATAGACATCGATGCTGCTCTGATTTCTCATGCCGGCGGCCAGGAAACGCTTGCGCAGCTTTTCCCCGCTCGCGATTCTCAGCGTCGTGCCCAGGAAGTGGGCCAGGCGCAGCAACTGGCCTCGCACCCGGTGGGAACCGGCGGCACTCCTATGGGAAGCGGCGGCCCCGGTCCCATCCGGCCCGGGCAACGGACGGGTCATCCCTAAGACACGCTTGGCCGCCGAGGTCGGCCGCGTCATGAACCAGGCAAAGACCAGCGCGGTGGCGAAGAAGGCGGTCAACTGGAGACTGAGAATCTGCACAAATTTCATGGATTCACACTTTGATCCTGACGATCTTGCGGATCATCAATCCGCCCATTACCATCATCCCGATGCCGGCATAGACCAGCTTCCGCCCCGCCGGATCGTGCACCAGGACGTTGGTGTAACCGGGATTGGCAAAACTGATGAGCACGAACATGACCACCGGCAGCAGGCCCAGAATCCAGCCGGTGAGCCGTCCTTGCGCGGTGCGAATGCGCAACTCACCCTCGATGCGCTTGCGATCGCGCAGCACCGCCGTGGTCCGCTCCAGAATCTCCACCAGGTTGCCTCCGGTCTCTTTCTGCACCAGCATGGCGGTGAGCACAATCTGTAAATCGGCCGATGGCACCCGGCGCCCCAGTTGCAGCAAAGCCTCCCGCTGCGGCAGGCCGAAGCTTTGTTGTTTGTAGACCTCCCGGAATTCCGAACGCAGGGGCTCGCCCCCATCCTGCGCCACAATCTCGATGGCGGCCCCCACCGAGTGCCCGGCGCGTAAGGCGCGCGCCATCAGGTCCAGGGCCTCCGGCAGCTTCTGTTTGAACTTCTTCAGCCGGCGGGCCCGCTTGGCCCGCAGCACCAGAATTGGAATGGCGGCGGCCGCGATTGCGGCTAGCAGTCCGGGGACGAGATCGGCCAGCCAAAAACGTGCGATCGAGAACCCCATCACTCCCAGAATTCCGCAGGCGAACAGCACCGTACTTACGCTCCAGGAACTCTCGGTCTGGGCCAGCAACAGGGATATTTTGTGGGCCATGCCCCAGCGCTTCAGCAGCCGGTCCAGCCACTTGATTTCGCTCAGGATGGTCTGTTTGAGAAACTCCGCAGCGCCCTCTTCGCCCAGGGCAACTGGGTTGCCGCCGCTGCGCACTCCCGCCAGACGGCGCGCCACCGCGCGGGTGGCGGCCGAGGGCCGGGTAAAGAAGATGACCACCGCAAAGGTCACCACGGCAAAGAAGATAAATAGCAAAATCGTCACAGCCATAAGCTGACTCCCTATACCTCTTGCGAAACTTCCAGCAGCTTCATATCCAGCGGAATGCCGGCGTCGTTCAGTTTCTCGGCGAACTTGGGAACGATTCCGGTGGAGCGGAAGCGGCCCAGCACTTTGCCATTCGGTCCCAGTCCTTTCTTTTCGAAAAGGAAGATGTCCTGCAGGCTGATGATGTCGCCGCTGGTGCCGGTCAGCTCGGTGATATGGGTCACCCGCCGGGTGCCATCGCTCATGCGCGAGACCTGCACAAGGATCTGGATGGCGGAGGAAATCTGATAGCGCAAGGCTTTCTCGGGGAGGCTGAGGTTGGCCATCAGCGCCATGGTCTCGATGTGCGAGAGCGCGTCGCGCGGGCTGTTGGCGTGCACCGTGGTCAGCGATCCGTCGTGCCCGGTGTTCATCGCCTGCAGCATGTCGAGGGCCTCGCCGCCCCGCACCTCTCCGATGACGATGCGGTCCGGACGCATGCGCAGGGCATTGATTACCAGCTCGCGCTGATGCACCGCCCCTTTGCCTTCCACGTTGGGGGGCCGGCACTCCAGGCGGACCACATGGCGCTGCTTCAATTGCAGTTCGGCCGAGTCCTCGATGGTGACAATCCGTTCCCGCTCCGAGATGAAGCCGGACAGCACGTTCAGCAGCGTGGTTTTGCCCGCCCCCGTTCCCCCCGAAACTACGATGTTCAGCCGGGCCTGCACCGCCTTCTTCAGCACCTCCAGCATCTCCCGGGTCAGGTCCCCGGAGCTGTTGGGCAGGGTGATCGACACCGGATGGCCGATGGCCTTCTCGATCTGGTCTTGCGTCACACTGCAGTCGGAATCATGCCGATTGATGACCACTTTCAGTTTCTCCGGCTGCACATACCATTCCAGCAGGCGGTCCACGTAGCGGGCCAGGTCCCGCAAGGCCGGCACCTCCGGCGTCGCCACCAGGAAAAGTTGGTCGCAGCAGGCGATGGTGGTTTGGTTCAACTCGCCCAGGCCGCCCGGGCAGTCGATCAGCACGTAGCGGTAAACCCCGGCAAAAAATCGGATGGCCTGCCCCAGCGCGTCGGCGGAAATCAGATCGGTTTCGCTCAACGAGTCGGGGGACAGAAGCACATCGACCCCGCTGGAATGATGGGCAACATAGCCGTTCAGCAGGGTCAGGTCGAGCCGCGCGACATTGCGCAGCAGTTCGTGAAAGTTGTAGCGGTGCGGGCCCATGCCCAACAGCAGGGCGACGTGTCCCAGGTGGGGATGCAAGTCGACGATGAGCACCTTCTGGTCGTGCCGCCGGGCCAGGAACGTCCCCAGGTGGACCGCCGCGGTGGTGGCCCCGGCCCCGCCGCGTACGCTTAGAAAGACCAGCACCTGGCCCGCAGCCGGGGTGGGGCGGACCGGAGATAACAGCCAGCGTTCCCGCAATTTTTGCAGGCAGGCTGACAGTTGGCCGGCCTGCAAGGGTTGGCTGAGATATTCGCTGCAACCGGCCCGCATCGCCTGCAGGATTAGGCGGGGATTCTCCTGTCCCGACACGGCAATCAGCGCCGTCCGGCCGTTGAGCAAGGGCAGAAGGGCGGTTGCGGTCTCCGCCGCCAGCGTCTGGCTCTTGTCGAAGTCAATCAGACAAACCAAGGCCTCAGCCCCCTGCAGTTGTTGCAACATCTGTGTATCCAACAAATTTTGGGAGTAGTCGGGAAATGCGCTGAGAAACTCGACGCTTTCTTGCACAGCCACTCGTTTGGCAGTCTCGGCCACCTCCGGGTCGAGTCCGACCGTAATGAGGCATACACTTCCACCCTCGTTATGGGCCGCTGCCGAACTCAAGTCGCACTCCTTCACTGTGCTTATCGGCAGAAGGCGCTACGGGCGTTACTTTCTTTTCCGCCGGGTAACCCCGGTTCCAATTCCGGCGGCCGCCATGATCGCCACCAGCCGTGCGGGCAATGCCGGGTCTCTGGCTGACGGGTATTTCATGGGCTGGGACAACCGTGGGGTGACGATGAGGATCAGCTCGGTGGTGGAATCGGTCAGCTTCCGGAACGGAACAGCTGCCCCAGCATGGGTAGGCCGTCAATTTCCTGGGCGCAGAATTCTTGCACTACCGGGAAAGCGAACTCGCCGCCCCTCCCCGGCTGCCATACGGTTCGCGACGCCGTGCCGCTTGCTTATCGCGCCCCTGGGGTCACTCGAACTTCATCGTGCCCCGTTTGTCGCCCTTGATGACTTCCACCTCATATGGGACCTTGGCGGCCGCATGGACATGCACCGCCGATGCCGTATCCGGGGCGCGTGGCCCGCTGGAGATCTCACCCATGCGCACCGGCACCGCCGCCACCTGCCCGCGGTCGCCCCCATTGCGCAGTACGAAATGGATGCTGCCCTGGGTGCTCGCCAGCACCAGCTTCTGGGCGTCCGCTGGCTTCAGCAGCAGGGTCACGACGCTGACGTTTTCCGCCTTCCCCCCGGGTCGGGCTCTATTCTTTGCCCCACCGTGAGGACCTCGGCATCCTGCAGAACGATTTGGGTACCGTTACTGGCAATCGCGTCATTGCGGAAGGTGACCAGCACATCCACATGCGAACCGGGAAACAGGAACCCGGCCACCCCGATGACTTCATCGGAGCGGACCGAGGCGGCCCGCATGCCGTCAGGAATCTTGGCGGTCAGACCTATTCCCGCGCCCACGGCCGCCAAATATCCCTCCAGCACCGGCTGCCGCGCCGCCACCGGGTACACCAGGGCCCGGCCCGCGGCATCTTCAATCTTGGTAAAGGCGCCGTCCAGGGGCACCTTGGCCGGCCACTCCACCAGGGTGAGGTTCTCCGGCTTAAGCACTTCGCCGGCCGGCAAAGGCCGCAACGCAGCCACATACTTCTGGGTGGTTCGGGCGGGGCTGCGGGCATTTCTTAGATTGATCCGGCGGGTCAGAAAATAGGTGACGGCGCCGGAAAGCAACAAAGCGGCCGCCAGGGCGACCAACAGTCGGCGGGGGTTCATATTATTGACTCACTCGGGCACTGAGTACAGCCATGGCCGTGCCCGCTCCAATTGCGATGCCGTAAGGCAGTCGAAAAGTTTGCATGTTTTGGACATTCAGACCAGGTGGCGGCTCCAGGCTTGCCGGGCCCCGCAGCCCGCGGCCGATTCGGGGAGAGCGAAAGTCGCAGACCGCACTCCTCAACCCGGCCCCAGCCGCGGCTCCCACATACCCCGTCTCGGTACCGATTTTCGCCACCTTGAATCCACCTTCCATCCGGCGGGCCAGCGCCCGGCAGTCGGGCAAATTGCCCCCCTGGCAAACTAGGGCATGGCCAAGCCTGGTTGTGCGGGGACCGCCCCGTCCACCACCGCACAACCCGGCCCTTTGAGGGGCCATCCCTTATCGGCTTACGGGTTCCCGCCCGTATGGCCCCGGTTCAGGCGAACCTGTTGATCCGTGCGGCCGCGACGGCCGCACGGATCATCGGGTTGGCAGCCGCCATCATGCTGGCTACGCCGCGCCCAGGGCGGTAACGATCGAGGTAAACAGGGTCCCAATCGCGGTTGAAACCGCCTTCATGCTGGTCACCGCGCCCAGAGCTATCAAGGCGGCGATGAGAGCGTACTCGATCAAGTCCTGACCGGACTCGTCCTGCCTCAGGTTCGTAAAAAGTTTCCACATTAAGATGCAACCTCCGTTGCGGGCTTCTATCCAACTGGTTAATCTCGAAGACCACGTACCAGCAATGCCGATACGGAGCCCTCCATCGCCACGAGAACGCGCTGCTGACACCCGGTTGCCTCTTAACTGCAATGCAGGGGCAACAGCGGCATCACGGCAGCAGCGCCTTATGGTGCTGTTATGCTTATCGGCCAGCCGGCCAGCAAACTTGAGCCGCCTTCTGGGCCGCGCCTTTACGGCATCGCTGCCACCTGCCGTCAACCTGCCCGTCAACCTGAAAGAGGCCCGCAATGAAGATTGCATTTATTGGACTAGGCAATATGGGAAGCCACATGGCCCGTCACCTGCTTCACGCCGGGCATGACCTCACGGTGTGGAACCGCACTCCCTCGAAAGCGGACGGACTCCGCACCGCCGGCGCCAAAGTAGGCAAATCGGCCGGCGAGACCGCAAAAGACGCCGAGGCCGTCTTTACCATGCTGGCCGATGATCACGCCGTGGAATCGGCGGTATTGCATTCGGGAGGAGTGCTGGACCATCTGCCCAGCGGCGCGGTGCATATCTCGATGAGCACCATTAGCGTCGCACTGTCAAAAAAGCTCGCTGAAGAACACAGCCGGCGCGGACACCAATACATTGCTGCCCCGGTTTTTGGGCGTCCCGAAGCGGCCGAAGCCGGCAAGCTGTTTGTGGTGGCGGCGGGCGACCAGGCGGCGGTGGAACGCTGCCAGCCTCTGCTTCAGGCGTTGGGGCAACGTGTCTTCGTCATCGGCGACCAGCCGGAAATGGCCACGGTGGTGAAGCTGAGCGGCAACTTCCTGATTGCCTCGGTGATCGAGTCGCTGGGGGAAGCGATTGCGCTCACCCGCAAGTACGGCATCGAGCCGCACGCCTATGTGGAGTTTCTGACCAATTCCCTGTTCGCTGCTCCCCTATACAAGACGTATGGCGGCCTTATTGCCGACGAAAAATATTCGCCTGCCGGATTCAAACTGCGACTGGGGCTGAAGGATGTCCGGCTCGCTCTGGCCGCGGCGGAAGCCGTGGATGCGCCGCTGCCCTTCGGCAGTGTAATGCGCGACCACATGCTGACCGCAATCGGTCATGGCATGGAGGACCTGGACTGGAGTTCGACGGCCAAACTGGCAGCGGAAAATGCCGGCCTGAAGTGACGGCGGGAATGGGTTGGGATGAACATATTGCTTTAATATTGTAGTATCGTTAAGCAGAGGCAAGCGTGACTCGAACTCCGTCCCATCGGGCCCGGCAACGTCTGGCGTTGAGCGCCTATGTCAAGTTGATGCGCGCCGCCAATTCGGCCCGCACCTATGCTTCCCGCAGTCTCCGGGGGGCCCACTTGACCCTGACGCAATTCGCCGTCCTGGAAGCTCTCTATCATCTCGGGCCGATGTCGCTGTCCGACATTGCGCGGAAAGTGTTGACCACCGGCGGAAACCTGACCATGGTGGTGGGCAATCTGGAGAAGCGAGGTCTGGCGCGCCGGCAGAACTGTCCGGAGGACAAGCGCGTCTTGATCGTGGTGCTGACCGCCAAGGGCAAGACCCTGTTGCGGGGCATCTTCCCCCGTCATGCCGCCGCCATTTGTGAATTCCTGGGCGTGCTGCGTCCGGACCAGCAGGAGCGCCTAGGCGATCTCTGCCGTAAGCTGGGAAAACAATAGAAAGGCTTTGAAGGGGCATGGCTTTAGCCGTGCCATTACGTGTGCATCGAGAGTTGGGCTTTAGCCCCGAGGGATCGCGCACTTCCTCGCATAGCGAAGTCCCTCAGTGGCTAAAGCCATCCATAATGACAGCAGCTTACGGCACGGCTGAAGCCGCGCCCCTTCAAAACCTGCATCTCTACGGAGTAATAACCCAGTAGATGCTCGCTCGCGCCCGTCCTAGCTGCCTTGCCAACCTGAATCTTTCTTTAATGTTAAAGCATCTTATACACACCAGATTCAGGAGGAGCATCCATGATCACCATCAGGCCGTCCCCAGAGCGCGGACACAATAACCACGGCTGGCTGGATACCCATTTCACCTTCTCATTTGCCGATTACTTCGACCCCAAGCACATCGGTTTTCGCGACTTGCGCGTCATCAATGAGGACCGGATCAGTGCCGGCAAGGGTTTCGGAATGCATCCCCACCGCGACATGGAAATCATCACCTACATCATCGAGGGCGAGCTGAACCATCGCGACAGCACCGGACGCGGTGCGGCCATCAGGCAGAACGACGTGCAGCGCATGTCGGCCGGCACCGGCGTCATGCACAGCGAGGTCAACCAATCCAGGCAGCCGGTCCACCTGTTGCAGATATGGATTTTGCCGGAGGCGGAAGGATTGAAGCCCAGCTACGAGGACCGCACCTTCCCCGTCGAGGAGAAGCGGAACCGGCTGCGGCTGATTGCCTCGCACGACGGGCGCGACGGCTCCACCACCATCAACCAGGACACCAGCGTGTACGCTTCGCTGCTCGAAGGCGGCCAGAAGCTGGAGCTCGATCTACAGCCCGGCCGCCATGCCTGGGTACAGTTGGTCAAGGGAGAACTCGACGTAAACGGCGCCAGAATGACCAAAGGCGATGGCGCGGCGATCAGCGGCGAAACCAGACTGCAACTGAGCAGCGCCGCCAGCAACGGCGAGGCTGAATTCCTGCTGTTCGATCTGGCGTAATTTCACTGCGGCGGCGTGATGCGGCGAAACTGTCGCATCGCGCCCTCCGCAATTACTATCTTCCTGTGGCAGAACGAAGACCACAACTCAATCACAAACAATCCGGTGCGCTGGCTTGGATCAGCGACACATTTCGCGGTCGCGGCTTGCTTGGCGCCTTGCGCTGGTATGCGGCTGGCGCAGTTGAGTTGTTGCGCGACCTCACGCCGGCCCGCCGCCAATCGCGCTATGGTGACATCGATTATGACTTCGAGCACAGCGTGGACACGACCTGGGCAAACGTAAGCCTGCGCACTCGTTTTCGCGAACTGCTTTCCGGAGGCCAGTATCAACCTTCGGAACCCGCTCTCTTTCACCAGATTCTTGATTCCATCCCGGTCGCTGTCGAGGGCTTTACCTTCCTCGATCTGGGCTCCGGCAAGGGGCGGACCCTGCTGATGGCATCGCAGTATCCCTTCCGGCGAATCGTCGGCGTGGAATTGCTTGGGGAATTAAACCAGGTCGCGCAGCAGAACATTGCGCGCTATCGCAGCGAGCGGCAGAAGTGTTTTGCCATCGAGTCACACGCCGGCGACGCCCGCTCTTTTGAGTTTCCTGGGGAAGCCTTCGTGCTCTACCTGTTCAATCCTTTTCCCGAGTATGTGCTGCGCGAGGTGCTGGCGAACCTGCACCGTTCCGTCACCGCGCTTCCCCGCGAGGTTTATGTCATTTATCACAACCTGGTGCACGAAAATGTCTTCGCCGATCAAGCATGGTTGCGTCTTGTCCAGCGCACCCACCAGTTTGCGATCTTGGAAGCGACGGTTCGCCAGGAAGGTGGTTGAATTCGAGGTTTCCTCAATGCGACGCTTAGAGCGGGCATGGACCTGCATTATTCATGAGTGCACGTAATTTTTTCGATTGTCATCCTGAGCGACGAGGTCGCCGTGGCGACCGAGGAGTCGAAGGACCCCTATGGCCGCCAACCATCTCGGACTTGTTGCCGAGCCACGCGGCTACGCTGTGGTTTCGGTACCCTGGCCTGCTCCACCCATCGGCTACACACCAGATGTGAGGCTGCCCTAGTCGGCTCCGTGGGCTGCCAGCGCGACCAATAATGGCTCTTCCTTTTTCTCCGGCCAGGGCGGCAGCAGTTTCACCAAGACCCACAGGATGATGAACGGCAGGACGGTCAGCACGATGGCGGGCAACAATCCTTCGCGAGTCGCAAAACCCATCTTGTAGCTGGTATAGCCAAGAAAGCTCTTGGAGAACAACTGGCCGCCGATCACGACATTCCAGCGCATGGCGAAGATGCCGATCATGGTCAGGCATCCGGCAATCGCGTAAATCCGTTTGCGCTGCTTGTCCGCCAGTTTCACCACCTGGGTCACGCCAATCAGTAAGATCGGAAGCAGGGTACCCAACAGGATTTGAATCCACACCTGCGACAGGTACAAACGCGTGTGCACCATGAAATCCAGGCTGCGGAAGGATTCGTCGGCTTCGTAAATGCGGTGGATCAGGTCCAGCATCTCCAGGCTGAAGTCGATGATGAAGGTGTAGAACAGGTATTTCGCGATCGTGTCCACGCAGCGCATATCAATCGGCTCCCGGCGGACCCGGCACATAAACATATAAAGCAACATCACGATGGCAATGCCTGAGACCATGGCGGAGAAAAGGAACACCACCGGCATCAGCGGCGTGGACCACCACGGATTTGCCTTCACCGAACCAAAAATAAAGCCGACATAGCCATGCAGCAGAAACGCCGAGGGAATGCCGATCACCGTGACCAGCCAACCCACTCGCTCGTCGATATGCAGCGCACGCTCGCTGATGTTGCTGGAACCCAGGGTCAGCACTCGGTACAGCAAGCGCTTCCAGCCGGTGGTGCGTTGCGACATCACCACGATGTCGCGCCGGTAGTCGAGCCAGATTTCCACTACCAGCACGGCCATCAGATACCACAGATACACGAAGCCGAACATCGCCATGGCCGAGGACCGGTGCGGCGTCAGGTACATCTCGAAGGAACGCTCCGGATGTCCTAAATGCAACTGCAAGGGCAGGGGCGCAACGATCAGGAATGCCAGCGCCGTCAGCAGCGCCAGCCGATATGTGGGCTTTACCGCTTCCACGCGGAACACGCGCTCCAGCGAGGCCAGGATGAACGCGCCCGCCACCAGTCCGGTGAGAAACGGATACAGCACGATCAGCACGCTCCACTGGAGTTCCACTTCGTTCGGATACATGAAGCCTTCAACCGGAATCTGCAACCGCAGCTCCTTATCGCACCGAGCCGTCCAGGCCGTTGTAAAACAGCTTTGGGCGCGTGGCCAGGTGCGGTTTCAGAACCTGCACGGTGTGAGTTTTCAAAAACTCATGAATCGGATCGTTGGGATTCTTCAGGTCAGCCAACTGGCGGGCGCCCGTCGGACAGTCTTCGCAGCACGCGGTCGTCAGTCCTTTGGTGATCCGGTGATAGCACAGCGTACATTTCTCGGCGGTCTGCTTCTTCGGATCGACGAAACGGCAGCCGTACGGACAGGCCTGTACGCAATACCGGCATCCCAGGCAGTATTTCTGGTCCACCAGCACCACGCCATCGGGGCTGACAAAGGTTGCGCCCACCGGACACACCTGGGTGCAGGGTGAATCAGCGCAGTGATTGCACATCTTGGGAACAAAGAAGTTTTTCCCGCCGCTTTCCGTGGACGGAGGAAACCCGTTCTTGCCGCCATCGGGCGAATCCACCTTGGGATTTTCAATGTCATAGTCGGAGACGTGATAGCGCTCCACCCAGGTTCGGAAATAGCCATCGGGGACCTGGTTCTCCATCTGGCAGGCCCGGACGCAACTGCCGCAGCCGATGCACTTGGTGATGTCCACCAACATTCCCCACCAGTGCTCCGCCATGTTGTAGTTGGGCGAAGCCTCGGGCGTTCCCGCCAGGATGCTCTTCCAGGCAACCGCGGCAGCAGGCAACAGAATCAGCAGGTGACGGCGAGTCATGTTCATTGGCTGCCTCCCGCGGTCGCAACGATGGCCGGACTGTGCGGCTGGTGGCAAGTGTTGCAAGGCGCCCCACCGGAGTGTTCGGTCGAGACGACTTGGGGGAAATTCTTGGGCTTGGCCAGGTTTGCCTCATGACAACGCACGCACAGCACAGCGGTGTCCAGCTTGGCCGGCTGCACCGAGGCAGGATCGTCGGCGTGGGTCGCCAGCGGCCCGTGGCACGCCTCGCAGGCAACTCCTTTATGCACACCTTTGCTTTTCACGTCCAGGACGTCGGTATGGCAGCCCTCGCAGACTTGATGGCCGGCGTAGGAAATCGGCAGCGCTGCCGTCTCTTTGATGGCAGCGCCCCGATAATGTCCGTATTGCCCAAAACTCTTGGGGACGAGAAAGCCGCGCAACCCCAGGAACAAAACGCCCCCGACCAGGAAGACGGATGCCAAACGGAAGAGGTGACCTGCATCTTGGAACGCTTTCATAGCTGGATTCGCAACCACCCATGCCGGCTGTCCTGGTTAAGGGCACTGATCACTCGATACATTCCTGGGTTCTCCATGGGCTTGGACAATTTCGAAGCTGCTGATGAATAGTTGAGATGAGAACAGACCCAGGCCGCCGTGTTCTAGGTCACACACCCAAGTGAGCATCCTCACTTGCCGATCGCGCCATCAAAAAACGGAGGGCCGTCTTTTACAGCGCAAGGCACGGCAGCTTGGAAAACCCTCGGAGACCCACGGCCTCCTGTCTGCTACGATTTGAAAGCGCCACAACGTGATTAAGCGGCTATCCTGCGGTAACCGCAAGGCCAGGCAGATCGAACTTGTGAACCATGGGAACGCTGAAGCAGGATTTCCGTTATGGATTACGCATGTTGCGCAAGAGCCGCGGCTTCACCGCCGTCGCGGTGATCACACTGGCGCTGGCGATCGGCGCCAATACCGCCATCTTTTCGGCCCTGTATCCGGCCCTCCTGCGCCCTTTGCCCTACATCCAACCCGACCGGTTGGTGACCCTGGGCGAGAACCGCCCTCAGTTGCCCTGCTGCAGCTACACTTCCTCGTACCCGGATTACCTGGAGTGGAAAAGCACCGCGAAAAGCTTCCAATCGCTCGCCGGGTTTGCCGACGATAGTTTCGTTCTGACCGGAGATGGCGATCCCAAAACCATTTATAGCGCCATGGTCACGCCCAACTTCTTCTCGACGCTGGGCGTCAAGCCTCTGCTGGGCCGCGATTTTGTTGCAGGCGAAGACAACCATGACGGTTCCGGCCCTGCGGTTGCGATCCTAAGCTACGGCTTGTGGCGAAGCGATTTTGCTGCCGATCCCCAGGTCATCGGGCGCACCATTCGCCTGGACAACAAGCCGGTCACGGTAGCCGGGGTTCTGCCCCGGACCTTCGAATTTGCGCCCGAGGGATCGGCGCTGCTCTGGGTCCCGCTGTACACCATCCCCTACACCGCCAGCGCTCGAAGCCTGCGCTGGCTCAACGTGATCGGGCGCCTGGCGCCGGGTGTCAGCCTGCCGCAGGCGCGCGCCGAGATGGACGCTATCGCGGCGCGCCTCGCGCAGGAATATTCCCGGGAAGATGCTTCCGTCTTCGTAACCATGGAAAGCTTGCGCGACCAGATCGTCGGCAACGTTCGCCCCTTGCTGTTGATCCTGTTTGGAGCGGTGAGCTTTGTGCTGCTGATCGCCTGCGCCAATGTTGCCAACCTGTTGATGACTCGCTCCATCGATCGGCGAAGGGAATTTGCGGTGCGGGCAGCGCTGGGCGCAGGCCGCCTCCATTTGCTGACCCAACTGCTCACCGAAAGCCTGCTGCTTTCGGCGCTGGGGGCAATCCTCGGAGTGCTGGGAGCGGTGGTGGGGGTGCGCTTGCTGGTCGGCGCAATCCCCGAGGTGCAGCTGCAATCGATGCCATTCCTGGCGGACGCCGGTATTAATTTCCCCGTGATGGGTTTCGTCTGTGGCATCACCGTTCTTACCGCCATTCTGTTCGGAGTCGGTCCCGGACTGGCCGTTCCCCAAACCCCGCTGAGCGAGGTCTTGAAGGACGAATCGCGGGGCGGGACCAGCGGCGCCCATGCGCGCCTTCGCAATGCCGTCGTGGTTGCTGAGATCGCCATCTCCATGGTGCTGCTGATCTCCGGTGGCTTGATGCTGCAAAGTCTCCACAAACTGCTAAAGCAGGACCCTGGGTTCGATGCCCAACATTTATTGACATTCGGCGTCAATCTCCCGGGTTTGTCTTACCCCAGGACAAAAGTGTGGCCGTTTGCCGATCCCATCGGTCTTCGCTTCGAGCATGAGTTTGTCGAGCGGCTGCGCCACCTGCCGGGAGTGCTGGGGACCGCGGCGGTGAGCGGACTGCCTGCTAACGAGAACCGCAGCACCAACCGCTTCGTGCTGGAAAGCCGGGCCACCACGGAAGGTCAAGACGAGGCTTGCATAACCCGGCGAGTGGGAACGGGCTATTTCGCCGTGATGAAGATTCCGCTCCTGGCTGGCCGGGATTTCACAGCCGCGGACCTGCCAGACTCGCCGCCAGTCGCCATCGTCAACCAGGCTTGGCTGAAGCGTTATGCCGCCGGCCGCGACCCCATCGGGCAGCGCGTGCGGTTGACGCTTTCTCCCAATGAACCGTTCCGTCAGATCGTCGGCGTGATTGGTGATGTGGCCGAAGATAGTCTGGCTTCCCGGCCGCCGCCGGTCATGTACTTTCCGCTGGACCAGGATTCCGAGTACGCCGCCTTCCTCGGCTACGTCATTCGCAGCACCCAGGACCCGGCGGCATTGGTCAGCTCGGTGCGGGCCACACTGCGCGGACTGGATCCGCAGCTCGCCGTCGTGGAACCGCGGTCGATGGAGCAGATCGTCAATCAGTCGCCCGCCGTGTTCCTGCGACGCTATCCGTTTTATCTGATCGGCAGCTTTGCCATCCTGGCCCTGGTCCTCGCCATGATCGGCCTGTACGGCTTGATTTCCTACTCGGTCCTGCGGCGCACCCGTGAAATTGGGATTCGCCTGGCGCTGGGTGCGCAACGCCAGGACATTCTGCGGCTCATTCTTCGTCAAGGCGTGATCACGACTCTAATTGGGATTGGCGTCGGCCTGCTCGCAGGATTGGCATCGACGCGAGTGATGGCGAGCCTGCTCTACGGCATCAACTTGGGTGATTGGATCGTCTTCGCCGGCGTCGCCATCTTCCTGGCGGCAATCTCCATAACCGCGTCCTATGTTCCTGCTCGCAGAGCAACCCAGGTCGATCCCATGGTTGCCCTGCGCAACGAGTAGTCGCGTAGGGTTCCGGCTGGTACGAGCGGAGCAAGCTTTTCAGAGACGGTGTCGAGATCGTACGCCGACTGATTCACAGGCCGGGGCACACCCCAGGTTTTTGGGGAGGGAGGCGCCAGGCTGGGCGCCAGGCTGGGCACCAGGCTGCTTCAATCGCGGCGATTGCCGTCGGAGGAAGGCGGGCATAGAATACAGACGCTTGTCGAGCACGGGAAAGAATGCAGCGATGACCATTGAACTAACCGACGAGCAAAAGCGAATGATTGATCTCGCGGTTGCTTCCGGGGCCTACCATGATCCCGATGAAGTGATCGGGACGGCGCTCGCCATGCTCTACGAAGATATTGAGGACGGGATCATCTCCGACGCGCGGGCTGGAGAGCCGCGTTTCAGTCTGGATGAGGTTGAGGCCGAACTCCGCTCCCTCGGCAAGATCAAGTGACGCTGTACGAAATCACCTTTGCCTCGTCCGCGAAAAGGGAGTTTCGTGACTTGACGCCGGATATCGTCGAACGCATCCGGCCAAAAATACGGGAACTCGCCAATGACCCGCGCCCCCGGGATGCAAAAAGCTTCACGGCTATAAAGACCGTTGGAGAATACGGATTGGTGATTACCGGGTCGTCTATACCGTCAACGATACCGCGAGAACTGTCGATGTGACGCGGATCGCCCACCGCCGCGACGTGTACGAATGATGACCTCAGGCGTCTTCGTCCCCATTGGCAGCGACAACCTCTCTCCCCCTCGGCTACACTGTGTCCTTACCGGAATGGTCGATCTATCCATTGCGAGCGGCAATCTCGAATTGCACGTCCGGGGAGCCGACAAGCTCTGGGCGCTGAAGAGTTCCCTCGAGATCCCGCTGCAGCACATTGCCGGGATCCGGGCCGACCCGTCCGTTGCCTGCGGCTGGTGGCACGGCATTCGACTGCCTGGAACCAACATCCCCGGAGTGTTGACTGCCGGGACGTTTTATCAACACGGCAAGCGGGTCTTTTGGGATGTGCACAATCCCGAAAACACGGTCGTCATTGAACTGCGGGACGAACGCTACGATGAGCTGATCGTGGAAGTTGCCGACCCTCAGTGGACGGTCGAACAGGTCAGGGCAGCGATGCCAGACAGCAGCCCGGCGAAGACATAGAATACAAAGATCACCTATGGCATGGTTTAAGCGAGAGCCCGTAGAGCTCGACACTTCGGGCGAGAAGCGGGTAAAGACCGAGGGCCTCTGGGTCAAGTGCGACCAGTGCCGCCAGATCATCTGGAAGAAAGATCTCGATCAAAATCTCCACGTCTGCCCGAAATGCCAGCGCCACTTCCGCATCGATGCGCGCACCCGGCTCGCCTACCTGCTCGACGACGGCAAGTACGAGACGACAGACGGCAACATCGTCTCCACCGATCCCCTGAAGTTCACCGACCTCAAGCCCTACGCCGATCGCCTGAAACGCTCGCAGCGCGATACCGGGCTCAACGATGCCGTCATCAACGCGCGCGGCACGCTCCATGGCAAGCCGGTCATCATTAGCGCCATGGAATATGCCTTCATCGGCGGCTCCATGGGGGCCGTCGTGGGCGAGATGATCACTCGCGCCGTCGAGAAAGCCACCTCGGAGAAGGTGCCCCTGATCGTGGTTTCCGCCTCTGGCGGCGCGCGCATGATGGAGGGCGTCGTCAGCCTCATGCAGTTGGCCAAAATCTCCGCCGCCCTGGCCCGCATGGACGACGCCAAGGTGCCTTACATTTCCGTCATGACCGACCCCACCACCGGCGGCGTGACCGCTTCCTTTGCCATGCTGGGCGACCTGAACATCGCCGAACCCGGCGCCCTGATCGGTTTTGCCGGGCCGCGCGTCATTGAGCAGACCATCCGCCAGAAGCTGCCCGAAGGCTTCCAGCGCAGCGAATTCCTGCTGCAACACGGCATGCTCGACGCCGTGGTGCATCGCCGCGATATGAAGACCTACATCGCCCGCTCACTGGAGTTCATGCAGGCGCCCGCGCCGTAGGTGCTTTCACCGCCCATTCCCGCCGCCAAGGCAGCCGCCCGCATCGTAGAATCAAAATCATGAAAGCTGTCGTCGTCGCTCGTTCCGGTGGTCCTGAAGTCCTCGAAGTACGCGACATGCCCGGTCCGCAACCCAAAGCCGACGAGGTTGTCGTACGCGTGGAAGCTGTGGGCATCAACTTTGCCGACACCCTTTCCACCCTCGGCACTTACAGCGGGACGCCTCCCCCGCCGTTTATCTCGGGGCGCGAGTTCGCCGGAGTGGTCGAATCCACCGGCGATCGCGTGATGGGCTACACCCAATATGGCGCGGCAGCCGAGAAGATCGCCATCAAACCCAAGCTGCTTTGGCCCCAGCCCAAGGGCTGGAGTTCGGAGCAGTCGGCGGCCTTCCCGGTAAACTTCCTGACCGCTTATCTGGCCTATTGGAAGGCCGGACTTACGCCCGACGCCTTCGAACCGATCCTTCGCACCGATCAGCAGCGCCGTCGCGTGCTGATTCACGCCGCCGCGGGGGGCGTGGGCACGGCCGCCATCCAGATCGGACAGTTGCTCAGTATCGAAACTTATGGAACGTCTTCGTCGGAAGAAAAACTGGAGCGGGTGAAAAAGCTCGGGCTGGACCATGGCATCAACTACCTCGAAACCGATTACGAGCAGCGCATCCACGAGCTAACCAACGGCGAGGGTGTGGACGCAGTCTTCGAGATGCTGGGCGGTGAGCATACCGCCAAAAGCCTGCGCTGCTGCCGGCCCTTTGGGCGGGTCATCATCTACGGCACCGCGACCGGACAGCGGCACCAGTTCGACGCTGGCATCATGATGGCCAAAAGTCTTAGCGCTCACGGCCTGTGGCTCAGCGTGCTGGCCAAGGACCACGAACTGATCGGTCGCAGTCTGCAAGCCATGCAACCGTGGATTGAACAAGGCAAACTGCATCCTGAGATCGGACACATCCTGCCGATGGAGCAAGCCGGCGAGGCCCACCGCCTCATGCTCGGGCGCGCCAATTACGGCAAGATCGTGCTCAAGATCGGGTAACTCTCACGGCTCACACGGGGGTGCCCCGTTCTACTCGAAACGCACGGGGGTGCCCCGTTCTTGTCATCCCGAGCGGAGTCCGCCGCGGCGGACGGAGTCGAGGGACCTGCTGTTTGGCTAGGGCGGGGAGTTCCCAACTCGGCTCGCATCCTCCAGCGTCGCCGCGCCGATGGTACGCTGGGGCATGTTCCTCACGTCGCTAACCGGCTTTGCCGCGGGCACGCTGTGCACGCTGGCATATCTTCCTCAGGCCTTGCACTCCTTCCGCAGCAAGTCCGTCCGCGATCTCTCGCTGCTCATGTTGATCAGCCTCAACATAGGTCTGGTGCTGTGGGTGGGCTATGGCTTCATGATCCACTCGCTGCCCATCATCCTGCCCAATGCCGTCACCTTCTTCCTCAGCGCGCCTTTGCTGGTGATGAAAGTGCGCTATCGGGAGAGTGAAAAGCCAAGATCGGTGACTTGAGAGTAAATTCGAATGGATTCTTTCCCGCAGGCCACCGGTAAGAGAAACCTGCATCTAACCTGCCGTGACTGGAAAACGGCTGTTGAAACGATTTCTCGCGGGTGTTCCTGATGGTGTTGGGGTTCCTCGTCTTCCTCAACGCAGTGCAAGCGAATGCAACGCCGGTACATCAGGGGATAGTGAATAGTGGTTAGTGGTTAGTGGTTAGTTGAAGCGCAGCTCAGCACTAACCACTAACCACTAACCACTGCCCCTCGACCCCTATCCCCGGATCTGCTTGGCGAAGAAGTAGATCGCCAAGGTGAAGCCGATCACGATCACGATGGCGCGCACATACTCCGGCTTGGTCTTGCGCGCGAAGTAGGCGCCGAAGTAGCCGCCCATGATGGCGCCAATAATCATGAGTATCGCCTGCGGCCAATAGACTACGCCCGGCTTCAGGGCGAACAGAATCATGGCCACGCCGTTGGACACCGTGGTGAGCCACGCCTTGAGCGCGTTCATGGTGTGGATGTGGTCCATGCCCAGCAGCGCCAGCATGGCGAGGATGAGGATGCCCGCCCCGGCCCCGAAGTAGCCCAGGTAAAACGCGATGAGCAACTGGAGAAAGATTCCGCGGCCAGTGGCGAACTCGTGATGTTCCCCCTGCTCGGCCCGCTGTTTGACCCAGCGCGTAATCCGTCCGCTCATCATGAAAATCAGGGTGGCGATCAGTAGCAGCCACGGCACCAGCGTCATGAAGGTTGCCGGCGGGGTGATAAGCAGGACCCACGCGCCGAGAAAGCCTCCCAGAATGCCGGTCACCGTAAGCGGCACCAGCACTCGCCGCGGCAGGCTGCGAAACTCGTGGCGATAGGCCCAGACGCTGGCCGGTTGTCCCGGCCACAGCGCCACCGTGTTGGTGGCGTTGGCGTTGATTGGCGGGATGCCGACGAATAACAGCGTGGGAAAGGAAACGAAGCTGCCACCGCCAGCCACCGAGTTGATGGCTCCGGCGAGAAGGGCCGCGAAAAATAAAATAGTCCCGTGGGCGACGTGCATAGGCAACGAAAACCGATAGTATCAGCCACCGATGTGAAACACGAAGTTCTTACGGCATGATGATCCGGCTGCCCGGTTCGTCCGCAGCGACGATTGCCGATTGTGTCTCGCGGAATTGTTGGTGCACGAAATCCAGAAACCCGCGCGAGCGCGGACGTCCAGAAGTGTGGATGTGCGCCAACCGCAACACCAGCACCAGCACCTTCAACACCTCGGCATCCCTCAGCGTGGTGTGTCCCAGGTGCTCCCGCTCCAGTTGGCGAAATTCCTCCAGCAGTTGGCGCACCGCTTCGATCAGGCCCTGCTGTGCAAGACTGGGCGGCACTTGCTCATACACCAGGCCCGAGCCAATCAGGGTCTGGTAGCTCCTGGCCAGGTTGGCCAGAGCTGCAATCACTTCCCGGTCGGTCAAGTTGCGGTCGCTGCCGGAAAGCCTGCCGATGGTGTGCAGAATCCCCGACATCACCGGCTCGCGAGCGTGGAGGAATTCGTCGGAGAGTTCGATCTGGGGAAATACTTCCTCCGGCGGCGCCTCTTCCAGTGGTCGTGGCTTCTGGTGTTGGCGCGCCTGCTGCAGGTAAGGACACTCGGCGGGACAGTCGAGCGTGAGCTCACGCTGTCCCCCACAGCATTGCGGGCAGATGCGTCCATGCACCGCCAGGCAGAAGCGTTTTTCTTTGCGAATACTGCAAATCGCGCAGCTCAAGGGTGGCACTCCGGGGGCCGGCGTATCGGCCCGAATCTTCCATTATGGCACCTTCACCCAAGAGGGGGTTCGCCGCACCCGCATGGGCAGTGGCTTTCCGAGCACGGCCTGTGGAAAAACCGCATAAAATATGGCGAAAATGCTTTCCACTCCCATGAGGTTGGTGTAACGATACGCTCAACTTGAGCATTGTTACCGCTCAAATTTTCAAGGAGGATTTACGAATGGCAACAGGCATGACCAAGACCCAGCTCGTCCGCCACATGGCCGAGAAGAACGAAATGAACAACAAACAGGCTGCCGCGTTCCTCGAGTCGTTCGCGGAACTGGCAATCAAAGAGACCAAGAAGAACGGCTTATTTGTGGTACCGGGTCTGGGCCGTCTGGTGAAGTCGAATCGCAAAGCACGCATGGGTCGCAATCCGCAAACCGGCGAAGCGATCAAGATTCCTGCCAAGGTCGTGGTGAAGTTCCGCGTGGCCAAGGCCGCCAAAGACTCCATCGCCCCCAAGAAGTAGCTCCCTGTTTTTCCAAGCGAAGGCCGGCCGCGTGCCGGCCTTTTTTAGTGGCTAGTGGATAGTTGTCAGTGGCCAGTTGTCAGTTGCAGTACACCTGACCTTGCTGAACGACAGATCCCAACGCAAAATCGGCCAGCTCGGACCAGGAACTGAGGCAGTTCTGTACAAGATTCTCCACCCACTATCCACGGATATCTGTTTTCCAATCACTGCCGCAAAGAATCCGTCACACGGCTGCATCCCCGGAACCGTGCGCAGAAATTGCCCGCTCAACAGTGAGTCGAGATCGTTCCACACCAACTCGCCGTCGGCTCTGCAGCCTTTCCAACTCCTCGCGACAATCCCGCAAATGATATCCTTCGGCGTCGCGCAACACTTCTTCCACGACGGCTTCGTTCTCTTCGCGCTCCAGCGAGCAAGTGGAGTACACCGCGCGTCCGCCGGGCGCGAGCTGCTGCAACGCCGCGCGCAGGATTGCCACCTGCTTGCTGTGGAGTTCGCTCAGGTCTCCTTCGGTGAGCCGCCACTTGATGTCGGGATTGCGCGCCAGAGTTCCCGTTCCCGAGCATGGCACGTCGGCCAGCACGCGATCGAATCCGCCAGTCAGCGGGAGCTGCAAAGCGTCGGCAGCGATCACCTCGACGTTCGCGGCATGCACCCGCTTCCGCACCAGAGCAGCGCGGCGCTCGTGGATCTCCGCCGCAACGATCTGCGCTGTGGGATTGCGCCACGCCATGGCCGCCGTCTTGCCGCCGGGAGCGGCGCAGCAATCGAGCAGCCGCGATCCCGTGCCGACCAATGCCGCGACCAGTTGCGAAGCTTCGTCCTGAATGAACACCCGGCCTTCCAAGTAGGCACGCGTCCGCGTCAGGTCGCCCTCGATCAACGTGCGAGCGCTGGCCAGCAGCGCACCGGGCGCAAGTTTGACACCTTCCGACGCCAGCTCTGGTTCCGCGTCGGCGTCTTCCAGACGCAACGAGGTGGCGGGCACCCTCTGATCGAATTCGCAGATTTGCCGCGCCCCCTCCGCGCCAAACTGCGCCACCCATCGGGCAACCAGCCACTCCGGATGCGCGGTTTCACGCGCCAGGGAGGCAACCGCAGCTTCGTCAGCCGACGGCTGGACTGGTTCGGCCCGGGCTGCGGCGATCTTCCGCAAGACGGCATTGGCAAACGGCGCCGCCGATCTTTTTTGCGCGCGCTTCACCAGTTCCACGCTGTCGTTGATGGCGGCATGAGCCGGCACGCGGGTCAAAAACTGCAGCTGGTAAGCAGCCAGCCGGAGCGCGTTCAAAACTTCGGCATCCAGCTTCTTCAGTGGCCGCGATGCCGCCGCAGCGATCGCATCATCCAGTCGCGAGCGCCAGCGCAGGACCCCCATGACCAGCTCCATCGCAAGGCCGCGATCGGCAGGTGAAAGCTTTTCCAGACGCTCAGAGTGCAGTAGTTCGCTGGCGTAGGCGTTCTGCTGCTCGACCCGCAGCAGAATATCGAAAGCCACCGCGCGTGCGGGAGAGATGGACATGGTTAGCAACTAGCACTCAGCATTCAGCATTCAGCATTCAGCACTCAGCACTCAGCATTCAGCACTCAGCATTCAGCATTCAGCAACTACAGCGTGTTTCATAAATAGGTTCGGCCTCACATCAGGTACTTATGTGTGAGGCAGGTTAGCTGGTGAGCTTCTGTCATGAAGAAACGACAGAAGCTGTTGACCGAGGAGCAGTGGCAGCTGATTGAGCCTTTGCTTCCCGAACCGAAGCGACGGCGAGATAAGCGGGGCCGACCGCGGGCGTCGAATCGAGCCTGTTTCGAAGGCATTCTGTGGATTCTGCAAACCGGTGCCGCTTGGCGGTTCCTGCCCGAGGAGTTTCCTTCGCCCTCGACCTGCTGGCGGCGGTTGAAACAATGGGAAGAGGAAGGCGTCTGGCTGGAGGCATGGCGTGCCCTGCTGGGAGGCTCTGGATGAAGAAGGCCTGCTGCAATGGGACGAGACCTTCCTGGACGGCAGCTTCGCCCCGGCCAAAAAGGGGGCTCTCGCCGTCGGTAAAACCAAGCGGGGCAAGGGCACGAAGTGGATGGTATTGGTCGACGGTCAAGGTCTTCCGCTGGGAGTTCGGCTGGAAAGTGCCTCTCCGGCAGAAGTTACGCTTGCGGAAGCCACGCTCGCCGCAGTCCGCGTGCCCGCGGCCCAAAGGCCGCCCGCGGCAAAAGCCCGAGCGCGTGATTGCCGATCGTGGCTACGACTCTGACCCGCTGCGCCGAGCGACTGAAGAAGCGAGGCATCGAACTGATTGCGCCTTATCGCAAGAACAACAAGCAACGGCGCTTCGAAGATGGACGTAAACTGCGGCGTTATGTTCGCCGCTGGATTGTGGAGCGAACCAATGCTTGGCTCGGTCAATTCCGCCGCTTGCTGGTTCGTCATGAGCATCTACTCTCCACCTACCGCGCCTTCTTCTATCTCGCGTGCTTCTGGATTACGCTCAGGCACTGTTTTTGAAACACGCTCTAGCAACTAGCAATTAGCAACTAGACCCATCTCGTGAATTGTTGGCAGTCGTGAACACTAACGAATCGTTTTGTATCAGGGCTTGCTGATTGCTGGCTACTGGCTACTGACTACCGCCCAGCGCCTCATCGCTCCGCGGACGATAGCCATTGATGAAATCTTGGGCGCTCATCCGCTTCTTGCCCTCGACTTGCAGTTCCCGCACCTCAAGCGCGGTATCGTGCGCGAAGCCCATCAGCAAACGATCACTGGCGATGGCGAAGTGACCTGCCGCCGCGACTCCTGCTGCGGGAACAGCCGCATGAATGTGCAGCATCTTGCCGCGAAAGCTGGTAAACGCCCCCGGCCACGGCTGAAATCCGCGCAACCGGTTCCAGGCTTCCACCGCGCTGCGCGAGAAATCGATGAGTCCGTCTTCCCGCTTGAGGATCGGAGCGAGCGTGGCTCCGGTATCGTCTTGCCGACGCGGCGTTATCGTTCCTTTCTTCAGGCCCGCCAGAGTTGCGATCATCAGCCCGGCCCCGGTGTGTGCCAGTCGCGGGGCCAGGGTGAGCGCGGTATCTTCGGGCAGAATCCGCTCTTCGGACTGCAACAGGATGTCCCCAGTGTCGAGACCGGCATCAATGCGCATCGTGGTCACGCCGGTGACACTTTCCCCCGCCGCAATCGCCCATTGAATGGGCGCGGCCCCGCGGTACTTAGGCAGCAGCGAGGCATGAAGATTGATGTTGCCGAGCTTGGGGAGAGCGATCATCCACTGCGGAATGATACGGCCGTAGCCGACCACGATGATGGCTTCCGGCGCCATGCTTTCCAATTGCGCGCGAAATTCATCGTTGGCCTTGATCTTCTCCGGTTGGACAATCGGGAGGCCGAGCGCAAGTGCCGCTCGTTTCACCGGCGACTCGGCGAGCTGCATGCCGCGCCCGCTGGGACGATCGGGTTGGGTTGCGACCAGCTTCACGCGGAAGCCGGTGGCCACCAGCTTCTCCAGCGTGGGCACCGCGAATGGCGGCGTTCCGCAAAAGACCAGGTCCATCATAGTTAGCAACTACAATTAGCAACTAGCAATTAGCAGCTAGCAACTAGCGATCAGTAGTCAGTCGCCAGCGTTCGGCATCAGGGCCTAGCGTCTCCAGGGTTAACTGTTAACTGCTAATTGCTAACTGCTAACTATGCTAATTGCTAATTGCTTTCCTACCATTCGCCCTGCTTGACCAGTTTGCGGATCTTGCGCTTCATCATGTCTCGCTTCAGAGCGCTGATGTGGCTGATATAGAGCTTGCCGTTGAGATGGTCGGTTTCGTGCACCAGCGCGCGCGCCAGCAGCTCTTCTCCGCTCACCTCGATGGTCTTGCCCTCCACGTTTTGCGCGCGCGCCGTAACCGAGCGCGGTCGCGTCACCTTCTCGCGGAATTCCGGCAGACTCAGGCAGCCTTCATTGGAAGTGAGACGCCCTTCGGTGTGGATGATCTCGGGATTGACCAGCACAATCTTGGCGCCCGGGTCTTCCTTGAAGCTGACGTCGATCACCGCAATGCGCTTGCTGATGCCGATCTGCGGCGCTGCCAGACCGACGCCGTGCGCCGCGTACATGCTCTCAAACATGTCTTCGACCAGTTTCCGCAACTCGTCGTCGAACTCGGTGATGGGGGCCGCCGGCTTCTCCAAAACGGGGTCCCCGAATTTCACGATTGGATAGAGCATTTAGAAGTTTCGCAACTGTTGGCAGTAGCCTTCGAAATTCCGTTGCACTTCCAGCAGCGAATCGCCGCCGAACTTTTCCAGGGCGCAACGGGCAAGGGTAAGCGCAACCATCGCTTCACCCGCGACTCCGGCGGCCGGGACCACACACACATCCGACCGTTCATAGGCGGCCTTCACCGGTTCGCGAGTGGCGAAGTCCACCGAGCCCAAGGGCCGCCGCAACGTCGAAATCGGCTTTAAGTAGCCGCGCACTCGAATCTCTTCGCCGTTGGAAACCCCACCTTCCAGGCCGCCGGCGTGGTTCGATCGCCGGGTGAAGCCGGTGAACGGGCCCTTCTGCTCGCGCTCGTAGCCTATTTCATCATGCACCGTCGAACCCAGGGAAGCCGCCCCGCGCACCGCATCCCCAATCTCCACCGCCTTTACAGCCTGCAGCGACATCAGAGCGGCAGCCAGTTGCGCATCCAGGCGCTCGTCCCAGTTCGCATAGGTGCCAAGTCCGGGCGGCACGTTGTGAGCCACCACTTCAAAAATCCCGCCAACAGAGTCTCCGGTGCGCAGCGCGACGTCCACCTGCTCTTTCATGAGCGTTTCGGTTTCAGGGTCCACACAACTGAGCAGTATCTCCTCCTTCGCCGCCAGAGCGCGGATTGCTTCCCAATCGACCGGCGCTTCCAGCCGGGCGCTGCCGACGGCGATCACGTGACTCAGCACCTCGATGCCAAGTTCCCGCAGCAGCAGTTTGGCGATGGCTCCGGCAGCGACTCGCGCCGCCGACTCGCGGGCCGAGGCCCGCTCCAGTACATATCGTGCTTCGGGGAAGTTATACTTCACCGCCCCGGCCAGATCGGCGTGCCCCGGCCGAGGCGAAGCCACGCGCTTGTGCCTGGTGGGATCGCCCTCCTCCACCGGGAGCGCCTCCGTCCAGTTCTGCCAGTCCTTGTTCGCCAGCAGCATCGCAATCGGTGAGCCGATCGTCTTGCCGTGACGCACTCCGCTGAGTATGTGCGCCTGATCGCGCTCGATGCGCATCCGTCCGCCGCGACCGTATCCCTGCTGCCGCCTCCACAGTTCGTGGTTCACGAATTCGATGTCCACTGCGACTCCGGCGGGCATGCCCGAGAGCAGCGCCACCAGAGCTTCTCCATGCGACTCACCGGCGGTTGAAAAGCGCAACATGGTAATAGGAAGGCTGATTGTAGCTGATAGCGCCGGCATTTAGCACTCGGCGGTTAACGCCAGCTTTTCGCGGAGACTACGCTTCACTCACCAACTCTTCCTCCACAAAGGCCTTGTCTTCCGCGCAGCTTCCGGCGAGGGCGAACGAACGAGTCAGTTGGGCTTTGCCATTCTCGATGCTGGTTATGACGTAGGAGCAGCCCAACCAATACGCCTCCGCGAGGTCGGTTGGCGACCAGTGCGCAGGATGATCGGGATGCGAGTGATAAAAGCCGATAACATCGAGTCCGCGGGTACGCGCGTCCCGCTGGATTCGCACCACCCCGACAGGATCGATCTCATACCGGTCCTGCGGAGAATCGGTCCGCGTGTTGTAGCAGCGGACGCTGGCGTCCGCGATGCGCGTATCGCCGTCTACACTGCCCAACAGCACGCCGCAGCACTCGTACGGATAAGTTTCTTCCCCGTGGCGGCGAATCTCGTCATAAACGGGTTGGCGAAGTTTCAACATGCTGCGCCGCCTTTTCTATCACGGCAAGGGTGAGTTCCAGAGAAACATTTTGCGATAGCAAGCGTAAACCCTTGTTTGCCTGTCATCCTGAGCGACGAGTCCGGATGCCGTGGCGACCGGAGGAGGAGTCGAAGGACCCCTATCGCCGGAATAATTTCTTGGATTCCTGCCAGGATAGGGGTTCTTCGCTTCGCTCAGAATGACAACAAGGAAATGGGTTCACTCACCCAACAAACCACTCCCCTGAGTTGCCGTTTCCCCGTGCAGTGTGCGACAGTGTGAGTCTCTGCGGTGAGGGAAGTTTAACGCCCGGGCAACATGCGCGCAGTATTGTGACATCGCATTCGCCGGGAAGAACTGACGGCGTTGGTATTTAATAAGGCTTTGGCCAAATGCTGATTGCCAATTGCTAATTGCCAAATGCTAATTGCCAAATGCTAAACGCCAATTCTCCAGGAGTTATTGCTGAAGATGATGAAGAAGATCAAGACCAAATCGTACGAAGACGCCGTCGGGTGGCTTCGCAGTCATGAATTCGACATACTGGAAGCTCCGGGCACAAGTGGCCGGATATTTCTGAAGAAGTACCACTGCTCGGCCGCCATCGAGCGCATCGACGATGGTGCCGTCAAGCTGTTCGCCTATCCCGGATACCTCATCAATGGCGAAATCTCGAAGCTCGTCGATCACGGCTACCAGAAGGTCTTGAAGACCACGAAAGCCGAATACCCTGCCACTGCCGATCACCTCAAGGCGTTGCACCAGTTCAGCGAAGAGCTGAAGGAAGGGATTGGCGCTATCAGTCTCTACAATGAAGGCTTGGGCACGGTAAGTGAGTCGTATAGGTACGATCGCGTGCGTGGCCGCGACCTGCCCGAAGCGGAACGCCCCAAACGTCCGTGGCAGCGGGCAACGGGCGAGCGCCCGGCGTAATTTTCCTCGATGCACGCTGGCCCGTTCAGGTTGTAAGGCTCCCGCGAATAAACCAGCTCCGTTCCTGCAAACCCGCCGCTGAAATCCGCAATCCAACTATAAGGACGACCGTATTACGAGTACGCCCAGCGGGTCTCCCAGGAGGAACAAATAACTATGAAGAAAATCGGAATTCTATTGATGATGCTGTTCTTCTGCGCATTCACGGTGGTGGCGCAGGACAATCAGAACAACAATGCCAATCCCAGCAGTGACAATACTGCCACGCAGACCACCACAACCACCACAACCACCACGGTCGACACAACCACCAACAACGCTACCGATCGCGATTCCGCGCAGGATGCACAAGAGCAAACTGATCGCCAGGCCCACCAGGATGCCGCGGCGCAGGACCAGAAGTCTGCCGATCAGGAAAAGGGAGACGCGAAGAATGAAGGCACCCAGGCTGGAGAGGACCGCGACAAGGTCATGGCCCGGCTGGACGATTCTTCCAGGATCTTGAATGAATTGCTGGCCGCTCCAGACAATGGTATCCCTAACGAGGTATTCGAGGACGTGAAGTGCGTTGCCGTGGTTCCTTCCATGGTGAAAGGCGGCTTCGTATTCGGCGCCGAGCATGGCCGGGGCGTGGCCACGTGTCGTACCGCTCACGGGTGGAGCGCGCCCGCTATGTTCGTCATCACGGGCGGCAGTTGGGGTTTGCAAATCGGCGTCCAAGCCGCCGATCTGGTTATGCTGATCATGAACCAGCAGGGCATGAACGATCTGTTGAGCTCCAAATTCAAGCTGGGCGCCAACGGCAGCGTGGCGGCGGGCCCGGTGGGCCGTGACGCCAGTGCCTCCACCGATTGGAAGCTGAAGGCAGAGGTGCTGACGTACTCGCGCACCCGCGGTCTTTTCGCCGGACTGACCCTGAATGGCGCGGTCATCAAGCAGGACGACGATTCGACGGTGGCCCTGTACGGCCGCCAAGTCGGCTTCCGTCGGGCGCTGCTGGGACGGGTGAAGCCCCCGGCTGCGGCTCATCACTTCCTGGCGACCGTCCGCCGCGGCAAAGCAGAGGCAACGGCCGAGGCGCACTAGACTGACTTTTTAGTCGCGACGCCTTAGTCGCGACGCCGCGGTGGGCTTCGGCCCACCGCTTTCTTGTGTGCTACTCAGATTTTGGTAAGCTGTTATTGACCCCAGTGCACCCCTACGGTACGCTGATGCGTCTAACGGGACGAGCCGATCTGTCTTCATGGCGCAATCCCCAAAGCGGGAGAGGACCCGGTGGCTACGGCAGCAGCAGTCTTAAACAACTTCGGAACTGACAATTGGAATGCAGAACTGTGTGAGAGTCTCTCTCTGGCGGCCCGGCTTTCTTTGGCGGTAAAGTCGGTGAATACTCACGGCCACAGTGTCAGAATGTCGTATTGGTTGTGGAAGATCAACGGGAATGCCGCGAAGTTTTTTCAGAAAATTGACGATATTACTGCCGGGACCATCCCGGCGGATCCCGACGCTAAGCCACCCACCCTGGAAGAGATTCAACAGGCGATTGCGAAGTTGATGGAAGTTGGCGCATCGTACAACAGCATCTATGAAGAGGCGCGCCGAAAGAGGTTACTCAACAACTCCCTTATAGCCGGACCGGTTACGGCTTTGCGGGCCCATGCGGACCAGTTTTTTGAACTGGCTGAGTGGTGCGAACTAATGCTGCACCCCGATCGGGTTGATGAAGTTTTTGCCACCGCTAATGCGCAGAGGGCCAGGGGTGACGTGTATGACCTTTCGCAGGTCTAGATGATTGGCACTCAAAGTCCAGCTCGCAGGGACCGCATTCAAGTATCTAAGTAGTCTAGATAGACCCACCAAAGCCCGCATCAAGGACAAATTAGAGGCCATCGCAAAATCACCGCTTGATCCGCGCCTTTCAAAACCCCTTACGGCCAGCACCAAGAGATGCACGCGAGTGGGCTCATATAGGGTGCTCTTCGAATTTGACGACGAAGTTCTTTTCGTCGCCGAAATTGGTCCGCGCGGGCAGATTTACAGAAAAGCATAATTTCAAATGAGCTACTAGGCCGCGGGTGTAAAATCCATCCAGATACAGGCGGTATCCCCGGCAGGTCGGGGAACTGCACTGGAGGACATCGTGAGTATTACCACCGGCGACTTCCGCTCCAAGATCACCTCTTCCACTCTTCTCGAAAAAAAACAGCGTCAGGAACTCATCACGTGTCTCACCGCCTACGACTATCCCAGCGCGCGGCTGGTGGATGAGGCGGGAATCGACATGGTCCTGGTCGGCGACTCCCTGGCCATGGTGATGCTGGGCTATGAGAATACTCTGCCCGTTACCATGCAGGAGATGCTGCACCACACGCGCGCGGTACGGCGCGGCGTGAAGCGGGCATTTCTGGTGGCCGACATGCCCTTCGCTTCCTACCACGTCAGCCCGCGCGACGCTATGCGCAACGCGGCCCGCTTCATCAAGGAGGCTGGCGCCGAGGCGGTGAAGATTGAGGGCGGCGAGAAGCGCGCCCGCCTGGTCGAGCGCATGGTGGAGGCGGAGATTCCCGTGGTCGGCCACATCGGACTTACGCCGCAATCGCTGCACGCCATGGGCGGATACAAGGTCCAGGGCAAGACCCTGCAAGCAGTCGAGCAACTGATGCACGATGCCATCGCCCTGGAACGCGCCGGCGCCTGTTGCGTCGTGCTCGAAGGCATCCCGCGCGAGGTCGCGGCGCATGATCACCGCGCGAGTTGGAGGTTCCGACCATCGGCATCGGCGCCGGCCCCGAATGCGATGGGCAGGTGCTGGTCTTCCACGATCTGCTGGGACTGACGTTCGCGCCGCCAGCCAAGTTCGTTCGCCGCTATGCCGACGTGGCATCCGTGATCGGCAACGCCCTGGTGGCTTTCAAAGACGATGTCAAGGCCGGGAGCTATCCGTCCGACGCCGAGTCCTATCATCTGCCCAAGGAGACGCTCTCCGCGTTGGAGGGAATTGCGCAACGCAAGCGAGCTGTGCAACTGTAGGACATGCGACTGTCGCTGCGCGTTGCCATTTTGTTGGTCCTGGCGCTGAGTCTGCCCGCGGTGGCGGCCGGCCAGCAGCCTCCCACGACGCCGGCCCCAGCGCCGCTCCATAAGCCTGTTCCCAGGAAGCGTTACTGCCAGCCGGATGGCGGATTCTGCTTCAAGTATCCGGGTTCATGGACCATGCTGGGCGAGGTTTACGATGGCAATGGCGTGGTGGTCGCGCCTCCTCAGAAGCTCGACAAGACACTTTGGGATGAAATCACGGTCGCGCTGGTAATGCCACCGTCCGAAGGAGATGAAGAGCCGGTGACCCTGGACGGCATAATCGAGCAGGCGTCCAAGAGTATGCGCGAAGGCGGTCAGGCGTTCGAGACTTTGCAGCGCCAGCAGCGGACCGTGGACCACAAACCGGCCCAGATGCTGCAGGTCCGTTATCGCGAGACCGCGACGGACCGCGATTGGGTTGAGCAGATGGTCTTCATCCAGGGTCCCGATCGCGAGATATATTCCGTCGCGTTGAAATGCTCGCCGGAAAATCTGGCACGCCTGGAACCGGCATTTGCGAGTGTGCTGGCTAGCTGGGTGCTGCCCGAGCCTGAACCCCCGGCGGGAGCGGCGGAGGAGGATACGCCCAAGCAGCCAACTCCGCCTTCGAAAGCGCCGCCGAGTCATACACTAACGACCCCAACCCGTGAAACGCATTACGACCATCGCCGAGATGAAGGCAGCTTGCCGTCAGGTGTCCCGTAACGGCAAGACTCTTGGGATTCGTGCGCCACCATGGGCGCTCTGCACGAAGGGCATCTGTCGCTGGTGCGCGCCTCCAAGTCACGCTGCAACGTGACCGCCGTTTCCATCTTCGTAAACCCGCTGCAATTCGGCCCGGCGGAAGATCTGGACAAGTATCCGCGCACCCTGGAACGCGATACTGCGCTGCTGGAGCAACAGGGTGCGGACCTGCTGTTCACGCCTGGGGTGGAGGAGATGTATCCCCGACGGCGCGCAGACCTATGTGCTGGTCGAGGACCTGAGCGACCGGCTCGACGGCGCGTCTCGTCCCGGACATTTCCGTGGCGTGGCGACGGTGGTGGCGAAGCTGTTCGAAATCATCCGCCCCGATGTGCGCCTTCTTCGGCCAGAAAGATGCCGCACAGGTGGCAGTGCTTCGCAAGCTGGTGGACGATCTTGACATGGACGTGGAGATCGTCGTCTGTCCCATTGTGCGCGAGAAAGACGGGCTGGCGATGAGTTCCCGCAATGCCTACCTGACGCCCGAGCAGCGGCAGCAGGCGCTGGTTTTGTATCGGTCGTTGCTGCGAGTGCAGACGGCCGTGGACCATGGCGAGCGTGACGCTGCAAAGCTGATCGAGATTGGCAAGCAAGTGATAGCGGAAGAGACTGGGGTGCGGCTGGATTACTTTGCCATCGTCGATCCCGACACGCTTGAACCGGTTGCGGATGTGTCGCGCTGCGCGCTGGTGGCCGTCGCGGCTTATGTGGGCGCACCCGGCTGATCGACAACATCCTGATCACAGCTTCATCACGGTAAATAACGGATGCCGAGCGTCCTTGATTCGGATTGGGTGCGAGATCGCCTGTTATCGCCAGTTGACCGCAGCGGGATAATTGGAGGATGGGAGTGACAGAGACAAGAACAGGCCGCGAGCGATTCAATTGGAAGCTGCCACTATATGCCATGGTGGGCGCAACAATTATGATGCTCTGGTTGTTCGTATACGGCGACCAACCTGTCCTAATCTACGTGTTCCTGATCGTTCCTATCGTCTGCCTGTGTTGCCTGTGTTGTCTGGTCTTTTTTGTGCTTGCCGCCCTTCGCAGGAGGCCAAGCCGAAGCCCTGGGTGCTGCTTGCACTGGTCGCCTTCCTTGTCGTGGCAGGAGCATTACTCAGGGCGCAGGGCGTCTTACGTCCTTCGCTCAGGTGGCTGCTGTGGTCGCACCGCCTGAAGGCTGAAGTTCTGGCGCAACCGAGGCTGCCGAACGAGAACTGAAGCACATAGAATGGGAAGGTTGGGGCGGGACACCAGTGGGCGACTGGACAGCCTACGTGGTTTTTGATCCGACAGACTCACTTTCGGTGGCTGCTAAGAAAGGCCGTCAGGCAGCTACAACAAGTACCAAGGCATACCTTGGACGTTGGCTCGATCGTCGTTTAGAGAGCCATTGGTATCCTGTCGAGCTTGGAATGAATGAGTGGTGGGAGCGGTGCGGCTGAACCCTTCCATGTTTACAACATAACGAGCGGTAAATTCCCATCACGCTAGCAATCTCTAACCAGGGACTAGTCGCGGCGAAAACAGGAAGAGCGGGATGTAGTGAATCCGTTTCCCGCATCCTTTCGCCAAAGTCGGGCGAAAAGATGGCGCGACCCAGCGGTCTTGTCCTGCTTCACCTTACCCGGCCGCGCTTTTTCCATCCCGAAACCCACGCCCCGCTCAGCAACAGCACCACCGGAAAACACTCCAACGTGTAGCGCGGCTCGGGGTTTTCCAGGGTTCCCAGAAACGCCGAGCGCAGGAGCACGAACAGCAACATAAGCGCGAGATACCGGGGCCGCGGCCCGCGCACCACTCCCATCATCGCCGCGAACAGGAACAGCAGATCCAGCACGCCCCACAGGGTCGCCACGACGCTGCTTTCGGTGTCGTTGGCGTACTCCCACCAGCGGGTGTTGAGCGGCAGCATTTCGGTGCGGGGGCGCAGCCACATATCGGCGATGCGCAACGCTGGCAGCCAGACGTAATAGCGCAACGGCGCCCGTTTTATGCGCTCGGTCGCCAACTCCGCAAAGCGAGCATTCAGTTCGGGATCGACCACGTGCGTTTTGGCGTAATCGTTGAAGATGGCTTGCGTCTTCTCGCGCTCCGGCGCGCTGTCGAACGCCCGCGAAGGCAGGTTGTGCAAATCAACGTCATCGCCCGGAACCTGCCAGTACACCTCCTCCGTCGAGACGTAATCCACTACCCAGGTTCGCATCCACTTGTCGAAACCAGACGGAACAAATTCGTCAGGATCGCTGGCGTAACGCGGGGCCAGGGGCTGGAAGCGGTGAAAGTCGTGCCAATTTCGCACCGTCCAGGGCACCAGAGGAGCCAGCGAAACCGCCAGCACCAGCGCTCCCGCCCAGAACAGGCGGGCTCGCTCCGCTGGTCGGCGCCACATCTGCCATAGCAGGAACAGGCCCAGCGCCACCAGCAAAATGCCACCGTCGGGGCGGAGCAGGATTCCCGCCGCAACGGCAAAGCCGCAGCCGATCCAGGCAGACCAGCGGGTAAGTCCCTCCTCCGCTGCCTGGAACGCGGCGACGGCGCAATCGAGCGCGAGCGCAGTAAAGAAAATGCTCAGCGTCTCGGCCAGCGGAGCCACTGTGTAATTGGCGGTAAAGGGACACAGCGCAGCCAGGAGAAATGCAAACCGCGCGGCGCGCGGCGACACCGTTCGGCGCGCCAGGTCGGCGATGACGAAGCAGCCGGCCACGTCGATAACAATCTGCACCAGCAGGACGGCGTTGTAATGCTCGCTTCCGAACAGCAGGAAGCAGGCGGCAAGAAACGCCGGATAGCCGGGCAGACGGATCCAGGTAGGCCGCGGCCCCTCGGCATGGCTCAGACCGTAGATGCCGTGCTGGAGCCAGTTCCTGGCGATGTCCCCGTAAACCAGAGAATCGCCCATCACATGCGGGAATCGAATGTAGAAGAAAAGCCGCAGCGCCAAAGCGGCCAGTGTGGCCAGCAGGAAGTACTTCCGAGACTCCCAGAGCATGTCCCAGAACGGCAGCCGCTCCGTTCTTCCCAGCGAGTTGCGCTCCGGTTCCAGCACGTGGCGAATATAGCAGCTTGGGGAAAGCAACTAGCAATTAGCAACTAGCAGTTAGCGGCATTTAGCCCCCGGCATTTATTCAATGCACCCTCGCCGAATGCTACTAGCCAATTGCTAGTTGCTGATTGCTAGTTGCTAATTGCTAATCCTGCTACGATAAATTGGCCCCGAATGCCCCATTCGAAACAGATTTTCTTTGATCCGGACCGCAAGCGCTGGCGGCGTTTACGGTGGGTGCTCGATACCAGCGTGATCGTCATCACGCTGCTGGGCGTGTTTTTTGTTACCACCATCATTCGCGGATCGTCGGTCCCCGGCGTGCTTCTCCCCGGAGTGAAGAAACCCTATCACGCTCTTAAGGAAAGCCAGAAGCGCAAGCCGCCACGCCGGCAGAACACTCACCGCAAAACCAAGCGGCCTGCGTCGCAGGTGGTGCTGAACTCCGACGAAGGCATTCGTGGAGCTTTCTACGTGCAGTGGGACGCGGCCAGCTTTGCTTCCTTGAAGGAATACTACCCGCAAATCGATCTGCTGTTTCCCGAGTGGATGCACGTGCTGACCGCGGACGGCAGGCTACAGGCGGTGACTGAACTAAACGCGCTTTACAACGTGATGGACGACAAGGGCAAACCACGTCCGGTGGACGAAAGGGTCATGCCTTTCCTTAAGGGCGAAAAGGCGGTGACGGAAGTCCTGCCGCTGGTCAATAACTTCGATCCCATCCGCAACCAGTGGCAACCCGACATTACCGCGAAATTCCTGGCCGATCCCGCGGCGCGCCAGCGCTTCCGCACCGAGCTGATGAGGTTCCTGGCCACCGACCAGTACAAGGGCATCACGCTGGATATTGAGGCTTTTCCCGACAGCTCACGCGACGACTACCGCGCGCTGGTGCAAGAGCTCTACGACGATCTCCACGCCAAGGGCCTGAAGCTGTATATCGCCGTACCGGTCAACGACAAGACATTTGACTATTCCGCCATCGCGCAAATCTCGGATGGCTTGATCCTGATGAACTATGACCAGCACTATCCCGGCGGCGACTCCGGCCCGGTCGCCAGCCAGGATTGGTTCCTGAAGAACCTGCAGGACGCCATCAAGGTCATTCCCAAGGAAAAGATCATCTGCGCGGTGGGCAATTACGGCTATGACTGGGCGATGAAGCAGGACCAGAAGAAAGGCACGCCGCCAGCGAACGTGCATACCGTCTCGGCGCAGGACGCATGGCTGGAAGCCGAGGACGCTGAAACCGACGTGAACTTCGATGACGACGCCATGAATCCCCACTTCGCTTATCTGGACGACAGTAATGTTCGCCACGACGTGTGGTTTCTCGATGGCGTGACTTTGCTGAACCAGATGCGGGCCGCCCATTCGTTGGGCATTTACACCTTCGCCTTGTGGCGACTGGGCTCGGAAGACCGTTCGCTGTGGGCGGTGTGGGACAAGCCCTTCGAGGCGAATGCTCCGGGCAAGCTGGCCACCGTGCCTCCCGGCCAGGATGTGGACATCGAAGGACTGGGTGAAATCCTGCGCATCGCTTCACGTCCGGCCTCCGGCGAGCGCACCATCAAGGTCGATGCCGACACCAATCTGATCAGCGACGAGATCTTTAAGACCATGCCGTCGCCGTATGAAGTCGACATGTACGGCGGGACCTCGCAAAAGAAAGTCGCCATCACCTTCGACGACGGCCCCGATCCCACATGGACTCCCAGGATTCTGGACGTGCTGAAAGAAAAGAACGTCAAGGCTGCGTTCTTCCTCATCGGGCTGGAAGTTGAAAAGTATCCCGGCATTGCCAAGCGCATTTACCGGGAAGGCCATGAAATCGGCAACCACACCTTCACCCATCCCGACATCAGCAACATCTCCAAACGCTACTTCGAAGTCGAGCTGAATCTGACCGAGCGGCTGTTCGAGGGCAAGATGGGCGTCAAGCCCGTGCTCTTCCGTCCGCCCTATTCGATTGACCAGGAGCCCGATACCGCCGACCAGGTTCGCCCCTTGGAGTTGTCGCAGGACATGGGCTTCATCACGGTGGGAGACAAGATCGACCCCAACGACTGGCGCGAGAATCCGCGGCGTTCGGCCGACGAGATCGTGGCCGACGTGTTTGCCAACCTGCCGCCGTGCCAGCCCGGCAATCTGAGCTGTGGGAACATCATCCTGCTGCACGATGGCGGGGGCAATCGCAGCCAGACCGTCAAGGCGCTGGGCCTGATGATCGACGGCCTGCGGGCCCGCGGCTACCAGATCGTGCCGGTCTCCGATCTGCTGGGCAAGACCCGCGCTGAAATCATGCCGCCCATTTCGACCAACGAGCGCTGGGCTGCCTGGGTGGACGGCCTTAGCTTCGGCATGTTCGGGCTGGTCTCGTCGTTCATCATTTTCGTTTTCTTCGTGGGTGACGTGCTCATGAGCGGGCGCCTGGTGCTGGTCGGGACCCTGGCCATTTTTGACCGCTTCCATCGGCGCAAGAGCAATTTCGACCCCAGCTACCAGCCTGCGGTTGCGGTGCTTGTCCCCGCCTACAATGAGGCGAAGGTCATCGAGCGCACGGTACGCTCGGTGCTGGATTCCGACTACCCGAACCTACGGGTCATTGTGATCGACGATGGCTCCAAGGACGCGACCCTGGAGGTCACACGCGCCGCTTTCCAGAACGAAATCGCTGCCGGCCGGGTTACGGTGTTGACCAAGCCGAACTCCGGCAAAGCCGACGCCCTGAACTTCGGACTGGAGCACGTAACCGAAGAGTTGTTTGTGGGCATCGATGCCGACACCCTGGTGGCGCCCGACGCGATCTCGAAGCTGGTGCCGCACTTCAGCAATCCGCGGGTGGCAGCCATGGCGGGCAATGCCAAAGTCGGCAATCGCGTCAATCTGTGGACCCGCTGGCAGGCCCTGGAATACATCACCAGCCAGAACTTCGAGCGGCGCGCGCTGAACACGCTCAACGCGGTGAGCGTGGTGCCCGGCGCCATTGGCGCATGGCGCACCGCTCCGGTGCGCGCCGCCGGCGGCTATCAGCACGACACCGTCGCCGAAGATGCCGATCTCACCATGGCGCTACTGCAGGCGGGCTATTGGGTCAATTACGAAGACCGCGCGCTGGCCTATACCGAGGCGCCAACCACAGGCGAACGGGCTGATGCGGCAACGCTTCCGCTGGTCGTTCGGCATCATGCAGCGGTGTGGAAGCACCGGGCGGCGGTGAAGCAAAAGGGAGCGCTGGGCTGGGTGGCGATCCCCAACATGGTCATCTTCCAGATCCTGCTGCCGCTGGTTTCCCCGTTCATTGACATCATGTTTGTAGTGGGAGCGGTCGACCTACTTCGTCGACAAGTATCTCCATCCTGAATCGGCCAATCCAGCCAGCTTCCAGAAGCTGGTAGTGTACTTCGCGCTGTTCATGGTGATTGACTTCATCGCTTCGACCATCGCCTTCACGCTGGAGCGGCAACAGCCCGGCGGAAAACGCGACTTCCTGCTTGTTGGGCCACGTCTGGCTGCAACGCTTTGCCTACCGCCAACTGTTCTCCCTGGTGCTCATCAAGACGCTCAAGCGCGCCATGGAAGGGCGGCGGCTTTGCCTGGGACAAACTGGAGCGCACGGCCAGCGTGAGGCAGCCCATTGCCGTAGTCCGCGAAAGAGAGGCGCAATGATGGAGGACAATTGCGTGAGCCCTGCTCCCAAGCCCGCTCTGGATATGAGCGTCAACGTCGCCGGCATTGCGCTGAAGAACCCGATCATGGCCGCCAGCGGCAGCTTTGGCTATGGCGTGGAATTCGAAGACGTGGTCACGCTGGATCGGCTGGGCGGGTTCGTGGTGAAGGGCCTCTCGCGCGAACCCATGGCGGGCAATCCTCCGCCGCGGCTGTTTGAAACTGCCGCCGGAATGCTCAATGCCATCGGATTGCAGAACATTGGCGTGCGCGCCTTTCTGGAAGAGAAGCTGCCGCTGCTGCAACAACATCAAGAACATCGTTTTCTTCTGCAACGTCTTTGGGCATTCGCAGGACGAGTACGAAGACGTGGTGCGCATGCTCAACGACGGCGAAGGCATCGCCGCCTATGAGCTGAACGTTTCCTGCCCCAACACCAAGTGCGGCGGAATCAGCTTTGGCAGCGATCCCAAGATGCTGTTTGATGTGGTCAGCGCGGTGAAAAAAATTGCCACCCGCCCGCTGATCGTGAAACTTTCGCCCAACGTGACCAGCATTCCCGAGGTGGCGCGGGCCGCCGAAGAAGCGGGCGCCGACGCCATCTCGCTGGTCAATACTTTTGTCGCCATGGCGATTGACGCCGAAACCCGCAAGCCGCGCATCTCCAACGTCACCGCCGGACTGTCCGGCCCCGCCATCAAGCCGATCGCCCTGCGCATGGTGTGGGAAGCGGCCAAGGCGGTGAAGATACCCGTCATCGGAATCGGCGGCATCAGCACGGCTGAAGATGTGATTGAGTTCATGCTGGCGGGCGCAAGCGCCATCGAAGTCGGCACCGTGAATTTCTGGGACCCCTGCGCCTGCGAAACCCTGGTCGATTCCCTGGAGAAATGGTGCCTGGAGCACCGCATCGAGAAGATCAGCGATCTGACGGGTGGGTTGACGTTGGATTAAGGTAAGGTTGCAGGTGCCTTGGCAAGGTCACACTAACGAGGCGGAAATTGGAGGGAAGAGGATTTGCTAAAAGCCCGCAACGGTTGCCACAGTGTTGATAGGTTGCGCCTTGTCATCACTCCGAGAATCCCTGCGGGCTACCCTAACATGCTGAACAACGAAACCCTCACATGTTGAAGAACAAAACCATATTCCCACGAACTGCATATCCCTGTCTGTGCTATAGTGCACACAAACTTTTGTGACGGGTGCCAGGTCAGCTCAGGGATGAATCTCGAGCACAAGAAAACCGCCGTGTTTGGCGGCGGCGTAATCCAGGCGATTTTTCCAGGCAGCTTTTCCACGCAGCCGTCGGAGCTGTCACCCATTGGCGATTGGCTTTGTCGGCAGCGGTGATTCGTTCCCTTGCCCCGTTACTAGATTCGGCAATCTATTCACCCCGTTACGCCGGCAGCCGTCGCATCGCCGTCCTGGAGCTTTTTTACGCTGGTGACCAGGTCGGCATCGATCGCCAGAATCGCCTTGGTGTGGGTGATCTCAAACAGGCGCTTCACCTGCTCGTTGGCGCCGGCAACCCGGAAGTGCCCCCCATGCTGCCCAATCTCGCCAAAGATATGCATGATGATCCCCAGACCCGCGCTGTCCACGAACTCGACGTGGGTAAGGTCCAGCACCAGCTTGCGCGCGCCTTGCTGAATCAGCGAATTGCACAGCGCTTCGGTTTCGCTGAGGCGTGTCCCCAGGGTGAAGCGGCCGGCGCAGGAAACCCCGGTGATATCCGGCTCGAATCGGAAGACTTCGGTTTCCAACATCATGGTTGCGTGGTTCCTTTGGCGAAGTTTGGGTTTCTAAAGTATCACGATGTTCTGAGGAAGGCGAACGACAGCAGTGTTGGGCCGCCGGTAGAGTAGCCCCGTCGGGCCCTGATCGGTCAAAGACCACTGACATAGCATTTTAGTGCTATAAATTAGACGCTTTACATAAAACTTGCATGATATGTCAATAGGCCACCATTTAGCTATTTCCAGCATCCCATAGGACGCCATCTAGTGGCCGTGGCGAGCCCCAGGCGAGGCTTTAGGGGTCGAGGACGGCCTAAACTACCTCCGGAACGGCTACGGGGCTAAAAACGCCTCTAAACGCCAAATTCTGGGGTCGGCCCAATTATGACGCTTTTCCCGATTTGGGATGACTCGACTGTTTCCACAGCCTCTACGGTGCCGAGAACAGCTTCCACTCGCCCTGCACGTAATTGAAGATGAAATCGACCAGGTTGGCCCCGCCGCACCGCTTGTTCTTGACCTCGGCCACCAGAATTGCCTGGCGCACGCCGCTGCGCACCGTCTCGGTGGCGGCGGTGCGGACCTTTTCCGAATGCGTCAGCAACTCGCGGTCCGAGCAGGCGCGCGAACTGGCGTCCAGCTTGATAGGGGCTTCGATACAGGAAGAGTCGAACAGCTTGCAGTAGAGGTCGCGGCGATGCGCCAACTGCTCTTCGACTTCGGCGCGGCTCACCGGTTTGGCGTCTGGGCCAACGTGCAGGCCCTCAGCGGGCACGTAGGACAAAAACTTCCTGGCGTCCCCCTGGCGAATGGCGGCGAAGAAGTCGCGCTCCAGTGCGACGGTTTGCGGCGCGATCGAAGCATGTGGTGTTTTCGATGTAGCTGACGGGGAAGTTGACTGGGCTGCGGCGGAGGCCGTCGGCGTCAACAGCAGAGACGAAAGCATCGCCCTGAAAATGACGGCACGCCGCAGGCCGGCAATCCACTTCATTTGCGCCGGCCCGCCTTCGCGCCTTTGGTTTTGACGGCTGACTTTGCTTTTACCGATGATTTGGTTTTGACCGCTGACTTTGCTTTCACCGACAATTTCCGGGACGCAGTTTTTGGTTTGCGGACTGCCGGCCTTTTTGCGACTGCTGCTGCGCCGCCCTCCAGTTCGGCCCGCCTCTTCCTCGGCAGGCGTTCCCACACCAGCCGGTAGGATTCGGAAATCATTTCGCGCAGCTCGGAATCGGGCAGCGCGTTCAGCCGCTCCAGGCTGACCCACTGCGCGCGCGCCATGTAGGGCGCCGGGATGATTCCGGGACGCTCGCACAGCTCGGCAAAATTCTCTGGCGTGCACTTGAACGAAATCCGTTGCGGCACCATCTCCATCGCCGCCACCACGAACAGCTTGCCATCCACTTTGAAGCACAGGGCCGCTCCCCACTGCACGATTTCGGTGGTGTGGGGAAATTGCAGGCAGTACTGCCGAATCGCTTCAATGTCCATTTGTCCGCTCCGTTTACACGAGGGCGCTGGCTCTGGCCACGCGCGCATCATGAATCAGCTTGCAGACATCCGTGATTACTCGATGCGCAGCGCCTCCATGGGCTCAATGCTGGCTGCCCGTCGCGCCGGGATGAAGCCCGCCAAGGCTGCTGCCAGCGACAATACCACCACCGCAAGTGCGATGCTCAGGGGATCATAGGAGCGCACCCGATAAAGTTGGTCGGCCATGTAGTGCCCGCCCAGCAAGGTGATTGGAATTCCCACTGCCAGCCCCAGCCCGACTTGCGCCAACGCGCCGCGCAGCACCAGGCGCAGCACGCTGCCGCGGTCCGCGCCCAGGGCCATGCGCAGTCCAATCTCGCTGGTCCGCCGCGCCACCGCGTAGGAGGTGATGCCATATAACCCAACCGACGCCAACACCAGGGCCAGCATTCCGAACAGCATGGTCAAGCGTGCCACCAGCCGCTCCTGATTGAGATTGTCACTCACCTGGTCGTCCAGAGAACGCAGGTCGATCACCGTCAGATTGGGATCGATGTCTGCCAGGCCGTGCCGCATCATCGCATCCACATTCTGCGGCTGGCCCCGAAAACGCAGCGTGACCGAGTTGATGTAAAGCGACCGCCCCTCCGCCATGGAGGCATCCGGCTCCGTCACCTTCAACTGCTGGGTCAACGGCCGGAAATACATGGGCCGGATTTCACCGTGTGGGTCGGAGTATTTGGCGTCGGCCACGATACCGACAATCTCGAAGGCGCTCGCATATTTGTGATCAAACACGCCAAAGTGGCGCCCCAGGGGGTCCTCGTTGGGAAAGAACTTCTTGACGAAGGTCTGGTTCACCACCGCCACCATTTGCGAGGTCGCAGTATCCGCATTGGTAAGGCCGCGTCCACGAATCACCGGCTGACCCACGGTCTCGAAGAAGCGCGGGCTTACCCGGTCCCACGATGACCCGTTGTGCTCATTGGGTCCCGGCTCGGGCCGTCCTTCCACCCGAACGCCCTCGCCCCAATTGTTGCCCTCCAGCGTGCTGTACAGAGCCAGCCCCACACTCTGCACGCCGGGGAGAGATCCAAACTTCTGCTCCAACGCCTGGTACAGCGCGGGCAGCTTTGCCGGGGTGTATCCCGCCCCGGCTGGATCCAGATGCAGCACGTAGCGGTTAGTGGTCTGCAGGCCAAAATCCTGATATTGCAGATTGCGCAGGCTCTTGGTCAACAGTCCCGCGCCCACCAGCAATACCAGCGACAGCGCCGCCTGAAACACGATCAGTGACTTTTGCGGCAGGGAGGTGCGGTCACGGGTTGAGCGGCTCAGTCCGCGCAGCGCCTCCGCCGGATCGGAGTGCGAGGTGATCCATGCCGGCGCAATTCCGAACACGATCCCGGTCAGCAGGGAAAGCAGGAATGCGAATCCCAGCACCGGGAGCGAGGGGCTGGCCTGGATCGGCAGTTGCGGGGAATTGGGAAAGGCCAGAGACAGGATGGTCCGCGTCCCCTCAAACGCGACCACCAGCCCCAGCAGGCCGCCCAGGCATGCCAGCAGCACGCTTTCCATCAGCATCTGCCGGACCAGGCGGCTGCGGGCCGCACCCAGCGCCATGCGTATCGAGGTCTCCGCCTTGCGGGTCGCGCCTCGCGCCAGCAACAGGTTGGCCACGTTGGCACAGGCCACCAGGAGCACCAGTCCGGAGATCGTCATCAGCAAGTACAGTCCCTTGCTGGTCTCCTGTTGCAGGTTCTGAATGCCGGCGCCGCCGGGCGTTATCACCACGTGCTGCTTGGGGATCACCGTCGAACCGCCGTTGTGCGTGTACGCCTCCTGGGTCCCGAGCCACAGCCGGAGGTTATTGGACATCTTTGCCTGCAGCGGCCCCACGCTCACACCCGGCTTCGCTCGCCCGATCACGTAGAGCCAATTAGCTTCGGGTATATGCAGAAGCGGGGTTTCCGGCTGAATCATCAGCTCCGCCGCCAACGGAATCCATAGTGCAGGTGGCTTGCTTCGAATCCGGTCGCCAAAAAATCCCGGCGGCGCAATTCCCACCAAGGTCACCGGCTGGCTTTGGATGTAAAACGTGGAGCCCACGACGGAGGGGTCGCTGGCATAATCCGAGCGCCACGCCTGATAGCTCATCACGGCGGCCGGAGCAGAACCCGGCGTGTCGTCCCTATCGCTCAGTACCCGCCCGGCGAACGCCCCAATGCCGAAGGTCGAAAAGTAATTCCCCGAAACATATTCGCTGCGCAGCGCCTTGGCGGGCTCCGAGCCGCGGCGCACGGTCATGGTGTTGCTTCCCGATTGCATCGCCGCCAGTTGCTCAAACTCAGGCGTGGTGTCGCGGAAATGGCGGTACAGGTCATTGGAGAAAAGATCGAAGTCCCCGTCGTCATTTAGAAAACCACCATTCACACAGCAATCATCCTTGTCGCCCACGCGGTATAGGGTCTTGGCGTCGACCACCGGCAGCGACTTCATCAGCACCGCGTGCACTAGGGTGAAGATGGCTGTATTGGCGCCAATGCCCAGCGCCAGGGTGAGAATGATGGTGATTACGAGGGCAGGCGACCTGCGGAATTGCCGAAAGGCGATGCGGATATTATGCATGGATATGGTCCTGATCTTCAGGACGTACTAGGAGCACATACGTTGCCACAGTCCAGGTAGTTCAACCCGCCTATTCTGTTGAGTTTGTATGGATGAGCTCCGGGGCAGGCTGTCCATCTCCCCCACCCGCTGCCCAAATCTGGACAATCGAATCGTGGCTGTCTATTGATTGGGCACAGCAGAGAAAAATCGCAGGAGTGTGGTGCCTCGGTTTAGGCTTTACATGGAGCGGGCGAGGGCAGCTTCCGAAGGTAAGGCAAGCCGTGGCCGTCGTGGCTGATCGTGATGGTGGGAGGCGTCCTGTACCAGGGCCCCGCGCTCCCCCATCCCCGGATATTGATGGAGGGAGGGCGTCCTCTTGCGAGGCCCCACGCTCCCCCCATCCGTGCCTTACCGCGCAGCCTAGCGGCCATACTGCGCAGCCTAAGTCGGCATTGTTGCTACTATCGGCCATGGTGGGCAGTCCTTTAGTGGTTAGTGGCGCCTTGACGTTGCGTTTTTTCGGTCTCCACGCTCAGCCGCCGGGCGGCCCGGCTGTGGTAGCTTTCTGTAGCCATGACATCGCATCCCACATTGTCGCTCGAGGGGAAGGTTGCCCTCGTCACCGGAGGCTCGCGCGGCATTGGCGCGGCGACCGTCCGGCTGTTCGTGCGCGCCGGAGCCCGGGTCGTCTTCAACTACGTACAGCGCGCAATCGGAAGCGCGGGGACTGGTCGCAGGAATGCGGCGCCGATCACTGCCACGCCGTGCAGGCCGACCTTACCGGCACCGCGAACGCCGCAGCTCTGGTGCAAGCGGCCGTCGAGCGCTTCGGCAGCGCTCGATGCGCTGGTGGTCAACCACGGTATCTGGTCGGAGGAGGCTGACATCGACCAGATGAGCGACGAGCAGTGGCGCAACACTCTCGCCGTCAACCTCGACAGCGCCTTTGCCGTGGTCAAGCATTCGGTCGCCCAGATGAAGCGGCAGGCGCGCGGCGGGCACATCGTGATGATCAGCTCCACCGCCGGACAGCGCGGCGAGGACGGCCACGTCGATTACGCCGCCACCAAGGGCGCGATCATCAGCATGGTCAAAGGGCTCTCGACCGAGCTTGCGCCGCTACGGCATTTACGTGAACTGCGTCGCGCCGGGCTGGGTGGACACTCCGATGACCGCCGGCGCACTCAACGATCCCGAGTACCGCGCCGAGATCTTCGCCAAGATTCCGCTGGGACGCGTCGCCACGCCGGAGGAAATCGCCGCACCCATCCTGTTCCTCTGTACCCGGCACGCGGGATTCATCACCGGCGAGGTCTTCAACGTAAACGGTGGCGCGGTGCTGGTGGGGTGAGTTCTGCGTAAGGCGAGAGCTACTCGTCGCTGGGCGATTCGGCGAAGCCCATTTCGGCCAGGTGAGATTCCGGGATGTCCACCAAGCTCTCGGTGGTGCGTCCGATGGCGCGCAACTCCCCCAGCATGGCCTCAACCTCGCTCTCGGGCAGCGCCCAGGTGTGGCGCAGAATTCGTCGAGACCACGGGCGTCGAAAACCCGCACCCAGGAATTTGCGCCAAGGTTGATGTTCGCCTGGTATTGCGGCGGATCGGGTTTCAGGCGAAAGATGTGCAGTGTTCCGGCCATAGGCTTTCCGATGAAAACTCAGGCTTCCATGCTGGAGGCTTCGGGAAAGCGCAGCTTGCACTTTGACAACGATCTATTGAGCAGGTCCTCGACCTCGGTCTCCTCCCAATTTTTTGACATCGCCAGTTCGCTCACCAGCAGATAGCGGGCGCGCTCCAGCATTTTCTTTTCCCGGAAACTGAGTGGCTTTGGCTGGGCCAGAAGCAGAAGGCCTTTGAGGACCACGGCAACGTCGAGCAGGGAACCGGTGCGCATCTTGTCGGAGTTTTCCTTGAAGCGGTATTTCCAGTCGGCGTGGTTCTCGCACTTTGCCGTCGGTGAGAAAGTCCAAAATCTTCTGCACCTCGCCATTGCGCATCACCCGCCTCAGGCCGACGCTGCCCACGTTGTGAAAGGGCACCATGACCTTCAGACTGCTGGCCTTGATCTTTAGGAGGTAGAATCTCTCGATTTGGGAGCCGATCGTCCGGCTGCTGATCTGCTCGATTACGCCCACCCCGTGATTGGGGTAAACGACCTTGTCTCCGATGCTGAAACTCTAGGTTATTCATGAGGGCCGGAGCACTGCTCCCAGAGACTGAATCCTGGGTATTACGGGGAAGAACGGCTCGTATCGCTGCTAAGATTATACCCCTATTTCTCCGAAAGCGGTCAATTGACGGGCGGTTAGGCGAATTGTGTCGGCTCACAGCCGATGTTTAATTCTCACAGCCACGGGGTGCGCCGTAGGCCCATGTGACGCTCAGGAAACCGCCATTTGCGATAGCAGGGGACATACTGCCTCGTCGTATAATGTTGCCATGCTTTCGGGTGGCTTCCAGTCGCCCGAACCCATCAACTCCGAAGTATGCCTGAACACATCAAGAAGAAGCTGTCGGAAGAGATTGCGGTCCTCGAGCACGAGCTGAACCACGAGCTGCCCAAAGAGCTGAAGAAGGCCGTGGCCATGGGCGATCTCAGCGAGAACGCCGAGTACCACATGGCCAAACAGCGGCAGGAATTCGTGCGCGCCCGTCTGGGTCAACTCAAGCAGCGCATGGCTGACCTCTCCATGGTCAATATGGCGAACATTCCCCGCGACCGCGCCGCCATTGGCTCGACCCTGCTCGTTTATGACTCCACCAAAGAGGAAAAAATTGAGTACAAGCTGGTGACCAGCGAAGAGTCGGATGTGACCAAGGGGCTGATCTCCACCAGTTCTCCGATCGGCCGCGCCCTCATGGGGAAGAAGGTAGGCGATGTGAGCGAGGTCGTCACCCCGGCCGGCAAGCGCGAACTTGAGGTGCTGAAGCTGACCACCATTCACGATGAAGGATAATGGCGCGCAATGACTTGGACGAGCGCAGTCGGGCGGTCCTGCAAGTGGCTTTTGTACAAGATTGTCCACGGCCTGGCGCTCACCAGCATCTCGCCTAACGCGCTCACCTTCATTGGCTTGCTGATTAACGTGGCGGCCGGCATCCTGTTTGGCTATGCCCACGCCGAAAACCAGCGCCGCATGTTTCTTTACGCCGGACTGGTGATTATCGGCGCCGGCATTTTCGATATGGTGGATGGCCGCGTGGCCCGCGCCACCAACCAGGTCACGCAATTCGGCGGCTTCTTCGATTCCATCATCGATCGCTATAGCGATGTGGCGCTGTTCTTCGGTCTGCTGGTGTATTACGCCCGCGCCAATCGCTTCTTCTATGTGGTGATGGTCGCTTTGGTCATGATCAGCTCGGTGATGGTGAGCTATGCCCGCGCGCGCGCCGAGTCGCTGATCCCCAGCTGCAAAGTCGGCTTCATGGAGCGGCCGGAACGCATTGTGCTGATCATCATCGGAGCGCTGTTCAACCGCATGGGCCCGGTGCTATGGGTCATCGCGGTGCTGAGCACGATTACCGTCATTCATCGGATCAGTCACACCTATCAGGTGCTGCAAGTAATTGAGCCTCCATCCCAACCTGTGCCGCCCGATCCTCTGAAGTTCGAAGAGATGGTGGGGTAAATCTCGTAGCGTTCTCCGAAATCTGCTTGACTAATCGAACGTACGATTTGTACAATTTCTACATGTCTAAGCAGTTTAGTGCGAGTACGGCGCGCACGCAGTTCGCCGACATCGTCAGCCGCGCCGAATACGCGGGCGAGCGGACAATCGTGCATCGCCGAAAGAAGCCGGTCGCAGCAGTGGTTCCGATCGAGGACCTTAAGCTTCTCGAACGGCTGGAGGACGAAATTGATCTTGCTGACGCGCGCAAGGCAATGAAGGAAAAGGGAAAGAGTATTCCCTGGTCGCAGGTTAAGAGAGAGCTGAATCTCTGACGATGGGATACTCTGTCGAGTTCCGCCCTTCGGCACTCAAAGCGCTGCGACACATCGCCACTTCTGACCGAACCCGAATCTCTAAAGCAATAGAAGCCCTGGCAGAAAACCCGTATCCCGCCGGTTGCAAGAAGCTAGCAGCCGAGGATGGGTTTTGGCGCATACGCGCGGGTGACTACCGCGTGATCTATAAGGTCATACAGGAGAGGTTGGTTGTCACCGTCGTCAAGATCGGACACCGGCGCGAAGTTTACCGCTAGATCGCACGCTATTAGGGAAGCCGTGCCCTGATACAAAATCATTTAGAGGAGATAGCTTGTCGTTAGGACCAATGATTTGCTCGCGCATCAGATTGCCGAATGCTGCTTCACCTCAGATGCACCGCCGGCTCGACTGCCTTTGGGCCCGCTGCTCCAGGCTCTCGCGGTTTTGCCACCACCGGACCATATTTTGGTTTGATCTGGTGACATGATGGATCGCAGTAAACGCCTTGGTGCGTCTTGTCGGTTTCAGGGTCGGGCATGGGCGAGGCGACGGCCGCTTCACGATCGGCCTCCAGTTCGCGCTCCACGTCTTCGATCAGCTTGTGATTGCCCTCTGCCGTGAGCCACCCCTTCACGTTGATGAGGTAGTTTTCGAAACGAGCGATGGGATCGCGCTTGCGCCAGTATTCAAACAGCTTGGCCGGCACGTACTGCGCAGCGTCGTGGATGGCGTGTCCCTTCATGCGCATCATCTTGGCCTCGATTAGGGTGGGACCTTCGCCGCGATGGGCGCGTTCGCAGGCCTCGTAAGTTGCGTCGTAAACCTGGCAGGGATCGGTGCCATCCACGATCACGCCGGGAATGCCGTAGGCGATGGCCCGCTCCGCCAGGTCCTTCACGCAAAACTGCATATCGCTGGGGGTGGAGTAGCCCCACAGATTGTTCTCGACCACCAGCACCAGGCCCAACTTCTGCACCGCCGCGAAGTTCAGACTCTCGTAGGTGACGCCGGTGGACTGCCCGCCATCGCCGACGTAAGTGAGGCCCGCGACATTCTTGCCCTGCAAGCGCGCGCCCAGGCAAATGCCGGCCATCACGCCGATCAGCTCGCCCAGCATCGAAATGGGCGCGCACACGTTGCGCCGCTGAAAGTCGCCGAAGTGCGAAGACGCATCGCGCCCCCAGGTCGGCGAGTCGCCCTTGGCCATGTACTGCCGCATGATGTCGCGGGCGCTGAAACCGCGCACCAGCATCGCGCCCTGGTTGCGGATCATCGGCCCCAGCCAGTCGTCGGGTCCCAGCGCGAAGGCCGAAGCGCACGAGCAGCCTTCCTGACCCAGTCCGAAGTAAACGCCGCCCACCACCTTGCCCTGCTTGTAGAGATTTTCCAGCGCTACTTCCATGCGCCGGTTCAGCAGCATCCAGCGGTAGATGGCGATCGCACTGCTCGCGCGAGAGATATTTCGACTCGCGAATCGGCGGCGGCGCAGCGCTCAGGTCGCCTTCGATGCTGTACTCCAGGCTGGAGCCTTCGCCCGACATGAAGATGCGGAACTCGGGATGCTCCAGGCGATAGTCGGGAATGTTGTAGCAGCGCAGCGTGGAGGAAGCGGAGTCGTCGCCGAGCCTGCCAGCCGGGGATGTACCTGTTTTAGTCGGCTTGGGCGAGCCATCAGCTGCTCGACGGGTGCAGGCGTCTTCGGCGTTTTCGCCGCTGGCGCCAGAGGGGCCTTGCCCGACTTCTTCTGCGGGCTGCTGGAATGGGAGCGCTTCTTGTGAGCCATAGGGAGGCCGCTATTCGCTAACCGCTTTTCGCTTTGCCGCTTTTCGCTTTTCGCTCGGTACCCGAATGATCGACATTCAGCCAAGTCTTAGCTAGTTTCCCGATTGTTGTCGTTCTAGGAGCCTGCATTGCCCCTCCTGGTCCGTCGAAATGCATTCTACTTTATGCAAACTCACGGGCCGAAATGAAAAACGAATAGCGAATAGCGAATAGCGAAAGGCGAAAAGCGAATCTTACGCCAATTCCCCGCCGTCACCATGCAGATTGCGCAGCTCCTCTGGGCGGCGCACGGGCGTGTCCTGATTCGCCGGCGATGTTGCCGGTTCAGGCTTCGGTACCACGGTGGCCTGCCCCAGCAGGTCGTCCAGCGACTCCAGCCACAGCATCTGCGACTGGAAAACGCGCCCGAAGTTGCGCGACGCCGCTGTCGCCACCTCTTCCAACGTCAACCGCTTCTGCAACTCTCGCTCCATGGAGGTTACTGGCTTGTTGGTGAGGCCACACGGCACGATGAGCGAGAAGAAATCCAAATCGGTGCCCACGTTCAGAGCGAAGCCATGGGTGGTGACGCCACGCGAGATGTGCACGCCGATGCGCTGCAATCTTGGCCTCGGGTTGTTGCGCAGCGCGTAAGTCCAAACGCCGGTCAGCCCCTTGATGCGCTGCGTGGCGATGCCGAAATCGCCGCAGGTGCGGATGAGCACCTCTTCCAATCGGCGGACGAATTCCACCGCCCCCAGCCTGGGCTCAAAGCTGCGCAAATCGAAGATGGGATAGGCCACCAGTTGTCCGGGACCGTGGAAGGTCACGTCGCCGCCGCGGTCGATGTCGAACAACTCCACCCCGCGCTGGGCCAGAAACTCGGGCGACGCAAGCACGTTGGCCACTTGCGCATTGCGGCCCAGCGTGATCACCGGCGGATGCTCCAGCAGCAGAAGAGTGTTTTCGATACGCTCGGCTTTGCGCAACTCCATCAGCGTCCGCTGTAGTTGCAGCGCGGTTTGGTAGGGCACCAGACCGAGATTGAGGACGTTGATGATCATGGCAGGATCGTAGCTGTCAGCTATCAGCCGTCAGCTTTCAGCTTACGACATTTCGCGATTCGCTATTTACACTCGCCGAGGCTAGACGTTGGATGACCGCGCCGTCCGGTTCGAATCAGGAGAAGTGCCAATCCAGCCGCGGGTCGCACGTGCTCTGCAATGCTATGCTGAATGCGTAGCTTCCACAGCCATGACGCGCGATGTTGAAGAGCCTTCGGTCGTTACCACGCCCCCAGCGGACGAGCGCAGGGGCGGGCGCAAGTTTGTCGGCAACGCGGTTTTCGTTCTGCTGATTGCGGTGGCCGCCGTGGCGGGAGCGATTTCCGGCTTAGCTGCTGGTGTACTCCACCGATCTGCCGCAGGTGACGGAACTGGAGCACTACCGCCCCAGCACCATCACCCAGCTCTATGACGACCAGGACCGCGTGATCGGGCAGTTTGCGCTGCAGCGGCGCGTCATCGACAGCTACAACGATTTCCCCAAGGTGCTGCGCGATGCGCTGATCTCGACCGAAGACAAGGAATTCGAGCAGCACTGGGGCGTGGATGTCTGGCGGGTATTCGGCGCGGCCTGGCGCGACATCCTGCTGGACAGCCGGGCGCAGGGCGCCTCGACGCTGACCATGCAACTGTCGCGCAACCTGTTTCTTTCGCCCGACCGCAATTTCCGGCGCAAGATCCAGGAGGTGATGCTGGCCATCCAGATCGAGCGGCGCTTCACCAAGCCGCAGATCTTCACCCTGTACGCCAACCAGATCTACCTCGGCCACGGCGTGTACGGCTTCGAGGCGGGCGCGAACTTACTACTTCAGCAAGAAGGCGAAAGACCTGACGCTGGAGGAAGCCGCAGTTCTGGCGGGACTGCCCAAAGCCCCGAATTGCTACTCGCCCATCAACAATCCGGAGCGCGCGCTGCGCCGCCGGAACCTGGTCATCAACAACATGCTGGAGGACGGCAAGATCACCGCGGCCGAAGCCCAGCGCGCCAAGAACGCGCCCCTGCGGCTGAACATTCAAGCCGAACCGAACGACATCGCCCCATATTTTGTGGAGGAAATCCGCCAGTACCTGGAGAAGAAGTATGGAACGCGAGGAGGTGCACGAAGCCGGGCTGCGGGTTTACACCTCGCTGAATCTGGAGATGCAGCAGGCGGCCCAGCAGGCGGTGCGCGACGGCCTGGCGGCCTATGAGCGGCGCCACGGGTGGAAGGGCAACCTGCTGAACATTATCGCCAACGGCGACTCGCTGGCGACCTATCACCATGTGGATTGGGACAGCAATATCGTGCCGGGCAGCTACCTTCACGCTCTGGTTACCGAGGTTGACCCGCAGGCGGCGACGGTGAAGATTCGGCAGCTACCAAGCCCACCTGGGACCGGCGGAGATCAAGTGGACGCGCCACAGTTCGCCGCAACAGTTCTTGACCCGCGGCGATTTGGTGTACGTGAAAGTCATCGCGCTGAATGGCCGCGACAGCCGCGTGTCGCTGGAGCAGGAATCGGGAGTGCAGGGCGCGCTGCTGGCGCTGGATAACTCCACCGGCGACGTGAAGGCCATGGTCGGCGGGCGCGACTTCCAGCAGTCGAAGTTCAATCGCGCGGTCCAGGCGGAGCGCCAGGTGGGCTCGTCGTTCAAGCCCTACATCTACACCGCCGCGATCGATGAGGGCCTCACGCCCGACGACACCGTGCTGGATGCGCCCGATCAACTTCAACACGCCCTCGGGTCCCTACACGCCGCACAACTACGATGGCAAGTTCGAGGGCGTCATCACCTTTCGCCACGCCCTGGCGGAGTCGCGCAACATCCCCGCGCTGAAGGTCACCGAGCGCGTGGGCGGCATCAAGACGGTCATCGAGTACGCGCGCAAGTTCGGCATCACCTCGCCCATGCCCGCCGTATCTGCCGATTGCGCTGGGCGCGGCCGACATCACGCTGGCCGAGCAGACGGCCGCGTTCACCACCTTTCCCAACGATGGGGTGCGGGTGATGCCGCGCTACATTCGCAAGGTCACCGACTACGACGGCCGCGTGCTGGAGGAGAATTATCCCGAGGTGAAAGACGTGGTCAGCGCGCGCACCGCGCGCATCATGATCTAGCATGCTGCGGGAGGTGGTGCTGCACGGCACCGGCTATGCCGCCAGCAAGCTGAAACATCCGCTGGGCGGCAAGACGGGCACCACCAACGATTTCACCGACGCGTGGTTCGTCGGCTTCTCGCCATCGCTGACCTGCGGCGTGTGGGTGGGCTTCGACGAGAAGAAGACCCTGGGCAACAAGGAAACCGGCGCGGCGGCCGCGCTGCCCATCTGGATGGACTTCATGCGGGTGGCGCTGGAGGGGCGCGAGTCGGAAGATTTCGCCGCCCCGCCCCCGACGGCGAACAACCCGGTAGCTCAGAAAGCCGAGCAACCAGAAGCCGCCCGCGGGCGACAGCGAGGCCCACTGATGCGCCGCTTCTTTCGCTATCTGGTGCGCGTGCTGGTGCTGATCGTCGTGTTCATGGCGTCGGCACTGACGGCCATGCGCTTTGCCATCCACCGCCGCCAGACCGCCGTCCCCAAACTGGTCGGCATGGCCCCTCTCCACGCGCAGCGGCTGCTGGCTGACCATGGGCTGGTGCTGGAACGCGGCGACCGCTTTTTCAGCGCCGATGTTCCGGAGGGCCGGATCATGTCGCAAGCGCCGTTGCCGGGAGTAACGGTGCGGCGCGGTTGGCGGGTGCGCGTCGCCGAAAGCATGGGACCGCAGCGCATGGTCATCCCCAACCTTGTGGGCGGCAGCGAGCGCGCCGCCGAGCTCAATATCCGCCGCCGCGGCCTGGAGCTGGGAAGCATCGCCAGTGCAACTATTCCGGGCGGCCCGACCGATCAGATCGTGGCCCAGACTCCGCCTGCCAATGCGGTCAACGTATCGGCGCCGAAGATCAGCGTCCTGGTGGCCGCGCCCGAGGAGCCCAAATCCTTTGTCATGCCAGACCTCGCTGGGCGCAGTGAAGACGACGCGATTAAGCAGATTGTCGACGCCGGGCTGCGCGTGAGCACTATTGCCAGCCAGCCGCCTCCCGCTGGCGAAAGCACGGCCACGGCCGCTCCGCCTTCCTCCAGCCGCACGGTGGTGCGTACCACGCCCGCGGCGGGCCAAAGGGTGTCTGAAGGCCAGGGGATCGGGCTGGAGGTGACAAGATAGCCGCTTTTCGCTTTTCGCTCTTCGCTCTTCGCTCTTCGCTATTCGCTATTCGCTATTCGCTTTTCGCTTTTCGCTATGAACCAATCAAGGCGTCGATCGATCTAACCTCTTCGCCAGTAGACCCAAGAAACCGGATTGCGAGACTGGTCCTTTCCCCAGCCTCGGTTGAGGGACGACACATCAACCGGGAATCTCCGCTCGGCTAACCGAAGATGAAATCAGCAGCGCCCCCGTGGCGCCCAGGAGCAATCCCAACGCAAATCGGATTGCCAGCCAGCTGCCGTGCAGGCCAGCCAATTCCGTCATCGCGTCCAACAGATTGACCGCGGCCGCGGCGATGAGCAGGCGCAACACGATCCTGCGCGAGGTGCGAACGAGCAGGCCCACGGCCGCTCCCAGATAAATTCCCAGACAGCGCGAACACACAGCCATCTCGGCGCCGAAAATCCAGAAGGAGCGCTCCGGCCGCTGGTGGCAGACGATAGCAAAGCCGCGTTCCAGCGCCAGCCCCATCGCCAGCAAACCGTGGGTCAAGAAATAGGGAGCGGCCACAACGGCGGCCACGAATGTCAGCGGGAGAAGTGTCCACCAGTTCCAGCGAAGAGTGGAACGGCGAAGTCGCTCAGTTGCTAGGTACATTGCAGTTGAAACCCCCTGCAAGAACGGTGAATGTACTTCTCGGTGGAAGCCCCCGCATTTATGCGGGGGAAGGAGCGCTTCAGCGCTCCGGGAAAAGATTTGGCTTTGATCATGCGCTTTAGCGCTGGCCTTCGGGAAATCCAGCGGCTAAAGCCGATCTTAAAGAACGAGCTCTTTCGCTGGACTAAAGTCCAACTCCCCTGCTGAAGCAGGGGGCTCCCGCCAAAAGCCCACCATCACCCTAGTATTCCCATCTTCTTACCGACGCGCTTCAACGTGTCCAGCGCCTGGTCGAGCTGTTCCTTCGTGTGGGTTGCAGTCATGATGGTGCGGATGCGCGCCTTGCCCTCGGGCACCGTGGGGAACGCAATGCCCGTGCCCATCACGCCCTCTTTGAACAGCTCGCGCGAGAAGTCCATGGTCAGGCGGCCGTCGCCCACAATGATGGGCGTGATCGGCGTCTCGCTGGCCGGCGTGTTCACTCCGCCGATGTTAAAGCCCAGGCCGCCCAGCTCCTTCTTCCAGTAGCGCGTGTTCTCCCAGAGTTGCTCGATGCGCTCGGGCTCCTGCTCCAGCACGTCGAAGGCGGCGATGCAGGTGGCCGCCACCGACGGCGGATGCGAGGTGGAGAACAGGAACGGCCGCCCGCGATGATAGAGGAACTCGATGAGTTCGCGGGTGCCGCAAACGTAGCCGCCCAGTGCGCCGATGGCTTTCGACAGCGTGCCCACCTGCACGTCCACGCGGCCGTCAAGTTTGAAGTGATCGACGGTGCCGCGCCCGTTGCGGCCCAGCACGCCGGAGGAGTGGGCGTCGTCCACCATCATGATGGCGCCGTATTTTTCGGCCAGCACGGTCAGTTGCGGCAGCGCGCCAATGTCGCCGTCCATGGAGAAGACGCCGTCGGTGATGACCAGCTTGCGGCCGGGTTCGTCCTTGATTTCGTGCAGCAGCTCTTCGGCGTGGGCGGTGTCCTTGTGGCGGAAGACCTTGATTTTGGCGCGAGAGAGGCGCGCGCCGTCGATGATGCTGGCGTGGTTCAGCTCATCGGAGACGATGAAATCTTCTTTGCCCAGCAGCGCCGACACCGTGCCCGCATTCGCCGTAAAGCCCGACTGGAAGACCACGCAGGCTTCCACGTTCTTGAAGCGCGCGATCTTCTCCTCCAGCTCCATGTGGATCTTCATGGTGCCGGCGATGGTGCGCACCGCGCCCGAGCCGACGCCGTACTTCTTCGTGGCTTCGAGAGCGGCTTCGCGCAGCTTGGGGTGCGTCGTCAGCCCGAGATAGTTGTTGGACGCCAGGTTGATCACCTTCTTGCCGTCGAAGCTGCACACCGGCGCCTGTTCGTCGTCGAGCACCCGCAGCTTGAAGTAGGTGCCCTTCTGCTTCAGTTCGTTCAGTTGGTCGGTGAGGTAAGACAGCGGGTTGGTGCGAGTGGTCGTGGTTGCCATGAAGGTCTCCGGATGCGAATGGATCATTCTATCCCGGCGCGCGGGTCGGTTTGTAGGTCAGCGATAGTTCGCATCGAAGTTTGAGATCCGGCACTACAGGTCTTTCGGCCGCAGGCCGGTGTGCTTGGCGATTCGCGCCAACATGTGGGGGCCAAGCTCCTCGTCATCGTGGAAAGCCCAAATGAAATCGGGGTATTTAGAGGTTTTATGGCGTAGTTTAACGTGCGATCCGTGCCGGGAAACGAATTGCCATCCGATTTTGAGGAGGGCCCTACTACACCCGGTGAGCCTTGGTGCTGGGCCATTGGCTCACGGATTGGTGGTAGCCTCAATCGCTTTTGGAAACGTCTTGCGCTTTTCGGCATGATCGGCGATGACGCGAAGCGCCAAGGCGTAGGCGTTGGCCTTGGCGGCCTTCTCATTTGCGCCGTAGGCTAAAACGCCTGGGATATCGACAATTTCGGCAATCCAGCGACCGTCCGCCTCGCGCTCCGTCTCAATGTTAAAAATCAGGTGCTGCCTCCCGAGGCTGCGCGATGGTTTTCGATTTGGCATCTTAAGTTTTGATGCGGCAGGTGCGGATATGCTGCATACTTAGCAAGCGCATACCCTATCGGCGAGACGGTTTCTACCGCTTTGTTGCGCCGCCGGCGAATTGCCTCCGCCTTCCGCCGTGTGATAACTTCCGCTTGTCCCCTGCTGTCGAACTTTCACCTTGGCAAGCGCAAAAATGGCGCTTGCTGCGAAGCTCCGCCGGGAGGAAAACGGCATGATTCCACTCATCATTGTTATTGCCATTCTGGCGGTCATCGCCTTCGCGTTGATCGGCATTTACAACAGCCTGGTGCAGCTGCGGGTCCGCGCCGAAAATGCCTGGGCCGACATTGACGTGCAACTGAAGCGCCGCTACGACCTGATCCCCAACCTGGTGGAAACCGTGAAGGGCTACGCCGCGCACGAAAAGGGCACCTTCGAGAACGTTGCCAAATTTCGCAGCGCTGCCATGGCGGCCAGCACGCCGGCGGAGAAGAGCGAGGCCGAAGGCCAGCTCACGTACGCGTTGCGCGGGCTGCTGGCGGTGGCCGAGGCCTATCCGCAGTTGCGGGCAATCAGAGCAGTTCAAGTCGCTGCAAGGCTCGCTGAGCGGACTGGAAGATGCCATCCAGAATGCGCGCCGTTATTACAACGCGGTGGTGCGCGACCTGAACACCAAGATCCAGACCTTCCCCACCAACATGGTGGCCGGCATGTTCCACATCCAGCAGAAGCAGTTCTTCGACATCACCGAGCCGGCGCAGCGCGAACCGGTCGCGGTGAAGTTCTGAAAGAAGCAATTAGCACCTAGCAACTAGCAATTAGGGGAAAGTCGAAGAGCACTGGAAGGGCAGTCAATGAGCATTGCGCAAACTCGTACTTCAAAACGATTTATGGGACGGCCACTAGATACTACCTGCTCATGCTAATGCTAGTTGCTAGTTGCTGACTGCCAAATGCTAAATGCCAAGTGCCAAATCCGCCGCCTCCTCCTCGCGCTGCTGTTCTGCCTCGCCCTCGTCCTCCCCGCCTCGGCCCGCGACTGGCACATTGCCCGCTTCGAAACCCACATCTACGTTGCCCCCGACGGGGTGACCACCGTCAACGAGCACATCAGCGTGGTCTTCGTCGGCGAATATCACGGCATCTATCGCGACATTCCCATCGAATATCCCGGGCCCGCACGGCGCCAACTACACGCTGTTCCTCAAGGTCACCAGCGTCCTCGATGGCAGCAGCGGCCACAAGTCTGAAGTACGACTCCAGCACCCAACACGGCAACCGCCATCTCAAGATCTACATTCCCGACGCGGTGGACGCCACACGCAACGTGATCATCACCTACAAGGTGACCAATGCGGTGCGCTGGTTCGACGGTCACGACGAGCTTTACTGGAACGTGACCGGCAACGACTGGCCGGTGCCCATTGACAGCGCCGCGGCGTCGATCACCTTCCCGGCGAATGCCGCCGGCAATTTGCGCGCCCAAGCCTTCACCGGCGCCTATGGATCGCAGGAACAGGACGCCACCGCCGAGGTCCGCAACAACACGGTGCGTGGTCGAAGCCAACAATCCGCTCTCCATGCGCGAGGGGCTGACCGCCGACGTTTACATCAGCAAAGGCGTGCTGACCCAGCCCAGCAAAGCTGCACCCAGGCGATGTGGTTTCTGCGCAGCAATCCCATTGTGCTGCTGCCGCTGTGGGCGTTCATCGTGATGTTCTTCTTCTGGTGGACCAAAGGCCGCGATCCCAAGCCCGACATCTCGGTCGCGCCCATGTACGAGCCGCCCAAAGACATGACGCCCGCCGAAGTCGGCACCCTGATCGACGACGCCGTCCATCCTCGCGACATCACCTGCACCATGGTGGACCTGGCGGTGAAAGGCTATCTCAAGATCGAGGAGACCGAATCCAAGGTCCTGCTATTCACTCATCGCGATTACACCTTCCACTCGCTGAAGCCGCCCGAGCACCTGGACGTCGCTCCAGCCCCACGAGCGCGTGATGCTGAACCACATGTTCACCGGCGGGGCCACCGAAGTGCGCCTGTCGGACCTGAAGAACCAGTTCTACGTCGCCATCCCGACCATGAAGGAGCGACATCCTCGCGGAGCTGAAGCGCAAGGGAATGTACTCGGTCGATCCCGAGTCGGCGCACGCCTATGTGCTGGCCGGAATCCTGTTTACCGCAGCGCCCTTCGTGCTGGCCCAGGTGCTGGGCTGGGGCTCAATGTTTGATTCGCCGGGCTTGCTGATTGCCGCGGGCATCCTGGCGCTCATCATCGTTTTTCTGTTCGCTCGCATCATGACCGCGAAATCGCTGAAGGGCGTGCGCACCAAAGTTGAGATCCTCGGCTTCCAGGAGTTCATCAACCGCGTGGACGCCGATCGCCTCCAACGCATGCCGCCCGATACCTTCGAGAAATTTCTGCCGTACGCCATGGCGCTGGGCATCGAGAACCGCTGGGCCAAGGCCTTCCAGGGAATCACCCAGAACCAGCCCACCTGGTATGTAGGACCGACGCCGTACATGGGCTTCAATCCCATCTTCTTCGCCGTCTCCATGCACGCCATGGCGACGGATGCGCACCAGGCCTTCGTGGCCGCTCCCGCGCGCCAGCAGCGGCGGCTCGGGATGGGGCGGTGGCGGTGGAGGCTTCAGCGGCGGCGGCTTCGGCGGCGGCGGTGGCGGGGCATTCTAGGGGAGCCCGGGTCTTTTATGCAGAACGCTGGTAAACCAACGAAGCCGAAACCAATATCCGCGGAAACCATCGCGCGTCTGGCAGAGCGGGGAAGAGATGTTTCGCGCTTTTTCACGAATCGCGGCCGGACGATGCCACCAATTCAAACCTCGCGAAAGAGCGGGGCACTCGACTAAGATAAGCATAATGCCACGTGTGGAGGCCAATCCGAATCCTGCCTTGCTCGTGTGGGCAAGGAAGAGCGCGGGCCTGCCCGTCGAGGCTGCCGCGAAAAAAATCGGCATCACTCCTGAACGGCTAACAGCTTGGGAGTCTGGCGAGCAGCGGCCGACGTTCGCTCAGTTGCGAAAATTGGCAGAGGTTTACAAGCGCCCTTTGGCAACCTTTTACCTGGAGGAGGCCCCTTTAAGTTTTCAGCCCATGCATGATTTCCGCCGAGTGGCAACACATGGAGAAATGCCGCAGTCGCCGGAACTCACGCTGGAAATCCGCAAGGCGCACGACCGTCGTGAGTGGGCGCTCGGTTTGTTCAGGGAAATCGAGAGTGAGCCTCCGCAGGTTCCAGAGAGTATTGTGGGCGATCGAGACGCCGAGGCCGCTGCCGCCCGCGTCAGGCAGTTTTTGGGCGTTTCGCTGCAACTACAAACGACCTGGAGAGACCAGTACGAGGCATTTAGGGAATGGCGGCGGCTTATCGAAGCGGCGGGCATTCTCACATTCCAAGCAACCGACGTTGAGGTCAGCGAGGCGCGTGGGTTCTCGATCAGCGACCGCCCCCTTCCCGTTGCCGTGGCAAACATCAAAGATGCGCCCAGAGGACGGATATTTACTCTGTTGCACGAGGTAGCACATATCCTCTTGAATGACGGCGGAATCTGCGACCTGCACGAAGCCGAAAATGATATTAGCTCAAGAGTGGAAGCATTCTGTAATCACGTGGCTGGTGCAACCCTCTTCCCCAAATTGGAATTGCTCAACACCGACACGGTTCGGAGGCACAAGAAGGGCGACAGTTCCTGGTCAGACAATGAACTTGCCAATTTATCGCGACAGTTCGGCGGTAGTCGCGAGGCAGCTTTGGTTCGTTTATTGTCGCTAGGCTTGACAAGCACAAGTTTCTATCGGTCGAAACGGGATGCGTTTCTGAAGCTATATGCCGAGCAACGCCAGCAGCAGAAAGGCTTTGCACCGCCCCACCAAGTGGCTCTCAGCAGCGCGGGACCAACCTTCACTGGGTTGGTGATCGAAAGCTTCAATCGCGAACGCATAACGGCCAGCGATGTTTCGGATTATCTCCAGATCCGACTCAAACACCTCGCTGAGGTACAGCGAGATTACGCAAGGTTTGCCGTCTGAGTTCAAAACGTGCCATATAGCATTGACACCAGTGCGTTTTTGGATGCGTGGGTTCGTTATTATCCCCCAGACGTGTTCCCCGGCATATGGGAGCAAATGGATCGTGCGGCGAAGGCCGGCACAGTTAAGTCCAGCGACGAGGTCCTCCGGGAGCTGAGCAAGAAGGATGACGGTGCACATGACTGGATCAAGGCGCACACAGAAATGATTATTCCGCTTGATAATGAGATCGAGCGGCACGTCCAGGAAATCATGTCCCGCTACCCACGGTTAGTGGATAGCAAGAAGGGCAGGTCAGGGGGCGATCCCTTTGTTATTGCAGTTGCTCGCGCGAAAAACCTCGCTGTAATAACCGGAGAAAACGCAACCGGCAACATCGCGATTCCACGTATTCCCGATGTTTGCGACGATCTGGGAATCCGATGGCTTCGCATGCTGGATTTCTTTCGCGAACAGAAGTGGGCACTATGATCGGAGGGTGATATTGCTCGGTTGGGGATTTTCGGTGACGTGCTGGACGTTGATTATCTCGATTACCACTGACAGGAGACTCGACATGCCGATGAAGAATCCACCCCATCCCGGCGGCGTTGTGCTGCGCCAGTGCATTGAGCCTTTGGGCTTGACCATCACGGACGCCGCCGCCGCGCTCGGAGTCACGCGCACTACGCTGTCCGAACTGGTGAACGGGAAGCGGGGGATTTCTCCCGAGATGGCCGTGAGGCTGTCGCAGGTCTTCGGCGGCAGTGCCGAAAGCTGGCTCACGCAGCAAGCGCATTACGAGCTCGCGCATGTCCGCACCGCCCGCATCAAGCTCAAGCGCCTGGAATTCGCCTAAAAGCCGGGTGGCGCACCCGACCTATCCAGGTCGTTCGAACTCTTCAACATTGCCGGGGGTTTCGGCGAAACGCTGGCCGCTACCTGCGAGTCGCTTCGCCCTACTTCGTCCCGTTGGGATACACCAGAATCTTGCTGGCCTCGCCCGTCTTCAGCCGCTCCATGCCCTGCGCGAAATCCTTCATCGCGATGCGATCGGTGATCACGGGATGCAGATCAAGCTTGTTGGCCTTGAGCAGCGCGGTCATCTGATACCAGGTTTGAAACATGCGGCGGCCGTTGATGCCTTGCACGGTCGCGCCTTTGAAGATCACTTCTTCCGCGAGGTTGAGTTCGACTGGCTTGGAGGGAATTCCCAGCAGAGACATGCGGCCACCGAGGCGCAGGATTTTGAATCCTGTTCGGATGGCTGCGGTGCGCCCCGCCATTTCCAGCACCACGTCCACGCCGGTGCCGCCGGTATTGTCCATCACGATCTGGTACACGTCGTCCGTGGTGGGGTCGAGGACGAAGTCGGGCTTCATCTGTTTGGCGATCTTGCGGCGATGCTCGTTCACCTCCAGCGCGTAAATCTGGGTGGCTCCGCAGGCGCGCGCCACCGCGATGGCGAACAGCCCGATGGGGCCGCAACCGCTGATGGCCACGCTTTTGGCGGCGATGTCGCCCGCCAGCACGGTGTGTACCGCGTTGCCCAGCGGGTCGAGGATGGAGGCGTACTCCGGCAGGATGGAAGGATCCAGCTTCCAGATATTCGACTCGGGAATGACAACGTACTCGGCGAAGGCGCCGTTGGTGTCCACGCCGATGATCTTCACGTGCTGGCAGATGTGCGCCTCGCCGGTGCGGCATTGCAGGCACTTGCCGCAGGCCACGTGCATTTCGGCGGAGACGAAGTCGCCGGGCTTGACGCTGGTCACCTCGTCGCCCACCGCTTCCACCGTGCCGCAGAATTCGTGGCCGGGAATCAGCGGCGGATGAATGCGGCGCTGCGCCCACTGGTTCCATTGGTAAATGTGCAGGTCGGTGCCGCAGATGGACGCCATCTTGACCTTGACCAGCACATCGGTCAGGCCAAATTGTGGTTTGGGAACTTCGCGGATTTCGATGCCCGGTGCAGACGTGGGCTTAACGACAGCAATCATGGTATTCGACATGAGGATGGCTCTTGGGCCGCGGTGGAACGCGGCATTACGTCAGCCCAGTATGAACAAGAAGCGGTGGGCAAACCAGCAAGTTTAACACGCCCGGTATATAGTGTAGGGCGCTCTGGGGCGCCAAATGGAAGCCCCAGGGTATCGTGTTTCGCGAATGCGCGAGACCGGGAAAAGAGGGACGACTTGAAATTAGCCGATGGCATTCACTACGTACGTCAGACTATGGGCGGCCATGTGCACGCCTTCCTGTTGGATGACGGCAATGGGATCACGCTGATTGACGCGCTGTATGACACCGACGCGCACCGGATTCTCGACGAGATTCGGGCCATGGGGCGGCAGCCGTCCGATCTTAAGAACATCATCGCCACCCACGCCCACCGTTCCCACATTGGTGGCATGGCGGTACTGAAAGAACAAAGCAACGCCAGGGTCTATGCTCACGAATGGGAGATCGGCATCGTCGAGGGCCAGCGGAAATCTACCAAAGTGTCGTTGTGGCCCAAACCTCCACTGGCCGCCTACTATACGCAATTCGGACTCGCGCTCGGCTTCGATGGCCATAAGCCGTGCCTGGTCGATCAATCCCTGAAAGAAGCCGACCGCGTAGGACCACTGACGATTGTGGCAACTCCGGGACATACCCCGGGCTGTCTTTCGTTCTATTGGCCCGAGAAGAAAGCGCTGTTCGTCGGCGATGTGATTGTGACCTGGCCACGGGTGGAAGCCGGCTGGGCTGGCCTGACCCTGGACATGAAGCAGAATGTGAAATCGGTCGGCAAGCTTTCCGATTTCGGCGACATTGACATCGTGGGGGTTGGGCACGGAGAGCCAATCCCAGAGGGTGGCATCGAGGTCCTGAAGAAGCTAAGGGAGCAGAAGGTTTAGCCTGAATCTAAAGCTGTGAAACATATTGACTGGATATTGAGCAGGCGGGTGGCCCGGTGCCTCGCTCTTGTCATCCGCAGCGAAGCCGAGGAATCTGCGGTTGTGACTGCCCTGATTTCTGTGTACTCGAAAGCCGAAATGGCAGCCGCGGTGGAGTCCTGGGTCGACGTTATTGATGCTCCCACCCTTTCGCAAAGGCGGCGAAAGGATGGGGCACCCATATCTGAGAAGCCCGGTCAAGACGAAGGGGTGCGCCACCCGCCCTGGTAGCTTGCGTGGGCCACGCGCCGATTACCCGCAATTATTGCTGCGGGGGTTGGGGCGTGACTGTGGTCGTCGAGGTGGTGTCCTTCTTCACCACGGGCGGCGGCGCGGTCGTAGTGGTCGTGACGTTGGTTACTGGCGCGGGCGTGGTTGTCGTGGTCGTGGTGTCGGTTACTTTTGGCTGAGGTGTAATTGTGGTCGTCGTCGAATCGGTCTGCTTCACTTCCGGGCCGGCCGGCGTAACCGTCGTATCCGTGCTCTGAGTGACCTGGGGCGGCGGCACCGATGCCGGGTCCTGTGATGTCATGGTGGTGGTGCTCGGAGCGGCAGGTGGATTCTGTGTCGTCGTGGTGGTGTTGGATTGTGTGGTGCTCTGTGCCAATACCGGCAGCGACAGGGCGAGCACAACGAGCGACCCCAGGATGACAGCAAATAGCTTCTTGAAATTCATTCGATTCTCCTTTTTCAGGTTGGTCAGACACCATGATAGGGCTCCCGCTATCACTTAATCTGAGCACAATTGCTCGCTGCGCGGCCAAGTTTCGGGACCCCGCTTCGAGCTTCGAGTTTCCAGTGCCTGGTGCCCTATGGTTTCAGGCGGTAGCTATCGCCCAGTTTTCCCGCTGCCGGCAGGTGTTTTCGCGCTCTCACCAGCTCAGCGATCTGCCGGATATGTCCCAGATCGTGCATGGTCCACTCATGCAGCATTTGTTGCAGGGTGATTTCGCCGGCCTCCTGGTGCCTGGCGCGGCGTTCCCCGGCGCTTCGCGGCAAGGTCCGCAGATACTCCACGTTGGTCTCGCGCTGCTGTTCAAAATGGTCGAAGGCATCTTCCGCATTGGCATTGCGGTACAACTCCAGGTACATCTGCGCATCATCCGGCTCGAACTCCGGCAGTTCCTCACTCACGAACCGGTCCACGCGTGTTCGATAGCAGTGGCCCTCGGAATGGGAAAGATGTGAGAGCACTTCGGCTACCGAAAAGCGGTCGGGCGCGGGCTTCCATGCGGTATCTTCGAGCGACAGGTCGCACATCAAGCCGCGCAGGATCGCGGGGGTCGCTGCCAACTGGTCGAGGCAGTCTAATTGCAATGCTTGCGTCATGCGATTCATCCTACGATGTTCTCTCCGC
>CAVTOE010000011.1:40000-211079 GCA_963736385.1 uncultured Acidobacteriaceae bacterium | reverse complement strand
GGCGGCGGAGCGTTGACGTACTTGGGACGCAGGCCGTCGAACAGCGCCTGCTGCTGTCCGGTGAGGAAGCGCAACTGCAGCCAGCGGAAGATGTAATCCATGATCGACTTGGCGTAGCCGATGTCCTGGTTGTGGCTCCAGCCGCTGGGCTCGAAGCGGGTGTGGGCGAACTTCTCGCACATCAGCTTGAGCGGCACGCCGTGCTGCAAGGCCAGCGAGACGGCGCAGGCAAAGCTGTCCATCAGGCCGCTGACGGTGGAGCCTTCCTTGGCCATGGTGATGAACAGCTCACCCGGCATGCCGTCCTTGTAGAGGCCGACGGTGAGGTAGCCTTCGTGTCCGCCGACGCTGAACTTGTGGGTGATGGACAGGCGCTCGTCGGGCAGACGATGGCGCATGGCGCTTGCGGCGGCGCGGCGGCCTCGTCCATCGCACTTCGACGTCAGCGGCGGCGGCGAGCGCGTCGCCCTTCTGCGACTTCGCGGTGGCCGATCCCATGGAGCTGAGCGGCTGCGCCTTCTTCGATCCGTCACGGTAGATGGCGACCGCCTTCAGCCCCAGCTTCCACGCCTGGATGTAGGCTTCGGTGATCTCGTCCACGGTGGCGTTCTCGGGCATGTTGATGGTCTTGGAGATTGCGCCCGAGATGAATGGCTGGGCGGCCGCCATCATGCGCAGATGTCCCAGGTAGTGAATGGTGCGCGTGCCCTTCGACGGCTTGAACGAGCAGTCGAAGACCGGCAGGTGCTCTTCCTTGACGGCGGGCGCGCCTTCGATGGTGCCGGTGGCGTCGATGTAGCTGACGATGGCGTTGGTCTGGTCGGGGGTGTAGCCCAGCTTGAACAGCGCGGCCGGCACGGTGTTGTTGACGATCTTGATCATGCCGCCGCCGACCAGCTTCTTGTACTTCACCAGCGCCAGGTCGGGCTCGATGCCGGTGGTGTCGCAGTCCATCATGAAGCCGATGGTGCCGGTGGGCGCCAGCACCGTGACCTGCGCGTTGCGATAGCCGAACTTCTCGCCGTGCTTCAGGGCTTCGTCCCAGGTGTCCTTGCTGGCTTCGTAGAGCGCGGGCGGGAACGTTGGTGCGGTTGATGTTGTTCACCGACGCGCGATGCATGCGAATGACGTCGAGGAAGGGCTCGCGGTTGATGTACCAGCCGGGACAGGCAGCGCCCGAGCAGTTGTCAGCCGGTGTCAGTAGCGGTCCTTCGACTCGCTGCGCTCCGCTCGGGATGACAGCTGGTGACTTTGTTCCGTGGCCGGCGGCCAGCGGCTGGCAGAGTTCGGCGATCTTCGACGACTGCAGATAGGCCTCGCCGCACATGATGGCGGTGACGCAGGCGGCGTAGTCGCGTCCGGCGTCGGAGTCGTAGGGCAGGCCCGCGGCCATCAGCAGCGCGCCCAGGTTGGCGTAGCCGAGTCCCAGCGGACGGTAGTCGTGCGAGTTCTTGCCGATGGCTTCCGTGGGATAGCCGCTGTTGTCCACCAGAATTTCCTGCGCGGTGATCATGACGGCGCAGGCGTAGCGATAGGCCTCGACGTCGAACGTCCCGTTGGGCGCGAACTTCATCAGGTTCAGGCTGGCCAGGTTGCAGGCCGAGTCGTCGAGGAACATGTACTCGCTGCAAGGGTTCGAGGCGTTGATGCGCGCCGTGTTCTTCGAAGTGTGCCAGCGGTTGACCGTGGTGTCGTACTGCATGCCGGGATCGCCGCAATGCCAGGTGGCGTCGGAAATCTTGCGCAGCAGCTCGCGCGCCTTGAAGGTCTGCACGGGATGGCCGTCCTTCACCGAGCGGGTGGAGAAGTCGCCATCGCGCAGCACGGCGTACATGAAGTCGTCGGTCACGCGCACCGAGTTGTTGGCGTTCTGGAAGAAGATGGACGAGTAGGCCTCGCTGTCGGGGCCGCTGCCGTCGTATCCGGCTTCGACCAGCGCCCAGGCCTTGGCTTCTTCCTTCTGCTTGCACTCGATGAAGTCCACCACGTCAGGATGGTCGATGTTGAGGATGACCATCTTGGCGGCGCGACGGGTCTTGCCGCCGCTCTTGATGACGCCGGCGAAGGCGTCGAAGCCCTTCATGAAGCTGAGCGGGCCGCTGGCGGTGCCGCCGCCGGAGAGCGATTCGGTGGACGAGCGCAGCGGCGACAGGTTGGTGCCCGTGCCCGATCCCCACTTGAACAGCATGCCTTCGGTCTTGGCGAGGGTGAGGATGGAGTCGAGCGAATCGTGTACCGAGTTGATGAAGCACGCCGAGCACTGCGGATTGCGATAGCCGGTGACGCCGTACTCCACGCGCTGCGGCCTGCGGGATTCCAGTGCCAGTTCTGCGCGTCGGAGTTGGGCTCGATGCGATCGCAGCCCACGTTGAACCATACCGGCGAATTGAATGCCGCCTTCTGCTGCAACAGCAGGTGCGCGAGCTCGTCGTGGAAGATGGCCGCGTCGTCGTCGCTGCGGAAGTAGCCGCCCTTGATGCCCCAGTCGCGAATGGTCTCAGCGACGCGGGTCACCAGCTGGCGCACGCCGGTCTCGCGCTCGGGCGTGTCCAGCGGGCCGTGCAGATATTTGCTGGCGACGATGTTGGTCGCCGTCATCGACCAGTCCTTGGGGACCTCGACGTCCTTCTGCTCGAAGATGATGCCGCCCTGCGAGTCGGTGATCTGCGCCAGGCGCAGCTCCCACTCCAGCTCGTCGTAGGGCGAGACGCCGGCCTTGGTGAAATAGCGCTTGAAGGTCAGGCCGGGCGCGCGCTTCTTGTTGGGCGTGGCGGATGCGGCGGCAGTGGTGGCGTCGCCGGCCGCGATTGACGGAGTGGTCGCGGTGGTTGGGTTGGTGGTGACTTCGGCCATGGTAGTGCTCCTGATCGTCTTAAATTAATTATTGCGCGATTACGATGCGGGTCTGAATGCCCGCTCTTATCAATTTTCGTCCACAAGATTGTGGGGGCCTCTTCGCCTGCCAGCGTATCCTCGACAGGAAAGAAGTCCCCGGGTTGATCTTTGTCCGGCGCCACCGCAAAAGGCATTCCGCCAAGCGAACCTTCGCCAGCCGAATCCGGACCGGCAACTCATGCGCGCAACCTTGCGCGCTCAAGTGCCACACTGACTTGGAAAGGAACACCGCTGATGCCATCGTCTTGGCGATGACTTCGTCGGCCCAACTGCTACCGCAGCACTACCCGAACCAAATAAGGAGAAATCGTCGAAGAACCCTGGGCCCAATTTCGCGCCAAGGCGGTCACCTCTGGCCGCCGTGACTGAGGGGGAGAACGCTTCCTCAAAATCGACTAGCTTCGGGGAACATTACTCCCGCATCTTGTGGGTGTCAAGTAGATAACACAACATCTTGTATTTTACGCCTTTTCAGCCCGGAGCAAACGTCCCGTTTCTTGATTTTCAGGGCTGGACAAGGTGCCAAACCGCTTTTCCGCCTATCGCGAAGTGTGTTGCAACAAGATTCCGTGCCGAGTCGAGCGAGGGGTGCCTCCCCTGTCTCACGAAGCTTGAAGCCCACGAGTTGACTCACTCTTTGGACTGTAGCCCCGCAAGGCAGTCGATTCAACGCCCATTCTCGGTGCAGCTATGTGGATGATTGTGGATTGTGAGGAAAAGCGGGACGCCAACGGCGTGACCTCGGCGAAGCTGGCAACACGGTAGCCCTGGTTTCCTAGGTGCTGCTGTGCTCCAGAGTTCCCTTCTCCAGCTTCTCCTGGCAGGCAATGCAGTACCGCGTCCAGGGTACCGCTTCCAGTCGCTTGGAATTGATCTCTGCGCCGCAGGAGATGCACTGGCCGAAGCTGCCCTCGCGGATACGGTCCAGGGCGCTATCCACCATTTGCAGGAGCTGTCGTTCGTTGTTGCTCTGATGAAAGAGGAATTCCTTGTTGTAGGAGTTGGCAGCCCGGTCGGCGATGTCCTGGGCCGACTCCACGTCGGCTTCACGCCCGTCCTGAGCGGTGCGAGTCATGGTCTGTCGCAACTCACGCTGCCGCTCCTCCAGGCGCTTCTTGAAAACTTCCAGCTTCTTCTTGTCCATAGGTTCGTCCCTGCCGATCCCTCGCGCCGACAACCCCCGCCGTCAGTGAAAATGGGTGCGCGAAACCGGAATGATATGCGTGGAGAGAACCCACGTCAACTGCCGGCCGCTTCCGCTCGGTCCGAGAACTCCGATTTGCAGAGGTTGGATGCTTGCCGGCCGGCCAGTGATCGGTTCTGGCTTGCAACAAAAAAAGCGGCCCGCTATGGGCCGCTCTTCCAAAGAGGCGAAGGAGGAAGCTTCAGGGAAGGAACCGCAAGTGACTGTCTCGCTCAACGAGACCAGCAGAGAGATATCGAGAGAGATGGAAGAGGGTTGAAGTCAAAGTCTTGTGCCTCTTTGCTCGCTCTCAACTATGCATGTTCAGAACCAGAACCGGCTTCGAACCCCACTCACATGTGGAAATGCCCCGAAGTACCTAATAACACTAAGGATATTTCTCCCTTACGGGGCCGGTGTTGTCGCCCGGACGGGCAACCTGCTCGGCTGAGACAGTGAAATTTTTATACCAAGTCCAGGCGGATAGGGTCTTAATTGTGCGCCGCGCGCTCCTCTTCGATAAGCTTCAACTTATTGAGCAGGGCCTTGTAGCTGATCCTCAGGATCCTGGCCGCCTGGCGGTGGCTGTGGCGTCGCAAAAGGCAAAGGCGGCCCGCGCCGCCCCATTGCTAACTAATTGTGGCTGCTCTACACCATCAATTTCCGCCCGAGACGGTGCGCAGCTTACCCGGCATGAAGTGATAGGGCGGCCATGGTCCGGTGATGGTGATCTGGCAATCCTTGAAATGCCTGGTGGCAGCGCTGTAGCGGTTCTGATACTTGACGATGGAGGCGGACTCGATGAGGTGGGCAAAATCAATCAACATTCCGCCGGAGCCTGTACGCTTGCAGATTACATCTTCTTCCAGCGGTGAGAACAGCTTGTGCACTTGCATGGAGAGTGCCCGGGCCTTGGTTTGCCGTTCCCGGTCGCGAGTGGCCCGCTCCCGCAATTTGCGAAGGTACTCACCACCTACGCCGTTGGGAAGCTCGGCAATCGCTTCCTGCAGGGTGCCATCCTTGAGGAGCAGCTTGAAATGCATTTCAGCTTTTCCCCGCAGACGGTCCACCGTCTCCAGAAAGGTTTTGCGATTGGCCCGTACCGCCCGCCGCAAGGCTTCATCAGAATCAAAGATGGTGCCAAAGCGAAAGGGCAGGACAGTCAGGGTCCGGAAGCACTCACTCACTACATGAGCGTGATCCAGAATGGCTTGTTGATTGAGGGGTTGGGAAGCGGAATGCTCGCTTACGATGACAGCGAATTCTCCGCTGGGACAAGCGAACACCGAAGCGCCGTTCACGCCTCGGAGATTTTCAATCGCTACCGGACGCCGGGCCCGGATACTACCTTGAAGGCCCTGCTGCTCGGTAATGCAATACGCGTACCACGCCATCTCAGTCTCTCCTGGGAGTGCTCGCACACAGTTTCTTTTTCGCTGTGCATGATGGAATGCTGAACTTGCGAACGTGGGACTAAAGGATCTGACTTCTGAAATGGGAGATGGCCTGGAACCACCCCCAACTTTCTTATCCTAAGCCTTTCACCCCGGAAACCGCAACAAATTCTTGCCCGCGAATGCATTTTTCTGCCATTAGACCCGAAAAAAGCTCGATTCGACCTCCTCCAAAGGCCGCCGCCGGTGGGCATCTCCACCTCTCGGGAAATCTTCCGTGCCAATGTCGGGCATGAGCCAGACGCCAGGTGTCCCAGGCAACCATCGTGAGGTGCTGAGGGTGTGCCGTCCCTACGGGACTTGGCACTCCTATTTTACGCTTACCCTGCCCTGAAGGGCGGGGCCAAGATTTTTCGCGCCTGCGGCGCTCGGAATGGTGAAGATGGAATCGGAGTGGACGACCAGAGGGGATGGCCAGGGGATCCTGTGGGGCTCTCCCGCTGAGCAGTTTGGAGGTCCAGCCAAAGAAAAATGTTGCAACTGGACTCCCTCGATGGGTATATATTGGGGGCTGTTGGGAGCAAAAACGGAAATTCCAAGGTAACCCCGTGGAACTGAAACACACTAAAGCTCCTCTTGAGCAACGCAACGATATCGTTTTGAAGACGAGTCGAGATCAACCATGAAGAGAATCGGGCTCATAACGATAACGGCAGTGGCACTGTTACTGTTAGCCCTTGATTTATTTATACCTGAGAAGGGGCCAAAGAAAGGGGGCGGTAGCAATGGAAATACCCCCCCATCCGCCAGTATCGCAAGCGGGGGGGGCGGGACAGGTTACAGCGGGACTAGCCAGGCTTCGCACAAATCATCGACGCCCCCATCAACACAGGATAGCGACGCGCCTCCAGAATCCGCATATCAGGTGCCGCAAATGTATGAGGCCGACGAACATTTTCGGCTATACAGCGAAGAAGGACTTTCTTTGCTTCCGAGTGATGCTGCGAATCTAACTCCCGAAGCAGTGCAGCGCGCAGACGATTGGAAACGCGCGGGCAATTGGGACGAAGGCTTCGCGCAGATGAACGAGACACTCAACGCCAGCCTGGACCCAGCATCAGCACTAGCCGTACCTGCCTTGCAAGTGCCTGCCTTCACGGTACCTGCTGTCCAAATGCCTGCCGTCCCTACTTGCTGCGTTGCACCTTAGCCCAACGCTGGCTGATTCCACAAGAAGCGGAGCCATGCAGCGATGCCCACCCTCTCGCCAACGGCAGGCGAGAAGGATGGGGCACCCCGGCGACTACCCAACCTGGTTGGCAGCTTGACAGCGGTTCACGAAGCGTTCTACTGTAGGCGGCCACTGGGGGATAAGGTGGAAATGTCGCTGTCTCCGGTCACCGATGTAGACGACGAACTCGAACAGGCAGGCAAACCGGCAGGTGCGTGCGCCATGGTGGTGTTCGGAGCCACGGGCGACCTTACCATGCGCAAGCTGGTTCCCGCCCTTTACAACCTGGAAAAAGCCGGCCTGCTGCCCCGGGAGTTCTCCGTCTTAGGTGTGGCCTTTGACGATCTCAGTGTGGAGGAGTTCCGCAAGAAGGCGACCCGCTTTCTTCAGGATGAGGACCATGGCACGGAGGCCTGGGACCGCTTCCAACAATGTCTTCACTACCAGCGCGGAAATTTCGGGGACGAGGCCACCTACGCGAAGCTGGGAGAAGCATTGGCCGCCATCGATCAGCAACACGGCACCAGCCAGAACTATCTGTTTTACCTGGCCACCTCGCCCAAGTTCTTCTGCGAAATTGTTCAGCAACTGGGACGATCGGGACTCTCAAAGCAGGAGGGTGGTCATTGGCGAAGAGTAGTGATCGAGAAGCCGTTTGGGGAGGACCTCGATTCCGCCATGGCGCTCAATCGAAACATCAAGGACGTGCTCGCGGAAAAGCAGATCTACCGCATTGACCATTACCTGGGCAAGGAAACGGTACAGAACATCATGGTGTTCCGCTTCGGCAACGGGATCTTCGAGCCGATCTGGAACCGGCGTTACATCGATCACGTCGCCATTACGAATGCCGAGACCGTGGGGGTCGAAATGCGTGGAGGCTACTTTGACACCGCCGGCACCCTGCGCGATATGGTCCCCAACCACATGATGCAGCTGATCAGCCTGACCGCCATGGAGCCACCCGCATCGTTCAGCGCCGATGCGGTACGCGACGAGCAGGCGAAAGCGCTGAATGCCATCCAGCCATTGAGCGCCGAAGATGTTCTGCACCAGGCGGTCCGCGGACAGTATGGCGAGGGCGAGATCGCAAAGGAAAAGGTGCAGGCGTATCGCTCCGAGCCCGGGGTCTCGCCGGAATCGAAGACGGAAACCTTTGTCGCCTTGAAGCTGAACATCGACAACTGGCGGTGGGCCGGCGTCCCGTTCTATTTGCGCACGGGAAAGCGGCTGGCCAAGCGGCACACCGAGATCAACATTCAGTTCAAGCGGGCCCCGTTTCAACTGTTCCGGCAAACGGCGGTACACAAACTCCAGACCAATCGGCTGGTGATTCAGGTGCAGCCGGACGAAGGCATGGCGCTTGGCTTCGGGGCAAAAATTCCCGGCGCCCAGCTGCGGCTGGGATCGGTGGAGATGAGCTTCGAATATGCAAAGTATTTCGGCGCCGAGCCCTACACCGGCTACGAGGTCCTGCTCTACGACTGCATGATCGGCGATGCAACCCTGTTTCAGCGCGCCGACATGGTCGAGGCTGGCTGGAGAATCCTCGACCCAGTCCTGGATGTGTGGAAGGCGTTGCCGGCGCGCAATTTCCCGAATTACGCGTCCGGATCGTGGGGGCCCAAGGAGTCGGATGACCTGATGGAGCGCGACGGCCGGCACTGGAGGAAAATCGTATGATCCTGGCGGGCGACATCGGCGCCACGAACTCAAGACTGGCCGCGTTCCAGACGGAAGGGAATCGCCTGCAATGCGCGGTCGAGAAAATCTATTCCAGCGGGGAGCACAAAGGCCTGGTGGAAATTGTCGCCGACTTCACCAAAACCGAAGGCATACCAGCGGAGTCGGCCTGCTTCGGCGTCGCCGGCCCGGTCCGGGAAGGCCGCAGCAAAATCTCAAACCTGCCTTGGATCATCGACTCACGGGAACTGGCGGCGCAGTTGAAGCTGCGCACCGTCGGATTGATTAACGATCTGGAAGCCTTCGCCTATGGGATTGAGGCGCTGGAGTCGAAGGACTTCGTCACCTTGAGCGAAGGGTCGAGCAAAGCCGAGGGCAACACTGCGGTGATATCGGCTGGGACCGGACTGGGTGAGGCGGGTCTTTACTGGGACGGATACCGGCACCATCCGTTCGCCTGCGAAGGCGGGCACGCCGAGTTCGCTCCTAAAAACGATATTGAGATCGAGCTTCTTCAGTACCTGATGAAGAAGTACGAAAACCGGCACGTGAGTTATGAAAGGATCCTGTCCGGTCCGGGCATCAAGAACATCTACGATTTTCTGCGGGACACATCGAAAGAACAAGAGCCAGCGTGGTTGAAAGACGAGCTCGCCAAGGCGCCGGATGCTCCCACGCTAATCTCGCAGTTAGCGCTCACGAAAAAGGCCGCGATCTGCGAGCGAAGCTTGTCGATCTTTGTCAGCGTCTTCGGATCGGAGGCGGGGAACTGCGCTCTGAAGTTAATGGCGACGGGAGGGGTCTTCGTTGCGGGCATAGCGGGAAAGATAGTGTCGAAGATGAAGGAAGAGACTTTCATGGAGTCCTTCCTCGACAAGGGACGAATGAAGACTCTATTGCAAGAGATACCGGTGAAGATCGTGCTCAATGATGACTCGGGGTTGATAGGAGCAGCCCGGTTCACACTGGTGCAAAAGGCGTTCCGAGGTTAATGCGCTGTTGTGGTTCCAGAGTTCATGGGCATTGGCTGGACTGGAGGTTAGTTCTTAGGTTATAAGCTGAGCAACCGGCCTCAAGGTGACACCACTGTACTGCGCTAATTTACTCAATCTGCTTATCTGGCGCTCGGCGTCGTCGCGAGAGCAGTAAGGGCCCATATCGAGGAGACCCAACGGGGTTGCATTTGGCACGTTCGCTGTGGGCGGTTCAAAATGGATAAACCACCGCCGGTTGCGGTTTTGAACTTCGGCCCTGCGATTCAGGAACACCACGGCCGTCGTGGCCAGAAAAGAAGCGGCGGCGATGGAAACGCGAAACGTGACATTCGTTTCACGCAGAAACAGCATTATGTTGTGAAGCTTGACATCTTTGAGCACACCCGCAACGTAGCCCGTGAAGAACGTGGAAAGGGCCTTGGTGTAGGCGGAGAACTCGCTCTGCTCACTCTCGTCGGAAGGCGACACTACGATTCCCAAGATCCATCCCAAGCCCAAGCCAACGCAGGCAGACGCCACATTCATCAGCTTGTCGGCCAAAGTTTCGCCATAACCCATCGCTACCAGGAACAACAACACCAGGATGATGGTGTAATTCACGTTGGCAAACATCGCTCCGATGCTTGCATTTTCGGATAGCCGCTTGAAGAACCCGCTCATTGAATATCCCCTGAAGAATGTCGCTGAATCTACCGCTGCGTGCAGTTGCTGTCAAGGTTATTGTCTGGCGGGTAGTGTCCTAGAGTTGCGTTGCTTACAAGCCTAGGGGATTTGGAGATGCTGGGTTTCCTCTTGAACGGCGGATTAGCTGAAGTCCGTAAATTATGCCTGCGATAGATAGGGCCACGAGCAGCACTAGCGCCACGGTGTCTTCGAGGGACACGTCGATGGAGACATCAAGATTCCGATACCTTTCAAACTCCGCTCTTGTGCGCAGCCAAAGTCCTACAGCAAATACGACCGTAGCGAGGATTGGGCTTGCGATAACGGCCATGCCAGCAACGAATTGCATGTGTCGTTTCATGCCAAACCGTAGCACCGCCGAGAGCAGCTACTTGCGAGCAGCCTTGGCCGATTTGCGGGCGTGTGCTTTTTGTCGCGGGTTTGGCCTGTTCGGCTTCTTCTTGTGCGGCGCGCCGTTCCAGCGCTTTGCTCACGACGTAACCCATTTCGGCGATGGGAGCAGGTTTGCCCGTCCAGATCTCAAATTGCCGGGCGCCCTGCTGGACGAACATCTCCAAGCCCGATATGACCTGAATGTTCTTGGCGCGCGCCATCTTGATCAGCCTGGTCTCGGCGGGGGTATAAACCAGGTCGAAAACATACTTGGTGTTGAGCTCTTTGTCTTCCAGCGGAGACTGCTTGCCGTTGCCCATGCCCACGGGAGTTGCGTTGATGATCACGTCGAAGGTGGTCTTGGCAATCTCGGCGCGCTTCAGGTATTTCGCTTTCGCTTGCCGGGCCAGCCTCTGGGCTTTTTCCGGAGTGCGGTTAGTGATAAAGACCTCGGCGCCCTTGGCTTTCAATCCAAAAGCTGCCGCCCTGGCAACCCCGCCCGCGCCAATTACCAGGATGCGCGCCCCAGCCAGGTGAAGGCGCTGCTCCAGGGGGGCAACGATGCCGCCGACATCGGTATTGAATCCGTACAGCTTGCCGTCGAGGCTGCGAACCAGGGTATTGCAGGCGCCAATTTGCCGGGTCAGCGCGTCGGAATTCTCCAACGCCTCCACGATGTCCTGCTTGTAGGGCATGGTGATGCTGAGACCGCGAATGGGTATGTCGCGAACGCAGGCCAGCAGATCTTTCAGGCTCTTGGCGTGCAGCGACAAATAGACGGCGTTCACGGCTTCGCGGCGAAACGCCGCGTTCATCATGATGGGGGAGAGCGAATGCTCAACCGGGTCGCCCGCCACGCCATAAACCTGGGTTGCCGCGTCCACGTTATCAATGCGGTAGATGTCCCTCAGTTCATTGAACAACACTTGTCCGGGAGCGGTCTCTTCGCCGCTCTTGGCGGCTCCGAAGGTGAAGATGCTGCCGGCCCGGACGCCCAGGACCCGGCTGATGATGCCCTGCTCCCCCATGCACAAGCCGACCATTTCGTGCTTGGCGGAATTGGCCTCCAGGAACTTCATCATCACAACATTGTCGGAGAGATTGGTCGCCGTCGAGACCACCTTGTAGAAGTCGGCGGGGTACTTGCTCATCTCGGCGAACAGCTCTTCCAGCTTCTTGGTGGCACGGAAGTCGTGGTAGGAGATGATTAAGCCGACCCGGTCGGTGAGGCCGCGCAATTGGTCGGTTTTTAGGCTCTTGGCGCTCTGTAACTCTATGTCCACCAAGGGGAAACCAACATCGGCCGCCTTCAGCAAGACGGCCAATTCAGCGGCCACCGAACCCTTGAATTTGCCCCCGTTGACCGCCCGCCGGCAGGTGGCGATGGCCGTCGCCTCCGGGTGCATCTCCAGGAAATTCTTGAGCTTGGGAAGAGCTGCCGCCGGTTGCGATAGGTAGTCTAACCTCAACTCCAGAAAAGGGTTATCGCGCACCACGGACTCGGCGCGTTCGATCATGGTGGGAGCATCGGAACCCACCACAGGCACACAAACCCGAGGCAACCGGAAGCGATGGATCCGAGATGCGTAAGTAGTTGTAGAAGAGCGCATGTAGCTGCCCAATGTTACAGATGCACAAGAATAGTTGCAACTATCTTCTTGCAGAGTATTGCAAAACAGCAGAAAGGTTTATCGGCGGGCACGAATCAAGTGTGCTACTAGAGCTTGGTTAGGGCTTCAGCGCTTCGCCTGGGTCTGGTTGATCATGTGGAAACCGCGGTTCAGCAGCAGGAATTGAGCCAGATCGATTCGGTGCAGACTCATGTTCAGATGGCGGCCGTTAAGGTTTCCATCCAAGATCAGGCGATCGGGCGCTGGATCTTCATAGGTGAAGCTCGCTTTCGAACTCGGGCCTGCGGCGACGGTCAGGGTAAAGGTTTTCCTCGCCGAATCAAGTTGCAGGGCAAAGTTTCCTATCCCGCTATCCATTCCCTGGAAGTAAAAAATGTCGGGCGTATCAAAGATCACGCGTTGCCAGCGGTCTGTTTTCGTCAGCAGTGGAGGTTGCACGGCGCCGTCAACTACGAACTCATCCACCGACCAGATGCCGCGGAGGGGAGGCGGCAATTGGGCCGCATACTTGACGGCGTACCCGTGCGCCGTATTCAGACAAACCACCAGGGCGGCCGCTCCAATGCCGATCTGGAAGAACAAGGCCCAACGGTTGAGTTGCTCGTCTTTTAGCAGCGGAACTGTAGGGGACGGCTCTGTCCTGCGATCAAGAATGAAGAAGTCGAGCAGCCGTCGCGCGTCGGGAAGCAGCAGGAACAAACTCATCAGCACCAGATGGGTGGAGTAGATCTTCCTGGGCACGTCGTAACAAAAGTTGAGCATCCACACATTGCTCATAACCGCAAAGGTCACCAGGGCCCCGAGCGTGGTGAAGCGAGGAACAATAAGAAGCAGCCCCCCCAGCATTTCGGCGACTCCGGCAAATAAGCTATAGGCCCGGGACATACCCATAAATGTCCACAGCAGACCCATGGGTGAGGAGTTGCCGTAATAGTCCACGAAGCGATACAAGGGCGGTTCGGGAAACTGCATGCGAAACAGCTTGTTGGCGCCGTAGCTGATCATCGCTACGCCAAGCGTCAAGCGTACAAACAACCTGAGCCATTGGTAGAGTTGGTCATAGTTCTTCTGTTTTCTGTCAATCCATGACCAGATTGCGGTGGCAACGATCGCCACCACCAAGAGGCAGAGCAGCAGAATGTAGTCGTATAGCTGATCACCGCTGCCGTTGGCGACCTCGGTCATGTCGCCGTGCAGATGGAGCAGATTTTGACCGACCCAGGGCACGATGGCATGCCACATCCGCCGATAGGCATCATTGTTAGGCATGTCCGCGCCCAGAGCTCCCACGGCACCGGGAAATATGTAGAGGAGAAAATAAGAGAATACGAATCGGAAGGCGAGGCGAGTGGAAGGCCGCCAACTCTTACTTTCGTCAGTGGCGTGCGGCTCTGCTTCCAGCTGCATTTGCGGTTTCATGGCTGCTCTTAAGGGCCCAGTGATGGTCTTGTCAAGGCGGCTTCCGGCGACCTCAGGGCAGAGCCCGAAGCTGACGCATTCTCTCTCGAACGAAGGTTTGGCGCAACTGCTGTTTCCGCGGGAGTGGGCTGGCATCACCTCTCGCGACTTTTCCCTTGTCCGAATGCGGCGAAACGCAATCCGCATCGCTCGATTTCCTAAAACGACGGTTCAGCGTGCGGCGCAATACGCTGAAGAGGCCGAAGATGCCAGAACTTTAGCTACGCCCCGATCCATACAAGTGATTCGCAAACGACAAAAAAGCCGGAGCACTAAGCTCCGGCTTCATTGAGACCTGGGGGAAGGGTCGTATTGATTAGCGGGTCAGCTTGCGGCGCAGTACGCCGGCGAGGCCGAGGATGCCAGAACCGAACAGCAGGATGCTGCTGGGCTCAGGGGTCGTCCCGCTGGTGCCGCCTTGCGTGCCAGTAATAGTGAACGCTTCCGAAGCAATCGAGCCCAGCGAGTTCTCAAAAGCCTGAGACGGTCCGCTGTTCTCATCCCAATAGACCGGGTCGCCGAACTGGGTTTCGACGGCATTCTGCAGGGTAATCCAGTTGGTACCGGCCGACAGGTCAATGTTGGCGACATCGAAGCTGGCAATCTGAACGTCATAACCAAACTGGTTGACGCCCAGATCGGTGGAACTGGAGACGTTGTAGGTGTTGAAAGTGCCGCCGTACGAGGAGGAACCAAACGCCGCGTCCACCGAGCCCAGAACGTCGCCTGGGAACAGCCAGACACCGATGTGGAAGTCTTGTACAGTGCAATCCGAAGCGCAAGTGAACGAGTCGGTGACGGCGAAGCCGAAGTTAATCGTCCAACCATCCGCTGTGCCATTCACTGGACCGTTGGAGTAGAGAGTATCTGCCATGGCCGGAACCACAGCCAGCACCAGGCAAGCGATTGTGAGCAGAGCAATACGTGTTTTCAAGGATCGAACCCTCCTTTAGGTTCAAATCAGGAATTACCCACTGGGTAGCCCCATAGCGAGAGAGGCTACCGGTAGAAGAGCAATTCTCCTGCCATCGTAAAGCCTGTAGATCTGTCGCCTGGAGACCTCCGGTGTGCAGGTCTTTGCGACTTTGTTCTAGGGAATTTCCCTGCAACGTGCCCCATTCAGTTTCGGCGTAGCCCGCTTTCTTTCAATAGTTTGGCCATATCTGGACACCCGGTTTCTGTGTCCAAATTGTAAGAAAAGCGCGCTCTTGACGTTGCAAATTGGATCGCCCCCGGTCATTCCAGTCTATCCAAGGCGCCGTTTGCGCTAGACCAGGATGGCTCACTGGTAGCCTCGGGAGACCGCCTCGCGCCAGGAATTAGGGTGGATTCTCGACCCAAAGGGGACTCTGCTTTGGTTGCCGGGCGCAGCGGCGGGGAACCCAACAACCGATTGCCCTGGCTGCTGCGTTCCAGCCAAGAGTTGCACCCAGCGAAAAGCCCACGGTCGGTGCTGCGCGGGAGTTTTTGCGGAGGGCCGATCATGGGAGAGTCGGGTCCTATTTGGGAGCGATTTTCGCCGCCTCCTCGAAGTACTGCCGGGCGCGCTCGGCGTCCCCAAGCCTACGATAGACATGACCTAGATTAATGAGTACGCGGTAGCATCGCTCGTCGCCGCCTGCTTTCGCCAAGAACTTCTTGTAATAATCGACAGACTCCCGAAGGTTGCCGGTTTGATGTTCGTACAGCGCAACGCCCAGATTGGCGTCGGAGTTGGTGGGATTGATCGCCAGCGACCTGAAGTAGTGCTGTGCGGCCTCGTCTTGGTGTCCTGTGTCCTTCAGCGCGTCGCCCAGATAGGATTCAGCAAACCAATTTCGATCGGTGACCTGCAAGGTGTGCGACCAGAGCATTGCATTGGCGGCCCAATAGCGGGCCTGACGATATGTAACCACCGCCAGGGTGGCTAACACAAGGACGCTGACCACTGGCAACAACGCGGTGGGAAGATGCCGGGCCTCGGCCCAGTCGGCCACACCCCAGCACAGCATGATGAAAAGCCCCAGAAACGGAAGGTAAGCATATCGGTCGGCCATGGATTGTCTTCCCACCTGTATGAGGCCGATCATGGGCACCATGGCTCCCAGAAACCAGAGCCAGCCGACAGTGAGGTAACGGCGCCGCCAGCAAATCGTCACCAGCCCGGTGACCGCCAGCAGGAAAACTAAAGCCGCGAATACCTGCCCCGGCCGTATGCTACTGCCCGGATGGAGGTACATCGGGGCCAAGCCCGAAGGCCAGAACATCTTCTGCACATACCGGGCATAGGCCACGATCGCATTTTCCAGGCGAACGGGGAAGGTGAATGGCCAAGACTGGGGACGGCCCACTCTTTGGGCCCTCATGGTGAGGTAGGCGTCGATCAGGCAAATAACAAAAAGCGGAAGTTTCTCGCTGACCACCTGGTATAAGCTTCTGGGCGGGATATCCCTTTGGCCACTGGAAGCAGATTGCCGGGCGCCGAATCGAAGGCGGCCCAGCGGCCAGTAATCCCAAAGGAGAAGAACGCAGGGCAGAGTGATCACCTGGGGCTTGGCCATCAAGCCGAGCACAAATAGAAGCGCAACCACGGTGTAGCGGCCGATTCGCGGCTTCTGGGCATACCAGCGGTAAGCGCCTAACGCGAGCAGGAAAAACAACATGCTCAGCGTGGTCTTGCGCTCTGCGATCCAGACCACCGACTCGACATTGAGGGGATGAAGCGCGAACAGCGCCGCTACCATCAGGCTTCGTCCGGCGTACCCCGTCGCCTTCCACAGGACCCAAAAGAGCAGCACGACGTTGATCAGGTGCAGTGCGAGGTTCACATCATGCGGACCAGCAGGCGACAATTGGAAGAGCTGGCAATCGAGGGCGTGTGAAATCCACGTCAGGGGATGCCAGTTATTCGCGTAGTAGGTGGTTAGTGCCCACTCGACGGTGGTCCAATTTAACCCTGAGGAGATGTGGGGGTTTAGAGTTACGTAGACGTCATCGTCCAGATTCACGAAGGGGTGCCGATGTACCTGTAGATAAACGGCCAACGTTACGCCCAGCAGGAGAAGTCCGAGAGCCAGAATCGACTTTCCCGGCAACGTGAAAGCTCCCGCCTTTGGCTGGAGTTGGATCTGTGTGGTAGGCTGGACGCCTGCAGAAACCACAAACCCTCCTAAAAACTAAGGATTATAGTCTGTTTGGGTTGGACCAGGCTGTGACAGTCTTTTTTCCAAGAACCATGTGATAACAATTATTCAGTGATGCAAAGGACGAAGCTTAACGCGTCGCAGTATTGGTGTTATGGACTGCTGTTGCTGGTAATTCTGTTCTTCGCTCTCATTCGTTTCCACTTTCGGGAGTGCCCCCTGGAACGGGACGAAGGGGAATACGCCTACGCCGGGCAGTTGATGCTGCAGGGTATACCTCCGTACCAGCTTGTTTACAGCATGAAATTGCCCGGCACTTTCGCGGCATACTCGTTGATGCTCGCAGTCTTGGGGCAGACGGCTGCCGGAATTCATCTCGGCTTGCTGCTGGTCAATGCCGCGACCACATTCCTGGTTTTTCTTTTGGCGCGGCGTCTGTTCGATCCAGTGGCTGGATTGGTCGCCGCTGCCAGCTACGCTCTGCTGTCCACCAGTCCATCGGTGGTGGGTTTCGCGGGTCATGCTACCCATTTTGTCGTGCTCCCAGCGCTGGGCGGCCTCCTGTTGCTGCTCAAGGCGATCGAGGCCAGACGCACCTGGCTTTTGTTTTGCAGCGGGGTGCTGTTCGGGATGGCCTTCCTGATGAAACAGCCCGGCGTTATGTTCGGGATTTTTGGCGGTCTGTATCTGGTGAAGAGCGCATACCGGGACGGGCGGCTTGATTGGCGAGGCCTGGCGCCGCGGGCCGCAGCCCTGGTGCTTGGGTCGGTCCTGCCTTTTGCGGTAACCTGCCTGGCCCTGCTGGCGGCGGGCAGCTTCCACAAGTTTTGGTTCTGGACGTTTCAGTATTCTCGCGAATATGCCTCCATCGTGAGCGTCGGATATGGTCTCCAGTTACTGCAGTACAACGCTGCTCTAGTGATAAAGCCGGCGTTCTGGATTTGGGCCATTGCCGGCGTGGGTCTCAGCGCGCTGCTGTGGAATCGCAACGCTCGTGCTCAGGGCTGGTTTGTGGCAGGGTTTTTTTTCTTTTCCGGCGTGGCGGTTTGCCCGGGTTTCTATTTCCGTCAGCACTACTTCATCCTCATGCTGCCCGCGGTCGCGCTGCTGACGGGGGTTGCCGTGAGTGCGGCGCGGCAGAGTGTTCTTCTCGAGGGCCGGCGCAGAGTATGGTCATTCCTGCCGGTGCTCGTCTTTCTGGTGGCCTTTGCAGACTCCATATTTGTGCAGCGGGAGTATCTCTTTGCGATGGACCCAGTGACGGCCTGCCAGACGGTGTACGCCGGAAATCCGTTTGCGGAAGCGGTGAAGGTGGGCGAGTACCTGAAGAACCACACTTCTCCCGTGGAGCGCATCGCGGTTTTGGGTTCTGAGCCGGAAATCTATTTTTACGCGGACCGGCACTCGGCGACGGGTTACATCTACACCTACAGCCTGATGGAACCGCAGAGTCACGCTCTGGAGATGCAGAAGGAAATGATCGCCGAGATTGAAGCCGCTCGGCCCGAGTTTGTGGTGTTGGTCAATGTGCCGATGTCGGTAGGCAGGCTGCCGGGTTCGGAAACGCTGATGTTTTCCTGGGCCGACGCGTATTTGCGCGGTCAGTACGAAAAGGTTGGGACGGTGGACATGAACGACCCGACGGACTACGTTTGGGACGATGCTGCCAGGAATTATTGGCCACGATCGCGATTGTTTATCAATGTGTTCAAAAGAACGCAGAGTGCAGATTAATGGTGGCTGGGTCCGGGAAGGGCGGGGGCTATGGCTGGATGCAGCCCGCTTGGCCAGCAACGCGCTTGCTTTACACTAGGCAAGGAGTGCACAATCGGGTCGCTCTGGTGGCCCACAGATCGACTTGCCATCGCCAACTGAGAGGGCACCTTGGGGCGGCTTTTGGCAAACAATTTCAGACCTTGGAAATGGAGAATTGGTAATGAGTATGGCGAGCCCGGGACAGCATCGGACTGGGATTTTCGGGACCAGCTTGCGCGCGGCGGCAGCCGGACTGGCGTTAGCAATCATGTTTGTGCTGTTGCTCGGTGCAAGCGAAGCGGTGCAGGCCCAGACTTTCCAGGTGATTCACAACTTCATTGGCGGTACGGATGGAGCGGAGCCGACCTTCGGCCTTACCGTCGACGCAGCAGGAAATCTGTATGGCACGACCTTTGAGGGCGACGCCGGTACGGGCACAGCCTACAAGCTATCGCACAAACCCACGGGCTGGGCATTGACCCCGCTTTACGTGTTTACAATCACCAGTAAGGGAGTTATTCCCTACTCCACGTTAGTCATCGGCCGCGACGGCAAGCTCTACGGTACGACGGGCTTTGGGGGAATTGGACCATGCCTGGCCTACGGCCATACCGGCTGCGGTACGGTCTTCAGCCTGCAGAATCCGGGTACCTTCTGCCACACCTCATACTGCCCGTGGATTGAAACCCCGCTGTATAAGTTCAGTGGAGGCAGTGATGGATCGAATCCCTACGGCGCTACTCTGGTGTTCGACCAGGCCGGTAATCTCTACGGCACGACCTTCGGCGGGGGCGGTGGAAGTTGTTCGGCAGGCTGCGGCGTAGTCTACAAGCTGACACCCGCGGGTAGCGGCTGGACCGAGAGCGTCATTTACACCTTTACCGGAGGCGCAGACGGGGCATCTCCCTGGGCGGGTGTAACTTTCGACCAAGCCGGCAACCTCTACGGTACGACCTCGGCTGGCGGGGCCTTCGGCTACGGCACAATCTACGAACTTAGTCCGGCAGGCTCCGGTTGGACAAAGAGGACGCTCTACAGTTTTCGACGCCAACAAGACGGAGCGAATCCTTATGCCGGCCTCATTTTTGACCAATCCGGCAATCTTTATGGCGCCACGCAATACGGAGGTTCGGGCGGCGGCGGCACGGCTTTCGAGCTGACGCCTTCCGGCGGCAGTTGGACCTATACCGTGCTTTATAGCTTTATCGGGTCAGGCGGTGGGCTTGCCAAGGGCCCCGTAGCCAACCTCTTTAGGGACAGGGCTGGCAACCTCTACGGCACGACGGCGGGCGATGGAGTCTATCACTTCGGCTCCGCTTTCAAGTTGACCCACGGCAGCGGGGGTTGGACTTATACTGCGCTGCACGACTTCAGCAGCGGTCTCGATGGGGGATCTATACGTAGCAATGTGGTCTTCGACGCCGCCGGTAATCTCTACGGCACGGCGTCGGGTGGCGGCACCGGAAATCCAGCAAATTGTGTCGGAAGTTGCGGCGTAGTCTGGCAGATCACGCCGCAATGAGTTCCCCGGCCGTCCAGGCCGGCGTCGGGGGAGAACTCTAGGGTTATTTTGTTCGCGGGGAAGGCGGCGGCAAACCGCCGCTCTGCCCATGCCAGTAATTCTGGAATCGCACTAGTCTAAGGCGCGGCGCCGACTGACTGGGGGTGCAACTTGGCCGCGGTTTCAGGGTTGGCGAGTAGCCGTCGATAGAACAGATCGGCGATGAAAGCGTTGCCTGCCTCAGTGTAGTGACCGGCGGCCCCGGGTAAATGGATCGCTCCTCTAGCGATGAAGAATCGGTCTATATCCTCGGGCGGAAGCCGGTGGAAGTCGTCGGCGAAGTCAAGGTACAGAATGCCGTGTTCGCGCGCGTACTCGGCCAGGAACTGGCGCCAGGAGGCCCCCAAGTCCGCGCCGTACTCCTCGCGTATGGGGAGATAGGCCAAGACGAGCAAGCTGGCCTTGGCCTGGTTCGTGGCCAGGAGATCGTCGAGCATGTGCGACAAGACCAGCGTCGTTTGCTCGTCGCGTTGCAGCTGCGTCTGGGTCACAGCGGGGGCAGTGTCGAGCCGGAATACCCGGCGGAGGAGGCGCGTGATACTCAGGTTGGACAGAGCGTTTGCCGCGCGCGCTAACCTTGGCGACCAAACTACCATGGCACGCGGAACGGGTACGTTGGTGGTGATCAGGCGATCGTTTGCGAGCACGAGCTTCGGCTTGCCATATCCGTTGAAGGCGGTGTGCTGCATTCGGTAGAAATCGGGCGCGATGAAGGCGAAAATCTGGATGTCGTGGTCCAGCGCCATGCCATCACGTTTGTACCAGAGGTAAGCCTGGTCCGCGCCGTATCCTCCCTGGCCCATATTGACGGTCTCGAGGTTGGGGGCGTGGGTGGCGAGAAGTTGCGGCCAGGTGTGATCGTTGTCCACCCCGAAGCCGAGGGTAAAGGAATCACCCGAGCAGACGATGCGCGTCTTGCCGGGCGGCACCCGCGGCGTGAAAGCGGCATTGTTGCGGAACCGCTGGGAATTCGTCCTCAGGTATTTTCCCGGACCGTACATGTTGGGAAGATAGACATTGGGGAGATTGACCCATCCGAGATCGCGATCGTAGGCGGTGTGAAAACGCTCAGCCACCGGCGGGGAAAGGAAGGCCTCGTGAAAGGCATAGTAGATGCTGGCCATGCCCTCGAGCGCCAGGACCAGGACCAGCGTCGTCCCAGGTTGTAGAGAACAAGCGCGGCGATGCGGCGGACAGAGCGCGTCATTGAATCGGCGCCAGCTCCCCGCGGCGCTGAGGGTCTAATTTGAGGTTCATGTTCATCCTGTACCCCTACTTTGCCAAAAGCTTGTCTGCGAGGCGCTGGGCCTCGGCGAAATTTGTTGACAGCACCCGGGCTCGCTGCGTAGCGGTGGCAGCTTCGTCCCCACGGCCGCTCTGCTCCAAGGCGCGAGCCAGCAGCAGATAACCGACATCCGTAGGCTGGATCTTCATACCTTCGGAATATGCCTGGACGGCTCCAGCAGTGTTTCCGGATTTTTGCCTGGCCAATCCCAGGTCAAGCCAGACGGCGAGGTTCTGGGGATTGAGGGCCACTGCCGCTTGTAAGCTTTCCTGGGCCTGGGCGAGATCTCCCAAGTCAAGATAGGCATGTCCCATATTAGCGAATGCCGCAGATCTGATTCGCGAATTCTGCTGTGGAAGCGACTGGGTGGCGCTGATCAGGATCTGGTATTGCTCGATCGCCTCCCGCAATTGGCCGTGCTGCTGCTGGTAAAAACCGATGTTCATGTGGCTGATAGCAAAGGAAGGCCTGATGGCCACGGCCTTGTAGAAATGAGTCATGGCTTTCTGCTGTTCTCCCCTGGACTGCAGCGCCTCTCCCAAATCTTCCTCAGCTTCGTAATTGCCGCTGGTGACCTGCAAGGTGCGCGACCATAACGTCACGTTGTCCTTCCAGTAGTCGATCTGGCGATGAGCAACCAAGGTCAGCGCCAGTAACGCAGTTAGGCTGGGGCCGGCAATCCAGGCGTTGGAAATGTGCCGTTGCTCGGCCCACTCGCCAACCGTCCAGCAGAGCATGATGAACAAACCGATGAAGGGCAGATACGCGTAACGGTCGGCCATCGCTTGCTTGCCCACCTGTATCAGGCCGATCATGGGTATCAAGGTGCCCAGGAACCACAACCACCCCACCAGGAGATAACGGCGGCGCCGAGCTGCCATGACCAGTCCAGTGACAGCAAGTAGGAAGAGTAACGCCGAGAGGACCCCCCATTTCGGCAGCGAATTCGTGGGTAGGGGATACATAGGCACAAGACGGACCGGCCAAAACGCTTTGGCCAGGTAGCGGGCGTAGGAAACAACTGCGTTCGCCAGCCTCGCCGAAAGCGAGACCTCCGGATTGAAGCCGCCGCCCAGCCATTGCGCTTTCATGGTGATCACGGCGCTGATTGCGGACAGCGCGATTAGCGGGAGCTTTTCCAATAGCAGTTGGGAAAAACTTCTGGCGGGGAAGACAAGCGCTGTTCGCTGTTGAAGGGGGCGCGCCGTCTGCAAACATTCGCCGCAATGGCCAATAATCCCAAAGCAGCAGCACAAAGGGCAACGTAATGACCTGCGGCTTGGCCATGAGCCCCAGCGCGAACAAGAATGCGACGACGACGTAGCGCCCGACTCGCGGCTGGCGTGCATACCATCGGTACGCCCCCAGCGCCAGCAGGAAAAACAACATGCTGAGCAGGTTTTTGCGCTCGGCAATCCAGACTACGGATTCGACGTTGATGGGATGCAGAGCGAAAAGCGCAGCCACCATCAAGCTGCGGCCCGCGAAGCCGGTGGCCTGCAACAGGATCCAAAACAAGCAGCCCTGCATTCAGGGCATGCAGCAGAACATTGGTGGCGTGGTGGCCGGCAGGGTCGAGTTGAAAAAACTGGCAATCCAAAGCGTGGGAAAGCCAGGTCACCGGATGCCAGTTGGCCGCGTAGTAGGTGGTGAAAGCCCACGCGACCGTATCCCAGGTGAGCCCCGCTTGAACGTGGACGTTGTCAGTAACATAGGCGTCGTCGTCGTAATTGACGAAGGGGTGATGAATCGCCGGGTAGTAGAGAACGACGGCGGCGATGACCAGGACAAGGCCGAGAACCAGGGGTCGCTTCTTCGCCCGAGTGAACCAGGGCCAAGCGAAGCGGCCCGTTGCCGCCTGAGGCGCAGTGCGCTTCTCAGGTTCCTTGCGAATATGTTTGGATTTCAAACCAGCAGCAGTCACTCGTCCCCCGTTTTCGACGAGTATATTCGATGGGGGCGTTCTGCTTGCGATTGAACGTCGAGCAGGAAAGCCCTGAGCCATCCAGGCTGATGAAAAAGTTAGAGCAATAGGAAGAAACAGCAGATTCGTCGGGGCTGAAGCCCCTCGGAATGACAAGAATAAGAGGGTCTACAACGGCGCACCTGAAGCTGCGCCCCTTCAAAGGCGGACGGAGTCGAGTTTTTCAGCCGCCGGTCAAGCCATGCCCTGATACATAAGAACACAACCATGTCGCCAAAAGTGCTGACAGAGGGCAAGCGCCTGATGTACAAGGAGTCAATGACGAATCGGAGTGTACAATTCTAGGCGAAATGACCAAGGAGAGGACTGGAGGAGTTTTATGAGCGAAGTTCCACGGGGATACTTTTTGTTCAACATCTTTGATAAGTTGGAGGCGAAGGACGACGTAGCCGACCCCTTTGACATAGAGGCCTTTGGTGAAAAGGTCGAATTAGCAAAGAGCGCCAACATTGATGCCATGGACTTCTTCGAACGATGCCATAAAAAAGGCCTCTCGATGAAGGACTCCCTCGCCGCCTTTGACGCGGAAATTGCCAAGATTCCACCTAAGCTTTGATTTTGCTAACTATGTCCAAACAATCGCCAAGGAAGAAGGACGCTCCCAACCCGAAGCCAGACATGCTCAAGCTGTCTGGTAAGTGGCGGGGTGCGGTTCAAGAAGTCGCTAACGAAGAAGAAACCAGTTGAGGGTTGGCCGAGGTGGGGTCGGCTTTTCCCGCGACTCGCCGCCAATCCACCACCACTCGCCGCGAGTCAGATTGCGTAAAGTACAAACTTCCGAAACGATTTTATGAGAGGGCTTCTGGTTGCCGGTTGCTAATTGCCGATTGCTGATTGTTGCTACCTACCCTTTGCTTCCGCTGGCTCCGTGCATCTTGGCGCGCTCAATCAACATCTGCACCTGGTCCTTCTGGGGATAATCAGGGTTGGTCTGCAACAGCTTTTCCCAGGCCACGATTGCGCCTTTGGGGTCTTTCTTCCCCTGCCATCTGACGATCCCGAGGTTGAATAGCGTAGGCGCGTTGTTGGGCCGGATGGCCAGCACTTTTTCGAAGCTTGCGATGGCCTTGTCGGCGTTGCCGGTGTACCAGTAGGCGGTGCCGAGGTCAGTGCGAACATCGGCGTTCTCAGGTTGAAGGGCGAGAGCTTTTTCGTAGTACTCGATGGCTTGCGGATAAGCCTGGCCATCGTAATACAGATTCCCCAGCTTTACGACGGTGTCAAAGTCCTTCGGGTTGGTCTTGAGTTGGGCCAATAGCGGCTCGGCTGCCTTGGCCAACATTTCCGGCGATGCGGCCTGCTGCTGTTGCGCGCTTCCGATGCCCGGCAACTGCGCCGAGCCAATAGGCGCGTTGCCCATTCCGGCGGGAACCGAAGCAGTTTGCGGGCTTGGGCCAGCAGTTGAAACCGGCGCGGATCCGCGGGCGAAGTAGCCTACCGCAATTCCGATGGCCAGCGTGATCACCGCCAGCGTGTAAGCTTGCACGTTGCTGAAAGCCAGGTTGTTCTTGCGGTTGTCGTTTTGTACAGCTTGAGACATTTGCGATGCACTCCTTGTAGCAATTAGCAAATAGCAACTAGCAAACAGCAACTAGCAACTAGTATTCCGTGTGGACAGTCATCGTCCCCTTCAGGAAATCGTTTTGCAACAATTCATCTCATCAATCTCGGACCAGTTCGAGTTAAGTCACCGCAGGGGCTAAAGTCCAGTTTAAGGGGGTTCGTTGTGGCACGGCTGAAGCAGTGCCCTTTCAAAACCGATTTCTCGAAATGCCTCTAGTCAGCAGTCGCTAATCGCTAGTTGCTAATTGCTAATTGCTAATTGCCAACTGCTCGTCCTTGGCGCTGGCGGCCACCGGTGACGGCTGTTCAAGGTGAAACAGGCGGCCCACCGCTGCGGTCAGCACGTCCTGTTCCTTCCTCTCGGGAAGTTCCTTCAGTTCACGGGCCAGGGAACTGGCAATTCGTTGCGTGATATGTATTGTAAGCGCTGTGAGGGCATGCTCCTGGTCTTCGGTGAAGGGCCCATATTCCTGGCGAAGGGTTTCCAGTTCCTGCTGGCAAAGTTCATCGAGACGTTGCCGCACGGCGACGATGGTCGGGACCACTCGTTCCGCCAGCAGTTTACGGCGAAAGCCCTGCACTTCCGCCTGCACAATCTTTTCCGCAGCTTCGGCGGCGGCTTGCCGCCCCACCGCGTTGGGTTTCACCACGTGTTCGAGGTCGTCCAGATCGAAAAGATGAATGCCCTTCACTTGGCGCACGCCGGGATCAATGTCGCGTGGAACCGCGATGTCAATCATGACCATCGGGGCATAACTCCGTTGCCGGGCAATCTCCTCGGCTTCCAGGCGGCTAAGGATGCAGTGCGGGGAAGCGGTTGAGCTCACAACAATGTCAGCCGTCTTCAGATGCTGCATGCGATCGTCGAAGGAAACCGGCGTAGCGCCCATCCTTTGCGCCAACTGCTCGGCGCGGGCGAAAGTGCGGTTCGTTACCTTCACATGGCTGGCGCCGGCTTTGGTCAGGTAGTGTGCGGCGAGTTCGCCCATTCTGCCAGCGCCAATCAGCAATACTTCACGACTCGCAAGGTCTCCGAGGACGCTCCTTGAAAGCTCCACGGTGGCGTAGGGTACTGAAACTCCCGATGAGCCAATCGCAGTTTCGGTGCGGGCCCGCTTGGAGACGGTGAGCGCCTTCTGCATGACCGCGTCGAGGAATCGTCCGGTCGTACCTGCCTCCTGCGCCAGCGTCCAGGCTTGTTTCACGTGCCCGGTACTGTCTGGGGTGCCCAGCACCATGGAATCCAGGCCCGAAGCCACACGGAAGATATGGGTGAGCGCCACGTCATCCATGAGGCGATAGAAGTGCGACCACTCACATAACTTGATTTGATATTCCTGGGTCAGGAACCGTAACACGGAATTGGCGGCGGTGGGAACGTCCCTAGCCCACAGAACGAACTCTGTGCGATTGCAGGTAGTTACGACGAGTACCTCTTCGACACCTTCCGAGCGCACCAATTGATGAAGGGCGTCGTAGCGGCGCGCTTCGCTGATCCAGAAACGCTCGCGAACGGCTACCGGGGACGTTCGGAAGTTCAGGCCAATCACTGCCAACGTCGGTTCCATGGAGGCCTCTCTTGCAAAGTCGTCTCCAAGTGCTAAAGGCACACGCTATGCCAAACCCGAAGGCCTTGGCGATAACTCATTTAAGTGGTTTAGAAACAGATAAATAGCTCCGGATGCGGACAAAGAGGGCAGCATTTTCCCGGACCGCCAGTTTGCGGCATATCACCCGCCGAAAGTGTTTTTCACCCAGTTATGGAGACGTTGAGTGGCAAATTGGGTTGGTAGAGGAGTACAGTATTTTTCGCGCCTTTAGTGGTATTGGCGTCCTAGATAATCCCAATGGGATCCAGGTGAAGAGAGGAAAAAACGATGAAGAGAGTCCTGCAACTTGTTGCGTTGTTCAGCTTTGTGCTCGCTTTGGCCCTGCCTCCGATGGCTGCGGCAGAGTCGGGAGCGGACCTTTACAAGTCGAAATGCCAGGGATGCCATGGCCCCGGCGGCGTACCCAGCGCGGGCATGGCAAAGTCCATGGGGATGAAACCTCTGGGCGAGTCTGACGTTCAGGCAATGTCCGATGCGCAGCTGACCGCTACCATCGAAAATGGCAAGGGGAAAATGAAGGGCTTCAAAGGCACCCTGTCCGATGCGCAGGTCAAAGAGTTGGTCTCCTATATTCGCACCCTGAAGAAGTAATTTCACCCTCATTGATGATCCAATTGCCGGCGGCCCCTCTGGAGTCGCCGATTTTCTTTTGGGGCTGGGTTAACGCGGGTGTGAAGGCCCGCACCACCCAACCGGCCTCCATTTCCGGGGAAAAATCCCCTACCGTCGGCGCTGCTCCAGCGTCTATTCCGGAGTTATACTCGCAAACTGCGGGCAAACCGACCTGTTCGGCGTCGTGAACAACCGCTGCGATGGAGGCACAATGAAAGACGATCCTACCGGTAAGCCCGAAACAAACTCAGGCGTTTCGCGCCGCGATTTCATGAAGATTTCCGGCGTCGGCGTTGCCCTTCCGCTTGTGCTCGGTTCGAACGTGGTCGAAGCCGCGGGCGAGGAAGTGGCTGTCCACGGACCCGGGAAGGCCCCGGTCGTGCTGACCGTCAACGGCAAGAAGTTGAGCGCGCAGTTGGAGCCGCGCGTGACCCTGCTGGATGCGCTGCGCGACAACTTCGATTTGACCGGGGCAAAGCGGGTGTGTGACCGCGGTGTCTGCGGGGCCTGCACAGTGTTGATGGATGGCAAGACCGTCTATGCCTGTGCCGTGCTGGCCATCGATGCGCAAGGGAAAAACATCACCACCATCGAAGGTTTGGCTGAAGGTGATGCGCTGACTCCGGTCATGCAGGCCTTCGTCGCGCACGATGCCCAGCAGTGCGGCTTCTGCACTCCGGGATTCATCGTTGCCACAACGCATTTCCTGGAGCAGCACCCCAATCCCAAGCCGGACGACATCCGCCGCGGACTCAGCGGCAATTACTGCCGTTGTGGGACCTACAACGGAATTCGCGCCGTCGCTTTGGCCAAGCCGGAAGGGAGAGCGTCATGAGCGAGTACAAGTGGCCCGATCCAGCGACCCGTCCGCTGCTAGGTAAACGCATTTCGCGAGTTGACGGTCCCGTGAAAGCCTCCGGCCGCGCGAAATACACTTACGACTACAATCCCAAGGGCTTGCTGGCGGGAAAGATTCTTCGCTGCCCGCACGCGCACGCGCGCATCACCAGCATTGACAGCAGCGCGGCCGAGAAGATGGCTGGTGTGAAAGCCGTCAAAGTATTGCAACAGCCGGGAACGGAAATTTTTTGGGCCGGCGATGAAGTGGTGGCAGTTGCTGCGGTGGACGAATCAACCGCTGAGGATGCAATCCGCGCCATCAAAGTGCAGTACGAAGTGCTGCCGCATTTTGTCTCCGACGCCGAGCCGCCCAAGAACATCGCTGTCGATAGCGGACCAATCAGCCGCGACGACTTTGATGACATGCAGGACAACCAGGTCGCGGACGATGAGGTGATTGCGGCCATCGCCAAGAAGGGAATCAGCTTCCATCCCAGCGAGAAATACCTGAAGGAATCCAGGAGGAAGGCACCGATGCCAAGGTAATCGAGGCCCTGCGCGCCGCCAAGTATTTGCCCGCGGTCACGTCGCGCTCGCCGTACAAGGAGACCGCAGTGCAGACCCAGGGCGAACCAGACCAGGCCTTTGCCGCCGCCGCCGCGGTTTCTGAGGGACTCTACGGCGCTTTCTGCATCACGCACTGCTGCCTTGAAACCCACGGCATGGCATCGGAATGGCCCACCGACAAGGACCTTGTGGTGCACGTTTCCACGCAGAACCTTTCCGGCATTGCTCCCCAAGTCTCGGAGCCGCTCGGGATTCCGGCGGGAAATATTCAAGTGCTGCAGCAGTACATCGGCGGCGGATTCGGCAGCAAGTTCAGCCCTGATCGTTGGGGCATCGCCACGGCGCAACTCTCGAAAGCTGCCGGCGGCAAGCCGGTGAAGATCATGCTGGAGCGCGATGCGGAGCAGGAAGTCGCGGGCATGCGTCCGTCGGGCTTCGGGCGCGTCAAGATTGCCGCCGACAAAGACGGCAAACTGGTGGCATGGGAATCGCGATCCTGGGGAACGGGCGGAGTTGGCGGCGGTGGCACGCCTCCACTTCCGTACATCTTCGAAATTCCCAACCAGCGCAAGCAGAACATCGCCATCGCCACCAACCAGGGAAGCGCCCGCGCGTGGCGAGCGCCCAACCATCCGCAGGCGGCGGTCGTCACCATGGGTGCGCTGGAGGACCTGGCGGCCAGGATGAACATGGATCCGGTGGACTTCGATAACCCGCAATCTGGATCTGACGGGCGCACGCGAAAAGATCTATCGCGATGAACTTCCGATTGCGGCCGAATTGATGGACTGGAAAAAGATTTGGCATCCGCGCGGCGATCAAGACCGCTGGGCCGATCAAGCGTGGGCTGGGACTGTCGCTGCACACCTGGGGCGGACGCGGACACAATAGCGATTGCGATCTCACCATTCATCCTGATGGATCGGTGGAAATCAAGATGGCGACCCAGGACCTGGGCACCGGGTGCCGCACTATCATCATGATCGTCGCGGCTGACACGCTCGGCATTCCGCTCGACCACATCAAGCTGCTGATCGGGGACAGCCGGTATCCCGTGTCGGGCGCCAGCGGCGGCAGCACGACCGTCGGGCGGGGTGACGTCGTCTACACGGCGCGCTGCCGTGGATGCGCGCGATCAGCTCTTCGCCAAGGTGGCGGCTGCATTGAAGGCGCAGCCAGAAGAACTGGAGGCCGCGAATGGAATGGTGCGGGTGAAGAGCGACCCCAGCCGCAGCCTCTCGTGGAAGGAAGCGTGCGCGAAGATTGGCGCCATGCCGATGACGATTCGCGGCAAGAATCCCGACAAGTCGAAGCCGCCGGACTTGACCAACAGCGGTGTCGGCGGCGTGCAGATGGCCGATGTCTCCGTGGACACCGAAACCGGCATTGTGCGCGTGAACAAGATGGTGGCGGTGCAGGATTGCGGCCTGGTGGTGGACGTGAAGACCGCCGAGAGCCAGGTGCTGGGCGCACTCATCATGGGCATCAGCTATGCGCTCTACGAGGAGAAGATTCTCGACCCCGTGACCGGGCGAATGTTGAACCCGAACATGGAGTTCTATCGCCTGGCGGGCATCGCCGACATTGGCGAAATGAAGGTACACATGATGACCGGCAAAGGTTACGACGAACGCGGCGTCATCGGATTGGCCGAACCGCCGGTGGTCTCGCCCGGTGCGGCCATCTCCAACGCAGTGGCCAATGCAATCGGCGTGCGCGTGCCGTTTCTGCCGCTCACCCCGGCCCGCGTGCTGGAAGCGCTGGAGAACGGAGGCGCCCATGCGAGCGTTTGAATACGTCAGCCCGACGAACAAGGAACAGGTTGCCACCCTGCTGGGCGAGCACGGCTCGATTCTCGCCGGCGGCACCGATCTGCTGGCGCTGATGAAGGATGACGTGGTGGCACCCCAGCGCCTGGTGAACATCAAGCAGATCGACCAGTTGCGCGGCATCAGCTATCAACCGGGCAACGGGCTGCGCATCGGCGCGCTCACCACCATCGCCGAGTTCGCGGAAGATGCGAACGTGCAGCGTTATTATCCCGTTCTTGCGGACGCGGCGAACGAGGCCGCCAGCCCGCAGATTCGCAACCTCGCAACCCTGGGCGGCAACATGTGTCAGCGTCCGCGCTGCTGGTACTTTCGCAATGGCTTGGGACTGATGGCGAAAACGGCGGACGGCAATTCCATGGTGCTCGCCGGAGACAATCGCTATGCCGCAATACTTGGCAACGGAGGGCCGGCGTACTTCGTCAGCCCGTCAACGCTCGCGCCGGTGCTCATTGCCTTGGGCGCGAAGATCCGTCTTTACTCGGCGAAGGCCGCGGGCAGCGGCGTGCGCGAGTTGCCGCTGGAAAAGTTTTTCGTGATTCCGAAGTCGGAGAATGAACTCGAGCACGACCTGAAGCCCGGCGAGATGGTGATTGAGTTGGTGGTGCCTCCGCCTTCGCAGAGCCTGAAAGCCGCCAGCTACGAAGTGCGTCAACGGGCGGCATTCGACTGGCCGCTGGCGCAGGCGAGTGTTGCGCTCGAGATGGATGGCAGCACCGTCAAGAGCGCGCGCGTCGTGCTCGGACACGTTGCGCCCATCCCGTGGATCTCGCCCGAAGCGGCGCAAGCGCTGGTGGGGAAGAGCATTTCTTCCGGGACCGCGATGGCTGCCGCGAACGCCGCGGTCGCGCAAGCCAAACCGCTCAGCCACAACAAGTACAAAATCACGCTGGCCAAGGCCGCGGTAAAGCGCGCCATCCTAAGCGCGGCGGGCCAGAGCTCGGGAGGTGCCGCATGATGATGAATCTTGACGCTGATCGCTTCGATACGAAACGCGAAGACCTTTGTCCGGCGCTGCGCTGGAAGGGGCAATTCATCGAGGTGGAGCACGATGCTACGGTGCCTCCGACCAACGACGGTCTGTTCTGGTGCATGCACACCCAGACCTGCATTGGGCCCGACGGTGAACTGGCCGAGCCGGGGAACTGCTCGTCGAAGACCCGCGCATGCCACGGGACAGGGCAGTGCGGCTAGATAGGAGTTAGGTCGATCAAGAGTTGAAAACCCCGAGTCTTACGCCAGCGGTAGTGGGCGAAGTCGCGGTCGAGAGTGAGAATTTCTCCCGTATTCAGTTCGTCCGCCAGATGGACCAGGCAGGCATCTGCGAAGTCCGCTGGCTGATCTGAATACTTTCGCATGATTTTTCGAACCGGAGTGGCGGCGCGCGAAAGTTGAAATGGAATCAGGAAGACGCCCCGCGCGACGTTCTCCAGCACGGCCTCAGCCGCCCCGGAAAGATTGCGCAGCAAATAACAGCTCTCCGCAATCACCGCCTCGCAGGTCACCAACGGTCTTCCCAACCTGGTCACAACGTCGGCGCACTGGGGGTGATGTCTCTCGCTTCGGTCCAACAGAGCAACGACCACTCCAGTGTCGAGGAGCACCGGCTTCATCGCCCGAATCCTTTCAAGTGCTGTTTATTGGAGCCGAGGTCAGAAACGTCCGAGGCGAAGCGCCCAACGCCGACTACCTTCCTGCTCGAAGTTGTGCCATAACAGGCCGCGAGCAGACGCAGCCCCTCGCGCACCACGCGCGATGGGCTCCAGTCGAGACGCCGCACCAAGCTCTCTAAAGCCGCCTGGGCTTCGCGGTCCAGCCGCGCCTGTACGTTTGCCTTCACAAGCCCATTGTAATACAAACTGCATATGTATTACACGTTGTAATGGCACGCAATTGGGTTGGCGGCCGCTTTGTTTTTAGCGCGTGTACTGCCTGATGTCCTCTGCCGCGTTCGGATACTGCGCAATCAGTTGCTCGCGATCGCCATTCTCATAGTCCGCGTAATCGAAGCCGGGCGACATCGTGGTCCCCATGCAGCGCGAACTGGCCGCCAGGTACGAGCTTGCATCCCTGCCACACTCCGCCACGGACCACCACTTGCGGCTGCTGTCCGCGGGCAGGTCGCTTCCCATGGTCATCGTCTGCGAACTTCCGTCGGGCAGCAATTGCAGCATGATCGCGGCATCGCCAAGGTAGAAGTGGAATATCTCCGCGCCGGGCAGCCGATGCAGAGGCGAGAACGTTTCCGGCGTAATCATGTAGTAGATCGCCGTGCCGATGGAGCGGGGACCACGAATGCCGGCAGGCAAATATTCCGCCGCGACGTGGCAGCGAGAGCGATAGGTTTCACGGAAGAAGCCGCCCTCAATTGCCAGCGGCTGCAGTTGCAGCAGTTGTTTGACCTCATCCGCAGTCATGTGGAAATAGCGTAGCACTGCGCAGAGGGGGAAACATCATTCCTGATTTGTTGGTCAGATCATCGAGGCTGAGTTTGCGGCCCGCTTCCTACTACGGCCTCTTCAGCCGAGATCGAGTCCTTCATCGGCAAGCATCGCATTGGCGATCTGTTGCGGGTGCGTCTGGTATCTTCCCTCCGCTATGGCTTGTTTCAGTAAATCCACCTTCTGCTGCCGGATTTCTGGAAGCTTGTCCAGGTGTGCCTTCAGGGTCTGAACCACCACGCTACCGGTGAACAGATGGGTCACACATCGGCCAATGATCCGCCCTGCACGTCCCGGGCCCCACTCCCGGCAGTGGCGCCGGTGCTGCGGTCCAACTCCGGCATGGCTTGCGGATTTAACAGGCTGGCGAAAAACCGGTCCCATTGCGGATGCTGGAGAGAAGCATCTTCAGAGCCCGCCCTGGCCCTGTCCAAGGGTGCGCCGTTAAGCTCTTTGCTTTGGTCATCTTGAGCCGGCGAACCAGGGCCGCCGGCAAGCGTAGTTCTTGGGTTTGCCGGGGCCAAGTTCAGCCCCCCAGAGATCCGCTTTTGGCACTCTTTCAGCAGTCTCTTAAAGTCAATTGTCATCCCAGTTCCTCGCGCCAGGTCTTCCTGCCATTGAGTGATCGGCAATAGATAAGAAAGCTTTAATCTTTCTGCGGTATTTTTTTCGCCCGCCGGTCGCCAGCCGTATCCATAGATTCCCGGCCCAGGAGTTTTTCCATATTCCCTACTGCGGGGTAGCTGCGTGAACGGGCGCGGGGAGAGTAGCGGTGCAACTGTGCTGGGCGCTCTCCAGGCTGGCCCGCAGCTGCACCACCGCCAGGGAATGAATCTGCGAGACGCGCGACTCGCCTACGCCCAGAACGGCCCCCACTTCTTTCATGGTGAGCTCTTCGTTGTAATACAGGGACAGCACTTGCTGCTGGCGCGGCGGCAATTCGGCAATCGCATCGGCCAGCATCTGCCGGCGCTCTCCCTGCATGCAAAGAAACAGGGGATCCAGGTTAGCCGGCCCGGGAAGGTTTTGCCCAAGATCGGTTTCCCGCCCATCTTCCGGGGATACGATCTGCAGGCTGCCCACCTCGAGGCCGCGAATTTCGCTCAGCAGATGCTGGAATTCTCTCAGGGTCATACCCATGGCCTGCGCCAACTCGGGCTCGGTGGCGGAGCGGCCCAGTTCGGTCTGCAACTTCTGGATCGCAGTTTCCAGACGACGGGCCTTACGGCGGAGATCGCGCGGACTCCAGTCCAGGTCCCGCAGACTGTCCAGAATGGCCCCCCGGATACGGAACTTCGCATAGGAGGCAAAGCGCACCTTCTTGTCGGGATTGAACTTGTGCATGGCGTCGATCAGGCCCACGATGCCTGCATTGTAGAAGATCGTCGAAAGGAACGTGCTGCGGCAGCCGCTCGTGGATGCGGCGCGCGATGTATTTCACCTGCGGCAGTTGCTCCAGCAGGAGTTGTTCTGACATCTCTTCCGCGGGTTCACGGATGTGCTCGAAAGCAGAAGCGGCGGTCATGTTTTCCTCCTCAGCGATTCATTGCTGACGACTGCGCTACAGTCCTCATGAAGACGGTTGTAGTCCGCCAACCTTAGAAATGGATTAGGAGGGGATTAGAAGTTTCTAGGGAAGTGAAGATTTATGGGGCTATTGACGAGATACGCCAGTTGAGCAGGGTCGCACAGCCTTCTGTCCCTCAACCAAGGCAGGGCAGTCGCACAATCCAGACGCCGGGAAGGCCCGCGGGTGTCATCCATACCAGGTCACCCCCCAGGGCGCGAAAGGTCCGGCGGGCAATTTCCAGCTCACCGTCCCAATACGGTCCGGAGCAATCGGCGGACGGCCCAGCCTCGGCGCGGGCAGCGCATCCCGCGATGCAGATCTCGACCTGCTGGTGGTCCCTGCGCTCTGCGCGCATGTTGAGACGGTGGCTTGGCAAAGCGCAGCGGAGCAGGAACTCCAGCAGATAAAAGAAGCCACGCCCCAGCTTGGCTTGGTTGGCCGGCACCTCCACCGGTTCGCAGGCCAGCTCAAAGGATTGGCCCGCGGACTCGAACAGGGGAAGCATGTCCTCGCGCAGTTGCTGGAGAAGCTGATCGAGGGGAAGCGGCGTAGAAGTATCGCCGGGGTCGTCAGCGTCGCTCAATTCGCGCAGCAGGAGCAGCCGCTGGCGCAGCCGTTCGGCGTTGTGCAGGGCGGCTTCCACGCTGGCACGAAATTCCTCGACGGTTTGATCGCGCGCCAAGGCGAGTTCCAGCGAGCAATACAGCGCAGTTAAGGGCTGGCTCAAATCGTGAAACAGGGTGGCCGCGAAATCGTGCCCAGGGGCAAACTCTGCGGTGGAGGCTGCGGCAGGCGCGCTCATATCGGGGCCCCGGCGTGGCAGCTTATCTCGTATCCCACACCGCGGACCGTGTGAATAAGATGGGGGGCGTGTTCACCATCCACCTTCTTGCGCAGATAGTTGATATAAACGTCCACGATGTTGGTGGTGGTATCGAACGACAGGTTCCACACGTGCTCCACAATCATGGCCCGGGTTATGCGGCGGCCCGCATTCCGCATAAGGTACTCGAGCAGAGAAAATTCTTTCGAAGTAAGCTCAATGCGCCTGCCTCCACGTGCCACCTTGCGTTCCACGCGATCGAGTTCGAGGTCCGCCACCCGCAGCACCGTCTCAACCGTTTGCGGTCCGCGGCGCAGCAGGGCCCGCACCCGTGCCGAAAGTTCGGTGAAGGAAAATGGCTTGAGGAGGCAATCGTCGGCGCCGGTGTCGAGCGATTGCACCCGATCTTCCACCCGGCTGCGCGCCGTGAGCACCAGCACCGGAAGCGACGGTTTCCTGGGACGCACAGCACTGAGCACGCCTATACCATCGAGCTTGGGCAGATTCAGATCGAGGATGAGCAGATCGTATTCGGTTTCGAGCGCCATCTGCCGGGCCTGCTCTCCATCGGGCGCCACATCCACCGCGTAATGTTCCGCCTCCAGCCCTTTGCGGAGAAAACTAGCGAGCGGAGCGTCGTCTTCTACAACCAAAATGCGCATACCGTAGCCTTTGGAGAGTAACCAGCCAATGGTTACTATGATCTTCCTCTTTCCGACCGGAACCGTCAACATTTCTCCGACCTGTGGCAAGTAGGCTGTGTCCGATTCGGGAAGGGCCATATTGAACTGGTAACCAGTGAACTGATGATGAAGATCACGACGACCGGCCTCTCACATGCGTTGTGAGGTGATGCATTGAGGACTGGCGCGCTAATTTTTACCGCGTGGGACCGTTCTCGCGGCGCTATAATTGAGGCATGGCACGTGGTTGGGAAAGTAAATCTGTAGAAGCTCAAATAGAAGAGTCTGATTCCGAACCCTCCCTTAGCGAAACCCGCTCCTACTCTGCTGAAGAAATGCAACTCCAGATGAAGAAAGCCGACCTGGAGCTTTCGCGCAAGCTGATTCTTCAGCAAATGGAGCGGAGCGACAGCGAGCGTTATTCCGAGTTGCTGCGCCGAAGTCTGGCCGGCCTGGACGCACAAATCGCCGCCCTGGGCTGATTGGCGGCTGGCCAGGTTGTACCCGCTTAGAGGAATTTCCTCGTCTGCCCCTTGTAATGCCGCAGTTTCTCTAGCGTTACTTGGCCTGAAACACCAGGAAGTAATCCATTTGGTCTGCCTTCACCAGGTCATCATGCTCTTCGAGCAAACGATAGCCGGCCCGCCCGGCTTCACGGATCACCACTTCTTTTTGTACGCCGTGGTCTTCACCGTTTCCGGTGCGATCGATGATGCCCACGCGCGCGTTGGGTCGCAGCGAAGTTCGCAGGTTGCGCAACAATGCGATCGGATTTGCCACCTCGTGGTAGGTCTTCAGCAAGAGCACGGCATCGACAGCGTTGGCAGGTAATCCTGGATCGTCAGCTTTGCTGAGCACGGTCTTCACATTGCGCAGATGTTCCTGCTGGACCCGATGAGCGATATGACGTATGGCATCGGCATTGATGTCAACTGCGTAGACGACTCCATTCTCGGTTACCCGTCTTGCAGCGCGTACCGTGAACCATCCTGAACCAGCTCCGATGTCGGCAACTGTCTTGCCGGGCGCGATCGAGAGAATATCCATCACGCGATTGATGTGTAGCTTTTCGTCTCTTCCCGGGGAATCGAAGATGGAGAGATCACCGGTGTAAGGGGTGCTGGTTTTGCGCTGCGGCGCCGGTCGCGCCGCGGACTCTTGCGGCCATGCAAGCTGCGCCGGTGCGAGCCAGCAGGCAAACAGCAGCAGCGCTATGTACGAAGTGAAACGCCTGGCAGTCATGACAGAACTCCGTCCCGATTCAGGTGCCATCATCATGACAGCTTGGGGCCTCACGCGGAGTGCAACCGGTCACGTTTTTGTGGCGCATACAAGCACTTTCCGAGGAGACCGCGCAGGCTGGGCACGGGCTAGGCTAGTTGCCCGCACCCTCTGGCGATAGCAGACCATAAACGCTCAATTGATTTGCCGTCCCTACGAACACTTTGCCATTCGCAATTGTGGGGACCGTAAACTTCGACGCCGGACCGGGGTTGTCGCGAACCGATCGCTGATTGGAGTTGTACAACTCGTGTCCCAGGTTCCTGGCGTCATACGCGTGCAGGATTGCGGGGCCGGCTGGTTTGGAGATGTAAGTACGCGTCGGTTTGTACCGCCCACACGATTCCATTCTTGTCGCCATTTGCGGAAACGCTCACGGTGTTGCGAGTCAAGGAATAGACGGGCTGGGTTTGCGAACCCGCGGGACGTGTCAACCTTCCATTACGAATACTGAATGCCCGTATTGAATCTTTGAAGGAGCTGACTCCCGATCCAAAATAGACATAACCATTCCAATATGCGGGTGTACCCAGCTGCTCGCGGAGCCCGGAGATTTCCTGAACCACCTGGGGATTGCGGTTTCCATCCGCCCGGTAGCCCCCGAGAGCGTCGCGGTTGAGGAGGTAGATGTGACCGTTCTTGGCGCTGGTAATTGCCAGGTGTGGATAAGGACCGGGCTGATCAGGCAACAGAACGACGCCGGCCGATCCCAGATCCAAATCATCTCGCGCCATGATTGCCTGATTGAAAGGAGTGAAGTAATCCAGCAGCGCTAGACCGCCAGGCCCCGGCTTCAACTTTACGACGCTATCGCTCAGGTCCACCCCGGGCTGTTCACCAAAAGCGTCGAATGGACCGTTCGCCACCGAGAGATAGAGATTGCCATCCGCATCCGCGGAGATTCCGCAGCCGCTCATCCAGATGCCTCCCTGGTAGCCGTTGGGAGTGGTAACCCAACTTCCGGCTTGCTTCAGCGTGATCGGGTCGTAAGCAATGACCCAGCCGTGATAGGCGCCGAAATCACCGTAGGATGCAAAGGCCACATACAACCTGCCTCGGTCGAGCAGCAATGCGGCCCTTTGCAATTGGAAGCGGGAGTCAAAAGCCAGGACCCCACCTGAGCCTTCGCGGGCGGTGCCGGGATAGGTTGCCTGGATAGGCTGCGGTCCGCCGAACTTCTCCGCACCTGAAGCCAGATCCAGAGCGTGCAGGCGGTGATAAAAAGCCCCGTTTTCCTTGGTGGCCGCCACTACATAGATCGTGTTGCTGGTTACGTCGATGACCGGAGTGCTGGTGATTCCTATCTCCGGCACGATGTCACTCGCATTTACGTCCGCGGGCGTCAGGCTGGTAATGCCGGCGTCGGGATTGAGGAAGTTGACCCGCCACAGCGGCGTGGCAGAGCTGGAGTCGGCATCGAACGCATAAACGCTGTCGTGCTGGGTCGCTACAACTACGAGGTTGTGAACACCGTTTCCCGGAATCGCGACCTGCGGCATGTAGAGCGGCTGCGCGTAAACATAACCATCCAGGGGATAGGAATAGAGCTTGCCGAAGCGCGCGGGATTCACATTCGCGGGCGTCAATACGGTTTCGTTGATGTACTGGCCGGTGCGGGCGTTGTCGTTGTGATAGGTGCTGACCGCGGGGACGTGGTCAAGTATCTCAGTTGTACTTGCTGCAAATGGGTCGGCGGTTGCTATAAAGTCTGCATCATTGACGTCTGCCGGCTGGGTCCGGCTCCAGGGGTGCATCTGAAAGATAAGCACAAGCAGGGTCAGGCCCGCTCCCACGGAAAACAACTGCGCGCGGCTCCGGGACAGCGCAAACACCATTCTGCTGAAATTGCGCCGACTGAAATAAGCCACGAGGCCGAAGCCGACACAAGACACCAGCGCGGCGACCGGAGTTTTTAATACTGCTAAAGAAAATTGCAGATGCATAAGATTCGAGATTTGCAGTCGTGCTTAACTTCCTAACACCAGGATGGAATCAAAGTGGTGACACGCGCGGCACATTCTTAATCCGCGGCCCGTTTCTGGATAAGATGCTCCCGCCGGTCTCGATGATGCACCCTGTAAGTTAGTCATCGCACCAGGGCAAGTTAACCATGAGCGTTCGGCCAGGGGAAAATTGTTAAGAGGTGTGTCTTCGTCGATCGACTTCCTGTCCGAGCGCGCCCGGTTGCAGGCGGATAAGGGCCTGCCTCCGTGTAGAATCGAGCGATGGGCTTCCGTGGATCCAGTAGCGACGCCAATTCACATAAGGGAAAGTCTCCGCCACCTGAGGACACTCACCAGGAAGCAGCTTATCTCAAGATGCTGGGCGAAAAGCAGCGTCCCGTCCGCATCAAATTGATGGACGGCGACATTGTCCGCGGCTGGATCGAGTATTACGACCGGCGCATGGTGCGCCTGACCCGCGAGGAAGCACCCAACCTGTTCATCTTCAAACACGAGATTGCCTACATCGCGGAGGACGCTGCGCGCAAGCCGCGCCCAGACGGCCCTGCCCTGGCCAAGAACGGCAACTCTGCACGTGGTTCGGAATGACACAGTACCTGCCCGAGGTGGAAGCGATTGCCCGAGAGGCCGGGGCGCTTCTCATGGGCTACTTTGCCGGCCACGTCACCATCGAGTACAAAGGCGACGTAGATCTGGTGACCGAGGCCGACCGCGCTTCGGAGAAGATGATTGTCGAGCGCTTGCGCTCGCGCTGGCCGGAACACGGCATTGTCGGCGAAGAGGGCGCCCGCAGCGCTCCCGACGCCGACTACCGCTGGTATGTCGATCCGCTCGATGGCACGACCAACTTTGCGCACGGCTTTCCGGTGTTCTGCATCTCGATCGGGCTGGCCCGAAAGGATGAGCAGCTTGAGGTCGGCGTTCTCTACGACCCGACCCGCGACGAGATGTTCTCCGCGGAGCGCGGCCAGGGCGCAACGCTGAATGGAAGGCCGATCCACGTCTCCAAAACGATGCGCTTGGCAGAATCGATCCTGGGCACCGGTTTTCCCAGTCACAAGCGGCACAAGAACCCCAACATCCACTTTTATCACCAGATCACGTTGCGCTCGCATGGCCTGCGGCGCGCCGGATCGGCGGCGCTCGATCTGGCCAACGTCGCCTGCGGGCGCTACGACGGCTTCTGGGAATTCAACCTGAATCCGTGGGACACGGCGGCGGGCGTACTTTTGGTTCAGGAAGCCGGTGGACGGGCGACCCGTTTTGACGGAACACCGTTTCGCCTCGACAGCCGCGAAGTGCTGGCGACGAATGGACTCATCCACCAGGAGCTAATCACCAACTTCGAGGAGATCTTTGCGGGGCGCGGGCTGGAGCCGTTGCCCTCTCCGGTGGAGTACGCAAAATCTCGGAAATAGCCGCGTCCTGTGGCTCATTACGGTGTTTAACACCCGAATGAGGAGGTACCTGTACATGCACCGTTTCACGACGCGGGGATTGTTTCTCTCGCTCTGCCTGCTTTCACTTTGCGCGTTTGCCCAGGAGAATCGCGTGGTCCGGGTAGGCGTGCCCATTATGGAGAACCGGGCGGGCCGGGGCGTACCCGGCAATATGGAACGTGATCGCCTGGTGGCCGCGCTAAACCAGGAAAAGCCCGACAAGAAACTGCACATCAAGGTCCAAGGTGTGCCGCTCGACGCCACCACGCCTGACGACGTCGCCTCCGAGACCAAGCAGAAAAATTGCGATTACGTAGTGTACACCACGCTGGTCGAGTTGCAAGCTGCCACCGATCCCACAATGCCGCGATCGGGCACCGCCCAAACCAATCCGGGTGGTGTGTGGACCAGTCCGAACCAGGCTGAAACCAACGCGGTCAATCCGGAATACCGGGCCACGGTGGAATACAAGCTGTATCGCAGCGGGAACCCGACGGCCATCTCTGGCGCTCCTTTTTCCAACCGGGACACGATGTCCGAATTGGAGGTGGTGGCGCAGATCATGAACCGGATTGCGAGCCGCGTGTTTGCAGAGGTAAAAAAGACCCCGGCGCCGATGCAGGAGTAGAGACGAACTGGCAATTCGGCAAACCTGGCCGGCGCCCCTAGCGCACTCCGTCCCTGCGCTGTTTCTGCGATAAAATTGAGCGGTGAATAAATCGCTTTTGGACCGCAAAGTTGAGAAGCGCCCTGACATGGTCCACCTTGAGGGGCGCATTCTGTTCCTCACCGAAGATCCCGAACTCATCAAGCGCCAACTTGGCGGGCGAGGACCTTCCCTGGGACACCCAGCATCCGGAGCGCAATCCCAAGCTGCGCGACGACATCTCCACCGACGAAATTACGCCGGCGCACATCTGCTTTTTCTTCGATGAGACGCTGGGCGAATTTCCCTACACCGGCCTGAAGTGCGGCAGCGAGCTACCCATCAAGCGCGGTGACGTAAAGCGCGGTGGCTTCGTGTGCGCGGTTAGCGGCAAGCGGCGCGGTAAAGGATCGAGCCGCGAGCAATCGCCCTACGCCGAGATGTCGGCGGGAATCAAGCTGGTGATCGCGGAAAACATCGAGCGCATTTACAAGCAGAACTGCCAGAACCTCGGGGTGCTGACCTCGACCGAGTTCAGCCTGATTGACAAGATCCGCCGTGGCGAAGAAATCCCGCTGACCGAGTTCACCCAGGGCGAAGACGAGATCACCCGCCAGGTGATCGAATACGGCGGCCTGTTTCCGTTCAACGTGGCGCGCTTGCAGGGCAAGGTATTTCTGCCACCGATCCACACCAAGCCGCGACCCATGACGATCGCGGAGAAAATTTTTGCGCGTCACATGCTGCACGGCGCCAATCAGGTTGGGGTCGAGGCGGTAAAGCCCGGCGACACCGGATTCGCGCGCACCGATCTGCGCTTCAGCCATGAATACGTCACGCCGATGGCGGCGATTTTCTTCGAGCACTTTCTCGGCAAGGACGCGCCGGTCACCGACGCCGGCACCGTCTTGTTCTTCCGCGATCACCTCACCTTCCTCGATGAAGTGCTGTCGGAGGAAAAGCGCAAAATGGGCCTGCTCGATCTTGCCACCCAGTTGAAGCTGAAGCAGGAAGACTTCGCCAAGTCGCGCGGCATCAAGCTGCACGGCGAGTTGCGCGATCGCAAAGGCTCGGAAGGGATATGCCATTCGATCGTGACCGAGAGCTACGCGCTTCCTGGGCAGCTCAATGTTGGTTCCGATTCGCACACGCCGCATGTCGGGCGCGATGGGGTGCGTGGCCTTCGGCATCGGCACCACCGATGTCTTCAATTCCTGGTTCACCAAAGACGTCCGCGTGAAGGTGCCGGAGTCGGTGAAAGTCGTCATTCGCGGCAAGAAACGGGAGAACGTGACTGCGAAGGATTTCATTCTGAAGCTGCTGTCGCTGGAATATATTCGCAGCGGTAAAGCGCTGGCCAAGGTCATCGAATATTCCGGTGAGGCCATTGAGGCCCTGGGCGTGGATGAACGCGCCACCATGACCAACATGGCGGCAGAGATCGGCGGATTTACCGGCATCGTGGCCCCCGATCAAAAGGTGGTGGGATTCCTGATGCAGCGGCGGGGCATGAGCGAGAATGAAGCCGCAACGCTGGTCGAAGGCTTGTATAGCGATGCCGACGCGCACTACGCGCACGTGATCGAACTCGACGCTGCGGAAATCTACCCCATGGTGGCGACCCCGGCGATCCCGGCAATGGCAAGTTCGTGCGCGAACTGAACACGCCGGTCCCGGTGGAGATCGCCTACGGCGGCACCTGCACCGCGGGCAAGAATGAAGACATGGATATGTACGCGCGCGTGCTCAGCGATGCCCTACGGCAAGGCAAGCGGGTTGCGGAGAGCTGCAAGTTCTATCTTCAGTTCGGCTCGCAGGAGACGCGCGAATACTGCGTGCGCAAGGGCTATCTCGAGGTCTTCAGCAAGGCAGGCGCACAGGTGATTGAGCCCAGTTGCGGCGCCTGCATCAACGCCGGGCCAGGTGTTTCCACGCGTTCCGACCAGGTGGTGATCAGCGCCCAGAACCGCAACTTCCCCGGGCGCAGCGGTCCGGGACAAATGTATCTGGCGAGTCCGTTGACGGTGGCGGCCAGCGCCGTCGCCGGCTACATCGTCGAGTACGAACCGGCAGCCGAACGGGAACCGGCGCACGCCGCGTGAGTGGGCAGCCGTAGACTCGGGCACGAGGTCTGACCCTCGCTGTCAGAACCTGGTTCGGCGGATCGGACTGCCGCAGTGATCTCTCGCTGGTGAATCCGCACGCGCATCCATGCACCTTCCAGAGACTGCCGTTTGCCTTGCGTGCAACACACCCGCCTGCATATACTCTGAAGGTTTGCCCGCCGATGCTGGATGCTAGTCAGCGAAAGCGTCCACCGAATCGTGCCGCAAGACGCCCGCGATACATTCGGAGAGATCTTATGGCTACATCACACACTCTTGAGCAGGAAAGTAATCCCTGGGAACAACAGGCTGCGCGCTTCAACCTGGCAGCCGAAAAGCTGAAGCTCGATGAAGGCCTGTGGCGGGTTTTGCAGCAGCCCAACCGCGAGATCATTGTCCACATTCCGGTTGCCATGGACAATGGACAACTGGAAGTGTTCACCGGCTACCGGGTGCAGCACTCCATCGCGCGCGGTCCCGCCAAAGGCGGAGTGCGTTATTCGCCCGATGTGACGCTCGACGAAGTGCGCGCCCTGGCGAGTTGGATGACCTGGAAGTGCGCGGTCGTGAACATCCCGTTTGGCGGGCGCCAAGGGCGGCATCATTTGCGATCCCAAGAACATGTCGCGCGGCGAACTGGAGCGCATGACCCGCCGCTATACCTCGGAGCTGATCGAGTTTATCGGCCCGGAGAAGGATGTGCCGGCGCCCGACGTCAACACCAATGAGCAAACCATGGCGTGGATGATGGACACCTACTCCATGCACATGCGCCAGACGGTGACCGCCGTGGTGACCGGCAAGCCGCTGAACATGGGCGGTTCGCGCGGCCGCCGCGAAGCCACCGGCCGCGGCGTGATGATCATCTGCGACGAATCCATCAAGAAGCACAACATGACGCGCGAGAGCACCCGCGTCATCATCCAGGGCTTTGGCAATGTCGGTTCCAACGCCGCGCTGCTCATGCATAAGGCCGGATACAAGGTGATCGGCATCGGCGAATGGGATGGCGGCTTGTACAACAGCAACGGCATCGACATTGCGGCGCTGTGGGAATACCGGCAGAAGGAAGGCACCATCCACGGCTTCAAGGGCGCCGAGCGCGCGGCCACCGAAGAGCTGCTGATCACCGATTGCGACATCCTGATTCCGGCCGCCACGGAAAACGTCATCACCTCGGGAAATGCCCACAAGGTGAAAGCGAAGATCCTGGTCGAAGGCGCCAACGGCCCCACCACGGCCGCCGCCGATGACGTTCTAGGCGACAAGCATGTATTCGTCATGCCCGACATTCTGGCCAATGCCGGAGGCGTCACCGCATCCTATTTCGAGTGGGTGCAGGACCGGCAGGGCTACTTCTGGAAAGAGTCGGTGGTCAACTCGCAGTTGGAGGACATCATGGTTTCCTCGTTTGAGGATGTGGTCCGCTATGCCGAAACTCACAAGGTAAACAACCGCATTGCGGCTTACATGCTGGCCATCGATCGAGTGGCCTATACCATCCGGCAACGCGGGATCTACGCGTAGGGAAGCACCCACGGATTCCCTCGGATCTTGCGTATTGGTTCGATGCCAGACTGATCCATCGTGCGCGACGGCCCCCAAATGGGGGCTGTTCCCATTTCGGGACAAATAAATCTCTGCGGCACCCCCAATTTCCCGCGGGAATTGGGGCATAATATCGCGCAAGCTGGGCTGCTGTGGGGAACGCCCCCTGTAGGGTCACAATGCAACGCCTCTATTCTTGTCTGCGCTGGTTGGCGATAGTGGTGGCCTTTCCGGTCATCCTGACGTACATCGTCGTCGTGATTGCGATGCACCCGATCGCTACCTTCCGGGACCGTTTTCACCCTCCTTTGCGGGTGTGGATGGGCGTCATGGACTGGGCCAAGGGGATTCCGGTGGGTTACAGCTACTGGGAGCAATACCAGGCGCCGTCGATGCTGGGCGAGATTGCCGTTCACCACGACGAATAGGTTAGCCGGTCGCGGCGGTGAATTCTTGACAAATTTCTGTGCTGTGCTACGGTAGGAGTATATCCGTTACGCTCGTAGGCGAGCATGTTTCCGAAAGCCCTCGACAATTCGAGGGCTTTTGCTCATTATGGCCAAGAAAATCGTCATTCTCATTGACGGTGGGTTCATCCGCGTCAAGGCAAGAAAGGCCGGCAAGGTTTACAACCCGGCCTTCATCGAGCAGTTCGCGCATGCTTGTAATGGCGCTGACGAAGAAATTCTCCGCATCCTCTATTACGATTGCGCACCGTATTCAGGGACCGTAAGACTACCGGTATCGGGTAACCAATTCACATTCGCGGGATCGGACAAGTGGCTGCAGGAATTGGCCCGCAAGGATTTGTTTGCTGTGCGCCGTGGCGTCCTAAAGTTTCGGGGCTACAAACCCCGAAAAACTCCCGTGAGCCAAGCGGCTGAACTTACCGATGCCGATTTCGCTCCCGACTTCGAGCAAAAGGGGGTCGATATGCGAATCGGCCTGGACATCGCGATGTATTCCGAGAATCGCGGCGTTGAGCGCATCGTCCTGGTATCCAACGACACAGATTGCGTCCCCGCCATGAAGCATGGCAGAAAGGCCGGATTGCAGATCGTGCTGATCGAACCACCAGGTGTAAAGGCTGCGGCTGAGCTTCTGACGCATTCGGATTTCAAGCGCGTCGTTTCGTGGCCTTGAGCGCCCCATTTATCTGACCACTATCGCCGAATTATTTTCTGTAATTGCTTTCAATCCAACCGGTGGAGGATAATCGGCTGTTGCAGCGGCAGCCAGCGCCGTAGTGTGGCGACTCTCTTTTGTGAACCTCCCGAACTACATCACGCTCACCCGGATCTTCAGCATTCCGGTCCTGATTTGGATCTTGTCCAGCAGCCGCTTCAGCTCCACCAACGGCGAGCGTGAACTGCTGGCTTCGTTTGTGTTCATCGCGGCTTCGTTGACCGACGCCATTGACGGCTACCTCGCCCGCAAGCGGGCCCAGGTGACCACGATGGGCATGCTGCTGGACCCGGTGGCCGACAAGCTGCTGATCGCCGCGGCCTTCATCACCCTGGTGCAATTCAATCCGCGCACCGTGCCCGCGTGGATGGCGGTCATCATCATTGGGCGCGAGTTCCTGGTGAGCGGCTTGCGATCCATCGCGGCCTCGGAAGGCTTCACCATCCAGGCCAGCGAACTGGGCAAAACCAAGATGCTGGTGCAGATCGTGTCGGTGGTGGCGGCGATCATCGATCACCACTGGGCGCACCTTCCCTGGTACTTCCTGAGTCTGCCGGTGCATCCCATCGCACTGGTGTCGATCTGGCTGATGGTGACGCTGTCGCTGCTGTCTGCCATCGACTACTTCGTGGGGTTCTGGAGGAAGATCGATCGCCATGCCGAGAAGCGCCGGAAGCGGCGTTCGTTTGTGCTGAGCCGGCGCAGGAAGCGCAACGATGTCCCCGTACTCTGAAGAGCCACGCACTGCGACCGCGGTGCAGCCCTGCGAGTACTCGCAGGAAGAACGAGAACTGCTTCTGCGGCTCGCTCATCGCTCGATTGATTTGGCGCTGGAAGGACGCGGTATCGACCCCACCTCGCCGACGGCCCACCTGGCCGAGCCTCGCGGGGCCTTTACCACTTTGCATCTGGAGGGTGAACTGCGCGGATGTATCGGATATGTGCTGCCCACCCAGTCTCTCTATGCGACGGTTGCGGAGGCAGCCAGGGCTGCAGCCTTGGATGACCCGCGTTTCCCGCCGGTGACACCGGCCGGAGGCGGCGCACCTGAAGATTGAGATCAGCGTGCTCTCACCCTTGCAGCCCATTCGGCCCGAAGAGGTCATCGTCGGCCAACACGGACTTGTCGTCACCCAGGGCACTCGCCGTGGATTGCTGCTGCCGCAGGTTCCCACCGAGTGGAAATGGGACCGCGAAACCTTTCTCGCGCAGACCTGCCTGAAGGCCGGACTACCAGCGGACGCCTGGCAGCATGGCGCCCAATTGCAGGCATTCACCGCGGAAGTGTTCGGCGAACCGTAACGCAGTTCTGGGATTGGTGTATCCGCTCGTACGGGTAGTGCGAGCCTTTAGGCCTGCCTGAACGTGGGCCGCTCGACCCTTTATCGGGCGCTTGCCGGTTGACACTTGTGCCTTACGATATGCAACAACAAGAAAGCCGCATCCGAACTGGTGGGGAAGGGAGTCTTATGATCCGTTCAAGATTCGCTCTTAAGTTGGCGATGGCCGTGGTTGTGTTCGGCACGACAGCCTGCTTTATATTTGCGGCGACCTCTGATGAGGAATTCTCTCCAAGCGAGTTCGCTGTGCTATCTCGTGTGGTGTATAAGAAGGGCCCTCTTGACTCAAACGATTTGAATGCCCTGCGGCAGATGATGAAAGGCTACGTCGCACGAACAGGACGGCCCCTCACACGGCAAGACGTGAACAGTCTAATGGAGGCGGCTACTCAAGCCAACGCATACTACTATGAGTTGACGAAGTCTATGTTGATTTCTTGGGACAGTGAACAGTATCAGACGACCAAAGCATTTGACACGCTGTATTTGCAGATGAAAGCAAGCGGTGGGAGGAAACCAGCCAAGTTATCTCACGATCTTGAGCGTATTAAGTTGGCCGCTCGTCGCGCACCAGTCGAATCCGACGAAGGGGGTATTCAGCACACATTGGATCGCAGGGGAATTGTCAATACCCTGGGTCAGGTCAAGGTCGCGATGGACAATGCAGAGAAGGTGATCTCGGTGCTGAACGAAACCGCTCGGTGACCAACCTCGCCGGGTTGGCGGCGGCACAGGAAGGAAATGTGTTGAGTGCTCCAAGATTCAGACACGATTGAACTTGCCACGGGGTTCACAGTCGGTGACTATAAGGCCGCCCGCGACAGGGCCAAGTCCGGCGATGTCGTAGAGAAAAACAGGATAGCCGAAGCTATCCGCTTGCGATTCACGGAACGCTATATCACACCAGCGGGGCATGGTGGGCATCCAGAAGGCACTGGACCTGTGACGGACCCAAGTTGCAAGAAGAAGCACGGCAAAAAAAAGAACGGCTTCACGATGATGGCGATTTCATGCCTCATGATTGAGGCGCTTGAATCATTTCGCCGCGGCTGGGCCAACAGCAACCACAAAAGCGAAGCCGCATTCTGCTATTTCTTCAATACCAACGACAGTTTCAAGGAGTTGCGGGGTCACTGTGAGCAGTTCTATAAGAACGTCAGGTGCGGTATTCTGCACCAAGCCGAAACAACGGGCGGCTGGAGAATAACCCGAAAGCAAAAGGCCCCCATTTTCGAGGCCGAGCCGCTACTCACCATCAACGCTGAGCGCTTTCTGGAGAGTGTCTCTACAGTCCTTAATGGGTTCTGTGACGAACTTAAGACCGCCGCTTGGGATTCTCGGGAGTGGAAGAACGTCGTCAAAAAAATGAACGCGCTCTGCGATAATTGCCGCAGACCGGGACAATAGCCGGACATAAGGTCCTTTATCACGGACCCTCCCGCTGCGCCGCCTCGAAGCATTCCCGCGATTTTTCCTGGTCCCCAAGCTCGCGATAGGCAAGCCCCATGGTGGTGTACGCCTTGGAGCGCATCCTGGGGCTTGGCGTGCGGTCGAGAACGATCTTCGATCGCGCAACCGCCTGCTGCGGGTCGGAATGCTGTTGCGCATAAATTGCGAGGTTGAGGTTGCTGAACGGGTCAAGAGGATAGATCTCCGCTGCCATTTCGAAGTGCTTCATGGCTTCCTGTATTTGTCCCTTGTTCAGCCAAGCTCCCCCCAAGTCATCCTGTGCGATGTAGTTGGGAGGGGTGACCTCGATGATGTGCGTCCACAAGACTACATTGTCCCGCCAGTAGCCAAGCTGGCGATGAGCCACCACGCTCAACGCCACCAGGACCACGACACTGGCGCCGGCCAGCAAAGCGACAGATACCTTTCTTTGCCCGGCCCAGTCCGCTACTCCCCAGCAAACCATGATGAACAAGCCGATGAAAGGCAGATAGGCATAGCGATCGGCCATGGCCTGTTCACCCACCTGCACCAGGCCGATCATGGGCACCATAGTTCCCAGGAACCAGAACCACCCCACCAGCAAGTACCGGCGGCGGCGCTCTCTGAGGACAAGAGCGGTCATGGCCAACAAGAGAACCAATGCCGCGAGTACCTCCCAGGTTTTCAGAGACGTGCCCGGATGGGGATAGACAAGCGCCAGATGCGACGGCCAGATGGCCTTTCCGAGGTAGCGGGCATAGCAGACAATCGCGTTGCCCAGGCGGATGGATAGCGGAAACGAGTTCTTTACGGTGTGCATCGCGCCTGCCGCCTGCTGCGCTTCCATGGTGATGAAAGCGCTGGCTCCGCACAAGGCGAGCAAGGGGAGCTTCTCCCCAATTAGCCAGGAAAGACTTCGTTGGGGCAGGGGCGCGTCATTGGGAGCATCGAACGCGGCCTGATCACCTGCGATCGCCATGCGCCGCAAGGGCCAGTAATCCCAAAGCAGCAACACGAATGGCAGGGTAATGACCTGTGGTTTGGCCATCAGCCCGAGCGCGAAGAGTGCGGCCACCACAACGTAGCGGCTGGTTCGAGGCTCGCGCGCGTACCAGCGGTAGGCCCCCAGCGCGAGCAGGAAAAACAGCATGCTCAGCAGGTTTTTGCGCTCGGAAATCCAGGCCACCGACTCGACGTTGATGGGATGCAGGGCAAACAACGCGGCGACCATCCAACTGCGCCCGGTAAAGCCGGTCGCCTGCCGCATCACCCAGAACAGCAGCAGTACGTTTAAGACGTGCAACAGCAAATTAGTGTTGTGATGGCCGGCGGGATCCGCCTGAAAAAGCTGATAGTCGAAAGCGTGCGACAGCCAGGTTACCGGATGCCAGTTGCCCGCCTCGGAGGTGGTGAATGCCCACTGCACCGTGTCCCAGTTCAGGCCGGACTTGACCTGTGCATTCTCGGTTACGTAAACGTTGTCATCGTAATTGACAAAAGGGTGACCGCTAACCGGGTAGTACAACGCCACCGTCGCAACCACCAGCAGGAGTCCGAGCGCCCAAGTGTGCTTCTCGATGCCAAGCAACTGTCCAGAATGGGACTGCGTCGCCATCTTCGGTGTCAAGCCAACAGAAGTCACCCTCTCTCCCTGTTTTCGCAGAACAAAATCCTGGCAATTTTCGGCCGGATGGTCCTAATGCCCGCCCTGGATCTTCTGTACCTCTTCGAGACATTCCCGTTCGTGTGCAGTATCTCCAAGTACGTGATAGGCGAGGGCCATCTTTGAGTACGCTAAGGCCTTCTCCCCTTTCAACTGCGTCATGGCTGGCACTTTCTTGCACCGCTCGATGCAGGCAATCAAGTTCCCGTGTCGTCGGTCGTACTCAGCGATGTTCAGGTTGCTGGCGGCGTCGTCGGGGTTAATTGCTACAGCCGCCCGGAAGTGAGTAAGGGCCTGATCAACTCTGCCCGCCCGTTCCAGCGATACCCCGAGACTGTTCTCGGCTATAAAATTAGGTCCCGTGACCTGCAAAGTGTGGGACCACAGAGTTATATTGTCGGACCAGTAGTCGAGTTGAACTCGAGCCGTCGCGGTCAGCGCCACCAACACCGCGACGCTAACAGCTGCCAGCCAGACAGGGGAAATGTGCCGTTGCTCCGACCAGTCCGCCACGCCCCAGCAAATCATGATGAACAAGCCAATGAAGGTCAGATAGGCGTAGCGATCCGCCATCGCCTGCACCCCCACCTGGATCAGACCAATCATGGGGACCAAGGTCCCCAGGAACCAAAGCCAGCCCACCGCGAGATAACGGCGGCGCCACTGGATGACGACCAGAGCGGTGACGGCGAGCAAGAGAACCAGCGCCGCGAGGACATGCGACATTTTGAGGGAGTAGCCGGGATGGGGATAAAAAAGCGCCAGCCGCGACGGCCAGACCGCCTTGCCCAGGTAGCGCGCGTAGCAGTCAATTGCGTTGCCCAGCCGAATGAGACGCGGATACCAATTTCTGGCGCCCCCCCTGCCCTGCGCTTGCATGGTGATGAAAGCGTTGACGCCGGCCATGGCGAACAGGGGGAACTTTTCCTCGAGCAAATAATAGAAGTTCCTGGTTGGAATAATTGGCGGCACTCCGCCGGACGAAAGCTCCAAAGCGGGCGGAGACATGCGTCGCAAGGGCCAGTAATCCCACAGCAGCAGGACGCAGGGCAGGGTGATCACCTGCGGCTTGGCCATCAACCCCAGTGCAAACAGCAGGGCGACGACGGCATAGCGCCCGACTCTAGGCTCGCGCGCATACCATCGGTAAGCGCCCAGCGCCAGCAGGAAGAACAGCAGGCTAAGGAGGTTCTTGCGTTCGGCCACCCAAGCCACGGTCTGGACATTGATGGGATGCAGGGCAAACAACGCAGCCACCATGAAGCTGCGGCCCGCAAAACCCGTGGCTTGTTGCAGCACCCAGAACAAGAGCAGGACATTCAGCACATGCAAAAGTAGATTCTCATCGTGGTGCCCGGCGGGATTCAGCGCAAAAAGCTGGTAATCCAGGCTGTGCGAAAGCCAGGTCAAAGGATGCCAATTCGCCTCATCATAGGTGGTGAACGCCCACTTGACAGTGTCCCAGTCTAAAGGAGATTGCACGTGCTGGTTGTCATAGACGTAAAGGGAGTCGTCGTAGTTGACAAACGGATGATGGTGCACCGGATAGTAAAGCGCGAGGGTTGCAGCCGCGAGCAGAAGACTTAGGACCCATGTCCGCGTCTCAATCCAATCCAGCCAACCCTGGCCGGGCCGGGACTGGGCCGCCATGGTCGGTGTCAAATCAACAGAAGTCACGCTTGCTCCCTAGTTTCGAGGATTATATCTGACAAACGCGGAGGACCGGGTCAGGTTGGCACAAGGCCCGCGACTGGATCCCGCCGCAGAAAGCAACTCCTATTCCCCACCGGACGGCGTAATTGGCCAATGGACTAAGCGTGCTTCATTGGTGCCAGCGTGGTACGCACGAGGAATGAAACTCGCTCTTTGGATAGCATTTCCCAGGCCGGAAGTCGAAAGACCAGCGTGGCAGCCAGGTAGATCGCTCCGACACATAAGGTTACTGCGGCCATACGCGGAATCAAACGAGAAGGATTAATCAGATTTCGAACCATATAAGCGATGATGCCGGGAGCAATCGTTACGCCTGTGAGCTTAAACAGATCGAGGTATAGCCCACATCCTTACCTGTCGCGTCCGCCGTTTGGCGACCCTCCAAGCATGACTATGCGCTCAATAGTCTGTGCTGCAATTGCAGCCGCGCTAAAGCGGAAGGATGGATCACCTGCGCGCCTTGCGTGGGTCTTAGTCGATTGCATATAGTCATTTAGATAAGTTTCCGGCGCTTAGCTTGCCACCGTGAATCTGCAAAACCGCCATTTGGTCCGGCAAGGTAAAGATTTTGTGAAGATTACCGAGGCACTGAAAATCACCCAGAGCGCGCCCGCGAATGCGCGCCCGTTTTCCGTGGTCCTGGCCTGCGGTTTTACGCCTCTTCACCTGCAAACGTTTCTATCGGCCCATCTGCAGCAGGCGCTGCCCAATCGCAAGGTGGTGGTCACGCCAGGCCTATACGGAAATCTTGCCGAAACGTTGGAGGGAATTAACGATTCGGCGATAGACGGCATAGCGGTCGCGCTGGAATGGTGCGATTTGGACCCAAGACTCGACTTCCGCAGCGCCGGTAGTTGGGGACGGAGCACAGCCGCCGACGTTGTAGCCAATGCCCAGGCCATGCTGGACCGCGTTGGCGCCGCGATCTCCCGCGTCCCGTCCGGCGTACGGGTCGCGTTGTCGCTTCCCACTCTCCCGTTGCCGCCGCTGTTCCACACGCCGGGATGGCAGGCCTCCGAATACGAACTGCATCTGGAAAGCGAAATATTCCGCTTTGCAGCGAGTGTGACGCAAGCTGCGCGCGCAACTGTAATTAATGTGCGGCGGTTACTTGAAATCTCGCCACCGGGCTCCAGCTTCGATCTGAAAAGTCACCTGCACACGGGCTTGCCCTACACCACGCCACATGCGGATAGAGTCGCGTCCCAACTGGCATTGGCGCTGGTCCCCCCGGCGCCTAAGAAAGGCATCATTTCCGATTTGGACGACACTTTGTGGAGTGGGATTGCCGGGGAAATAGGCCCGGAAAATGTGTCCTGGGACCTCGCCAGCCACAGCCATTTACATGGGCTGTACCAGAAACTGCTGGCTTCGCTCTCTGAACATGGCACCCTGGTTGGTATTGCCAGCAAGAACGATCCAAAAGTGGCGGCCCAGGTATTCGAGAGAGAAGATATTCTGCTTCGTCCGGAACAAGTATTCCCTGTCGAAGTGCACTGGAACGCAAAGTCGGGCAGCGTATCGCGCATATTGGAGACGTGGAACATCGCTGCCGACAGCGTCATCTTCGTGGATGACAGCCCGATGGAACTGGCCGAGGTGGCGGCTGCCCATCCCGACATGGAATGCGTTCTGTTTCCCAGGAACGACTACGTGGCCGGCTTGGCGATGCTGCGGCGGTTGCGCGACGCCTGTGGCAAGGAACGGGTTTCCTCCGACGACGCCCTGCGACTTGATAGTATCCGCCAAGGCGCTGCGTTCCGGGTACAGGCCGCCGCAGCCGCCACTCCGGAAAGCTTCCTGGCCCAAGCAGAGGCGGTAGTAACCTTCGATTTTGGCTGTGCTGCCGAGCCTCGGGTCCTGGAATTGGTAAACAAGACAAACCAATTCAATCTGAATGGAAGGCGGTACAGCGAGGCGGACTGGCGCAACTTGACGTCTCAGCCTGACGCGGTGGTCGTCTCGGTAAGCTACGAAGACAAATTCGGGCCTCTGGGAACCATCGCCGTGGTCGCCGGAGTGGTCCACGGAAAACGACTTGGGATCGTGACCTGGGTCATGAGTTGTCGCGCTTTTGCGCGTCGTATCGAACAGCAAACGCTTAAGATGTTGTTTCAGAGCAGCGGCACCGAGGAAGTTGATTTCGACTTTGTGCCCACGGCCAGGAATGGTCCTCTACAGGATTTTTTTGCCGCGGTCACCGGCGAGCGACCTACGACGGAGCTCCGCTTGAGGCGCGCACAATTCGATGAGTCGTGTCCCGTGCTCTATCACGCGGTGCGCGACTTGAGGAGAGCAGAAGCCCATGGATGATACGGGAAAGCGGCTGACCAGTTGCTTCCAAGTCGTGTTTCCGGATTTGCCGGAAGCCGAAATTCCGGTAGCGTCGCAGCAGACGGTCGCCGCCTGGGACTCGGTTGCCGCCATTACCATGGTGAGCGTGATCGAGGACGAGTTCGGCCTGGAAATGGATTTGGACGACTTGGACGACTTGGATTCCTTCGAGAAGGTCCACGCCTATCTCCAGAAACGGCGGCAGGTGGCCTGATCTTGAATCCATTGCGCCTGCACCATATCGGCTATGTGGTCGCCAGCATCGACGTTGCCATGCCCGGCTTCGTGCGTTCGCTGGGAGCAAGCTGGGATGGGCAGGTATTCCACGATCCCCACCAGAAGGTCAAAGTGGCTTTTCTCACGACCCGGGCGGAGGATGCGCGAGTGGAACTGGTGGAACCGGTGGGCGACGATTCGCCGGTGCTGCGGTTTCTGCGCGAAAAGGGTGGCGGCCTCCACCATGCCTGCTACGAGGTGGCAGACCTGGAAACCGAATTGTCGGAGTTTCGCTCGCGTGGCGCAGTCATCGCGAAGCGGCCTAAGCCGGCAGTGGCCTTCGGCGGACGACGCATCGCCTGGATTCTGACGGCTGAGAGGGCCTTGATCGAGCTGCTCGAAGAATCGCGCGGCCAGGTTTCGCCAGGCCGGAGGAAGAGACGGTAACTCAGGGGGGAGAGGCAATGGCTTCGGTCAGCGTAAGCCCTGGCATTGAGGGGAAGCAACCGGGATTACTTAGAACAATGCTCAAAATCGTTCGCTCTCCGGTCTGCATGGTGCTGGTCGGATTCGCGGTGCGGGTTCTCTACATCATCGTCACGCATTCGTACCGCTTAAGCGTTTTCCCCTGGTCTTTCTTCGAGATGGCCAGCCTCGGTCGTTCGCTCGCCACGGGCCACGGCTTTAGCGCTCCCTACGGAATCGATACTGGCCCTTCCGCCTGGACCGCTCCGATCTATCCGTGGGTGGTTTCGCTAGCGTTTCGCGCCTTTGGCGTCTACTCGCATGCCGCCGCTTTCGCCATCCTGGTTTTCAACAGCGTCTCCTCTGCGCTCACCTGTTGGACCATCTACCGCATCGCTCGACGCGTCCTCAACGAAACTGTTGCCGTCTGGTCGGGATGGGCTTGGGCTTTTTTGCCGTACGCCATCAATTATTCGGTGGCCTGGATTTGGGAGACGAGCCTGTCCGCGTTTCTGCTGAGCCTGCTGTTCCTGCTCACGCTGGAGATGGAAGGCGACAGCCGCCTCTCGTCGTGGTTCGGCTATGGACTGTTGTGGGGGATCGCCGGGCTGACCAATACTTCCGCGCTGGCGTGGCTTCCTTTCTCCGGGTGTTGGCTCGCCTACCATTTGCATCGTCGCGGCAAACGCTTCCTGGTGCCTGCGGTGTTCGGCGCGGTGGTCTTTTGGATGACGCTGATGCCTTGGCTGGTACGCAATTACGCGGTGTTCGATGAGCCGATCTTCATCCGTGATAATTTTGGCAATGAATTCCGCGCCGGCAACAATCCGTTGGCTGAAGGGTGGATGGTCCCAAAATACCACGCCGGTTCCAACGCCCATCTCGTGGGTCTATTCAGAGAGATGGGCGAACCGGCGATCAACGCTGAACAGGGTCATGAGGCGAAAGCATGGATTGCCGAGCATCCGAAGAGGTTTCTGGTGCTGTGCTTCCGCCGATTCGTCTTCTTTTGGGCCGGTCTTCCGCGGACATGGTCGGGTATTCCCAAGAGAGGGGTAGAGTTGGTGAAAAATCTGGTCTTCCTGGCGTCGTCGTTACTGCCCATCAGCGGATTGTTGCTGGCATTTAAGAGGCGCGTGCACGGCGCTTTTTTGTTTGCCACGCTATTGGCGTTCTATCCGTTGGTTTACTACATTACTTTCACGCAGCCTCGATACCGACATCCCATAGATCCGGAACTGGTAATCCTTGCGGTGTTTTTGATTTCCTCTTTTCTTGCTCGTTCGCAGCGCGGAGATCAATCGAAGGTTGTCCATCGGGTCTACGAGCGACCGCAGGCGCCCTTGCCGTCCTGATCGTCTTAGTGTCGGTCGTAGGGTCAACAACGGTCTCTCCCTCTCTCTCCGGCCGCGCGTCGCCAATGAGAAGTAGTGCGCTGGAATCCAATATCGGTATATAGTGTGGGGCCGATAGGAGCTAGGTGAAATTCCGGTTCAAACCGAACTGCACGCATGGTGTGAGGCGGCAGACCCGATTCGGGCAGAGGTCTATGACCTGCATCTACTACAGATGGCCCTCCTCAGAAATCTGTACTCAGAGCCGATGAAATCCTGAACTCGGTTCGAAGGAGAGACTCGCCAAATGGAAACCGCACGCTGGCACCTCGGGACGAAAATCGCGTTCCGGTTCGCATTCATATATTTCGTGCTGTACACTCTATATGTACCTTTCCATCTTTTTCCAATTCCTCCCCTACCGCAGATATTAGATAAGTACAACTCGCTCTGGAGTGCGATCGTGCCCTGGGTCAGCAATGGGGTGCTGCACCTGCAACACGACTTCAGCCGGGATTATCTCAACACCGCCGCAGGCAGCAAAGACACGGTGGCCGCTTACATCAAGGTGCTCTGCTACCTGGTGATCGTAACGGTGGCGACTATCATTTGGTCATGGCTGGATCGCCACCGCCCGAACTACACACAGATGCACAAGTGGTTCATGGTGTATCTGCGTCTAGTCCTGGCAACTACAATGATCCCCTACGGTGCGGCCAAAATATTTCCCTGGCAGTTTCCCGCGCCGTCACTATCGAAGCTGCTGCAGACCTACGGTGATTCGTCTCCGATGGGCCTGTTGTGGACTTTCATGGGTGCCTCTCGAAGCTACAGCTTTTTCGGCGGAGCAACCGAAGTGCTTGCCGGAATGCTACTTGTCATTCCGCGGCTGGCGACGCTGGGAGGGCTGGTTTGCATCGGAGTCATGAGCAACGTTCTGATGCTAAACCTTGGATATGACGTACCGGTCAAGCTCGGCTCGATTCACCTTCTGCTGATGGCGGGATTCGTGGTCGCCCCCGATTTGAGGCGATTGGCAGACTTCTTTGTTCTCAACCGCAAGGTTGAACCCGCAGTCGCGCCTCCGCTTTTCCGCAGCAAGTGGCTGAATCGATCCGCTGGCGCGCTGCAAGTCGCGTTTGGCGTGGTCTTGTTGAGCTACAACCTCTACCAGAGCGATCAAAGGGCGAAGCAAGTGGTCGAATTCCGCGAGAAGGCGCCGCTGTATGGCAGCTGGTCGGTTGACGAATTCAAGGTCGACGGCAACGCAGGGGCGCCACCGCTCACCGAGCAGCCTGGTTGGCAGCGCATCGTAATCGACTCCCCCACTGACGGGATGGTCCAGCCCGTGAGAGGCCTGAACCAGCCTTTTTTGCTGCATTTCGACCCGCACCGGAAGGCCTTCAGCATGACTACGCCCGCTGATCCGGGTTGGATCGCTGAATTCACCTACGAGAATCCCCAACCCGACCTTCTCGTTTTGACCGGGAAAATGGGTGGACATCCGACCAGCGCGACGTTGCACAAAGAGGATGAGTCGAAGTTTCTTTTGAAGAGCCGCGGATTCCATTGGATCCAGGACCTGGCCGTCAATCGCTAGATAAAATGGTACTGGTTTGCCGGACTGAGGGATAGTTTTCCGATTTCGAGACTAAGCAACTTTCTTCGAATTAGCGGTGATCCGGTCAATAGTGTCACGTCATGCTGGATTCGATCGAGCATTTTTCAACCATGGGCCTGTCGGTTGCCATTGTCGCCGCGAACGAGGAGGCCATCCTCGGCCAAACCTTGGAAAGCGTGGGTTGGGCGGTAAAATTGTAGTTCGGCCGACCGATCGCGGCAAAACTTAAAGTTGAGGTGCTGGTAGAGTTCCAGCTAGAATGACCCCAATGCTTGGCCCCGACGCCCGCTCCACTACGCCCGCCGCTCCGGCGCAGCCATCTTTGCAATCATCCAGAACTCGTGGCCTGGGCTCGGTCTTGTGGATCGCTCTTTCGGCCCTGGCGATTCTGCTGGGTTGTATCCTGCTCTACAACAACTATTCGTTTCACAGGCAGTCACGCCCGCAGTTCAATGCGCGGCTTGATGGGGCCCTGGAACGGGCAACGGTTTGGATCGTGGCGTATCCGGAAGTATCCTTAAGAAATCCTTCCATCATGTACATGATCGCCGATATGGCAAGAATGTCTGGTGACCCGCGCCTACAACGGCTGCTGGACGAATATCACCAGAAGCTTCAGCATCCCTCGGGCGCACTCGACTTAGTCTGGCTTCGCATTACCGACCGACATTCCCCGCTGCCGCTGATCGCCGCTGCGCAACTAGGTGGCGTGGGCGGTGAACGACTTTGGGATGCTTATGCCATCGCCCCGGACAACCTTCAGATTAGCACCGCCGATCGTGCCGACATGTTCTCTCCCACCAAGTACACTTGGGGAACGCGCCATCACCAACTGCTAGCGCTGGTCATGTATCGCGATTTCAACGGCGATAATCCTGAACTTGACTCCGTCATCAATCATCTCTCCGAAAAGATTGCGCGCGATGCGCACTTTGATTTCCGGGTCAGTGACTCCTACATTCAGCGGACTACCTTCGTTCTGGCGGCCGGCCGCCCTGACCTGATTCGTGGCCGCTGGGTGGAGCGCATCATGGATAATCAAATGCCCGATGGCTCATGGAAATACTGCTGGTATGGATGGTGTCGCGGCATCTTTGAATTTAATCTCACTAATCCCGGACATGCCACGGTGCAGGCAGCGTGGGCCCTTACCATGCTCAAGTATCGCTATCCGCAATGGATTGAAGAACACTTTCGCTGACTGAGCCAAGAACCGAGGGAACGCACTCACGGTTGCCTGGAGGGACCTCGCTTCCCGATCATGGCGGTGTGGGTGCCCGCGACAGCAACGGTGGTAACGGCACTCGGTCACGGGGCTCGACGATGCCAAGCGCCAGTTCATGAAGGTTCGGTGTCAATCAAGAGGCAAGTGACTGACGCCCTGTTCCAACGTGAGAACGACACGCGGATCATGCTAAGATACCGGAAACTCGCAAGAGAACGGGAAGAAAGAACGCCACGAATGTGACTTGGACGTTATCGACCAGCTTGCGCCCTCAAAGTCATCTTCCAACGGGATTAGGATGGTTTTGTCGAGTACACGTGTAGCCTCGGTGACTCCTGACAGCAATGAAGGTTGTACGCCCGCGTCCCAACCGAGGAGCCGATTCCGATGGTTGGCACGCCTTTACGTTCCGGTCCTGACCGTCATTCTCGTGATGGCCGGAGGGCGATGGCTGTCCCATGGGCATCTTCCGGGGGAAGCGGTGCCAGAGCTGGGCGTGCTCGAACCCGGCACTGGGCCGGCGAACCTGAACGCCGATGAGATCCCGCTTGTTCAGGATGTATTGAAACCGGCCCGACCGGTGGTCCCTGGACATCTGCAGCTTCTGTACTTGGGCAATTCGCAGACCATGGTGGTCGTCGACCAGGAGCCCGGAGACCTCACCTCGGCACAATGGTTACAGTTGTTTCTCGCACGGAATCAAAAGCCTGGTATGCGCCCGGTCGATGTGAGGCAAGGCTCATTGCCGGGTATGGCGATGCCCGAAATGTTCATGTCGGTCCTCTCCTACGCCGAGCGGAGTCCGCGACAGGTCGACGTGGCGGTGCTTGCCATCTCGCCGGAATTCTTTCGCAAGCTGGGCCTGCGCGAAGAAGTTAAACAGATGGCGGCGGATCCGCAGGTTCATTCCAGGCTCGTGTCCCTGCTGAGCAATGGCAGCGAGTTTCCAGCAGCCTACAACGTCCTGGAACCGCTTCTCGCTGTGCCGGCAGCCGAGGCCCCGAAGCAGAACGCCGCGCAGGGGTCACCGCGGCTTGCTGATCGAATGGAGTCATGGCTGGAAGCCAGGGCCAACCATTGGCGTCTGTTTGCAAAACGCGAATCAGTAATGATGAAGGTCGATTACCTGTTTATGGCGTGGCGGAACCGAATTCTCGGAATTAAGACCTCGACGCCGCGCCCCATAACCGCTGCCACGTACACCGGAAATCTGGAACTGGTACAGCTGCTGTTTCGATATGCCAAGGATAGCGGCATAGAGTTAATCGTCTACCTGACACCTTTGCGGCAGTCCCAGTCGAGCCCCTACAGGGCCGCGGATTGCATGAAAATCGATCAGGACCTCGCTCGGTTGACCAGGCAATACGGATTTGCTTACTTCGATTACCTGGCCTTGGAGCCGGACGAAGTGTTCGCTAACTTCGGTCCGGCCAGCGAGGGCGCCGCTACCAGTCGTAAGTTTCATGGGGAGCCGGATTACGTGCACTTCGTCGAGCAAGGGCACAAGATCCTGGCGGAGCGACTGTTTGCGGATGCCGACGCAGTAATCGCCAGCTACCAAGGCGGGACGCACCCGTGAGTGTCACCAGCCTCAGTTTCTACGCCTTTGTTCTGGTTTGCTGGGGGTTATTTGTTGTTTTGCGTTCTTCCCGGAAGCGTCTCATGCTGTTGCTTCTGGCAAGCTACGTCTTCTATGCGACCTGGGCTTGGTGGTTCGTTGCGATACTGATTGCCAGTTCCGTCATGAACTGGCTCCTCGGAAGGTTCATCAAGGCCCGTCCCACCACGTCGCGGCTTTGGATCGGTATTGCATTGAATGTCGGCCTTCTGGCCGTATTCAAGTATCTCCCGCCGCTCTTTCATAAAGGGGTTGCAGCCGGCATACTTCACTCCCTGATCATGCCGGTAGGTATTTCGTTCTGGACATTCCAGGCGCTGAGCTACCTTTTTGATGTGTACCGCGAGGAGGAGCTGGACCCCACGCTGACAGAATTCTGCGCCTATCTAGCATTCTGGCCAACAGTACTTTCTGGTCCGATAACGCGGCTGCCCGAAATGCTGCTACAACTGCGTGCCCTTCGCTCACCGAGCTTCGATGATGACATTGCCTGCGGATGCCGGCGAATCGTGGTCGGGCTCTTTATGAAGGTATGCGTCGCTCAAATTCTGGCCAATGGTTTACTACCCGGGCAGGGCCTGGTCTCCGGATTCGATCAGATCACAAAGGGATGGGGCGGTATCGATGTCTGGGTGCTGGCGATTGGCTATGGCTTTCAGCTATTTTTCGACTTCGCAGGGTACACGAATATCGTCATCGGAGTTGCTGCTCTTTTCGGGATCCAACTTCCCGAGAACTTTCGGTCGCCGTACTTATCAAGCAGCGTATCCGGCTTCTGGACGCGCTGGCATATGTCGCTTTCCTTCTGGATAAGGGACTACCTGTTCCTGCCGTTAGCCATGGCACGGTCGGAGCAGGCATGGCGCTACTTTGCGCTGTTCTTTTCCATGGTTATTTTCGGATTGTGGCACGGCGCAGCTTTGACGTTCATTTGCTGGGGGGCCTATCACGGCTTGCTGCTGGTGGCCCACAGGCAATGGCAGGGGTTGGCGCGGCGCTGGGGTTGGGAAGGTGGCCGCAGTTTGGACCTGCTTGGTTGGGCTGTGACATTTGGGGCCGTGTCTCTGGGATGGATCATGTTCCGAGTTCGGGACATGCAACAAGCAATTCTGATGTATAAGTCGGCGCTCTCTCCATCGGCCTATCACCGATTAACTTTGGACCCGAATCTCTACGTCATTGTTTTCGGGGTCACCCTTGGATACTTCGCAGTTTGCGGGATGGAATGGTTATACCGGAGAATAGAGACACACGCCGAATTCTCCCGAACGGCGTGGATCTTGTCTCCCGCGCTTTATGCCATGATGCTGATCGTAGTGATTCTCTGGAGCAGCGGTAAAACCGTCTTCGTATACTTCCAGTTCTGACATGAATACTTCCTACCAGACTCTCGTTGAAGCATTGCAGGCGGCCCCTGCCGAGAAACCCTTCGTCACCATGTGGAACAGCGACGAGGATTCGTCCACCGTTACCTTTGGCGAATTTTGTGAGTGGGCGCGGAGGCAGGCATCAATGTTTAAGCATCACGGCCTCCAACGGAACGACAAGATCATCTTGATCATGCCGCAAGGCATTGAATTGATGGCCGCATTTGCGGGCGCGATGATGCTGGGGGCAGTCCCGGCAATTCTCGCCTACCCAAACTTTAAGGTCGAACCGAACAAGTACCGCTTTGGCATCAAGGGAGTCACCTCCAATCTGCGGGCCCGGTTGATCGTGCTTGACGCTGCCTTTCCGGATGAAATGCTCGACTTCATTGCCGCGGCCGAAAACACAGAGATGGTTCGAAGTGTCGAACAAAAAGGGGGTGAAGCAGGCGCTCCTTTGATCTTAGAACCTGCCAAGTCGCAAGACCTGGCGTTCATTCAGCACTCGGCGGGTACCACTGGACTGCAAAAGGGGGTGGCGCTTTCGCACGGAGCGGTGTTGCGTCAACTTCGTCACCTCTGCGAGGTATTGCGCCTGCGGCCTGAGGACCGTGTCTATAGCTGGTTGCCCCTCTACCATGACATGGGACTCATCGCCTGTTTCATGATGCCCATGGTGTTGCACATGCATGTTGTAATGCAGTCGCCTACCGATTGGGTCATGAGCCCGGGTACCATGCTGCAATTGATTTCGCAATATCGTTGTACCCTGGCATGGGTCCCGAACTTCGCGTTCCAGTTTGTCGCACGGCGGGCTGATCCCGAAGACATACCAGGACTCGATTTGTCTTCAGCCAGAATGTTGATCAACTGCTCGGAACCGGTGCGGGCCTCCAGCATGGATGAATTCGTGACTGCGTTTGCTCCGTTCGGCCTTCGGCCGGAAGCGATGCAGAGCTCCTACGCCATGGCGGAGACCGTATTTGCTGTAACCCAGTCCGGCATTGGAGACCGGACGGTGCCGGCTCGCACGTTCGTTCGGGACAACGATTTCCGCAACCAACATCGGGCAGTCCCTTGTCACGCGCAGACGCCAGGCGCTTTGTGCTTCGTGTCCTCGGGAACGTGTCTCCCCAACAATGAGGTGCGCATTGTCTCCGATGGTGGAGCCGATCTGCCCGAAGGTGGAGTAGGCGAAATCCTGATCCGCAGCGACTCCATGCTGGACGGGTATTACAACCGTTCCGATCTGACGGCAAAGGTCCTGAAAGACGGTTGGTATTGGAGTGGAGATCTGGGCTTTCTTCTGGATGGCGAGCTATACGTGGTCGGCAGAAAGAGGGACCTGATCATCATCGCCGGCAAGAACATCTACCCTCAGGACGTGGAGGAGATAGTTTTTAGCCATCCTTCGATTCATCCTGGCCGCGCGGTGGCTTTTGGAATCTACAACGAGGAGTTGGGCACGGAAGACCTGATCGCGGTCGCTGAAGTTAATGACGAAACGTCCCTCGCCGATTCGCTTCGAATTGAGTCAGCAATCAAGAATGCCATCGTTGCCGAATTGGGAATCGCGGTTCGTACTGTGTATCTGAAGCCTCCAAAGTGGATCATTAAGAGTACGGCGGGGAAGCCAGCACGTTCCAGCACGCGCGAGAAATTGATGTCCGAACATCCTGAATTACAGAGGACCTAAATGACAGAGTTAATGCAGCAGATGGCCGATTACATCGCTAAAAACATCATCCGACGACCTGGCATTGCGATCGATGAAGATACTCCCCTGGTGTCCTCTGGCCTGATTGATTCGCTGGCCTTAGTCGATATCCTTCATAAGCTGGAACTTCTCACGGCGCGGAAGATCTCGGCCGGCAAAGTGCAACCTAAAGACATGGACACGCTCCGCCTGATGTTCGCGACCTCCGAAAGAGTGGGCAAACCACGTGGCTAAGGGGATGCTCACGATTTACTCCCGCCCCAAACTTGTAGGGCAGGCCTTTTTTGAATCCGTGTCACCGGCCGCCAAGAATCTGATGCATTCTGAGGAGTGGTCTTCATACTTGATGCTTAGGTTTTTCTTGTCCCAAGCAAGGTTGAATTACCAATCTGCTTATCTCCGTCTATTTTGGGCGCTTGGAAGGTCGCGGTCATGACGACGCCTTCGAGGTTCCGCGTCGGACTGGTGGGCGCCGGCTACGTCAGTGAGTTCCATATCCGTGCCCTGCAACGGTTGTCTCAAGTGCAGATTATTGGGATCACGGACCTTGATGCTGAGCGGGCGCGGTCAGTGGCCGCCCGCTTCAAACTCACTGCATATCCTTCCCTGGAGGCGATGGCGGCCCCGGGCCTCGACGTTGTTCATGTTATGACGCCGCCTGCCAGCCATACCCCTGTTGCCTTGGCTGCTATGCGTCTGGGATGCCATGTGCTGGTCGAGAAACCCCTCGCCACAAGCGTGGAGGAATGCGACCAACTTGCCGCGGAGGGCGTCGCGCGTGGGTTGCAGATCTGCGTGAACCACTCGATGCTGGGCGACCCAATCTTCCGGCAGACCCTGCAGTCCGTACGGAATGGCGCGGTGGGCAACGTCCTGACCGCTGACATCTTCCGCAGTTCGATATTCCCACCGTACCACGGAGGGCCTCTACCACCCCAGTATGTGGATGGCGGACACCCCTTTCGAGACCTCGGCGTTCACGCTCTCTACATGCTTCGCGAGTTTCTGGGACCGATCGAGAATGTTACGGCGGAGTTCTGGAGGGCCGGGAAAAGGTCGTCAGATCCAAACATCTATTTCGACGAGTGGCGTGCCCTGGTGCGCTGCGCCCAGGGCAGCGGACATGTCACCTTATCCTGGAATGTTCGTCCGCTGCAGCATTTACTCATTGTTCAGGGCACGCGCGGCACCCTGCGGTCCGACCTCTATACGATGTTCGTGACGAGACGGCGAAATACTCCGGCGCCCAAGGCCATCGAGCGAGTAGCCAACGCGGTCGGAGAATCCGCAGGCACGTTCGTGGGCGTTACCAAAGGTGTCGCTCGCTTCGTCCTGGGCCGCGTCGTCCAGTACCAGGGATTGCATGACTTCGTGCGGGAGTTCTATGAGTGTCTCGCCGCAGGACGTCCCATGCCAGCCAGCATCGAGAGCGCTCGCGAAATCGTCTATTGGACCGAACGCATCGCGCAGCAGGCTGACGAGGCCAAGCGAATAGCGCGTCCACGCCCTAGCCGGGATCCTGAGCCTGCCGTTGTCGTCACTGGGGCCAACGGCCACTTGGGCCGCGCGCTGGTTCGTCGACTGTTGGCGAATGGTGAACGGGTGCGCGTGTTTGTTCGTCGGGAGCCGCCAGACGAATTCCGCCAGCATCCTCGACTCGATGTCTTCCTGGGCGAACTGGGAGATCCTGCTGGCGTTCGGGAGGGATTAGCGAACGCAACGGGCGTCTACCACTGCGGCGCAGCAACGACAGGCGGCTGGCCTGCGCATGAAAGCGGAACCATCGCCGGCACTCGCAACGTTGTCGAAGCCTGCCTGCAACACGGCATCAAGAAGCTTGTATATGTCAGCTCGCTTTCCGTCCTGCACCAAATCGGGGTGGGCCCAGTGGTGACCGAATCCTCTCCCCTCGAACCGCGACCGGAAGAGCGGGGCGCTTACACCCGCTCGAAGCTGGAAGCGGAACAGATCGTATGTGCCGCGGTTCGGGAGAGGGGATTACAGGCTGTAATCGTGCGGCCGGGTCTCATCTGGAGTGCAGAGGTCTTGCTGCCTGCCTCCGTAGGCATGCGCGCCGGTAACCGGCTGATAATGATCGGAGATCGTAATCTGCTTTTGCCACTTGTCCATGTCGATGACGTCGTTAGTGCCATGATTCTGGCAATGCGCAACGACATACCAGCCGGCGAGATCTTTCACCTGGTGGATGACGATATCCTCAGCCGTGAGCAACTAGCCCGGTTGTATATTGCGGCGCGCGAGCCGCGACTGCGCCTAATACACGTGCCGATGGTGGCCGTCACTTGCGCAAGCGGGGTGCTCAGAGGCGTCACCCGATTGCTCGGCCGGCCGCTGGGGCCTTCCTCCTACCGGCTTCGCTCAGGCGTTGCCCCGCTGCCCTGTGACTGCACCAAGGCACACACTGAACTGGGTTGGAAGCCGGCGGTGAAGAGTGGAGCGGCATTGCGAGCGCTGTTACGTGCCTAGCTAGCTTATGAAACTGCCCAGAAAGCGTCTTGGCTTGAGACGCGCCGCGCTGCATAACCCTTCCGCGTCAAATCACTGATCAGCAACGGGTAGCAAATCAGAATAAGGAGACAGTAACGGCGAAACCGACTAATTTCGGACACTACGGTAATCTATTTAAGTGTTACTAAAGTGCTGGATTGGCAGTCAAGAAGTGCTAGAGATCTGCCTCAGAGTGCTAAAGTAGACCCGTCTGAGTTCAAACAAACCATCCGGTACTGGCCACTAAGTGCCATCTTTGGGCATGAACTTTATTTATATGAGGTGTTAGATCCATGAGTAATCGCCATTTCGTCCAACGAGGTATCAGATTTATCCTTTGCCTTCTGGCATTCTCCTGCTTTGCAATCACTGCAGACGCCGGTTCGATATTAACGCGGCTTCCAGCCGCCTCGTACATGCAGCCATATAGCTTTACGCTACAGGCATCGTTCGGAACCCCGCCGTACTCATACGCTTTGACTTCGGGCACCCTGCCGCCCGGTATCACCACGGACCAGTCTGGCAATATCACAGGGACGCCAACCAGCACCGGAAGCTGGATGTTTCAGATTACGGCGACTGACTCAAGCCTTCCGCCCAGGCGGCAGATTGCCTGGTACTCATTGCAAGTCTCGAGCAGTCTGGATCTGGATATGTATGGTGGCATTATTGCACTGCCCTCCCCAAACGGGGCGACAGGTTACTTTCGCACTGAGAAAGACGCGAACAACCGTTGGATGTTCGTCGATCCGCTGGGCAATTACTTTTGGATGTTGGCGGCTTACGTCGAGAGTCCCTCGTTCCTCCAGACCAGTCCAACCAACGTGCTAACCGTAAAATATGGAGGTAACAAGACTAACTGGGCAATGCACCAGAACACTCGCCTGCAGAGTTGGAAATTCAACACTATTGGCGAGTACGCCACCACCTACGTCATGCCCGTGAATACCAACCGGTTTCACAACAATGCCAATCCGGTCAAGTTGCCGTTTATCCCCCTTATCAACGCAATGGTGACCATGCACTTGTGGCCCACTACCATAGGCTTGGCAGAAGCGCCAAAGGACCTTATTGCGGCGTGTTACCAAGCAACTTCATCCGTGTTGGCGCCACTCGGTCATGACCGATATTTCGATCCGAAGGTGAAAAGCGGCTATCAGAACGACATGGCTTATGAGAACAGTGCCACCTATACTGATGGATTCAATTCTACCCCGTGGATTCTCGGGATCACTCCCGATGACACCGACTACCTGTTCGGACTTAAAGAATAGGGGCGATACTCCGGTGAGTCCACACCCCAATGTCGGCTTCATCGCCGCCGTCACCAAGTTCGATTACACCGGCGTAGGTGGACCGTGGATATGACCCACATGCTTTACTCGAAATACGCCTGGACTTGTGGTGTTGCGGGTATTGACTTTGGCTTTGGCGTAGGCCAAGGCTACCTCGACAGCAAATACGGTACGATTGCCGCCCTGAACGCAGCCTGGGGCACCGGCAACTACTACACGACGTTCTGCAGCGACGCCGCGGGCGGCGGTTATGGCCTCGGTAAAGGCGTCTTGGACGAAAATGCCAGACATTCATGGATTGGCACTGATGCCTACAACCTTAGGGGAACAAATGCGACCGTCGCTGCCGACATGAATCAGTTTGTTTATCAGTATGCCTACCAGTACGCCAGCACTGCCGTAAATGCCATTCGCACGTACGACACTCACCACGTGATCTTCGGCCCGGCATCCCTCAGCGCGGGAGGCTATGAAGATCGCCCGCAAGTCCTGCAGGCGTTCTCCGATGCTGGGATTGACGTGTTCCAGATGTCGGCGAGCCCGACTGGTGATTTTAGCGGATACCGCGCAACCTACGATCTCATCGGCAAGCCGATCTACTTGTGGTACGCAGTCATAGCCAATGCCGATTCTGCGCTTTATGCCTATACATCAACGCAAGGTGTGCCTGACTATGGGACGCAGGCGAATCGCGGGACTCACTACGGATCCGACCTCAATAGTTTTCTCGCCGCCACTGCCACCAACGGCGATAACTATATGGTCGGAATTGACTGGTGGGAGTTTTCGGATGGCAACTTCGGCGAAAAGTCCAACTGGGGACTGGTGACCGACCGCGATAACGCTTACGACGGTAGGGAAGATGTGAACTATCAGGTAAGTGACAGCGGCGGATATCTTACCGTGCCCGAAGATCGCAACTACGGCAACTTCATCACTCCCGTGACCACAGGCAACAGCAACATCTTACAGCAGTTGCTTTCCGAGGGGCAGCAGTAGTCAGGCCGCTCCAGACCTGAGACCCTGGTTTCGTCCGAAATCATTCTTACCTGGGGACGCATTCAGGGCTCAGGTCAATATCGAAGACAGGCGCGAGTCTCCGGCACCGATATAGGTGACGCCGCACCGTCGCTTCCCCTCATACTCTACGGCTCCTCCTGACGGACCCTCTGCCAGATGCGGTGCGCCGTGTGCTGTTCCCTCGGCGCCTCTTCGTGGGCTGGCAGAATCCGGTCGATGAACTCCATCACGGCCCTAACCACGGCTGGCTTCGCACTGACGGCTTCCGTTCCTGCGGTATCGCCATGGCCAGCGCCTGGCTGCACGCTACGGCGGTGAATAAGCTTCCTCGAAACTTCCTGAATCCTGCCAACGCCGTTGGGTGAACCCCCAGCTGATCTCTTCAAACAGCTCCACCTCGGGTCCCCGGTCCATCGGCCTCTCTGTCGGCCCTGCCGCCAGGCTGGCCAATCAGTTATTCAAGGTGGGCCTGTATCTGCCGATCTTTATTTTGGGCTCGGAATCAAACGCGCGCGGAGGATCAAATGAGAATAGCGAAATCAGTAACCGCCACACAGGCACATCCTTGCTACCATCCTGGAATCGTCTCTATTGATCTTTGCATAATATAGTTACAGGGGAAAGAGTTCCGCTTGTTCCCAGAAAGCGCAGACCAAGGTGGGCCGACGGCGCATCCGACGCAACGCTCGGCGTGCGGAGTCACTCAACTGTCCGAACGTCGTGGGGCAGAAGTTGGGTAATTCGTGCTGCTTCCAGTGTGACCACAGATACTCCACTGGGTTCAGTTCTGGAGCATAGCCGGGAAGATATTCCAGCCATAGACGCCCCCTCTGTTGCTGTACGAACTGCCAAACCGCACGGCTACGGTGACCGGGCAGTCCGTCCCAAACGATCAGCAACTTGCCAGGAATGTGGCGCTGCAGATGCGCCAGGAACTGGATGATCTGTGGGCTACGGATCGCTCCCGGAAACAGGCGGAAGTAAAAGTTCCACCAGGTCACGCCCGCGATCGCCGACAACGTCTTCCAGTTGAAGTGGTATTGCAGCACGGGGGTCTGTCCGCGGGGTGCCCAGGTACGGCAGCGGTGCGGACGCTCGCTCAGCCCGCTCTCGTCGATGAAGACGATCGTACGGCCTTCGTTTTTGGCCTTTTTTTTAACTCCGGCCAGCGCTTCTGCTTCCACCGCCGGATCTTGTCTTCGTCCCGCTCCAAGGCACGGCCCGTCGGACGCTGACAACTCCATCCCAACTGCCGCAGGATGCGCCAGGCCTGCGAGGGATGGTAGGCAACCCCACATTCCTGCTCGATCAAATGGGCGACACGGTTGGTGGTCCACAAACCGGTCTCGTAGCCCAGCATTTCCGGACCCCGCTTGAGTCCCTGCTCGATCTTGCCAAGATCCTCCGTGCTCAAGCGTGGCTTGCGGCCAGCACGGCCCGCCTTCTTCAGTCCAGCGCGGCCGTTCTCGCGCAGCTCGGCCGCCCACTGACTTACCGACTGCCGGTGCGCTCCCACTCGTCGGGCTACTTCCGACTGGCCGTACCCCTTCTCCAGCAGCCGCGCCGCCTGCATCCGCCGCTGCTCCAGTGCCTTAAAGTCTCGCCGAACTCCGGCTGGATTTCCCATGCCCACAACATAGCATGGAATTAAGAAACTGTCACTATATTATTCAATACTCAATAAGTGCCATATTCGGCATGGAGCTGGTTATGAAAGGTTAGTCCCCATGGGCAACCGACTCGTCCTCTACGGACGTGTCCGACTTATCCTTTACCTGCTGGCATTTTGCTTGTTTGCAATCTCTGCAGGCCCCGCTTCCACAATCAAATCGCTCACCAACACCTTGTACATGCAGCCCAGCTTTGTGTTAACCACGTCGCTTAAAAGCGCCATGTACATGCAGCCATATAGCACTACGTTACAGTCATCGTTTGGAATTCCGCCGTACACCTACGCTTTGGCTTCGGGCACCCTGCCTCCCGGTATCGCCCTGAACCACTCTGGCAATATCACGGGCACGCCAACCCGCAGCGGAAGGTGGACTTTTCTGATCAGGACGACTGACTCAAGCCCCGTGCACGCGCAGCGGAGTGTCCGCTACGCATTGTCCGTCTCGATGGGTCTGGATATATATGGTGGGCTTACGGCATTGTCCTCGCCAGGTGGGCGGACAGGTTACTTTCGGGTTGAGAAAGACGCGAATGACCGCTGGATGTTCGTCTCTCCGCTGGGCAATTACTTTTGGATGTATGCGTCTTACAATGAGACTTCTACGTTCCTCCAGACCACCCCAATCAACGTGCTAACCGTAAAATATGGAGGCAACAAAACTAACTGGGCGATGAACCAGAACAATCGACTATTGAAGTGGGGATTCAACACCATTGGCGAGTACGCTACCACCTACGTCCTGCCGGTGAATACGAATCGCTTTCACAATAATGCCAACCCAGTCAAGTTGCCTTTTATCGCCCTGATCAACGCAATGCCAACCATGTTCGTGCACCCTACTCTCATAGGCTTGCCGGAGGCCCCCAAAAGTCTTATTAAGGGGGTACCAAGCAATATCACGGTCTGGCGCGGGTCTAACATGGCCGACATGTACGATCCCAAGGTGAAGACCGGATACCAGAACCAGGTAGCTTACACCTAACTTATGCACACACCTCAGGCTTTTCTGCGGTTGCCGATTGAATTCCGGTCCTCATCGTTTCGGCTGGTTCACGCCTTGATGCTTCACTGATTCTGGTCTGTTCTCGCCTTTCAGTACCCTTCGCTGTAAGTGGTTGGATTTGCGGGGCGACTCGTGCATAGGATTTTATGCACGCTTCAGCCTGACAGCGGCGTAGCCAGCACCGGCAGGAATCCTGTTGGGCCCGCCGTGATGTCGTGGAGTCGATTCATGAGCCGCTGGAACAACCCTCTCTCCTGATATTGATCGCTGTAGCTGATTCCCACCCGCCCGGCATGCCGCCAGATCTTGGCCGCCACAAACAGAAAGCGCAGACGCGCCGTGGCCAAGGTCGTATGTTTTAGATCGTCGGTCTTCGCCGCTTCTGCCCGGTGGAACAGCAGCAACCAGCAGTTCAGGTTGTAAGCCAGCATCACCAACTGGAAATGCACGCAATTCGTGGCCCAGCGCCCGGACGGATGCGCCGCTAATCCGGCATCGTTGTTGGCTTCTTTCATCAGATTCTCCGCCCCGGCCCGCTGATTGTAGAACCACACCAGCGTAGCGATAGGGTCGTCCATGTTGGTGACGAATACCCGATAGAGGTATTGCGGAGTGTCGAACAGTTGATATTGTTCACGCTCTTTCGGCTTCTGGTCGTCCTTCCGGTAACGGACGGCGATAAAGCGGTAGGCTTTGCCCCAACCTTCCGGCTGGTACCAGAATGTGCACTGCTCGTCGGCGTCGGTCTGCGGCGAGGGCCGCCAAGCGGTGGCTTGCAACCGCTCCACCAGTCGCGAGGTCTTGCGGGCCACCATGATGAATTCTGCTTTGGCTTTCTCGTAGGCTTGCACCGCTTCCCAGCAATAGAACCCGGAATCCGCCCGCGCGAAGATGCGCCGAACACAACCAGGCAGGGCCGCGAACACCTCCGCCAAGTGACGCGCAATCTGCTTTCCGTCGGGCCGGTCGCCGTTGCGGAGTTCCCCCGAGATGTACTCGCGGGTCTCCGCCAGGAAGGTGAGAATCGGCTGATAGCTTTTCTTCCCTTTGTTCTTCGGGTTGTACCCCTTGCGCCCACCCATCTGGTTGCCATAGAGGGTGTGCACGGTGGTATCGGTGTCCACGGTGATTGCGGGCAACTGTACGTTGGCCGCTTCCCATACCCGCTTCCGCAGGGCGCCCTGCAACCGCAACACTTGCTGCGCTACGCTCAGATGCAGCGACGCGGAAAACCGCCAGAACACGCTCTGCCCGGGAAGGCTTGCCACCTTCAGCACCCCAGTCAGCATCGGATCGTTGGCCACAAAGCGGATGTGATTGAGGCGAGAGAACCCAATGTAGATGGCCAACACCATCGCTAGCACGAATTGATAGATGGTCATAACACGCGGGATGCGCTTCACCCTCAGTGTTTCTTCGACCAGCTCCTGGAAACCCAGCTTCTCCAACATCGTCGCCACTGGGAACAGACCACCGTAGGGGGTGAGATTCTTACCGTCGAAGTCGAAAGACGTGGAAGCCGCGATTTTATTGGGTTCCGGAATATCTGCTTGAGAGCCTTGCTTGGCGCGGAGTTTGCCGCTATGCTTCTTTTCGTTCTTCACCTTTTGGGTGACCTCCTGGAAATCGGCTCGCGAAGCTGCTACTTCGCCGCCTCTCTGTTTTACAACAGGATTTCCAGGGTCCCCAAAGGGCTCCCTTCCTCAGAACCTCTTCAACTCTTCAAATGCTGTGCATAGATCAGGTTACATGAATACCACTACGTTTACCGACGGATTAAATTCCACGCCGTGGATAATCGGTATTACTACCGATGACACCGACTACCTGTTCGGACTAAAGAATAGGGGCGATACTCCGGTGAGTCCGCACCCGAATGTTGGCTTTATCGCCGCGGTCACGAAGTTCCAATATGGAATAGCAGAGGGTGGCCCCTACCTAGACCCCAATCTGTATTCCAAGTATGCCTGGACCTGCGGCCAGCCCGGCCTCGACTTCGGTTTCGGCGTGGGCAAGGGCTACCTCGATAACAAGTACGGTACGATTGCCGCCCTGAACGCAGCCTGGGGTACCGGAAATTTCTACACGAGCTTCTGCGACGCGGGCGGCTACGGCGTGGGAAGGGGGGTATTGGACGAGGATGGCAGGCACACTGCGTGGATGGGCAGCGGGTCGCAGGTTGCTTACACTTTGACTGGAACCCATGCGACGACTGCCGCCGACATGAACCAGTTTGTCTATGACTACGCCTACCAGTACGCTCACACCGCCGTTTCGGCGATCAAGGCTGTGGACACTCACCACCTGATCTTCGGGCCCGCCTCACTAGGCGCAAGCGGCTATGAAGACCGCCCGCAAGTCCTCCAGGCACTCTCCGATGCCGGTATCGACGTGATCCAAATGTCGGCGTCCGTCACTGGTGACGTGAGCGGGTACCGCGCAACCTACAATCTCATCGGAAAGCCGATCTACTTGTGGTACGGAATCATTGCCAATGCCGATTCTGCCCTTTATGGCTATACATCAACGCAAGGTGTGCCTGACTATGGGACGCAAGCCAACCGCGGGATTCACTACGCAACCGACTTGGAAACCTTCGTCGCCGCTCAAGGCACCAACGGCGATAACTATCTTCTGGGCATTGACTGGTGGGAGCACACGGATGGCAACTTCCACGAAAAGACCAACTGGGGACTGGTCTCCGACCGGGACAATGCTTACGACGGTAAAGAAGATGTGAACTATCCGGTAAGGGACAGTGGCGGCTATCTCACGGTGCCCGAAGATCGCAGCTACGGCGACTTCATCACGCCCATGACCACGACAAACGCCAGCATCTTACAGCAGTTGATTTACGAGGGACAGCATTAACGGCAAGGCAGCCGCGTCGTTCACGGCCGGCAGGCAGGACAGCGATTGCTTCGCGATCGCTGTCCTGCCCTCTTTTCCACATCACTGGCTAGCACCCGCTGGTGCTGCCTAATCCCAGTGGGTCGGCGGACGTGAACGCCGTAGGCTATTGGCCGGATGCGGCGGCAACTCCGTCCCTGTGGCCCAACACTAGGGCTTTTAGGGGAGCAAGCGATATCCTGCCGGCGCTGGAAAGACTGGCGATCAGTGTAGCTCCCGTCATGAACCACAGGAAACAGAGGCGATTCTTCAGACCAGAATTCCAATTCCTTTGGTACAAGTAGATTTGCCCTCGAAGATATCTCCGCAACCAATGATCGGCGGTCCGGCCAGCCGGGCTGGCATTGTGCACCAGGCGGGCCCGCGAGTTCATTAGGAGCTCAGCCCCGGTGCCAAGGTGCATGCAAAAATCAACATCTTCGCCATCAGAGACTCCACGGAGCCGCTCATCGAAGCGAACCTTGCCAATGGCGCTGGCGCGAAAGCTCATGAGTCCGCCTCCCAGGCGAGTGACGCGGCGCACTCCGCTCTCGCGCATTGCCGCAGCTTCCCAGTAGAATCGTTCGCGATCATCGCGAAAGGGTCCGCGCATGAAAATCTGCTTCCAAAGCCGCATCGCTAACGGCGGCGCGCCATAGTTCGTTACCACCCCCGAGACTCCGGCCACGCTGGGATGAGCCGCGTAGGTCCGCAGTAATTCTTCGAGGAAAGTCTGTTCCAGTTCAACGTCGTCATCCAGAAACAACAAGATGTCGCAGGACGCCCGAGCTAGAGCAACATTGCGGGCAACCGCGGCCCCAGAAATAAGCGGATCATGAATGTAGTGGAGATGCAGCGTTAGACGCTGATCATCGGGAAGGGCCTGGCAAAGAGATTGAACCTTGCTTCTCGAATCGTCAGACTCGCTTTGGTCCACGATGACCAGTTCGTTCGGTAATATCGTTTGTCGAAGAAGCGTTTCGACTGTAAGTGCCAGGTCGTGCGGCCGGTTCTTTGTAGGAATGATCACACTGACCGTAAGGATTCGTATTGCAAATCCAGACCCGGAGTCATCGGATTGGTCTTTGAGGATATTCCGCATTGGCATCAAAGTGATACTGCTAAAGGTCGCCCGACCCAGCAGGTCTTTTTCTATGACACACTAAAGAAATGACCTGCCATGCTATCGGGGCAGAAGGAATTTGTCTTTATCGACCGGCATGACCTGCGCTTCTGGCAGGCCTGGCACCTCATGCATCCTGCACCAACGGAGATACTCAGTGCCCATTTCCCGCCATTTCATATTCGTGGGATTTCAACAGCCGCAATCTGTAGAGCAGACTGGTTATGTACTGCTTGGTCCGATCTCGTTCGTAATCGTCGAGAGATATTCTGTATGCTAAAGCGATAAAGAGGATACCTTCCACGGAACCAACCAAAGCTAACCTGGCGAGGTTGGTGGGTGGTACCTGCCATCTTATTAGCAGTTCGCAGGGTACCGTCAGCGATGCCACAATGAGTGGGCGGAGAAAAGCCTGCCGAAAACAGTCTCGCCATCGGATTTTTGCCAGCCTTAGAGTATACCAAGGCTGAATAAGGACAAAGACGATCAGCATGGGTACGGTGGTACCAAGGGCAACGCCCTCGAGGCCCAGGCTCTTTGCCCAATATACGCTAAGGCCCAGGTTGGTTAGTCCATCCGCCAATGCTAGAACCGCAGTCACTTTATGCCCACCCCGCGCATACAGGTATGCGTAAGACCCCTGCTGCATCAGCATAACGATATAACCAACCGTCAGAATGACCATGAGGTTGTAGTATGCCGCATAGGGGGCACCCATCCAGATCCGCAGTAAATCCTTGCCATGCAGCAGCAACATCTGGCCGCCCAGGAATGCCAGCAGAGTACAGATGCGAGTAGAACGAAGCAGAAGGACGTTCATCTCCGGCCAGCGTTGCTCACCTTCAAGCCTATTCATGGCCGTCGCCAGCGGTCCGGTGATGGGATAGAAGGCGAGCCTGAACATTTCCATCAACCGGCCGACCACATTGAAGGGTGTGGTCAGCGCCACGGTCAAGACGTGCCCGATCACAATGGAGTCGGTGAAGAACTTCAGACGGGTGCTGATGTTGGTGACGAACACGAACACACTAAATTGGCCCATTTCCCGTGTGCGGGCCCAGCTCAGGTTCTGCGACCGCATTTGCAGTTGCGGATCGGCCACCCGGGTTGCGAACCCAGTTATCAGCAGCATGAACGCGACGATCAGAAGTTGGGCGACGGTGACCGCCAGGACGCGCCCGCCAAAGTGAATGATCGTCCAGAACACCAGGCCTTTGAGTATTGCCTGGAACGCGCCGCAGGCGTTGTACAAATCGAATCGATGGAGCCCGTTCATATACGCGCCCATGATGCGCTGTGGCATCGAGAAGGCGACCGTCCCGCTTTGAATGATCAGCAAGATGCGAAAAAGGCTGCGGGCTTCGCCACTAAGGTGAAAGAAACCCGGCAACAGGCCAATGAGAATTGCGGTCACAACAAAGACTGCCAGGGAGATGCAGGCGGCCACGCTCATGCCAGTCATGAACGTTTCGTTCATCGCCTGCCGGTCATTGGCGCCACGATAGCGAGCTACGAACCGCTGCATACTGTAAGTCATGCCAATATCCAGCAGCCCGTAGTTATCCATCACCGACGAGACCAGAATCCACATGCCGTAATAGAAGGCCCCAAGCCCGTGCACCAGCACCGGTGTAAGGAGCAGTAAGACCACGGCATTGATGATCAGCCCAGCCCAGGTTGAAAAAAAGCCACGAAACATTGATGCCTTTAGAAGCTACTTTTGCGATTTGGCAGGACTTTGCGCGAAGGGGGTCAGATCACGCGTCAGGCGTTCCTGAATTTCGAAATTGGAGATACGGACGGTAGAAAGAAAATCGCCATAGTCCTGGTCTTCCCCGCCGGTGTGGAAGGCCCATTGATCGGTTCCAGCACTGCGTACGGCTTCTTTACCGTCATAAGCGTTATCATCACGGGTGACTAATCCCCAGTTGGTCTTCTCGCCGAAACTATCATTCAACTCCCAGAAATTAATGCCAACGATGTACGCGTCCCCATTGGTTGCCCGTGCGTCATAGAATTTCTTCAGATCTCTGGCGTAGGCGGCAGCACGCTCTTGCTGAGTCCCGAAATCGGGAATATTGCCAGGTATTTTGAAGGCGTGCACTTGGGAGTCACGATTGGCGCTCACCCCGTACCAGATGAAGGCAGGTTTGCCGGTCAAATCGTAAGTATGGCTATTTCCGCTGAGATCCGGACGTAGCGGATCATAGCTGAGGCAGAACACTTGAATGCCGCCATCTCCCATCGCGCGCAGCACCTGGTCGCGGGCCGGGTTTCCCATTGAATTGAGACACATAGGGCTGAAAATCAAGTGGTTACGATCTACCTCGCGAATCGCAGTCACCGCCGTGTCAGCGTACCGGCGTGCGAACTCATAAAGAAAAGCATCCATGTCGGCGCGGACGGCAGGTTTTGCATTCGCAAGCATATACGGATCACTACCCATCCAGGCACGGTGCCTACCATCTTCGTCAAGCAATCCCGTACCCACTCCATATCCACCGTCGTCGTCAAAGCTGGAGTAGTCGCTCCCCCAGGCCGAGTTAAGGGCCTGGATGGTGGTGTACTTCTTCTGCAGAAAGGTAACCCATGCATACTTGCTATAAAGCTTTCGATCCTTGAATCCTCGTCCGTAGGGATCTTCCGCACTACTGTAGTCGAACTTGGTGCAGGCGATGAGAAAGACTGGGTGTGGGTGTTTGACTACCGCGCCTGCGCCGCCGGTTTTCAGCCCAAACATAAAGTCGGCATCATCTGGCGTGATTCCGATCACCCAAGGCGTTTGGGCAAAACCACCGGTGTACTGTTTGCTGATCAGCGCTAGCTGGGCGCGGTAAGCCTTCGGCAATTGTGGATCGAACAGGTCCATCGTTCGCCCTGGCCATCCGTTGTACGTAGTTCGGGGTACACCGCGGACGATGTTTTTGGTCGGACTAGCAAGGCCCAGGAGATTCCGTTGGTCTTGTGAATACACCAGAGCATTCACTTCAAGCAGGAAGGGCAGTTTAACGGCGTTTCCTACCTGGCTTCCGAAGGTTCCCACCGGCGCGCCGCGTCCAGCTGTATATTCGCCCAGAGCATTGAATCCCCAAGACAGCAAGCGCCGGTTCCGTTGGGTTGCCCATAGATTTATATTGCCCTGATATTTGGATTCCAGCACTCCAGGATTCAGGATCGCAATCGCGTGATAAACCGATCGCAGCCAGAACGCATTGCCCTCGGGTGTTACGAATGTCCAGCGATTGCCAACTTTGGCGATTGTGAAATAGCCCGTCCTCTTCTGCACATGTACGGTAGTGCCGCCGTACTGGTCCCCTGACGGTACTTCTGTGCTCTTAGCTGTTTTAGTCTCGATGGTTGAGACGTGATTGTCCGAGCCAGCCCGTAACCGCATACTGCGGATGACAAAAGGTGCGGTGATACTCAGAAGGGTCACAGCCATCCAAACGGCGAGCGGCGACCTAGCTACAAATCCTCGCGTCTTCGGCGGCGGTCGCAGGGCGTCCCCCAACTGCTTGCTGCCAGCATAAACCGCCTCCACCCTTCCGTGTTCTTCGCAATCTGGAGTTGAGGCCGGCTGTACCCGCTCATTGTTGTCCCTAATTGGGTTACGTGGGCGCATCTTGTCACGACATTTCAATCAGCGCAGAACCCACCTGCACACCCGGGTCTTCGATTGGCTGTTTTTGCGTGGGCGGTTTTCTCTTGGCGGCCCTCCGCTTGGGAACCAATTCCGGAATACACATTGACATTACCAAGACGAACCAGAAGACTCGGGTATATTGCCCGCTCACAAAAAATATCGCGGCTGAATCGCCCAGCACCGAAGCCTGCATCCCCAAAGCAAGGGCGGCTAGAGACCCCGAGCCGGCGGCCAGCGCACGTTTTCTTGTAGTCTCCAAGGATTTGAAAGTAGTTCCCAGAAAGATTAGGTACACCATCAGGGCTGGGATGCCCATTTCCGCACCGATCTCGAGATATGCATTATGGGCAATGTGGGGGTCGGCTGCAACCAAGCCAGTTGTATCATATTTCACAACAACAGCTTTGTAGTTACCCAGCCCGACACCAAAAAATGGATGCTCCTTTAACATATTTAGACCAGCTCTCCAGCCCAATATGTGCTTGTCTACTGACTGAACATCCCCAGGGGCAGGCGAAAAGAAGCGATGTAAGGGAGAATTAGGAGCAAGGGCCAGGAAAGGTATCGCTATTACCGCGGTCCAGATCAATTTTTTCCTGGACATTCCGGATCGTATAGCCAGGTAAACCATGCCTACGGCGATTCCGAGGAACCCCCCACGCGAGGCCCCAATCGTAATCGTGAAGAATGTCAGAAGCATGCATCCCATACAGAAGAATTTTTCCCACCATCTGCGGGAAACCAACAAGAGTTCGAAGGCAATTGGCAAGGTTGCCAATGCGGCTATGGTGAAGTAGTTGGAGTCGCCCAAGACCCAACCGGGCCGGAAGCCACCGCCGTACATTGCAACGCCTCTCCTCCACTCGCGAATAAGATATAGCGAAGCAAAAGCGATAGTGCCAACCGCCACCATCAAGCTCCAGTATAGGCGGCGCTCCGAGTCGATCACGCTCAAAGTAACGAAAAACAGCAGCAGGGCCGAGATGTAGGTCGCGATAGGGTTCTGCAGACTGATCTCCGCCCGTTCATTCGTAAGGAATGAATAAAAGGCCAAGGCCACAAGAAGCATCATCCATCTTGACTGGAGAGTTCTAAAATATCTGGGAACGCCATGGCGGCGCGCTAAATAAACTATCGCATAGAGAACACTAAGAGCGCCCAGCAGTTTGGTAACGGTCAGCCCTCCGCCCAGCACGGCATTCCAGATGGGATGCCGCATGTAGGGGAGCGACCAGATCAAGATGTAGTAGATAATCATGCCTTTTCCTTGGCCGTTTGCACCGGGCTAGCTGCTGCCAATCGTCACTGGCATTGCCGCCGGACTCTTTAAGGTATTGAGCGCGATCTCGATTGAACCTTCCAAGGTCCTAAGATCGTAATCCGCACTCACTCGTTGCCGGGCCGCTTCCCCCAGGCGTTTGCGTCGTACTGGATCGCGCAGCAGTTCTACGATGCTGGCGGCAAACTGCTCCGGAGTATCGGCGATAAGAATCTCTTTCCCAGGTACAAAGTCCAACCCCTCGACGCCGACGCTTGTGGAAACCATGGCCTTGCCCATAGCACCACCTTCGAGGACCTTCATGCGGGTTCCACTGCCAATGCGCAGCGGAATGACCGACACTGCCGCTTCGGCAATCACCGGGCGCAGGTCAGGAACCGTTCCGGTGAACTCAATCGACGGCATATGGGAAAACTGCGCGCGCAGTGCAGGGGTTGGATTACGGCCAGCGACAATCAACCGTATCGAGGGGCACTCCCTTTGAACCAATGGGAATATATCGCGTATGAAGTACTCTAGCGAGTCGCGGTTAGGGAACCAATCCAAACCCCCAACGTGGATGATCGCCGACGGGTCTTCGTCATACGAGACTTCGTACTCATCAACGTCCACCACGTTGGGCACGACCGAAAACTGGACTTCCGGGCAAAACTTACGAAAAATGTTAACGTCCTGGCTTGAACATGCAATCGCCAGGTCCGCGCGCGAATACATTCGTATTTCGAAGCGCCGCAGCTTAATCCCTTCGAGCCATGCATAAAATTTCTTGATCGGATTCCGCTCCTGATTCGCGTAGCGCAATAGAATCAGATGCTCTGCGTTTAAACCATTGACCGCTATAGAAACGTCTGTGGCAGGCAGGTTCAACGCCGCAAACACGTCGCATATCACAACGTCGTAGACGCCCTGCCGCAGTCTGCGGTCCAGCGTCTCCCGCATCTCTGGCGAATGAAACCGGTTCAGTATGAAGGGTGCCGTGGAAAACAGCGAAAGTAATCGACTAAGGTAAGCGCCGCCTTCCGACATGCGAGTGTACCGCAGAGGTATAATGTCGCTATCCCGGCATACTGTCCGTAGCTGCTCTTCAGTTCCCACAGCTTCCCCTGGCTTGCTAAAACCGACCAGGGTCACCTCGTGACCCAGATTGGCAAGTGCGCGGAGAATCGCCCAAAAGCGCATTTTGCCGCCATCGGTCGTCGGGAGGGGATACACTACCGAGCCATATAGAATGCGCATATCAGGCCGGCAGCATCCTTTCCCCGTGGTTCGAAAACGTATCGATCATCTCTTCATCCAGAAACAATACCTTTTTTTCCGGCACCCTCAATGGGGGGCGTGCCTACGTCTCCAGTTGCGACGTTCAGGAGCGCGTATTTACCAGAAACTCCTGATAATTCCAGGTAACTGCATTCGTCAGGCTACCAAAGTCATTCTTAGACCCTCGGGTCGGATTCTCAATCAGGAGCCATCGCCGGGCAGCTTGCGAGTTGATTTTGAGAGGCTCTGTCCCATTCAATCGCACATCCATCCAAATGTTAAGAGCAGCTGCGTAAACGCAATATCGTGGCGAAGCGCTTCGGAACAAGCGTAACCATTGGGGCGCGTACCGCATGCTTACCACTGTACCTGCTCGCCGGACGGCGTACAGCCAACCGCGCACACGGGCCTGAAGGGCTTGGTGGCGCATATGCAGCTCTAATAAGAAATCTGGAGGCCCAGCTTCTGTGGAGTTCATCAGCGCTAACTCCCACGACCACAGATTGAGCAGATCGGCAATTGCTCGACTGACACACTGGCGCTCGGCAAACGGCGATGTGCCAGTCCACATACTCGTGGTTTTGTAGGCTGCGCAGCGGCAAACGATTTCGATGAATTGATCTGCGTTGAACGGTAAATCTCCGAGCCCGTTGCACTCCTGCAGTTCACGCAATTTATCCGCACGTGCCTGGTAGCCGGCGACGAATTCGCGCTTGAAGACCAGCAGCGAGGTCGCCAGGTCGAGATAAAGCTTGGTCAGCCGATATTGTGCTGCGTCAGAAAGCAAGGTTTTTCCCGCCGCCAATTCCGGCAGAATCTCGATCAACTCAACCGTGCGGTTCGCCAGGATTCTCCACCCATCTTCCAAGGTGACTTGAATGTTGGCGTGCGGCGCCCTGGCCAGTAATAGCTTGGGGTCGCCATACAGTACTTCGCCACAGGTCAGCAGCTCAAACCCAAAAATAGTTTCGCCAAGCCGAGAAAGATAGGACTCGTGCACGGCACCAAGCGACAATTTGCACACTATGCCCAGATTCCGAAGCTCTTCCTCGGCTCCCCGGCTGATCAGAGTAGCTGTCTGCTTCGATGGCAGATCGGCCCCTTCATGCAAAATCACCACAAACTCAGCGTCACTCAAGAAATCGACTGTGCCGTCAACCTCGTGCCACGTCGCCTCGTTGCGCGCCAGGCTCCCCGTCAGAATGACTGCCTTAAGTTTTGGACCAAGCAATTGAAGACAGCCGCGCCGCATGGCATCGCCAACGCGGAATTTCGCCTCAACACCGCGCGACCGAGCGTTCGCATCTCCAGTTGGGGAGACGGCTTCCGCGGGATGCACGTTGACTACGTCATTCATTGAGCCACTGCCTGCCGGCGCTCGGCGCCAGTGTCAGAAACCTTCGCATGTCCCAAAGCCTCGAGGTAAAGCTCGCCGGTTTCGCGCACCTGCCGTTCCTGCGTGAAGCGCTTAAGCACCCACGCACGGCCTTGCTCGGCCAGCCGATCACGCAATGTCGGTGAACGGAGCATACTACAGATTGCCTCGCTCAAAGCTCGTGAATCTCCCGCTGGTACCGTGATGCCGGTACGACCATTCACAATCACCTCGGGAGTGCCATCGACTGCGCTGGCTACCATGGTGCGCCCCGCCGCGAGCGACTCGATCGCTACCAGCGGCAGCCCTTCATAGAAGGACGGCAGCACCGTGAAGTCACACAGAGCCAGCCAGTCGTCTACATTCCTGCGGAAGCCGACAAAGCGTACACTCGCCTGCAAGCCAAGCCGCTGCGATTGCTGCTCCAGTTGATCGCGCAGGACTCCCTCTCCCAGGCACACCAGCTTCGCGTTGGGGAACTCGCGCAGCACCGTCGGCATCGCATCCAGCAGTACCGCATGGCCCTTCTGCGGCTCCAGGCGCGCGACCACCAGCAGGACCGCATCGGCTGGTGCGATGTCCAATTCCTTGCGCATGCCCTCGGGCACAACGTGAGCAGGATTGAACCGGCCCAGATCCGATCCGTTCTGAATAACCCGGATCTTCCAATCCGGAAGCCCCTTGTGCTCCACCAGATATTTTGCGTTGGCATGCGACACCGCGATGAAGCGATCTACGAAGCGTCCTGCCATGCGATCCAGCGTAGTATTGGCCTTCCAGCCCTTGCGCCACAATTCGCGAATATGCGGCGTCTCCACAATCAAGGGGACACCGCAGCTCCATCCCACGGGCGACGCGAACCAGCTGCTGTACGACAAGTGCGAGTGCAGCACTTGAATCCTCCGTTGGCGAATCCATGTCCGCAGCCTTACCGCGGATACCATATCCGCCGGGCGCCCGAATCGCAGTGGCAACAGCTCGACATCCTTGGGCAGATCTGGGCCGACGGCTGCAGCGACCTCCGGACTGCATACCAGGTGCAGCCGGAAGCTACTGCGGTCCAAACCCCGGAGTAACGTCAGGATGTGCTCTTCCGCCCCGCCGCGAACGCGGGTATTGGAGAAGTGCATCACCGGGATTGCAGCAGCGCTCATGCCACGCCGCTATTAGCCAACTGCACTTCCGGATCGCCGAGTTTCCGCCGCCCAGTGTCCGATTCCACCATCATGCGCACCAGGCCCTTGAAATCCACCTCGGGATTCCAGTTCAAGGAGCGCCGGGCCAGGCTGGAGTCGCCGCGCAGGTCATGAATCTCGCCGGTGCGGAAGAGTTTGGGATCCACTTCGACGTACTCATTCACCACTTCGGCAAGATTGCGGCTGGGAGGCACCAAGTTGAGGCAGTGAAGCACTTCCACCACAAATTCGTAAACGCTATGCGATTCGCCGGTGGCGATGACGTAATCGTTGGGCTTCTCCGCCTGCAGCATGGCGTGCATGGCGCGGATGTAATCGCCGGCGAATCCCCAATCGCGACGGGCCTGCATGTTGCCCAGCTTCAGCTTGTTCTTCTTGCCCTGCGCCCAATCGGCTGCCGCCAGCGTAATCTTGCGGGTCACCATCTCCGGTCCGCGGCGCGGGGACTCGTGATTAAAGAGAATGCCGCCGACCGCGAAAATTCCGCGCTGAGCGATAGACGCCGCACAAGCGGTGAGCCGCGGTCTTAGAAACCCCATAAGGCGAGGTGGGAGCCAGCGCAGTTTGTTCATTGCGCAAACCGTTCAGATTGCCATACATCTCCGAACTGGAAGCCTGATAGATGCGCGTATCCGGCTTCTGGCGCTCGATGATGTTCAGCAACCGCGCCAGCCCGCCAACATTGATGTCGAAGGTCTCGGCAGGAATTTGCCAGCTGGTGGGGACGAAAACCTGGCCCGCCAGGTTATAAACTTCATCCGGCGAGGCCTTGGCAAAGGCGACTTCCAGGGAGGCAGTGTCGCGCATGTCGCCATACAGGATCTCAATCTTGTCCTGGATGGGGCTGCAGCCAGCGCATGGTTGCGGTTTCGCGGCGCACCATGCCATACACGCTGTAGCCCAGCCCAAGCAGGTATTCGGCAAGGTAGCTACCGTCCTGGCCGGAAATGCCGGTGATTAAGGCCTTCTTCATAAAGCAACTTTCTCCTTTGCCTGGCGTCCGGCGTCGCGGATCGTGTAATAAACGTCCGCGATCGTCCGCATAGTCTGTGATGGAATTTCGTTGCTCAAGAATATTGCGTCCGAATAGGAATCGTTGGGATGATAGCCGTGCATGCCGGATGGGAACCAACCGCGCCCATTGAAGTCGCTCTTGGCCAGCATCCATCCTGGATTCAACAGGAAAATCAATTCGCCGTAGCGATCATCGGGAAAATTCAGGCCGAAGCGCTGCATCTCCGCTTTCGCTGAGCACTTGGCCGGTGGGGAGCGACTGCATCAACCTGGTCACCTTCTCACGCGCCGATTCATTGAAGAACCAGAAACGAGCCATGGTCGAATCGTAGACCGCAAGGTAGTCTTGCGGCATCCGCAGGCCCAACCTGGCCACTTCGGCTACCAAGTCGGTGTGGTCGGTGACGGGCGTCATCCCGTGATCGGAGGTCACAACCAGCCACGCCTCCGGGTCGCGCTCGCGGGCGATGCGAAACACCTCGCGAAGCTGTTCGTCATACCATTTCAGCTTCTTATTGATGGCTTCGGAATCCTTGCAGTTCATATGCAGGAAGGCGTCGACTTCACACAAATAGAGAAAGAAAAACGAAGCGTCAGTCGCCTCCAGGTCGTGCTTGGCGCGGCGCAGGATCTCGGCGTCGGGGCACTGATGATAGCTATAGACACGATAGCCGCGGCCTTCGTCCTCCAGTTCGTCGAAAAGCGAGGGCATATTTTCAATGCCCTTGGGCGCATAGATGTCGCGCCGCTCGGAAAAATTGAAATACGGCAGCAGCTGAGGCGCCACGCAACACTCAAAGTTTGGACCGAGCCCCATCACGCGCCGGCCGAGTTCCTTAATGGCTTTGCGGCAATAACGATTGTCCAGCACCTGCTTGGGCAGCCAGTTGAATAGCTTTAACCAGCGGAACGGTGCCCCCTTGGGATCGTAGTAAAACAGGTTCCAATGACCGTGACGCTCGGGCATGGCGCCAGTCAGGATGGTCGGGATCGCCCCCGAACTGAAACCTAATACCGTCTGCAAGGACGTGCGGTAGGGAAGCAAATCGTTCAGGAATTCACGATTGCGGACGTACTCCCATCCGAGGGCGTCGATTAAGACGACAACTTGGAGACGCGGACTACTCAAAAACTTTCCTCCACAACGGGCGCAGAAAGCGCGAAAACTATTCATGAAGCGGATGTGCCGTGTTGCCTCACTCGCCGGTGTCCCTTAGAGATTTGGCACAACCGTAGTTAGCAATGCAATTCCAGACCATGGCGATTCCGGAAGTTGGAGCAATGAGTCATCGTCCTCCCCGTCCCAGCAGCAGGATCTTGATCGTCGCAAACATGATGTAGAGGTCGAGTCCAAGGGAGACGTTCTTGATATAAAACAGGTCGTAGGCCAGCTTCTCCCGGTTGTCTTCCAGGGTCGCGTTATAGCCACGGTTGATCTGCGCCCATCCCGTGGCGCCAGGCTTCACCAGCCAACGCTCCTTATAGAACGGGATCTTTTGCGCGCACTCCTCTTCCTGCTCGGGAACGAAAGGCCGCGGCCCGACGAATGCCATGTCGCCCTTGACGATATTGAACAATTGCGGCAATTCGTCGATGCGGGTGCGGCGCAGCCACTTGCCCACCGTGGTGACCCGCGCGTCCCCGTGCTCGGCCGGCTTCAGCTGTTTCTTGTCCGACCCGTCGTACATGGAACGAAACTTGTAAACCGTGAACAGGCGGCCATGTTCACCAACCCGCTTCTGACGAAAAATTGCCGGACCCGGCGAGTCGAGGCGAATGGCGATGGCCGCCAGCAGCATGAGCGGCGAAGTGAGCAGGATGGCCAGGCGAGCCGAAAGCGAACGAAAACAGGCGCTTGTAGAGCCGCAGTGCGGTGCGGACGTGAAAGCCGGGAGAAAACAACAACCAGCTCAAACGCAATGACTCCAGCGGAATCTTGCCGGTCACGCTCTCGTAGTACTCAGGGCCATCCTGGATGTACACCCCGCGGGCCTTCAGCTTGAGCAACCCTTCCACCTGCAGTTTGCCGCGGCGGTCCCCCATGGTTACCACGACACGTTGCACGTTCTCCGCTCCAGGGCCAACTCCTCGATGTCGCCATCGACATTGCGGAATGCCGGGGACCGTGGGCGTGTTCTGACCGACGAAACCCACGATCCGCACCCCTAGTTCCGCACGATTGGTGATCTCCGCCATCAGCGGTCCGGCCAGGGGTCCGTCACCGTAAACGATGGCGCTGCTCGGAAAAACGGGCGGAGCGATTGAGCACAAAAAAGAGCCGGCGCCAGGCGGGGACCGCGATGCCCACGATACCCACGCCGATCCACAGGGTGCTGCCACCCAGACTGACCTCGGGAAACACGTAATAGAGCACCGCCAACGCGACGAAGGCACAGCCCAGTACGCCTACCAGGCGGGTAACCACCTCGCGCCGGTTGGCCAGCACAAACGAATCGTAGAGATCGAAGTAGTACATCAAGATGAGGAAAACGGCGACCACCAGGCCGATCCGCCCCAAGCCGTTTTCGTACAGCAGGTAGATGCTGGCGTCGAAGGCGGTTCCCGCCCAAAATTCCACCGCCAGCACGAAACCCAGGGTGACGAGGACGGCCTCAGTCACCGTGAGCAACAGGGTGCGGGTGGGAAAATAGGCATTGAACAAACGAATCATGCCGTCGCCGCTGTTGCCTTGTTCGCTTCCTTATTGAGTTCTTTTTTAGCTTCCTTCTTCGACTTGCCGGATGAGTTGTTGCCGCCGTAGTAGCGGTCGTAATCGATGTTCAACATGGAGGCTTGGTTGAAGATCACGCCCAAAAGTTTGGACTTCTCGATCGATTCGAGCGCCTTGTCCAAAACCTTGCGGCGGGTATAGCCTTCGCGCACCACCACCAGCACACCATCACAGAGGCGCGAAAGCGAAGTAGAGTCGGCCATGGGCAACATGGGTGTGGAATCCAGCAAGACCCAGTCGAAGCTGGAGGAGATGGTGTCCAGCATCTTGGCGAAAGCGGTCCGATTCCAGAAGCGGCAGGGTTCCTCCAGGCCATGGCCCGCCGGAAGAAACCACAGCGGCAGGTCGTTGACCTGGTACAGCGAGTCTTCGAGCGCGAGCTTGCCCTCACTCCATTCGGAAATGCCGCGCAACGGAGAACTGGTCAGCAACGGGCTGGCGCTGGGCCGGCGGAGATCGGCTTCGATCAGCAGTGTGCGCGCATCGTGACGCCGCGCCAAGGTAGAGCGAGATTGACCGCAATCACCGACTTGCCCTCGTCCCACTACGGAACTGGTGATGAGCAGCTTCTGCAGCGGCCGCTTGTTCTGCATGTGCGCCAGGCGGGTCGCCAGCACCCGAAACATCTCGGCGCCCGGGCTGTCGGGCTCGGCCATGGACCACCAGGCGCTGTTCGGGGGTGGGGATGGGGCGCAGGATGCGGTCGGCAGGAACATTCAACCACGTCGGCTCAGCGGTGGGTGTGCCAGACGGGGATGCGGCAGCAACCGCGGAAGGCAGTCGCTTCGCCGGGGGCTTCCGGCTGGCCCGAAGCCAAGGGCGAGGCACTGGGATTTTCACCTTGGGACTTCTGTAACGCTTCGTACACTCGACTCATGGCTAAACTCTCCTCCCGGCAGTGGTGGTTGCATGGTTTTTTCGGTTTCCATAGGTCTGGTTATCCATGGTGCGCAGCAGGCGGAACAAGCGAGCGCAACAGGCTTTCGCCGTTCTCCTCGGACGCGGCCACGGGCAGCGGAGGTTTCTTCCGGCAGTGACGGGCATCGTCAAACGGAAATCCGCGGCCACTTCCGCGATCATTTCGGGGGTCACCGGCCGCTGTTCACGGGCAAAGGCGTTCACCATGGCGTTCTCGCAAAGATTGTTGATGATGCGCGGAATGCCGCCGCGAATACTCGTAGAGCTTGCCCAACGCCTCGTCGGCGAAAATCGGCGGCTCCGCCGGCGCGCCGGCGCGCTCCAGGCGGGACAGCACATAGGCCCGGGTCTGCGCCTGCGTCCAGCGGTTGCAACTGGCAGCGCAGCGAGACCCGCTGCTTCAGTTGCCGCAACTCCGGAGAATCCAGCATCATCTCCAGCTCCGGCTGGCCCATGAGAACAATCTGCAGCAGCTTCTGCTGCGAAGTCTCCAGATTGGTTAACAGCCGGATCTCCTCCAGCAGTTCGTGCCGCAAAGCCTGCGCCTCATCCACCACCAGGGCGGTGATCAGGCCGCGGGCGTGGCGCTGGATGAGGTAGCGGTTCAGGTCGAGCAACATCTCGGCCTTGGTGCGGCCGGCGTAGGGCAGCCCCAGATCGGCCATGATGTACTGGAAGAACTCCACCACCGGCAGCAACGGATTGAAAACATAGCCGAAGGCGATGTTGTTCTTGCGCAGCTCCGACAGCAGGCATCGCACCAGCAGGGTCTTGCCCGTGCCCACCTCGCCGGTGATCACGATGAAGCCCTTCCTGCGGCCCACCCCATAGTGCAGGTTGGCCAGGGCTTCGTTGTGACGCGGCGTCGGATGATAGAAGAACGGGTCGGGGCTAATCTCAAAGGGATTGCGCGTCAACCCGAAAAATTGTTTATACATTCACTATCCCCAGTAATAGGCGTAAACAACTCCCGAGCGGAATGCAGGATGACCACCGCACAGTGGCCGCCACCGCGGCAATCCACGGCCTCCAGCGCGCCCGGCGAATTTCCGCCTGCGGTCGGCAGCGGCGGAATCTCCACCAGGACCGGCAAGTTGGCAGCCTCCGCCAGGGCCTGTTCGCTGCGAATACGGTCATCCAAGAATTCCGAGCCGACTCCGAACAGCACCGCAAGTACCAACCCGACCGCCAATCGCAGCCAGCGAGAACTTGAAGCGGTCGGGGAACGACGGCTTGTCCGGCAAGACTGGGCGGATCGATGATGCGGAACTGCGCGCCCTGCTGCTGCCTTTCCAGACTGGTGGCCAGCGAGGACTCCTGTTTCTTGGCCAGCAGTTCGAGGTATGCCTTCTTCATGTTGCCGAAATCGCGCATCATGTCACTCCATCTGCAGCTTCCACTGCCGGGGTTCGGCATTCAGGCGCGCCTGGTACATCTGCCAGCCTGTTCGAGACGCTGGATCTTGCTCTGCGGACTGTTTGCATCTCCATCTTGTTGACCTTGATCTGGCTCTGCAGCTGCACCAGCGGCGTCAGCGCCTGCACTTGGGCCGGAGCTAGCGGTATTAGACTCCAGTTTCTCCTTGGCTTCGGCGCCCATGTCCTTCTTCAGCTTCTCCAGGCGCGCGATGGTTGTCCTTCATGCTTCTTGATATCGGGATGGTCGTCGGTGTACCGGGCCCGCATGTCCGCCAGTTGGGCGCGGGCGCATTCCATTTGGCCCGTCGAGGCTGCTGGGAACGCCTGGCCGTATCGCTCATCGTCTGGTACTGGTTCTGCAGCGAGTTCAGATAGGTCTGTTGCTGCAAGGCCCGCTCACGGGCGGCCAGCGCAGCCTGCAACTGCGACTGAATACCATTCAGGATCTGGATATTGCTCTGCAATTGCTGAGGCAAGGAGCCTTCGTGCTGGGCCTCGAAGGCGCGCACCTTGGCCTCCTGCGTCGGCCAGCGACTGCGCCGAGCGCCCGCACCTGCGAATCGAGGAACAGCGTCGTGGCTTCCGACTGCTCCTGGCTGGCCCGCACGTTCTCGTCGACGAAGAACGATGCCAAGCGCGGCGTTCACCTGCTGCGCGATCGCTGGCGTTCGGGGCCTTGTAGTCGATCTTGAACGCCATCAGTTCTCCTGGTTCTTGCCCGCGATGGCGGGAGCTTGCACCAGTTCCAACTTGATGTCGTCGCGCATCTTGCTTCACCTGGTCATCCGGCGAACTGGCATAGCTGGGGTACAGATTAAGTTTTTGATGAGGTTGAGCAGGCGGGTGCGGCTCAGGACCTGCGTGCTCATGGCTTTGCACGCGGTCCGCCAAGTCCACTTGCACGTTGGGCGCCACCAGGTCCTTCGGAACTTTGGGCTGCTCAACCAGGATCACGCTTTCCGAGGTGTACGTCGGCGGCAAGAACCCAAGCTGAAGCAAATACCAGGAGCCAGCCGAAGAACAGTGGCCCCAGGATCCACCACTTGCGGCGGAGCACGATCGCCCAGTATTCATCCACACCCTGCGTTGATTTCTGATCGTCAAGTTCTTCCATCATGAATCACCTTCCAAGTGAATGGCCCCAGGTGTACCGGAGCGTAATTCCGACGCCATTAGTACCCAGACTTGATGGCTGGTGTTAAATAGTAGTTCTGACTCTGGTTAATCACAGAGTAATACACGGCTGCATTCCACGCCTGAGAGATATTCCGGCCAAAACTCACTGTGCCTTGCAGCGATTTAAGATATCTGTTGGCGCCGGTGGATCCGATGACGATATCGACAGGCTGTCGTTGTAGGAAACGCCGGCAACGAGATTCCAGCGCCGGGTCAGTGCCCGCCGGTAAGCGGTGGTCAACTGATAGAACCGTACCGTACCGAGGAGACCGCCGCCATTCGAAACCTGATGCCTGAATCCGACCTGCACCGCGTCCCGCGTCCCCGACCAGCCGAAAGTCCCTCCTTCTGCTACGGTCCACTGGGACTGGTACACGGCGTGATAACCGAAGCAGCCAAAACCCGGGTAACAGAAAGTTGGGAACGATGTCCTTGTGTCGCCGTGTTCTCAGGACCCACCCATCCGGTTACGTACATGTTCGGAGTCAACTGATAGCTGGCGAACCCGGTTACCGCCTGAATTCCGGAACGCGATAGACCATGTCCGAAATCCAGGGCGGTGAAGCTGTATCCGCCACCGGCCGAGAGCCTCGCCGAGAGCTGATGTTGATAGTTGGCTCCCCCCGAGTAGGAGTACGAGTCTTGGGCGGTCAACGCAGTGTTGAAAAACCGTTGAAAACTTTCACTGCCCGTAAAACTGAAGCTATCATGCGCGCTCATCCGATAGGTCAGATTAGCCGAACCCACATTCGTCTCGGTTACAGCCCGAGGTATGTAGATGACGGGATTGGGGTTGTTGAACGTGGGCGCACGATCAATGGTCAAATACGACTCGAATGGGTCGTTCGTGGAAATGTAGTTATCTTGCAACGCCAACTGCCAGCGCGGGCTAAATTGCCAGAGGATTTTGGCGCCCGCGTTTTGATTCAGGGTGGTGTAGTTGTTCGAAGCACCCCGCGACGACAGGGCGTCTAACGAAACTCCGCCGTTGTACCGGAGGTTCCACATCAAGGTGGGACGAATCTGCGTTATGCTCGCCGCCGCCTGCAATCGTGCCCAGGGTCTGCCAGTATACCGGACGAGCCGCGATACGAGTAATAATCCGTCAACAATCCAGTCGTCAGGTTGAGCCTAATGCCGGTGTTTGCCGTGACTTCGTTAAGCAACGCCAACGGGGGCAGCTGTTCGGGATGAGTGTAAGCCACCTGGGGGCCAGTGGATGACTGCTGCGACTGGTCCGTGGAACCGTTCTGTGACTGGTCCGTAGAGCCGTTCTGTGACTGGTCCGGTGAATCGTTTTGCGATGGATCGCTACCCGTTTGCGACCACGCAGCCGGCGCAGACAGCACCGCCAAGATAACCAGAGATAGGCCCAGTTGACGTTTCATAGCCCCCTCCTCTTTTTGACGCTTTCCGTTCTCACGGGACGACCAAGGTGTCATGCGGCTGAAGCTGGATATTCTGGGCCATATTCTTGCCCTTAATGACCTCTTTGTAGTTGAACTTGAACGTTTCCTGCTTCCCATCCGGGCCGGTACGAAGCACGTAGATTTTCTTCTGCTTGGCGAAATCCCTAAAGCCACCGCAGAGCGCTATGGCATCCAGCACGGTCATGGGGCGGGTGAGGGGAAAATATCCCGGCTTCTCACCTGGCCCATGATGTTAAAAGTCAGGCTGTTCACTTGGGTGACAATCACCGTCACCTGCGGATCCGACATGATCTTCCTCAGCAAATCGCTGATCTGCTCTTGCAATTGTACGGGGGTCAGTCCGCGGGCCTTGATCTCCCCCAGCAACGGTAACGAGATCATTCCGTCCGGTCGGACCGGAACCGCCTTCGATATCTCGGGCTCTCTCCACACATTGATCGCCAACATGTCATCGGAGCCGATAATGTAGGTATCCGGGCCGGACTTGTGCAACCCGCGGGGGAAGCGTGTCGGCGGCCGCAGGTTGCGCGACGTTGGCCACATCCTTCGGAGTCTCCGCTGAGTTGGCCGGGAATCACTGGTTTAGCTGGGCTGGCGGAGCTGTCTGGGTTCTGCCCTTGCGCGGTATGCGCCCAGGCAGCCAGCAGGACCAGCACCATGATGCTTAAGATTGCGCGACTTCCAAATGCCCGTGTTTGCGAATACATGACTCCACCTCGGTCTGGGTTACTCGGCCTTATCATCTTCGTGTTTGCTCAGCGGAACTGGAGCGCCGCTGCGGGATCCCCACTTCCTTGAGCTTATAAAGCAAGGCGCGATAGCTGATATCGAGCGAGCGCGCCGCCTTCTTTCGGTTCCAGTTATTAGCATGAAGTGCATTAAGAATTATACGTGCTTCCAATTTGCGCACGGTCTGCCGGGTCAACTTCTTGAGTGAAACCGGCCCATCCAGCATCAGACTGCTCACCGCATCGCGCTCATTGGGCTGCAGCAATTCGCTCAAGATAACATCTTCCGTGCCCATGACCACGTAGCGCTTGATCAGGTTCTCCAGCTGGCGGATGTTGCCCGGCCAGGAATAACGCTGCATTTTGGCCATCAGGGCAGGGCGCACCATCATCACCCGGCCATTGAGCTTCTCGTTGTAGTACTGCAGCAGATAATCGCTGATGACCGGCAGATCCGACCGCCCGCTCGCGCAGCGGCGGCAAATGAATGGTCATGGTGGCAATGCGATAAAACAGGTCGGGCCGGAAGTTTCCCTGCTCGATCTCCTCGTGCAGCTCGCGGTTGGTAGCGCACACCACCCGCACCTCGACCTTCTTGTCCTCCTGGGCGCCAATGCGGCTGAATTGGCCATCCTGCAGAAGTTGCAGAAGCTTGGCCTGCAACACCGCATCCAGTTCTGCGATCTCGTCCAGAAAGAGAGTGCCCCGGTGCGCCATTTCGACCCGGCCGGGCTTGGGATTGTAGGCCCCGGTGAATGCGCCTCTTTCGTAACCGAACAGTTCGCTTTCCAGCAAGGTTCCCGGAATCGCCGGACAATTCACCTTCACAAAGGGACCATTCGCCCACGGCGAATACAGATGCAACAACCTGGCGATAATGTCTTTTCCGGTGCCGCTTTCGCCGGAGATGAGTACGGAAAGATTTGCGCCAGCGACTCGCTCCAGCTTTTGCCGGACATCGCGCATGGCGGGTGTCTGGCCAAAGATCACCGGTTCTGGCGGAAGCTGTTGGACGGTGATCGCGCCTTCGTTGTTCGAGCCCGCCAATAGAGGCATCACGTGTCCTCGCGTCATAAGGAGTATCGGCGTACCAATGAATTGCATTTATTGCGCCAAGTTCGTGCACATCGCAAAAGAATGCGCACTTTATTTTCGTATGTTATTCATTTACTATAACTTACATATGCAAAGTATGTCTTGAAAATATTTTGGAAGGCTCAAAAAGAAGCGTTTTGCGCTTGAAAGTGTGAAAACATTTTCACTCTGGAGGAACTGTCTTTCCCTGCGGAGCGGGACTTGACTGCCTCCAAACCAGGCTGCTGGTTCAGAAGAGGCTCTTCGAATTGCAGGCCCAGCAGGAAATACTGGCGGTCGGGAGTGCAGCGTAGCACGGTAGCGTGCAGCAGGGACACGGATTTTGGAAGCTGGGCTTTGTTCAGCAGAGCGACGGGAATTTCCAGGGAGAGGTGGGTGCCGGGCTCAAGGTAACGCCGGGTCGCCAGGAGCAGGCCGCCTGCAGACAGGTTCAGGGCTGTAGCAAACTCGAGGAATTCTTCGCCGTCAGCCTTGTTTCCGCGAACAAAAAATGGAACAGAGATAGGCAGCCGGTCCCAGTCGCGACGCTCGGCGACGGATGCGGTTCGACGCACTTCTCTCTCCTGTTATCCTAAGAATAGTACGCACCTGAACGGCCAAACTTTACGTCTGCAAATAGAACAGCAAGCCTTTCATTTTCTTTAACATATCGACTATTGGCCGGAACGAACGACCGGCCATGATTGCAATCTATTGCGGTTGGGGAGAAGAAGAATGCCTCCTTGGACTGCAAAGTGCTTCCCAAAAAGGCAACTATCTTGCACTATTGAAGCAAATTAACGGTGAATTTTATTGACAACTGAGCCGATTGCGGTAAGATCAGGTCTCCCCCTTGTAGAGTGCTCCTACTCTATTCCCCGAGGACTGGAAAACGCTAAACTCTGTGGCCATTTTTGTCGAGAGTATGTATATGGAACCAACTCTGGGGGACTTGACAACCAAGGAAACGGGGGAACCATTGTCACTGCCTAGGGAAGGGAACGATGCCGTTCCCATGCCACCAGCGAAGATGTCGCCGGTGAAACACGGGCTTGAGCTGTTCAGTGACGAACATTGCAGCTGTTGCCGCGATGCGCTGGCTTCGGCCGCCCACGAACTGAAGACGCCACTCGCCATCATGGGGGGATACCTGCACTTGCTGCTGGCGCAGAAGCTGGGACCGTTGAATCCACGGCAAGTGGAAGTACTCACCGAGATGCAGACCAATGGTGTGCGTCTTTCCAATTTCATCCAGAACTTGCTCACCTACACCTCCCTCAAAGTCGACCGCTTCGAGATGCAGTACGAGGTGGGTGACATCAACGCCTGTATCCGCGAGATCGCCGAAGTTTGGGCCCAGCGCTTCCAGGACAAAGCTATCGCGTTCTATTTCTTGCCTGGCGACCGGTTGCAGCCCTTCCCCTTCGACTACTACAAAGTGCAGCACGTGGTTTCGAACCTGCTGGACAACGCGCTGAAGTACACGCCTTCGTCGGGAACGGTATGGTTGCACCTGGAACCCTATTTCTGGGAGCGGCGTACGATTGAGCGCCCGCCTGAGGTAGAACGTCGCCGGCAGAAGATTCATGAGCCCAATTGCTGTCGCATCTCGGTCTCCGACACCGGATCCGGCATCGCCCCGGAATTCCAGCAGGAAGTCTTTGATGAGTACTTCCGCCTGACGCGTGAGGGAGTGCGGGCGGAAGGATATGGGCTGGGATTGTCCATCGCGCGCCGTCTGGTACAGGCGGCGGGCGGGAAGATATGGGTCGAGAGCGAGCCCCGCGAATGGCAGCAAGTTTTACTTTCTACTTTTGCTGAACCCCTCACCCAAACGGGTTGCGGAGGACCGATGAGTGCAGGCCACATCCTGGTGGTGGACGACGAGCCCAGTATGCTGCGGTATCTCCAGACCGTTCTGGAGTTGGATGCCTACAAGGTCACGACGGCTTGCAATGGGACCGAAGCCGTCGAGAAGGTGCAGCGCGTCAATCCCGACCTGGTGCTGCTCGATATGGTCATGCCCGATGGGGACGGGCTGGAGACCTTGCAGCGCATCCGCGAAGTCCGGCCTTCGACCAAGGTAGTCATGCTGTCCTGCGTTCGCGATACCCGCAAGGTGGCCCAGGCCATGCGACTGGGCGCCCAGGATTACCTTTCCAAACCGGTGCAGAAGGAAGAGATGAGCGAGGTGCTGCGCTTCTGCCTGGAAAACATGGAACCGGGCGGTCCCGGCGCGGGCGAAGCCATTGAAGTCAGCGAGGGCGTGTTCTTTTTCTCCGCTACCCCGCAAATGCGCCAGCTGCGCGCCCAGGCGATGCAGGTGGCGCGCTTCGATTTCCCGGTTTTGCTGCTGGGCGAAAGCGGTACCGGCAAAGAAGTGTTGGCCCACCTGATTCACAAGTATTCCGATCGTTCGCACCGCACTTTTTTGAAGGTGAACTGCGCCGCCATGCCCAGCGAACTGCTGGAGAGCGAACTATTCGGTTATGAACCGGGGGCCTTTACCGGCGCCGTCAAGTCCAAGCCGGGCAAATTTGAGCTCTGCAACAAAGGCACGCTGCTGCTGGATGAAATCGGAGAGATGTCGTCCGCCCTGCAGGCCAAGCTGCTGCAGGTTTTACAGGATGGCCAGTTTTCGCGATTGGGTGGGCGTAATACCGTCCAGGTGGATGTCCGGGTGCTGGCGGCTACCAACATCAACATGCCCCAGGCGATCGCGCAAAAAGCGTTCCGCGAGGATCTTTATTACCGCTTGAACAGCTTCGTTCTGCGCATGCCTTCGTTGCGCGAGCGGCGCGAGGAGATCCCGATGATCCTGCGGCACTTCATGATCCACCTCGCGGACCGCTACGCCTGCGCTCCCCTGAACATTTCTCCGCGACTGGTGGAGTCTTGCGAGAACTATCCCTGGCCAGGCAACATTCGCGAGCTGGAAAATTTTGTCAAGCGCTACCTGGTGCTGGGAGATGAGTCGGCTGCGATCGCCGAATTGCAGTACGGCACGGCGCGCGACCCGCAAACCGGGGTCGTGGTGCGCATGGAAGAAAAGCAGCCGCAGCCCCCACCCGACCTCAAAGAAATGGTTCGCAATCTGAAGAATGGCGCCGAGATGGAAGTCATCGCCCAAGTGCTGGAAGAAACCGCGTGGAACCGCAAACGAGCGGCCACCCAGTTGAACATCAGCTATAAGGCGCTGCTCTACAAGATTCGCCAATACGATATTCGTCCGCGGCAAGCCGGATAGGACAATTCATTCCGGTTGATGCGCAAGCGTGTGCACTCGTTGCGGATCGCATCCTGCCGAGGGAAAACGACCTTTTCCAGGAGCTATCCTTAGTAAGCCGCTCGTTTCAACTTGTGAACCACATCTGGTCACTCGAACCGCATTCGTCTGTGTGGTACTTTGGTTGCAATGCAGAAAAACATACCAGCTATGCCGCCCCAAAATGGTGATTCCCCCAAACCAATCCTTCCCCCCAACGGCGAGCGGAGACGAAAGCCTCGTTTCGCGATGCAGTGTTCGATCTTCCTGCGTACCCCCGGCCGGTGGATTCTAAGCGAGACCGACAACGTCAGTACCGTCGGCGCGCACTTCGCAAGCAGTGTAAAGCTGCCTCCAGATGAGTCCGTCGAGTACGTGCTCACCTTTCCTCCCGAGCTGACGCACGCTCCCGCTCCGTGGCGGGTCCGCTTCTACGGAAGCGTGGTACGTGTCGAGCCCCAGACCGCCGGCGGGGGAGCGTATGGCGTAGCCGTGCAGACCACGAAACACCGTAACCTGTCGCCTACAGAGTCAAACGGGTTTCGCAGCTTGGATGAGGCGCGCTTCGGTTAGCCGTTAACCAGGACCCGACGGCGCGGCGCTACAAAATGACCGATCGCCACGGTCCGATGGAATACGCAGCGAGATAGACTGGCAAAAGGAAGGCAGAACGGGTTTTACACTTGCGGTCAGGCCCGCCATCGGTCCCACAGCTCCCACCACAGCAGCTTCTCGCATTCGGTAAGGTAAGTTTTGGCCCATTCGCGATTTTTCCACCAGGGCTGCCCAAACAGAAAGTCATTGCGAACCGCCCCTGCTGTCCAGTGAATTTGAGGTACGCGTTGGCGGAAGATGGAGAGCGCGCGCCGGGTATGGTAGTCGTCGGTTACTAACACGACCGAATGCGGCGGCGGCTGCAACTTCGCTAGGCATTCTCCCACTTGCGGCGCCTCGTCCTTGGTCGAATCACCTTGGACAACGCAAATGCTGACTTGAGAGGCGTTTTCTCCAGCCGTGCGGGATATGAAATCCGCTGCCAAATTCGAGTAGGATTGGCCGTACACCCGACCTGCGCCCGCATCCACCAGAAAATGATGTCCATAGCCACCGCGAAGCAGTTCCAGGCCACGCCAGTAGCGCTCGTCAACCTGGTCACCCGCAAGCATCACGATCGCGTCTGACTTCTCAGGGTTATTAACAATCAAGTAGCCGCCCGGCTGAAAAAACAGCAGCGCGCAGATTAGAAGAAGGACGGCGACGATAATCAGAAATTTCATGAGGTAATCCCGACCTGCGAGGGCATCATAAACTTAGATCGGGCGTCCGCGCCATGCTACGGCCATGGACCGCGGCTTGGACAAAGGAAGTGTGGGTTTGGTTGATGAGGGTAGGCCAGAACTGCCTGATCCTGACTTGCACAACTGCGAGAATGCTGCCATGATGACGCAATTCCCCGCCCGTGGAGTGTTCCGTGGACGGAAGGTCGTCGGGATGTCCATCCGTACCCCAGCAGCGCTTGGCACAAACCGCGGGCTCAACAGGTTCGGGTTCGCCGTTATCCTGCTGCTTGGTTTCGTGGCCACGATGCAGGCGCAATGCAGGCTGCCGGAAAACGACCCGGACGCTCCCCCCAAGCCTCCAAACCCACACGCCGCCGACGAGGAATTGCTGCCGGAGAACGGTCACCTTTCGAACACGACATACACCAGCGACTACTTCGCCTTCGCTTTCGATCTTCCCATTGCCGCGCAGGGCCACCTCATCATGCTGCCTCTTATGCCGGAGAGACAGCACGCTCTGCTGGCTCTTGCGTTCGAGAACGCAAACCGTTCTGGAACCATCACCATCACGGCGATCGAGCCACGTCCGGGTTTAGAGGCACCCACACCACAGCAGCTACAGCAAGAATTCAACAACTGGGCATCTTCCGGAAGCCCGCAGGCGTGGACACTTCGTTACCCCATTCCGGATTACATGCTACGCACCACGGGCCGTTTCTATTCTTCGGTGCGTCATAAGGGCGAAAATTACGCCGCGCTCTATTCGACGCGGATCAAGAACTACGGTCTGAAGATTTTAGTGGCGTCCAACGATCAGGACTTCCTGCGCAAGTCCAAACGCGCGATAGCGGCGGCGCAGTTCTATTGCACCCAGGACGACGGCACGCTCACTACCGCGAGCGGCAAACCGGTAAAACCGGACGGCGACCCCTACATGGGTCCCACGGTCCCGACATCGCTCGCCGATGCGGCCATCAAAGCCAAGCCGGCCCTGGAGAACATCCCCCTCGGTGGGGTAAGCGGTGGGGTGTACCGCAATCCCGACCTGGGAATACAGTACGAACTCCCCAAGGGCTGGGACGTTTCCCCGGCCGAAGCCAACGACGATCCACCCCGCGACGCAATCGCATTGCGCGAGCATGAATTCCTGCACGCCTGCTCGCAGACCCTCCTGCGAATTGCGCAACATGGCCCCACCAATGGTCCCCATCAAGCGGCGCGGCCCATGATCATCTTGCGGGCGCTCGACCCATCCTGCCTGGTGATGCGAATTCCGTCTTCCCTCACCGACAAGAATGCTGTGGACAATATTTCTGCCAGCTTGGAAGTGCTCTCCGAATTTGGCGAGATTGCAACCGATGAATTGGTCTCCGTTTCCGATCATCTGTTCATGGTCTTCCATGGGACCGTTGCCTCACATGCGTCCAATGACGAGCTGGCCCAGCGCTGGTCGCAAGTCATTTACGCTACCCTTCACCACAAGGTGCTGCTGGTTTGGTCTCTTATGGCTCCGACCTCCACTGCCTTGAACGCGGTGCCAACCATCGGCATTACTCTCGATGGCACAGAATCCATCGATCTTCGTGCACCTCTTACCGCGAAGCGCTAGCGCGTAGCCGGCCGGCGCCCAAGGCATTTACCGTGCTGTTGCAAAAGAATTTCAAACATGGTGATGCCGAGGAAGCGGGGCTGGAGTTACTGCGGTTGATGCAGCATGGTCCGAATTCGTAATACCAATTTCTCCATGCCCCATTCGCCCATCCGCAGCCGCTCCCCAAATGCGGTATGCTGTTCTCCATCTTTGTGAATGTGGGGGGAGACATGAAACTCGTAACCATTGCATCTCTGCTACTGGCACTCGCGACCGTTGCGATGGCGCAGTCCAAGACACCGGCCCAGATCACCAGCAGTCCGGTAGTCAGCACCGTGCGGCAACTGGAGGAGCGGCAGGCGAAGAACCTGATCGGCGCTGCCGAAGAAATGCCGGCCGATAAGTACAGCTACCATCCGACGCCGCCGCAGATGACCTTCGCGCACCTGGTCATGCACATTGCCCAGTCCAACAATCTTCTTTGCGCGCGCGTGGCGGGTGAGCAGCCGCGCGAGTTGAAGATGAGTGAAAGCGATTCCAAAGAGATGCTGACCAAAGCGTTGAAGGATTCGTTCGCCTACTGCGAGCAGGTCCTGTCCAAGGCGGATGATTCGACGCTAGGCCAGCCGGTGGAACTCTACGGCGGGCGCACCGGCACTCGCGCCGCGGCGCTCATCTACCTCGCCGCGGATTGGGCCGACCACTACAGCGCTGCCGCTATGTATCTGCGACTGAACAATCTGCTGCCGCCCAGCGCGAAGAAGGAAAGTCACTAGGAGATAAAAACTCTTTGTCCGCCTGTCATCCTGAGCGACGAGTGCGGTCGCCGGGGCGACCTCGCTCAGGATGACAATTCCAGATTGATGCGCTATTCCGCTTTCACTACGATCAGCTCAAAGCTGCCCGGCACCATAGCCGGTCTCTGTCCCGGGGCCGGCGGCGTGGCTTCGCGCTGCGCGGTCACCAGATAGGCAGTGTTGCTGGCATAGTCCATGGCCATGGTGCGCGCCCCCTTGGCGGTAGCCAGATTCTGCGTGACCGTGTACTTGTCGGGACTGTCTTCGTGGATGATGGTCAGCACTCCGTCACGGCCGCAGGACATGAATACTTCCTGAGTGTTGGGATTGAACCGCCCGGCATCCACTCCATCCCCGATTGGCACGGTGGTGACGACCTTGCCGGTGTCGGAGTCCACCACCGCCATCATCTTGTTATCGCATCCGGCGAAGAGGCGATGGTGCGCTGCGTCGAACGCCAGAGCGCTAGGCTCCTGGCACGGACTCAGCGACCAGCGATGCAACACCGAGAGCTTGGTGGCGTCGATCGCGGCAATCTCGCTCTTGTCTTCAATATTGGCGTACACCTTGCCCTTGCCGTCGCTGACCGCGAACTCGGGTTTACCGCCGAGCGGTACGGTGCCCACCACCTTACCGCTCGCAGCGTCCACCACCGTCGAATCCTTGCTGCGGGCGTTGAAAGTGAAGACGTGCTTGGTGAACGGATCGTAGAGTATCGCGTCTGGGCGCTCGCCCACTTTCACGCTGTCCAGTTTCTTGAGCGTCTTCAGGTCGAAGATGGTGACGCTGTTGTCTCCGCCATTACTCACAAAGCCGCGGCCCAGCTCCGGCGCAAGCGCTACGCCGTGAATGCCGGAGAGATCGGGAATGTCGCCGCTGACTTTCAGGCTATTCGCGTCGACCACCATCACGTGGCTGCCCCGCGTGATGAACAGGCGCGGGCCATCCTTGTCGTAGTAGAGGTAGTCCCAACCGCCTTCTCCTCCGAGCTTGACGTGATTGACTACTTTGTATTGTTTCTGGGCAAGCGCCGGAATGGCAGCCAGAAGGATGGCTGCCAAAAACAATGCGAAAATCCGTTTCATGGTTTCTCCTCTTTCAACTGGCTTTTGCAGGGCTGGTTTCGTGACTCAAGTAAAAGTGGACCGCGGGAGTAATGATCAGCGAGAGCACCATGGAAATGGTTATGCCTCCGATTACCGCGATGGCCAACGGTTGCAGCATCTGGGAACCTGCGCCCAGCGCCAGCGCCAAGGGCAGCATACCGGCGACGGCGGCCATGGCCGTCATCACGATGGGACGCAAGCGACGACGGCCTGCCTGGATCATGGCATCGTGCGCTGAGTATCCGGCGGCGCGAAAGCGTTGGTCGGCGTCGAGCAGCAGAATGCCATTCTTCGCCACAATGCCGATCACCATGATAATCCCCATGAACGAAGCGATGTTGAAGGTGATGCGGGTTATGAGCAGCGCCAGGAATACCCCTGAGGTGGACAGCAGCGCCGAGGACAGAATCGCCAGCGGCGCTGCCAGGGTACGAAATTCGAAGAGCAGCACCAGAAATACGAGCAGAATGGCAAGCACCAGCACCAGCACCAGGTCATGGAAAGATTGCTGCTGCTCCGCGTAGGTCCCGCCGTAGATTATGCGGATGGACGACGGCACATGCAGATCGTTAACCACCTTCTGCACGGCAGCGACACCGCTACCGAGGTCGCGTTTTTCCAGGCGCGCAGTGACGGCGACCTCGCGCTGCAGGTTCTCGCGACGAATTTCCGTCTGCCCCGGCAGTTGGGTGATGTTGGCCAGTGTGCCTAAGGTGGCGGTGTGCCCACTCGCGCTGTTGAGCAGCGTGTTGCTTATCGCCGCCAACGAGCTGCGGCTGGCGTCGGAATAGCGCACGCGAATGGTGTAGGCGATGTCCTGGGTGATGACCGGGGTGGCTGCGGGCTCGCCCTCGAGAATGGCGGACGCATCGATCGCCACCTCTTCGGGTGTGAACCCGGCGCGCGCGGCCACCGTCGGATCAACCCGGAAAACCGTCGCCGGCCCGCTGATGGTGTTTTCGATCCCGTTCCGCAGGTCCACTACCCCCCGCACTTTTTCAATGGCATCGCCGATCCGCGGCGCCCACTGGGCCAAAAGCGCGGCGTCGGGCGAAAACAGTTTGATCTGGATCGGCTCAGGGGCATTCGACAGATCGCCGATCATGTCCTGCAAGACCTGCACGAACTCGACCTCGACGGCGGGCTCTTCTTTGTTGATCTCGGCCCGCAGCTCTTCGGTGATCTCGTCCACGCTGCGGCTGCGCTTGTCTTTCAGCTTTACCGCAAAATCGCCCCGGTTGGCTTCGGTAACCGCAGCCAGACCGAGCTCCAAGCCGGTGCGTCGCGAGAAACTCTCGATCTCGGGGACCTGGCGAAGCATGCGCTCGATGTGGTTGAGCATGCGATTGCTCTCCTCGAGCGATGTGCCCGCGGGAGTGAGATAGTCGAGCACAAAACCGCCTTCGTCCATTGCCGGCAGCAGATCTGACCCGAGCGCTTTGTAGCAGAAGAAGGATGCAACCACCAGCACCGCGGAAAAGACTGCAATCCACCTGGGGCGGTCCAGCGCGAAGCGCAGCCAGCGTTCGTAGAATTCGATCACGCGGCGGAACTGTCCGCTCAAGGCCGCTTCTTCGGCCACGAGCAACTTGTCCTTTTCGCTCAGATCGCTGCGCGCTGCAGCGTCGCTGTTTTCGCGGTGCATGAAGTACTGGCTGAAGGTGGGCGTCAAGGAGAGCGCCAGACCCAGCGACGTAAGCAGCGACACACCCACGGTTACAGCGAGCGCGCGAAAGAACACGCCAGTAACGCCGGTGATCGCGATCAAGCGGAAGGAACACCACAATCGGCGTAATAGTCGAGCCCACCAGCGGCGTGGTGATCTCGCCTAGTGCGCTATGGACCGCCTCAACCCTGCCCTGCCCGACAGCGCGATGCAAGGCAACGTTTTCGACCACGACGATCGCGTCGTCAATTACCAGGCCCACCGCCGCCGCCAGCCCGCCCAGCGTCATCAGGTTGAAGCTCTGGTTCAAGGCCTTCAGTGCGATGAAAGTGACAAGCACCGTGACCGGAATGACCACTCCCGCGACCGCCGAGGCCCCCCAGTCGCGCAGGAACAGGACCACGATGATCGAGGCCAGTACCAGGCCGATCAGGATGGCATCGCGCACGCTCTTGATGGATGCGGTCACGATCTCCGACTGATCGTAGAAGGGGTCAATATGGATTCCCGGCGGCAGCGACTGCCGTATGCGGTCGATCTCGGCGTGAACTTCGTCGGCAACCGCTACCGTATTGCTGTCGGGCTGGCGGTTGATGTTGAGCAGCACCGCTGGCTTTCCGTTGGCGGTCACGATGGTGTACACGGGCTTTACGCCGGGCGCAACAGTGGCCACATCGCCCACCCGGACCGGAATTCCGGCTGGTGTGGCCTTGATTACGATTTGTGAAAGTTGCGCCGGATCTTTTACCTGGCCGTCCACCAAGGCGAGATAAAGCTGGTGGTCCTGTTGCAGCAGGCCGGGCGAATCAATGAGGTTGGTGCGCCGCACCGCGTCAAGAATGTCGCCGACCGTCACACTGGCCGCCAGCAACTTGGCGGGATCGGGAGTGATGGTGAATTCCGGTTCCTGTCCGCCTTGTACGACCACCGTGGCCACGCCGTCGAGCCGATTGAGGCGCGGCTTCAGATCATAGGTTGCCATCGTCCAGAGCTGCGTTTGCGGCACAGTGTCGGAGGTCAGGCTATAGCCGAGAATGGGAAAGCTGGCAAAGTTGAGGCGGTGCGTCTGGATGATGGACGTCGCCGGCAACTGGGCGCGAATGCGAGACAGCGCGGCATCTACCAGTTGGAGCGTGGTAACCATATCCACGTGCCAGTCGAAGAACAGATCAACTTCAGCGGAGCCGCGACTGGTAATGGAGCGGACATCTTTTAATCCTGGAACACTGTTCACCGACTCTTCGATGGGACGCGTGATGGTGACCATCATCTGGTCGATCGGCATCACCCCGTTGTCTACGCCAATGACGACCCGCGGAAAATCGGTGGTCGGAAATACCGCGATTGGAATGGTGAAGGCGAGATACACGCCGGCCAGCGCCAGGATGAGGATGAGAAAGATCAGCGATTTCGCGTAGCGCGTGAACCAATAGCGATCGTCTGGCGGGCCGCTGGTGCGCAGCCGCTGAAACCAGGATTTCAGATTCGAGCTCACCTCAGTCCTTTCCTGCATCTTTTGGGGAGGACTCGGACGTACCGGTTTTTGCCGGCGGCTCAGACTCGGCGAGCTTCACCTTGGTGTTGTCGGGCAGACCGTAAGCGCCACTCGCAATCACCGTGTCCCCGCTGCTCAGGCCTCTTGTAATTTGCACACGGTCGCCCTGGCGAATACCCGTCTCCACCGGCACTTGATGAGCGCGATCGTTCCTGACGATCATTACCGTGGTTTGGCCTTTCGGCGTCCTCAGCAGCGCGGAGGCCGGCACCACAATGGCGTCGTTCAAGGTTTGCGCAACCATTTGGACGTTGACGGTGGTACCCGGGCGCAGCCGTCCATCGGGGTTTGCGGCCTCGACCCATACTTCGACGGTGGTGCTGTTGGGGTCGAGCGCAGGACTGACCAATGTGACCTTACCCTGTACGCGAACTCCTCCCGGCGCAGCGATAGTGGCTGGGTCTCCCGGGCTTCAGCCCGGCGGCATCGCTCTGCGGAATATGCGCGCGCGCTATCACCGATGAAGTGTCCATGATGGTCAGTAGCGGTGTGCCAGGCGGAGGCGTCTCGCCCGGATAACTCGGACGATCGGTGACTACGCCATCGATGGGGCTGAGAATCTCCGTGTAGGCAAGCTGCGCGGCGGCGCCTTCGTATTTCCCTTTGGCCGAGGTGAGCTGTCCCCGCGCCGCCTTCATCTGCTGCTGCTTGCCCGCCGATTGCAGGGCAGACAGATGCTTTTCGGCCATGTCGTATTGCGCCTTGGCCTGGATCAGCGCGACCGCCGATTCGTCGAGCTGCTTGCGTGGGAGTGCGCCCTGCTGAAACAGAACGCGGCGGCTGTCATAGACCTTTTGCTCCGCGTCGTACGATTCCTTCGCAGTCTTCAGGTCAAGTTCCGCCTTCTGCCATTCTTCCGGCAAAGCGGACGAGGTCTCCAGCCCGTAAGCTGCCTGCGCCTGTTCGTAGCTGCCTTTGTTCTCGACCTCGGCGGCGGCAAGATCGCGGTTCTCCAGCACCGCCAGCAATTCACCACGATGCACGCGGCTGCCGCGATTCACGTAAAAGGTTTTAACCGGCGCGACCACTTTGGGAGTGATGGCTGCCTGGTCGCGCGGAAACAGTACAGCTTCGGCGCTGATGACCTGCTGGATTGCGCCGCGCTGTGCTACAGCGATCTGCACCGTGACCACCGGCTCGGCTTCCTCCGGCTTCTTCGAGCAGGACACCAGCATTGCAGAAATGAGAACGAGGGGCAGCAGGAACATCGGCGCGTTGGGAATGCGTTGTGCTTTCATGCTTAGAACGCCCCAGTCAGCGTCTGCAGGTTGGCGATGGCCACGTGGTAGCGGGCCTCGCCATTGCGATAATTATTGCGCGCCTGCGTCAGGGTGTTCTGTGCGTCCACAACTTCCAGCGCGATGGACTCTCCGGCCTGGTAACGCAGATTGGTTAGCCGCAAGCTATCGGCCGCGAGATCGGCGGAGTTGCGCAAACTGTCCAGTTGCTCCCGCGCGGTTTCGGCTTCGGAGTAGAACGATTGCAGATCGGCGATCGCTTGACGCTGCGCCGCACTCAACTCCACGCGTGCCTGGTGGCGTTGCAACTCAGCCTGTCTCACCTTGCTCTCAATCGCTCCCCAGTGCCACACCGGAATGTTGAGCGTAGCAGTGGCTGAGTAACCGAGGTTGCGGATGCCATCTGTGCTGACAGCAAAATGGTTCGCGTCGATACCGTAGAAGTAATCGAGCACCAGCGTGGGCAGATGTCCCGCACGCGCCACCGTGACTTCGTGATTAGCGACCTGGAGTGCGGCGTAAGCGGCGCTCAGTTCGGGATTGTTCTTCTGCGCCATCTGTTGCACCTCGGCAATTGGTGGCAAGGCTGGCGCGACTGTAAGATCGTCTACCAGAGAGAAGTCCTGAAAGAAGTTCGGGAACAGCAAGACCGCCAAAGTTAGCCGCGCGTTCTGCTCGCTAAGTCTTGCGTCCTGCAAGCTGCGCTGCTGATCGTTAGCCTGGATCTGCGCTTTGATTACGTCGGAGTGTGCAACCTCGCCGCCCTGCTCCAGTTTTCGACTGTTGTCCAGGAAGTGCTGGGCCTCGTCGGAAGCGGCTTGGGTGCTCAGGGTTTTTCCCTGCGCAGCCAGCAATCCATAGAATGCCCGCACCACGGTGACAGTCAAGCCACGGGCGGCGATCTCCGCTTTGGCGCGGGCCAGGGCTTGCGCTGCGGCAGCGCGCCGGTAGTCTGCGAATTGTCCCAAGCCAACCGCCTGCTGCACGGCACCCTGGCTGATGTACTCGTGCGGACCGTTGTTGGCGATGAACCGCCCAGAGGGTGTGCCATTACCCTCGGTATAGATGGAACCATTGTTGTAGTCCACGCCCGGCAGTAGCGCAGCACGGGCCTGCACGCGATCCTCGCGAGCCATTCCCAGTTGAGTGAGTGCCGCCTGAAATTGCGGATTGTTGCTCCGGGCACGCGCCAGAGCATCGGCGAGCGTCAGCGAAACTGTCGTGGGCGCTGGTGCGCTGATGGTGGCAGGAAACCTGGTCTGCGCGGGTGGAATGGCTTGCGCTGGCAATATCTCCGCGGCGAACAATGCGCCCGCGATGAGGGCGGTGACCTTCTGGCTCATATGCACGGCTCCTCACAGAGGAACTCAATTAAGATGCGGGAACATGCCTTAAAGGAAGCTGAACCAGCCAAAGCTCACGTCGAGGGCCTCTTAAGGATCCCTTCAGCTTCGCTGCCCTAGCGTTGGCATAGGATAGAAGCACCATGCGGGTATTGATTATCGAAGACGAGGCCCGGCTGGCGGAAAATGTCGCTCGCAGCCTGCGCGAGAGTGCCGGTTACGCTGTGGATGTCTCTCTCGACGGCGAAGAAGGCGCGTTCATGGCCGAATCCAATCCGTACGACCTGGTGATTCTTGACTTGATGCTGCCGAAACTCGATGGACTCGCTGTGCTGCAACGCATGCGAACCGGAGGTTCGGCTGTTCCGGTGCTGGTGCTGACGGCCCGCGACGAAAAGGAGTCCATCGTTGCGCTGTTGAACGCCGGGGCCGACGATTACGTTTCCAAACCGTTTGACTTGGGAGAACTGCTGGCGCGTGCTAAAGCCCTGATCCGCCGCGGCAAGGGACAGAGCGCTGCGCTGCTGAAAGTCGGCGATCTGGAGATCAACACGGCTGACCTCAGCGTGCGCCGCAAGGGAAAAGTCGTCACCCTGACCGCGATGGAATACCGTGTTCTTGAATATCTGGCGCACCGGCCGGGCGCGGTTGTCCCCAAGACCGAGTTGCTGGAACATCTTTACGACTTCAATTGGGAGCGGTTCAGTAACGTGATCGAGGTTTACGTTTCCGGCTTGCGTCGTAAACTTGAGGACAGCGGGGACAGCAAACTGATTCACACCCTGCGCGGGCAGGGATACATGCTTCGCGGGTGATATGCGGCAGACCTCCATTCAACGCCGGTTGATCGCTGCGGTAGTTATCTCGCAATTGCTGCTGGCCATCGGCATCGTTTCGGTGGCGGTGTATTTCACCCGCCGCCAGTTGCGCAACGCATTCGACGCCGGCCTGCACGGCCGGGCCATGAGTATCGCCGCGCTGGTGCGTTACTCCGAAGATAAGCATCCCACGCTGATCTTCGAAGATGACGTGGTCCCACCGCCGCTGGAAAAGCAACATCCTGATCTCTACCAGGTGACCACTGGCGACGGACACCTGCTCGCCCGGTCTCCAAATTGGCCACCGGGTTTGCAGGCCATTCCAAAGAAGGACCGGCAGCACGCCAACTTTACGGTGGATGGCATCCGTTATCGTGCGGTGCGGCTGGAGAACGTTCCTGTCCTCGATCGCGAAGGCGATGCGCCTTCGACCGATGTGGTGACCGTGACCTATGCGGCCCCTACCGACCAGATGACGCGCGCGGTCGCACGTGCCGGCATCTACATCGCGGCTGGCAGCGGCCTGCTACTGCTGGTCACAGTGGCCCTCGCCGTGTTGGGCTTGCGGCGGGGGTTGCGCCCCCTCTCTGAACTGGCCACCAGCGCCGCCTTGGTCAATGCCTCAAACTGGAAGCTGAATCCCAGCGAAGAGGCTTTCAGCACCACGGAGCTGGCGCCCCTCACCCAAGCCATGACCGCTATGCTCGACGGACTGCATCGTGCGTTCACTCAGCAGCGCGAATTTCTGGCCAACGCCGCGCACGAACTGAAGACGCCGGTTGCGGTCCTGAAGTCCACACTGCAATCGCTGCTGCAGCGGCCGCGCGCGGCAGAAGAGTACCGCGCCGGCCTGGAGCAGGCGCTCGACGATATGGCGCGCCTGGAACAACTGATGCACTCCATGCTGCGCCTGGCGCGCGCTGAACAGTGGGCAGCCGGCAGTACACGCCGCAACCTGGAAGCGGTGGAAGTGACCGCTACCTGCGAGAGCGCGCTGGAGCGGCTGGCGCCCGTGGCACGCGAGCGCGGCGTCACCATCCATTTCGTCAGTAACGGCCCCATGCCCATGCGCGCCGATGCCGACGATCTCGAGCTGGTTTGGTCCAACCTGCTGGAGAACGCCATTCGCTTCAGCCCTGCCGGCGGAAACGTGCACCTGCGCGCGCGCTGCAATGGCTCGCGGGGCTATGTTGAGGTCGAGGACAACGGTCCGGGAATTCCGCAGCCGGATCTGGCCCACCTTTTCGAACGCTTTCATCGCGGCGATAGCGCGCGGGCGCGCAATACTGGCGGATACGGCCTGGGTCTGGCCATCTCCAAAGCACTGATCGAAGCCTATGGGGGGACCATTACTCCCGAAAGCGGCCCCGGGCAAGGCATGCGCATGGTGGTGGAGGTGCCGCTGGAAAATTCCGCTCCTCGCTCTTAGCTCTTCACCGGTTGCGCAAGTGAAAGCCGGTGCCGACTTGCCGTACCACCTCGCAGGAACTGCAATCAAGATTGTCGAGGATGATTATTCGCCACCTTCGTCAAGAAGCTTGTTCAGGGTTGGCTTGTGTTTGTCGCGCTTGAGCTTCCGCTTCTTACTGGCCGGCTCGGCCCGGGTCGGCGGGGGAGTTCCGATTGCATGACGGGCCGCGGCCTTGACCGCCGAAGCGGCCCGGAAGGGTTTCGGCTTGCGTATTTTGGAGGGCATGATGCGTCTCTCCCGGTCAGTTCGGAACGGTTGCCCTTCGGAGATTCCACCACGCTGACCGCAGGCCTTCGCTCAATGGTAAGTCAAAGCATCGCAGAAAGTCATTACCCGAACTCTGAGAAATAGACCAATTCCAGACCCGGGTTGTAGCTTGGGGAGTGCGGGCCTTCATCCGAACTATTCATGGCCTACTTGTTTTTTGGGGGTGTCATCCCGAGCAACGAGGTCGCCGTGGCGACCGAGGAGTCGAGGGACCCCTTTGGCCGCCAGCACCCTCAAACTTGTTGCTGCCCCACGCGGGCACACTATGATTTCTCGCGGCTATAGGGGTCCTTCGACTCGCTGCGCTCGCTCAGGATGACAGACAGAAAAACAGATCCTTCGACTGCGCGCCTGCCGAACCCGAGCGCAGTCGTGGAAATCATTTGGCGGCAGGCGGCGCGTCAACCCAATCTGGTACACCGCCGCTCGCCTCTTGCGACTCAACCTTGAAGTTCTGCACCACACCCCGATAGAGCAGCACAGCACAAATCGCCGAGCCAGCCAGCAGAAGAATTCCGGTCGCAGGCTGATGCAGTAGTATCTTCCCCACTCCGAAGAGGCACATGTAAACCATGGCACAGCCGAGGGCCCACGCACCCAGGTTGCTGCCGAGGTCCCGATGTCCCACAATGTCGGATGCCTGCGCTGCAATGCGCTTCCAACCGCGGACATCGGGCCGCACATGACGATAGAAGCGCAACAGGATATGGTCCGGCTCGGGCTTCGTCAGCAGGGTCACGGTGAGCCAAACGATGGTGGTCACGATAGTAGTTGCCAGTGCGCCCTTGGCAAAAACCAGCGAACTGTTGCCGGTGAATGGCTGCCAGCGGTTGAGAATGATAGTGACGAGCAACGAGCAGGCCATGGCGGAAATCTCACTCCAGGCATTGATCCGCCACCAGTACCAGCGAAGAATGTACACCGCACCCGTGCCCGCACCAATCTGCAGCACCACCTGCCATCCGGAAGCGATGGAGCCAAGTTGCACCGACACCCATGCAGACACGATAACCAGCAACACTGTGCACAACCGCGAAACCAGGACGTAGTGCTTCTGGGAAGCGCCTGGCTTCACGAACCTGCGATAAAAGTCCGAGACCAGATAGGACGCGCCCCAATTCAGTTGGGTCGCGATCGTGGACATGAATGCGGCCAGGAATCCCGCAATCGCAATTCCGCGATACTGGTGGGGGAGATGCGAGTTCAGCACCATCATGTAACCGGTCTCGGGATGCTGCAAGCCCGGATGCAAAACGATGACAGCGAGTCCGGTGATGATCCATGGCCACGGACGAATGGCATAATGCGCGATGTTGAACCACAGGACCGAGAGCAGTCCTTGCTTCTCATCGCGCGCGCTGAAGATGCGCTGCGCGATGTAACCGCCGCCGCCCGGCTCCGCGCCCGGATACCAGAACCCCCACCACTGTAGCCCGACGAACACCAGGAAGCTGGCAACGGGAACCATCCACAGCGGCTCGGCCATGGGCCCTCGTGAAAATTCGGGGAAGAAGCCGAGCGGATTGGCGGCGTTTGCGCCAGCAGCGGCCTGCATCCGGCGCAAGCTGTCGAGCATGGCCGTCATGCCGCCACAGGCAACCACTGCGAAATAGGCGACCGCGATAACGATCGTCATCTTCAGCACGAACTGGAACAGGTCCGTCCACAGCACGCCCCAAAGGCCGCCGATAGCGACGTATAGCCCAGTAAACGGAATCAGGAAGAAGACGCAGATGGCAAGCGCCGCGCCGTCGTTGCCGGCCCACACTGAGCCGAAATGCGCGCTCATGAAGCGGCTGATATTGGTCAGCATTGGCGTATTCGCCAGCGTAGTGCCGACGACGCTGGTCATTGCCTTCGTCACCCATCCCAGGATGACGCAGTTCATCAGCAAGCCAAGGTAGATCGCGCGGAACCCGCGCAGGAACGCAGCCGGCTTGCCGGAATAACGAATCTCGGCAAACTGCACATCGGTGAGCAGGCCGGAGCGGCGCCACAGACGGGCAAACAAAAACACCGTCATCATGCCCGAGAGCAGGAAGCCCCACCACAGCCAGTTGCCGGAAATTCCCTGCGTATAAACCAGCCCAGTGACGACTAGCGGAGTGTCGGCAGCGAATGTGGTCGCTACCATGGAAGTTCCCGCCAGCCACCAGTTCACCTTGCGGCCGGAGACAAAGTAGTCGTCAACGCTGCGCCCCGAGCGGCGACGGAACCACAGTCCCATGGCGAGCGTGATCGCGAGATAGCCGACAATAGCGGTCCAGTCGAGGAGAGTGAAGCTCATGCAGGTTGCCGCGCCTCACGAACTTTACCATGTGTACCTGCGCGGATTTGAAACCTTCACGAGTGACCGCTGACGAGCAGATTCCACTCGGAACGCCAAAGGAAGTGTGCGGATGGGCGCACGGCGCGGCGATAAGCAAAAAAGGCAGGCGGAGCTTTTCTCCCGCCTGCCCTGGTCAATGGTCCTACCGAACCGGAAACGTTCTTACGGTGCGAAGTAGCTGGAAACGTCCAGGATTAGTTGGGTCGTGCCGGATGCAAAAGCATCGATGGAGCCGTTGTTCGTCGGCACGATCGCCATGTTATTGGTGATGAATCCGTCCAGAGCATTCAGCGTCGAGACCACGGGCTGGGTAGTACCGTCGGCCCACAACGTCAGATATCCCAGTGGACCCACAGGCACCACCGTGGCGTTCAGCACATAGGCCTGCGCCGTAGCGGGAAGGCCGCACGGGCTGTCCACCACATCCACCGAAAGCTCCCCGCTGAAGGCGCCACCCGCCGTGCGCGTGTCCAGTGCCCGGCAAGGAGCAGCCAGCGGATAAAGCGACAAAGCATTCGGCGCACCCACGGGGGCAAAGTAGCCGTTGATGTCGATGACTAAGTTGGTGTTGTTGGAGGGATAAACCGAAATGTCTCCGCCCACGCCCGCCCCCGCAATAGCCGCATTGGCCACAACCGTTCCAGTTTGGTCGTTAAGAGTAGAAACAACAGGCCGCTGGCTGCCAGCAGGCCACACTGTCAGGTAGTCCAACCGGCCAGATGGCACAGCGGCGATATTCAGCGAATAGGCTTGGGCCTCGGCCGGTACGCTGCAGCCGGGGACACCGATTATATGGAAATTCTGTATGGTTCCGCCGGGAACCGGACCGCCGCCCCCGTACTGTGGCCGCGTATCTGCCAGGCGGCAGGGTGTCATGGCATAGAACGCCAGCGGGCCAGAGACCACGAAGTAGCCGTTGATGTCCACCACGACATTGGTGGTGTCGGTGGCGAAGATACTGACGGCTCCCCCGCCAGTTCCTGCCGCCACAATGACCGCATTGGCCTTAATTCGGCCATCCAGCGAATCCAAGGTGGCAGCCAAAGGTTGAGGCTGTCCAGTGGGCCATACGGTCAGGTAATGTAGCGGGCCCGAGGGCACAACCGAGACATTCAGTGAGAAAGCGACGGCACCCAGAGGAATTCTGCAGCTGCCCTGCGCAATGGGGAAGCTCCGGAAAGTGCCGCCTTGAATGGGAGGACCGCCAAAGGTGCCATTCTGATTTCGCGTGTCCACAACCCGGCACGGAGGCACGGTAACCAATCGCAGAGCAGTAGAACCTGGTTCTGAAGCAGTTTCGTTTTGCGCTACAGCAGATATTGCTGTTATTGCAAGCCCTAACGCAAGAAGGAACATCATAGAGCGACGACTAGTTTGCATAAATTTCTCCACAATCCTGTTGGTCGAGCGGGATCTGTCTCCACCGCCCGGTTTCAGCGTCCGGGCAGTGCATAGAATTCGGAACGCGTTCTCGGCCAGAGTCGCTATCGGTCAATTGTTGAGAGTTACAGCAGACGTTTGGGCCCAATATCCTGCTATGCGGAAATTTAAATCTATTGGGGTTGATGATACGCTATTCCGCCCATCCGTCAAGCTCTGGGCTGGGGCGACTCCGCCGAAAGGAGATTGCAGGAACAGAACTCGTCACTATCAGCGGGATGGGGCGTTTCGTCGGAGGCTGGCTACAAGCGCGCAAATTGTTGGCGGAAGCGTGTGCGAGTCGAACGCACCATTGACATCGCAAGATGCCAATCGCCGGTTTTGAAGACCGGGAGAGTCACCGGACCCCCTTCGCTTCCGCATTGGACTGCATCGCCGACGCTCAGCAACAATAACACCGGTGGCGAAATATTTTCAGCGCCTCGCTCCCGTGGCGCATCTGGATACATTTGTGAGGAAGCCTTGCGATGCCCCAGCGCACCTTTTCTTTTGTCCAGCTTGATGTGTTTACCAGCCGCCCGCTCGAGGGCAATCAACTCGCGGTTTTCAGCGACGCGCGCGGTTTGAGCGAAGACGAAATGCAGAAGCTGGCGCGCGAGACCAATTTGTCGGAGACCACATACATCCTGCCGCGGGACGCAGACGTCGAGCAGCGGGAGGGCCACAAGGTCCGCATCTTCACGGTGAGCGAAGAGCTGCCCTTCGCCGGACATCCCACGCTCGGCACCGCCTGGTACCTGCGCCAGCACTCCAGTTCGGATGAGATCGTGCTCGATTTGAAGGTCGGCAAAATTCCGGTGCGCTTCGAGCAGCGCAATGGCCTGCTCTTTGGCGAGATGCGTCAGGCTGAACCGCAATTCGGCGCCACCCACCCGCACGACATCGTCGCCGGCGTCCTCGGCATCCCGGTCTCCGAGCTGGATGAGAGCCTGCCCATCCAGACCGTCTCTACTGGTATGCCTTTCACCATGGTCCCGTTTCGCTCGCTGGCCACGCTGCAGAATCTGAAAGTCAGTTGGTACCAGATGGCGCCGTATCTGGCAAGCATCGGCAGTCCCGCCTTTTTCTATTTCGTGTGCCGCGAAACCGTGGACCCGAAGGCCACGCTACACGCGCGCATGATCTTCTACAACGGCGAGGACCCTGCTACCGGATCGGCCGCGGGATGTTGCGCTGCCTGGGCAGTGCGGCACGCTGTACTGGCGCCGGAAGCGCAAGGATTGATCGAGCAGGGAATGGAAACGCGGCGTCCAAGTTTCCTTTACATCCGTGCCGGAAAGAGCGGCGACGCTGTCACCAATGTGCGCGTCGGAGGTAATGTGGTGCAGGTGGTTGACGGCGAAGTAACGATGTGAATTTTCTGCGGATATCTTGTGCAGGCTGAAGATCCTCGCCAGCCAAAGGTTTTCGGACGATCGCCGAAAGGCACATCACCTTGCGTGGTGCTGTTTCATTTTTTCCCGCGGCCTGAAAATTTTCTGCAGAATTGACTTTCGCAATACTTGTGCAACCCTGTCAACGGTCGTACTATCCGGACACGCTCAACAGCTCTGGCGTAAAAGATTATAAGAAGCCACTTCATGATTGCCTCGCGTCCGGCCCACAAGCTTGCCCCGGACATGCGTCGGCATTCTCGAAAAGGCCCAACGAGGCGTATGAAACCCAAGCGTACCATTCTTTGCGTGGACGACGACGAACGCTCCCTCTCCATTCGAAAAGTTTTGCTTGAAACCCGCGGCTACCATGTCTTCACTTGTACCGACCCTCAACACGCCCTGGAAGTAATGCGGGGTGGCGGAATCGATCTGGTACTGGCCGACCTGATGATGCCAAAACTCAGCGGCGCAAAACTGATTGACCAGATCAAGGCGATCTCGCCGCATACTCCGGCACTGCTGTTTTCTGGCTCGGTCAATTGTTGTGCGGAAGACACCCTCGCCGACGACTGGCTGCCGAAAGGCGAGATCGCTCCTATAGAACTACTGGAGCGCATACGCGTGCTGCTGGTACGCAAACGCGGTCCCAAGCGCTATGCCGCTGCGCACCAACTGGCATCTTGTGTGAGCGCCGGGGCAATTCCCGCACAGGATTAAATTCCCGGCTCGCAATGCCCGGACCACTTTTATCTCGATCACGCTCAACGGCAACAGGAGATACATCAATCGTATCTTCAATACTTGCTCAGTGAGTGCATCGGAGTTGAATACCGCTGTCTAACTCGACGGCGATTACTACCAGCAAGACTATTCCATGTGGGTCGACAAAATGAAACTCACAGTCTGGTAATTTGCAACTTTTCCTGCGCGAGGCGGGTGCGAAAACTTCATTTCCCGCAACAATAAATATGCCACTCAGCAACGAGTGGCATATCTATAACAAGACGAAATGGGTGATCGGACACTATCAGCCATCGTACTAATGCGCTTTCCTCTTCCGCTCAGCCCAACGTTGCTTCATCATCTCAGAAATGCGTTTGCGAGATGCAGCGCTCATGTGGCGGCGTTTGCGCTTGGGCTTAGCCGCGGCCTGATGGCTGCCTACCGGTCTTCCCCGACGACGTGTCTGAGTACCCAGGCCTTCCAACGCACCAATAGCTCTGTCGAGGTTTTCGCGTTCCCTTTTAAGGTCCGCTAATATGTTCTGAATATCCATGCTTCTCCTTTCGAGCTTTAGAATCCCGAGATAGTGTAGCAGTGATGCTGGTAGTTTACACTACGGATTTACAACACAAGACAACTGGCGACCGTGAAGTGGTAATCTGCGATAGCACGTTAGTCAAGAGTGCGCGATTACTAGAGCAGTTTCAGGGTAACTGTACCTTGAATAGAACAGATCTTCAGAGCTGCGTTAAAAGGCTGCGCAGTTCCTACAGCGGATACAGCCGTCCCGGTGCCGCTCTGAGCGATTGCCTACGCTTGCAGAAGATCGCCGCGAATAGTGCAACTCGCCCACCGTAGGCCAAAAGCTTCGTGAGGGCCTTCCTGCATTATGCAGCGGACCAAATTGGGAAGGTCGTCCAAAGAGGTTCTTATGCCACCAGAAAAAAGCTACCACATGACGCCGGAGCAGTTTCGCCAACATGGACGTGCCGTGGTGGATTGGATTGCTGACTATTATGAGCGCATTGAGACCCTGCCAGTGCTTTCCCAGGTAAAGCCCGGCCAAATCCGGCAAGCGCTGCCCGCTGACGCTCCCCGTGAGGGGGAAGCTTTCGCGGCTATGCTGCAGGACATCAATAAGGTAGTTCTGCCCGGAGTCACTCACTGGCAATCGCCAAATTTCTTTGCTTATTTTCCTGCTAATGCTTCTGGACCGTCGATTCTAGGCGACCTGCTCTCTTCAGCACTGGGCGTACAAGGAATGTTATGGGCCACCAGTCCGGCATGCACGGAATTAGAATCGCATGTCCTCGATTGGCTGGTAACCATGCTGGGATTACCACCCAAGTTCCTATCCACCGGCAGCGGCGGCGGCGTGATCCAGGATACAGCCTCGAGTGCGTCCTTGTGCGCAATGCTGGCAGCTCGCGAACGTGCCACTAACTATCTCAGCAATCGCCGCGGCTGTGACGGCAAACTCGTGGCTTATACCTCCAACCAGGCCCACTCCTCCATCGAGAAGGCTGCCATGGTTGCGGGAATCGGAATCGACAACCTGCGCTTACTTGAGGTTGACGAGCGCTTTGCCATGCGGCCCGAAGCCCTGGCCCGCCAGATCCAGCAAGACCGGCAATCGGGTCTGGTACCCTTCTTCGTTTCTGCCACGGTGGGGACCACCTCTTCTAACGCCCTCGATCCCTTGCCCGCCATCGGCGCCATATGCCGTGCCAACCGCCTCTGGTTCCATGTGGACGCCGCTATGTCGGGCACGGCCGCGCTGTGTCCGGAGTTCCGTTACATCCAGGATGGAATCGAGCTGGCCGATAGCTACACCTTCAATCCTCACAAGTGGATGTTCACCAACTTCGATTGCAACTGTTTCTATGTGGCCGACCGCAAGGCCCTCATTGACACGCTGAGTGTCCTTCCCGAATACCTTCGCAACCAGGCAACTGAGTCGGGCGCAGTTATTGACTACCGTGACTGGCACGTTCCTCTCGGCCGCCGGTTTCGTTCGCTCAAGCTGTGGTTCGTGATCCGGCACTACGGAGTGGAGGGACTGCAATACCATGTGCGCCAGCACATAGCAATAGCGCAGCAATTTGCCGAATGGGTGAAACAGGACGAGCGCTTCGAGATAGTTGCGCCAGTGCCACTGAACCTGGTGTGCTTCCGGCATCGCGGCGGTGATGAGAGCAATCAGCTCCTGATGGACGGTCTCAACCACAGCGGCGATTTATATCTCACCCATACGCGACTGAACGATCGCTTCACGTTGCGCTTCTGCGTCGGCCAGACACACACTACTTTGCGCCACGTAGAGAATGCCTGGAAGCGCATCCAGGAAGAAGCCGGAAAGCTGTGACGAAGAGCCGGCTTTTCCGTCTGTCATCCTGAGCGACCCCGAACGTCGCGAGGGGGGAGTCGAAGGACCCCTATACGTGCGAGAAATCACAGTGTGGACGCCCAGTACCGTACGGGCGGATACACTGATCTTGGAGCCGCTTCAGTAGTTCGGCTTGTCCCGCGGTGGTTCCGACGCGAAGAAGTCTTGCCGGAAGCGTTGCGCGTAATTGCTAACCAGCTCTTGCACCCGGCCAGGATCGGGCGATTTCACGATCAGGCCAGCATGGTGCCTTTTGTCGTTCAGGCGCCAGACAATTTCCGGATCGTTGTACGCCGAGGTGTCGGGATGCTCCTGCCGCGCCAGCGAAATGAGCAGACCGGCGCTATCGCTTCCCGCAACCGGTGGCCGGTAGGGGACCTTTCCGCCCGCGATTTCGATCTTGGCCCACTCCGCCCAGAGATTGATCCCCGTAGCCGCTTCCACCAGGTCAGCGATATGCGCGCCTCCGACCCGGGCGGAGGTCTCCAGGAAATACAATCCGCCGTCACGGCCCGCGATAAACTCGCTGTGCGAGACGCCCCGCACCAAACCAAAGGCCTGCAAGACTTTTTCATTGAGCGCCAGCAGAGGACGTTCCTCTGCCGAGCCTCGTGGCAATGTGCGCGTGGTGAAAATGTCGCCCTCGTGCGAGACGTCCATGGGAGGACGGCCATAGCGGCTGGCGATGGCAAACACCAGTTCGCGCTCATAGACGATGGTGTCCACGTGGTAGATATCGCCGGGCACATACTGCTCGAGCAGGTAATACGACTGCTGGTCACCCAAGAGTTCCAATGCCGCCCACAGTTCCTCGGCCGCAGCGATTTTCTTGATGCCCATGGATCCGGCCAGCGATCTCGGCTTCAGCACCCAGGGCGGCGGCACGCGATTCAGGAAGTCGTGCAGTTTCCCGTAGTTCAGGATGTGGATGAATTCCGGCACTGACAGCCCTTCGTCACGCGCCTTGGTTCGCATGGCGAGCTTGTCGCGGAAGTATCGGGCGGTGGTGTCGCCCATGCCGGGGACGCGCAGATGCTCGCGCAGCGTGGCCGCGATTTCCACGTCGAAATCGTCCAGCGGAACGATGCGATCGATGTTTTCCGACCGCGCCATGTAGCTGACGCCCAGCAACACATCTTCGATCTTCCACTTCTTCTCCACGTCGGGAATGTAGAAGACCTCGTCGATGCTCTCCCGCGGCCATTCTTCGTCACGCAAGCTGTGAGAGGTGAGTAGCAATACGCGACAGCCTTGCCGCCGGCACTCGCGAATGAAATCGACTCCCTTGAAGTAGCTGGCGAGACAGAGGACGGTCAGTCGCGGTTGGCCTGCGTCCCTGCTGGGCGAAGATGACATGCGGCCTCCCTGACTACGCAAATCAGTTCGGAAGAAATTTACCTCACTCAGAGGGGGCATTCATAGTCGCGACAGTGCCAATCTGGCAGCATTGTATCCGCACATGCCGTGCACCCCGCCGCCCGGTGGAGTCGAAGAAGAGCAGAGATAGATATCGCTGGCCGAAGTTGCATATTGACGGCGCGTTGGGCGAAACAGGAACTGTCGCAGATTCATCGCTCCGCCACCGATGTCTCCGCCCACCAGATTCGCATCCATACTTTCCAGCGATGCCGGGGTGAGTATCCGCCGCGCCAGGATGCAGTCGCGGAAGCCCGGCGCGAAACGCTCAATCTGCGCTTCCAGGCGGTCGAGCATGTCGAACTGCGAACCGTTGGGCACGTGGCAATAGGACCACGCTGTATGTTTCCCTTGCGGGGCGCGCGTCGGATCGAACAAACTGGGCTGCGCCAGCAAAACAAACGGCCGCTCGGCATGGTGTCCATGCCGCATGGCGTCCTCCGACGCAGCAATCTCCTCCAGAGTGCCCCCCAGATGCACGGTTGCGGCACGCAAGCATTCGGAGGCCCGCCAAGGAATCGGGCTCGACAAGGCATAGTCAACTTTGAAAACGCCGGGGCCGTAACCATACTTCTCCAGTTGACGCCGGTACGCCGGGGACAACCGGTCGCCCGCCATCCGCAGCAACTGGCGCGGAGTCACGTCACAGAGGGTGACATCGTACTTGCCAATCGCGGCGAGGCTCTCAATGCGGGTTGATGGGTGAAGGGTGCCTCCCAGGCTGGCAAGATATCCGCACAGCGCGTTGGTGATGGATTGCGCGCCGCCGCGCGGGATAGGCCATCCCACCGCATGTGCAGCAGCGCCAAGCATGACGCCAAAGGAAGCACTCAGCGGTTCGTCGAGTGCAAGAATTGAATGGGCTGCCAGTCCGGCGAAGAGCGCCTTGGTCCTTGCGCTGTGAAACCAATGTTCCGCGATGGCGGTTGCCGAAGGTAATCCGACCAGCCCCAAATGCGCCAGCAGCAAAGGATGCCGGGTAAACAGATGGACCGGCCGCAGCACCTCGGGAGCGAGTTCCGCCCAGTGCTCGGCAAACGAGCCCATCAGCCTGCGCCACTGCTTGCCATCTTCCCCAAGCGCAGCCTCGGCGGCGCCAAGATCGCGCTCCAACATTACCGCCGTACCGTCGTCGAGAGGATGCGCCAACGGCGCCGGCGAGTGGATCCATTCCAAGCCGTGGTCGCGCAAGGGCAGCGAAGAGAAGAATGGCGATCCCGCAGCCATGGGATGCACTGCCGAACCGAAGTCGTGGAGGAAGCCGGGCAGGGTGAGCGCCAAAGTGCGCGCCGCGCCGCCGGGCTGCGTCTCCGCCTCGAATACCTCCACTTGCAAGCCCGCCTGCGCGAGGACGATCGCCGCCGCCAGACCGTTGGGACCTGCGCCGATCACAGCGGCTCGTCGTGGCGTCGCAGGCATAGGGACTAGTTTAGCGTGCGGCTTCCGCCAATCCAATAAGCGACGGCGGAAAGGGCGTGGGTAGCACTCGTCGGCTAAGTGTCACTGCCGCGGCGGCAGCGGTTCCGGCCATTGCACAACCCCAACTTTGCCGTCGGGAAGCCGCTCCAGCACTGGAGCATACAGTCCGATCAATTTCCGCTTCCACCACATTCCCGTCGCGCGCTTTTCCTCCAGCGTGGTGAACCAGTATTGCCAAAGCACGGCGCGAAGCTGCTGTGGCGGCCCTTCAGGGAACGGGTTTCCGGCAAACAGCGCCAGCACGTCCGGAGAGCCAGCCAGCAGGCGCTCCTCGGTGCTGGGCACGATCAGGTTCTCGCGCCACGAGCCCAGCGACGCGAACCACAAGTTCCAATCGAAGCGGGGCTGATAAGGCGCATAGATTCCCGGCCGCTGACCGGTGTCCTGCGGCTTATAGCGGAAGGGATAGGCCACCCAAGTCTGGCCGTCATTCGAGCCTTGAAACTCGATCTCGTAGCGGCCGCGCGTCATCACCGCAAACAGCCCGTAGCGATTGGCAATGCGAAACGGGTCGAGCGCGGCCACCGGCGAAGTGGGCAGCGGCAGACGCGGGGAAAACAATCCAGATCATTTGCACCGTTGTGGCGTAGAAGATCCAGATCAGCATCACGCTGGTGAGGGACAGCCGCAGCGCCTGTGACGGACGCAAGGACTTTCGCTGAGGATGCGAGACGAGTCACGAATCGCTGCGATTCCACATTTTCTCTGGCGGAACGCCGATGCGCGGACTGATGTAGGCTCGCCACCGCTCCGGCATGACGCGCAGCAGAAACCGGTCGTCCAGCAGAAGAAATCCCAGCACCAGCACCAGATAGTTCAGGAAGGTGTAATTCGCGGTGAGGATTACGGGAATCTGCCATGCGGTAACGATGAAGAAGCACAGGATTCGCCAGCGCCGCGGCAAGAACAGCATGAACACCAGGCCGAGTTCGAGCACCAGCGTGGCGCCGGTGGCGAAGGCGTGGAACCAGTGCGGCAGGTGCTGCACATACCAGCCGATCCAGGTGGGCAGCGGGCCGTTCTGGTAGTACTCGTCCATGGCGGTGAAATGCCGCCACTCGGGATCGCCGCTGGCCAGCTTCACCATGCCCGACTCGAAGTAGATGCGGAACCACTCCCATTGCAGCAGAAAGAGGCTGGCGCGCGACGGCGGATGCGCTCTGCCCAGGCCGGGAAGAAATCCCGGCGGCGCGAAAAACAGCGAGATGAATCCCGCCTCCAGCAACATGCCGTCGGATTGATAGCCGGAAAAATCCTGCGCCGCGCTCACGAACGAAAGAAAGCACACGAAGCAGAGGAACAGCGTGGCCCGCGGCCACACGTTGAAGACGACCAGCAGCGAAGCAATCATCCCAACCCAGCAGATTGCGCTGAGCATGTGCGGGCCGGTGGAGAACCACAGCAGCGTGGGCGCAAACCAGAAGCGGGCCAGCCCGAACTGGCGCGCTACTGCTTCGAGGTATTCGTTGGAGGGAAGAATCCCCTGCGCGCCGATGAGCCCGCGGATCTGAAACACCAGCGAGAAGAAGGCTGAAAAATAAATCAGGCCGAGCGCCCGCAGAAAGATCCAGCGCGGAATCAGGCGGTCCGCGGCGCCATACTCCGGATCGAACCACCGGCGAATGAACGACGCAGGCCCCAAGTCCATGGCGGTCGAATTATATCGAGGACGCCGAGATGGCGTCGCGCGCTCATTCTGCTGTGAATCGGAAGCGGATTCCGCTGCACCGCAATCAGGGCATGGTCCAGTTGACTCCGCCGTCGGCAGTGGTCCAGCGCGTTCCGCTGTCGGAAGCGACGACTCCGTGTTGCGCATCGTCGAAATGAATGGAAACAATGGCGCCCATCTCAACCTTGGAATTCGCAGCCAGGGAAACGCTGCTCCAATGTTCGCCGCCATCGGATGAGTGGAAGAGTGCACCGCCGTTGCCGCCGGCCCACACGTCGTTCCCCATGACTGCCACCGCATGAAAGGCAACAGGTTGATCGTCGAGCACGCGAGTCCACTGGTTCGCAGCCAGCGAGCGCTCGAGGTGGCCGTTCGGACCGATCCGCCACTGCGGCCGTACCGCGCTCGCCGCACGCATAGCCGTCCCTGATTTGCCGAACACTGCCGGAGCGCCCTGTTTTAGTTGCAGCGACTGTCCGGCGTCACTCTTCTGCGCGGCTTCACTCTCCGCTAACCCACTCTGCGGACGGGCCTCGGGCACCACCGCACTGCTTACGCCACCGGCGGCGACAGCGGCGCCGGCAGTTGCTCGTGAAGTCGTCGCTGGCGCAGCCGGTTCCGCCGCTGGCGGCGACGCGAACTGATCGGGGGCATTGCGAGCGACACTAGCTTGTGCAGGAACCTTTTTCGCTCGTGCAGCCGTCGTCGGGGGCGGCGCAGCTTTGGCGAACATCTCAGAGACAGTTGGCTTCGCGGCAGCTTCCTGCGAATTTGCAGCTATCGTGTTTTGTCGTGCCTCAGGGCTGGCAGGCACGGGGCGATTGCTGGCAACCGTAAGCGGCGCGGCTTGGTATCCGTTGCGGGCGCGCGAGAATTGCAGAACCAGCCCTCCAGAGACGAGCACCACCGCGGCTGCAACCGCCACCACCCAGCGCGTTTGAATTGTCCATCTGGCGCGAGGCGTCTCAGCCCGGGCAGCATCTGTGCGTGCGCTGGCGGCGTACGCCGGCATGGCGGCCGCTCGACCCGCGGCTGCCGCAGCCACTAACTCCTCCTCGTGACGCGCCTCATCTTCCACGGCCTCGCTCGCCAGGAACACGATCTCGCGGCATTCCGCGCACTGCGCCAGATGGTTCGTCACCACCTCGCTCTCCATGGGAGCCAACGTCCGCTCTACGAAGGATGTGAGCACGTCAGGCGAAGGATGAGCGTCGCCTACCGCTTGCCGGGCCAGCGCGTTCCGCAGCGGCTTGGGAATTTCCTGGTTCATCCTTCGTTCTCGCTCTTCTCTTTATAGAACGACAAATCTTCCATTCCTTGCCCTAATGTTTCGCGCACCGGCACGCGCAGATCGCGGACATCCACGTCCTGCATGGCCTCGTCAGCCTGTCGCGGAGACATTCCCGCCTCAACCATTCGTTTGCGAATGCGTTTGCGCAAACTCGAGGTCACGCGCTCCAGCTTGCGGCTGATGGTGGACTCGTGCACCCCTTGCAGTTTGGCGATTTCCGCCAGCGTCCGGCGGTCAAGATAGTAGGCCGCCAATAAGAAGCGCTCTTCCGCGGCCAGCGCCGCCAGTTCATCCGCCGCGGCGGTCTCGGCGCGAGGATCGGCGGCGCTAACATCCGGCTCTCCGGCCGCGAATTGTTGCCCCTCTTCCAAAGCCGCGTCCAGACTGGTCTCGCGCCGGGTAGCCCGGTACAGGTTGACATATTCCTGCGCGACTACCGTTCGCAGCCACCCTTGAAGGGAACCTCGCCCCTGATAGGAACGGAGTTTGGAAGTCCGCTGCTGTCCCTTGGCGTCCACTCCGTAGAGCGCCGCATACAGCGAGTCCGCCAAGCCGCGGGCGGCACTCTCTTCCCTGGCGATCTTGTAGGCCGACTCGTACAGCGTAGCTCGATAACGATTGAGGAATACTTCCCACGCACGGTTGTCCCCGGCGGCGCACGCGCGGGCCAGCACCAACTCCTCCAGCCGCAACGTTGCAAGAAAATTGCCCACCGCGAGCGGCGATGCGGCGTGGTTCCATTGACCCACGACTTCCGCGAGAATCTCCCCGAGATCGGCCGGCGACATAGCAAACTGCCGCGCGCCACTCTCCTCGTAGTGGTGCTCAGAGAACTCCCTGACTACCGCCAGCACCTGCGAGTCGAGCGGCGCGGAAGCGGGAGCGGAGGCCATGGAACGAATCGTATCAATTCGGATGCAAGAAGAACACTGTGCCACGTTCTCTGGTTAGAAGAGACGCCCCGGCGCCTCCGGAGGTCAACCATGAATTTCAGAATCCTGGCGTCGTTTGCTTCAGCCATGCTGGCGGCAACATTCGCTGCCGCCGGAAACCCCGGACATGCCGAGCTGCATGTCCTGCCACCCGTTACCAGAGGAAACCTCAGCATCTTCCCTGTTGTTGGAGGCGCGGAGAACAACACCACCCACCTGCTGACGCTCGATGAAGGACTGCGCGCGGGCTCGGTCGTCGTAACCGAGGCAGGCTCGCTTCGGGGACTGGTACGGCCAGGCACGCCCTTGCCGCCACAATCCGGGGCGGAAGTGAACCGCCTGGTCCTGATCAACAACTCCGATCATCCTCTGCTTCTGCTCGCTGGAGAGGTAGTGACCGGCGGCAAGCAGGACCGGGTCATCGGAGTGGACCGGATTGTGTCGCCGAGATCGGGCCCCATTGATCTGTCGGTGTTCTGTGTTGAGCCGGGACGCTGGGTGGCCTCGTCGGAGCACTTCGGCTCGATGAAATCGCAGATGGCGCAGCCCAGCGTGCGCACCCCGGCGATGGCCGATCGCAATCAGCAGAAAGTGTGGGCAGAGGTCGGCTCGGCGGTTGCAGGCATGGCCAGAGCCGTTCCTCAAGCTAGCGGTTCCATGCAGGCGTCCACCTCGTATGCCAAGGCAATGGAAAATCCGGACGTGCGGAAAAAGGTTGAATCCGTCGCTGTCGATTACGACGGAATGTTGCGCGAGTTGAAGAAGGAAGGGGCCAAAGGCGTGGTAGTCGCCATCAATGGCCGCATCCAGTGGGCCGACGTCTTCGCCAGCACCGATTTGCTGGAAAAATACTGGCAGAAGCTTATCCGGTCGTATGCCGCCGATTCACTGACCACGGCCGCCGAACACGGTCAAGCCGATCAGAAGGCGGCGCAGTCATTTCTCGATGAGCTAGGTGGAAACCGTGAGGTCACGGAGACGGAACCGGGACTGTTCCGCCGTACCGAAGTCAGCGGGGATGGCTATCGGGTTTTCAGCTTGACCTCGCTGCTCTCGAAGCCGGCATGCACCGTCCACCTTGCCAAGATGGTGTACGGCGGTAACGAGCGGCCGGGAGTTTATCCGACAATGTACCGCTAGCGGAAGGAAAATCAACCACGGAGGCACGGAGACCACGGAGAAATCTGTGGAAATCAAAACTCCGTGCCCTCGGTGTCGGAGCCTGCCCTAAGCAAAGCCGAAGCGTGGTGAATAATGTTCGTCGGAGCGACCCACCGCTCGCAGAGGGCGGGGGCCGCAAGGCGGCGACAGCGGTTGCGACCTTAGTTTGAACTGGCCGCCCTTGCAAAACAACACAACCCTCCACTTACGGCTTCTTTTTGGGGGCCGCCTTGGTCTTTGTCTTTCCGAAACTAGTTTCGACCGGAGCGCCAATTGTGGCCAACATCTGTTTGGCGGGGTCGGCGTACTTGCCGGTAGGCGCCAGCTCCAGATACTTATTGAAAGCTTCGGCGGTGCCCTCCGGCGCGATCATCTTGTCGCCCTTGACCGTGGCTTTGCCCATCAGGTCGACGCCCTTCCAGTAGTAGGCATCGGCGCGGGTGGGATCGGCTTGCAGCGCCTTGTCGAACGCCGCGATGGCTTCGTCCATCTTGCCCGTGTTGGTGAGCACGGCGCCTTCGTTGAAATAGTACGATCCGGCATTGGTGGGATCATTCTGCGCGGCGGTAGCCCACTCCTGCACCGCTTTGTCGGTTTGGCCCGATTTGGCGTAAGCGTCGGCCAGTGCGCTGTGGTAGACGCCGGAGGTTGGTTTGAGGGCAAGGGCCTTTTGATAAGACTCAATGGCCTCTGGAAACTTCTTGGCGCCGCGTTGGGCCTCGCCTAAGTTTGCCCAAATCACATCCTGATTGGGCGCAACTTGAACAGCTTGCTGCAGAATGGTAATGGCCTGGTCATAATTGCCAGCCGTTTCCAGTTGCTTCGCCTCCGCCAACTGCGCATTCAGGCCTTTAATTTTATCGTTCTGTTTCTGGACTTCCGCAATTTTTTTCTGCTGTTCTTCAGAGACGCCGGCATGCTGCGAGGCTGCCGCTCGGTCCTTCGCCAAGTCGAAATCTACGTGCCGATCCTCGCCGATAATTACCGGTACGTTTTCGAAAGAGTCGATTACCTGGCCGTCTTTTATCAGGCTGAACTTGTAGGTACCGGCAGCAACCCCCAGCGAAAAGTACTCGCCTTTCGCATTGGTCTTCAGAGTTAACTTCCTGCCGTTGTCAGCGTTGACTACCTCCACGGTAGCGCCCTGGATTGGCTTGCCGCTCTCATCCTTGGCAACGCCCATCACCGTGCCCGTCATCTGCGCCCCAACTGGGACCGCGATGGTCCCGACCAGGAGTGTCAACCATACGACGAGGGAAATATGTTTCTTCATTTTTCCTCCAACCCATGAAACGGAATGATGACGACTTAACTACAGCAACGGTGACTAACCTCGAACCTGAGTCGCCGATGGCGACGCATAAGAAATGGGATCAATTGCTCCGGCCGTTGTGAAGGCCTTCCGCCGCAACACGCAACTCTCGCAAATACCGCAAGCCCGATCTTCCGCACCGTAGCATGACCAAGTTAAATCGAAGGGAGCGTCCAATTCAAGGCCAAGCGTCACAATTTGGGCCTTTCGTAAGGCGATTAAAGGTGTTTCGATGCGAATTGTGCCCGCTTTGGTACCGGTGCGAATGGCTTCGTTGAATGCCCGGTAGAACTCGGGACGGCAATCGGGATAGCCGGAGCTGTCCTGCTGCACTGCTCCAATGTAAATCCGGGACGGCGCCCAGCACTTCCGCCCAGCTCACAGCCGCCGACAGGAAGTGGGCATTGCGAAAAGGAACATAAGTAACGGGAATGTGCACGCCGATCTCGGGGCCGGCATCGGGAATCGAGATTTTGTCGTCGGTCAGCGCGGAGCCTCCAATCGCATGAAAGAACGGAGTGCGCACCCTCAGGCGCTGGCGAATCTGTAAGCGTTCGCAAATCGCCTCAAACGAGGCCAGTTCCCGGCGCTCGGTGCGTTGCCCGTAACTGATGTGAAGCGCAGCGGTCGCGTCGGCTCCAAAGTCGCGCACGGCCAGCGCCGCACAGACGCAGGAGTCCATCCCTCCGCTGAGCGCCACCACCACCTGTGCTGCCTTATCGTGCATTGTGATTCCGGTCCTCAACCTGGACCCTGGAACAATCCTGGTTCAAACGCCCTTCTGCGACGGCTCCCAGATGAACTTGTGGATCTGCAGCCCCAGACGCGCGTGCAGCCCATCGGCCAGCATCCATTCCGCCAGGTGCTGCGGGTCAACCATGCAATGTGAGGCATCGCGGCTCCCGGCCGCGTCCTTACGAAACGCCGGCGACAAAATCACACCACCGACGCGCGCATTCAACCCATGCTGGCGGATAAACTCGCGCGCGAATTCGTAGTCCCGACGGCTGGCGATGACAAACTTCACTTCATCCTGGCGGCCCAGCGCGTCAAGATTTTCCATGCGAAACGTGTCGCCTTCGCCGGAGTCGGGACATTTTACGTCCACAATCTTGACCACCGCTGCGGGAACGTGCTCCAGGGGCCGTTCGCCACTAGTCTCCAGCAGGACGGTGTACGTGCCCAGCAACAGCCGGTCCATCAGGGCGACCGCTTCGCGTTCCTGCAACAGCGGCTCGCCTCCGGTGATCTCGACCAGGCCGCCTTCCGGCAAGAGGCGATGCACTTCAGCTTCGATCTCCTCCAGGCCCATGCGCCGGCCACCCGTGAAAGTGTATTCGCTATCGCACCACGTGCAACGCAGATTGCATCCCGCCAGCCGCACAAACACGCAGGGCAGCCCGCTGTAGGAGGACTCACCCTGCAGCGATTTGTAAATCTCGATGATCTGCATGGAAGGGAACTATTCGCTGTACCGCGCGGTGGTGGTGTCGGTCTCCCAAATGGTGACGTCCTTCACCCGGACCCGGCCGTTGCTGCCCTGTTTCAGCCGCGCGTTGGTCTCATCGTAAAAATACTTGGCCAGGTTCTCCGCCGAGGGATTGATGGTGGTAAACGGCTCCAACTCATTCATCATCTGGTGGTCGAGATAATTCATCACCGGGCGCAAAACGTCCTTCAGGTCCTTGAAGTCCAGCAGCAGCCCGGCGTGGTCCAGGGTCTCGCCGCTGAGGGTGACGCGAACCCGGTAGTTGTGTCCATGGGGCTTCTCGCACTTGCCGTGATAGTTGCGCAAGTAATGTCCCGCGGAAAAAGTGTCTTCTACAGTGACTTCGAACATGGTCTCCCACCGTAACGGCGCAAATAGGCGGGTTACGGTGAAGTCACTATTCTAGCGTGTTTGGACGCAAGAAAGGCCCCGAGTCTCTTCCAATGCAACGATAATGGGCTGGTGGAAACCAAGAGATCCACAAGCCAATGGAACGCCATCACCGTCATTGCACGACTTTGGCGCGTGTGATGACAATGTAATTACCGGGGGAAATGTGGCGATGAGGACTGAACTGGTGCGAATTGGAAATTCTCGCGGAATCCGAATTCCCAAACCAATCATCGAGCAATGTGGCTTCGGAGAAAAGGTAGATCTGCGCGTGGAAAACCATCGTCTCATCGTTTCTTCCCAGTGCGCGCCACGGCAGGGTTGGGAAGAGACATTTCGCGCGGCGAGCCCCTCGGCAGAAGACGAATTGCTCTTGCAAGGCGTCGCGACGAATGAATTCGATCGCAAGGAATGGAAGTGGTGAGCGATCCGTTTGCCCGGAAATAACCTCCAGGGGGAACGTCCCCGCAGGGCTGCCACGTTTTTCTTGAACCGCACCTCGCCTCTCCGCGTATTACTTCTCAGGCGGCCTTGCGTCCAACTTGCGGGCCATTTTCTTCTCATGGTTCTCCGCGACCTCATCCGCGATGTCTTCCAGACGCTATGGGCGCACAAGTTGCGCACCGCGCTCACCATGTTCGGCATCGCCTGGGGCGTCATCTCCATCGTGCTGATGGTCGCGGCGGGGGAGGGCCTGCGAGTCGGGCAGGCGAAGGTTTCGCAGCAGTTTGGCCGCGACCTGATGATCATCTTCGCCGGGCGCACCAGTCTTGCAGGCCGGCGGCACCCGCGCCGGGCGGCGGATCGAGTATCTGAGACAGCGACATCGCACGCTCGCCCAGGCGACTCGTCCCGATTGCGAGTGGGTCCTGCCCGAAGTTGGAGACCAGCACGCGCTCGCATCCACAGCAACTTCAATGCCAGCGCGCAGACGGTCACCGGCTCCTATCCGCCTTTCCAGGAGATCCGCAGCATCGCCGTTGGCCGAGGGACGCTTCTATGACTGGGGCGACGTCAAGGAACGCGCGCGTCGCGTTCCTCGGCACTGAGGTCAAGAAGCAGTTGTTTGGCGGGCGCAATGCCATCGGCGAAACCATCTATCTGAATGACATTCCCTACGAAGTCATTGGGGTGATGAAGGCCAAGGACCAGGACTCCAGCTACGACGGCTTCGATGTCAACAAGATCTTTGTCCCCTATCTCTGCCATGCACAACGATTTTCCCAACAAACCGCCCGCCAACGCCGCACGGCTTGGACCAGTCTGCTGGTGACGCCCAAGTCGGTGGAGCAGCACGAAGCCTGCAAAGGCGAGGTACTGGCGGCGCTCGGCCGGATCCACAATTTCGATCCCCACGATAAAGAAGCCGCCAACGTCTGGGACACCATCGAAGAAGCGCAGGCCTTCAAGACCATGACCGACGGCATGAAGTACTTCCTGGGCGCCGTCGGCCTGACCACGCTGTTCCTGGGCGGCCTCGAGCGTGATGAATGTCATGCTGGTGGCGGTGCGCGAGCGCACCCGCGAAATCGGCGTCCGCAAGGCGGTGGGGGCCCAGTCGCACAACATCATGATGCAGTTCTTTATCGAGACCATCATCGTCGTGCTTCGTCAGCGGCGGGCTGGGCATGGCAATCTCCTTTGGCTTCTGCGCGCTCTTCAATCTGCTGCCTATGCCGCAGTTTTTTGCCGGGCTGCTGCCCACGTGGCAGTCGGGATTGCTGTCGGTCGGATTGCTGGGGCTGGTGGCGGTCCTGGCCGCGATGTATCCGGCGCGGCAGGCGGCCTCCATCGATCCTATCGAAGCTTTGCGCTACGAGGCAGGTGGCTGATGCTCAGCATGATGAAGGAGATCCTGCAGGAGTCGTGGACGGCGCTGGCGCGCAGCCGCACCCGCAGCCTGCTTACCATGCTGGGCATCGTGTGGGGCATTGTCGCGGTCACGCTGCTGATCGCCTACGGCAGCGGCTTTCGCACCGTGCTGGTGAATGCCTTCAACGCCTTCGGCAAGAGCACGGTCATCGCCTGGCCGGCGCAGACCAGCGAGCAGCCCGGCGGCCAGCGGGCCGGCAAGAAGGTCAAGTTCGAACTCGCCGACCTGGAAGCCGTTCGCAATGAAGCCAACATGGTGAAGCATGCCTGCCTGGAGACGGTGAAGTGGCTGCCCATCGCCTATGCCGATCGCATGGTCAACACCGCGACCCGCGGCGTCTGCGCCGAATACGGCGAAATGCGCAACGAGATTCGCGGTCGAGGGGCGCTGGCTAAATTCCAGCGATGAAATGGAGCGCCGCCGCGTGGTCTTCCTCGGCTATCGGGTGAAGGAGCAGCTTTTCAGCGGGCGCAACGCCGTCGGCGAAACGGTCGAGATCGGCGGCGTGCGCTTCACCGTCGTCGGCGTGATGGACCGCAAGCTGCAACTCTCCAATTACTTCACCAGCGATGACCGCTCGGTATTCATTCCTTTCACCGCGGCCGGCGACCTGTGGAACACGCGCTACCCGCAGGTGATGGTGTTCACGCCGGTCGCGCCGCAGTTCGAGAAGAAGGCCAAAGCCCAGGTGCTGGCGGCCATCGCCGAGCGCCAGGGCTTCTCGCCCACCGACGAGAAAGCCATCCAGATGTTCGGGCGCGAGGAGTTTCGCCCCATCATTGATGGCCTCACCATCGGCCTGCAAGTGCTGCTGATGTTCATCGGCGCGCTCACGCTGGGCATTGGCGGCGTCGGCGTGATGAACATCATGCTGGTCTCGGTGGACGAGCGCATCCGCGAGATCGGCCTGCGGCGCGCCTTGGGGGCGCGCAAGTGGCACATCCGCTTTCAGTTTCTCGCTGAAACCATGCTGCTGATGCTGCTGGGCGGCGTTATCGGCATCGTGCTGTCGTACGTGCTCTCGGCTGTGATTCCGACGCTGCCGATGCTCGGCCCGCTGTTCGAAGACACTTCCGGCAAGGGCGACATTCACCTGCGCGTCTCGGCGATGGCGGTGATGGGTTCGGCGATTGTGCTGCTGGTCGTCGGCGTCCTGAGCGGCATGGTGCCGGCGCTGCGCGCCTCGAAGCTCGATCCGGTCGAGGCGTTGCGGTACGAATAGCTGTGGCTGGCTGGAGCAATAGCCCAACTAAAGCGCCGCTCTACCCGAAACCAGTTCGGCGGCTTCTTTTATCACTTCAGGATCATCTCCGAACCCCGCCAGCCAGGTGACGTCAGGCTCGCGGCGAAACCAGGTCATCTGCCGCTTAGCGTAATTGCGATGTCCTTGTTGTGTCGCCGTCAGTGCCTGCTCGCGCGTAAGTTCTCCGCGCAGGAATTGCGTCGCCTGCTTGTAGCCGAGCGAATCCAGTGGCGCGACGTTTTTCCGCTCGCCATATCGCCCAAGTAGAGATTCTGTTTCGCTGACCAAGCCGTTGTCGAACATCCGGCAGGCCCGCTGATTGAGGCGCGCATACAGCGCTTCCCGCTCCGGATTAAGCCCGATCCGCAGAATGCGAAATCCACGCAAGGGGTCACGCCCGCGTTCCTCCCACAACTTGCTCATCGGCGCCCTCGAAGCCAGGCAAACTTCCAGGGCGCGAATGATCTTGGGCGCATCATGGGGATGGATCTTCGCTGCCGCTGTGGGATCCAGGCGTAGAAGCAACTTGTGCAGATATGCCGGGCCGTGTTCTTGCGCGCGTTCGCGAAGGCGCGCGCGTAGTTCCTCCGAACGTTGCGGTCCCAGGAAGAGCCCTTCCAGCAGCGCTCGCAGATAAAGGCCCGTGCCCCCAACTACGATGGGCAGCCGCTGCCGACGGGCAATTTCCACCAGATGGCCGCTTTTGCCTGCCGCGCATACTCGCCCGCGGTGAATAGCTGGTCGGGTTCTGCCACATCGAGGAGATGATGCGGCGCCAGCGCTCGTTGTTGCGGCGTTGGCTTGGCCGTTCCAATCTCGAAGTGACGATAGATGGCTACCGAATCGCAACTGACGACTTCACCGGCGAACTGCTGCGCCAGAGCGATCGCCAGGGCCGATTTTCCCGAAGCCGGTCGGCCCAGGATAACGACCAGGAGGGGTTCAGATTGAGGCGGAGGCAGGGTGCTCATTCAACGCGCACCCCAGGGAATGGTCCGGCCAAAACGGAAGAATGCCAGCACAAGAATGAAGATCACCAGCGCGAGCAGGCCGAAAACTTTCGCGCGCTCGCGCAAACTATATCGCGCTTTCCAAGCTGCATCATGCTCGCGAGCATCGGAGTCAGGCTTCGGCACGGGCTGCTGGCGGGCGATCACAGCCCTATTCTACGCGTGGCGACTATTCGATATCGCCCTTTTGCGGGTTGTAGTAGAAACGAAAACGCAATGCCAGATAGGGCGCGTGATATTCCGACGGCAAGGGAGCGAACGGGTTCGACGCGGTGATTCCACCCCAGGCGGCGCGGTCCAGCGACACGTCGCCCGACAGCCCGATGATCTTCATGCCGGCAACCTTGCCATCCGGCAGGATGGCAAACTCGATGGCAACCTTGCCGCGTTTCAGCAGCGGAGGCGCGCGCCTCTTCCGGGATCAGGGTGTACCAGTTTCTGCGCACGGCATCGACCACCCGCGAGAGATAAGGACCGAAGTCCACGCCCTGCGTGTCGCTCAGCACTTCGAGGTTTCCCAGCGTGCGCGCCGCTACCACCCGGACCCGCGCCGTAATCGCCGCCACCGCCGTAAGTGCCTCCACCGCGGTGCTCGGCAACCGCGCGGGCAGCCTGCGCCGTGAGGTCGCCCGGCGACTTCATCATCTGCGCAAAGTCAACCTGCTTGCCGCCTTGCTCCGGCATGGGCAGCCTGGGATTCGCCTGCGGGTTGGCCGGCTGCATTTGCGCCTGTTGCGACGGGTTCGGCGCTGGCTGCCTTGCGGCGCCGGTGGCGTCATCTGCGCCGACTGTGCGGCGGCGCCGCGTTCCTGCACGCGCGCAACTCCTCCAACGTCTTCTTGTCGAGCGTCGGCTGCCGGCTCATCGCGATGCGGTTCTTGTCGGACATCACGTCCGTCTTAGGCGCCACCTTGGGCGCCTTCTGCAGAGTCGGACGGCAGGTCCAGGTAGGTCATGTTCTGGTTCTTCATCAGGTCGGCAGTGGTGGCCAAATCGATGCCCTTGTAGCCAGAAAATTTTCGGCGACATGACCAGGAAGATCACCACCATCATGTGCACCACGACCGAAATCCAGAACGCTTCGCGCAGCCGCGAGCGCTCCAGATCATCCTCCAATTGCAGCAGGAGATGGGGCGTGAGGTCTAAGCCCGCAGGACCGTCGTCAGCCCATAAGGCGAGCTGCTGTTCTTCTAGTGGGAAGCTCGGCCGGTTTCTCTGGCGGTATTAGGATTGAAGCCATCCGTCTGGATCAAGTACGCCTGAGCTCAACCACTTAGACGCCCCTCGACCCTCCGGAAGCGCAATACTTCCCCGGTGATGGCGCAACCGTAGTAAACCCGGCAGCCTGGTGCAAGTTTCTAGCTCTTATTCTCGCACACGGAGAGTCCTCAATGCGATTCGCCCGCCGGGCTGCGAGAGTTCCACAAAAGGTTCGTACACTGTCTGCCATGAAGGCAGTGATCGTCGGCACCGCAGGCCACATTGACCATGGCAAGAGCGCACTGGTCCGCGCCCTCACCGGCATCGATCCCGACCGCCTGGAGGAAGAGAAGCGGCGCGGCATCACCATCGACATCGGCTTCGCCAATCTCGATCTTGCAGAGTCCCACCGGAGAGCCGATACGCATTGGCTTCGTCGATGTTCCCGGCCACGAGCGTTTCGTGCGCAACATGCTGGCGGGAATCGGCGGCATCGATCTGGTGCTGCTGGTGGTCGCGGCCGACGAATCCGTCAAGCCGCAAACCCGCGAGCACTTCGACATCTGCCGCCTGCTTTCGGTGCAGCGCGGAATTACGGTCCTGACCAAGTCTGACCTGGTCGATGCCGAGACCCTCGAAGTCGTGACCATGGAAGTAGCGGAGTTCCTCGCCGGCTCGTTCCTCGATCCGGCAACTTCGCCGATCATCCCCGTCAGCTCGAAGACAGGCGCGGGGCTCGACCAACTGAAGACGCGAACTAGCACGGCTGGCCACCGAGGTTCCGGCCAAAGATTCCACCGCGGTCTTTCGCCTGCCCATCGATCGCGTCTTCACCATGAAAGGCTTCGGAACGGTGGTCACCGGGACGCTGATCTCGGGGACCGTCCGCAAGGAGCAGGAGGTCGAAGTCCATCCCACGGGCAAGCGCCTGCGGGTGCGCGGAGTGCAGGTGCACGGCACGCCCGCGGAACGAAGCCATCGCCGGACAGCGCACGGCGCTGAATCTTCGCCGGCGTGGAAACCACCGAACTGGCCCGCGGCATGATGCTGACGCCGCCGGAAATGTTCCATCCCGTGGTCCAGGCTGGGCGTGCAGCTTGACCTGCTGCCTTCGGCCAAGCCGCTGCGGCAGTATGCGCGCGTCCATTTGCACGCCTTCGCCGCCGAGACCATCGCGCAAGTGACCCTGCTCGAAACCAAGCAGCTTCTGCCCGGCGAGTCCGGATTCGCGCGCCTGAAGCTTGACCGTCCGATTCTGCTGTTCCCCGGCGACCGCTTCATCCTCCGGCAGTATTCCCCGGTGATCACCATTGGAGGCGGACGCGTGCTCGACGCGGGCGATCCGCCGATACGAATTCATCGCGACAAGCAACTGCCGTTCCTTCAGACCATCGCCAAGGCCAGTCCCAGGGAAGCGCTGCTGGCGCGCATAGATCGGCGCTGGATCTTTGGACTCACACTGGCCGAAGCGGTCGCGGAAACGGGATGGCTTCCCGCTCGCGTGCAGCAGCTCGCCGCCGAACTGAAGCAGGCCGGCGAGATCGCGATCTTCGGCAATGTTCTGATCACCTCCCGCTGGCTGGAGAGAGTTCGCCAGGACATCCTTGGCGATTGCCGGCTCACTTCCACGACGCCAATCCTCTGCTGCCGGGAATCAACAAGGAGCAGCTGCGCGCATGGAAGCACGGACATGCCGATCTGTTCGATGGAGTCGTCACTTCACTGCTGCGCGAGAAGAAGCTCGAGGCCGACGGCGAGCTGCTGCGTCTTCCCGGCCGCGGCGTGGTGCTGCGCGACGAGGAAGCGGAGTCGAAGTCGCAGATCGAGCAGGCCTTCGCCAAGGCGGGCTTGCAGGTCCCGCTGCTGAAGGAAGTGCTGGCCTCGCTGCCAGTGGACAAGCTGCGCGCGCAGAAGATTGTCACCCTGCTGCTGCGCGATCGCGTGCTGGTAAAGCTGTCCGACGACCTGGTGTTTCATCGCGACGCGCTCGAAACGCTGCGTCGCCAGTTGTCGCGCAGAAGACGAAGACGCCGAAGCTAAACGTGGCGCAATTCAAAGACCTGTTCGGCGTCACCCGCAAATATGCGATACCGCTGCTGGAATATCTCGACCGCGAGCGGGTGACCCGGCGAGTGGGGGATGAGAGGGTGATCCTATGAGCCCATTCCGTGTCTGACAACAAGGCCGGCTGGGCACTCCGGAGCGGTCGACTTGCTTTTATAGCACATATTGCTTACACTTGAGTCAGTTGTAGCGAATATAGCATCTACAAGCCTGGGGAATGGGTGGGAAACGGGTGCTTGATAGAGGAGAAGGCTGGCTTTCCTCCTTTCACAAGGACTGGCCGAAGGAGGTTGGCCTCGGAGGTTCGAAACATGCACGTGGAGGAAAAGAACACAATTGGGGCAGGTAACGTGCCCATTCCAGTTTCCGAAAAGGATACGCGCGAAATACTGGACGTTTACGAGAGGCTCCGAACCGCGGATGCGAAGCTGGTTGGTCCGGACGGCAAGACGGACCTCCTGCCTAACAATGTGTATTCGTTTCTCTGCCGGCTGCTTGCAGAACTGAAGGCTGGTAACTCGATCACCATTCTGCAAAACAAGGCCGAGTTGACCACAGTCGAAGCGAGCAAATTGTTGGGAATGTCGCGCCAATACCTAATAGGACTTCTGAGCAAAAACGAAATTCCATTCCATATGGTTGGCACACACCGGAGGCTTTACGCCCGGGATGTCCTGGCTTACAAAGTCAGGCGCGATACCTATCGTCACAAGACGTTAGACGAGTTGGCACGCAAGGAATACGACGAGGGAATGTACGACCAAGTGCCCGACGATTTTAACGCCGGACAATGAGTACCGGGCTGTTCTTGATGCCTGTGTTTTGATCCCAATGCCTCTCTGCGATACGCTTCTGCGCCTGGCCGAAGAGCCTTCCTTATATCGTCCATTGTGGAGCGCAAGCATCCTCAACGAAGTCTTTCGAAATTTACAGAAGAAATTGGGCCGCACTTCGGATCAGAGCCGGTATCGCATCCAGGCGATGCGCAGTGCGTTTCCCGAGGCTCTGATTGTTGTACCCTCGGACCTGCTAGGAAACGCGTTCGAATGCGTGCCAGATCCGAACGATCGGCACGTTCTTGCAGCAGCCGTTCGCGGGTCGGCTCAGGTAATCATCACCCAAACGTCAAGCACTTCCCGCAAGAATGTCTTCAGCTTTTTGACATTCTTTGCCACACTCCAGATGAGTTCCTGATCCACCGATTCCATAGCTCTCCGACTCAGGTACTGATGAAGCTTGATGAACAGGGAGCTAACTTAGGGCAAGATCGGCGGTTCGTCATCAATGGCCTTAGGAGAATGACTCCAAATTTCTCCGACCTTGTATCGGGCGCCTCGCCTTAGAAGTTCTTGCGATTCCGCGCGCGCTCAGATCTTTTCTTCCGCAAACTCCAAGTCCGCGCCCAGCGGATCGGTGAAGCGGTTGGTCAAGTTCGCCAGGCCAATCAGCAGATCGAGGTCCACGATCTCCGCTTCGGAGAAGTGCGCTTCAGGCTTTGCATATCGCCGTCGGCAATCGAGTGGGGATCGCGGGTCAGCTTCTCGGCGAAATCCAGCGCCGCTTCTTCCTTCTCGCTGAAGTTGCCGTGCTGGCCTTCCTTCAGGTGCTGCCAGTCCTCGCGCGTCAGGCCAACCCGCTTCGACGCGGCAAGATGATGCTGCAGGCAGTAGCGGCAACCGTTGATCATGGAGACGCGGATGTACACCATCTCGTACAGGCGGCGCTCCAGCGAGCGCCCCACGCTGGCGTAGAACGGCAGGAAGGTTTTCAGCACCTCCGGCCGGTGCGCCAGCAGCTTCTGCACGCTGCCGGGCTTGCCCTTCAGTGTCTTCTCGTAGATCTCGCGCACCTCGGGCGAGGCCTGCTCCATCTCCACGTACGAAAGTCTCGCCATAAGTGTTTCGATCAACCCTCCAGCTTGTATAATACCCGCATATCTCCACGTCGTTTTTCTCATGCCCAAACCCATCCGCATCATCGGCGCCGGACTGGCCGGCTCGGAAGCCGCCTGGCAATGCGCCCGCCGCGGCGTCGCCGTCGAGCTGTTCGAGATGCGGCCGGTGCGCTCGACGCCCGCGCACCAGACGGCGAACTTCGCCGAACTGGTGTGCTCCAACTCGCTGAAGTCCGACACCGAAAACACCGCGCCCTGGCTGCTGAAGGAGGAGATGCGCCGCGCCGGTTCGCTGCTGATGGACATCGCGCGCCAGACTGCGGTTCCCGCCGGGCACGCGCTCGCCGTGGATCGCGACAAATTTGCCGCAGGCAGTGACGGCGGCCATCGAACGCGAGCCGCTCATCCGCGTTGTGCGCGAAGAAGTCACGGCCATCGACGAGCAGGGCGCGATCACGATCGTCGCCACCGGCCCGCTGACCTCCGACGCGCTGTCGCGCGAAATCCTGCGCCTGAGCGGCAGCGAGCAACTGTATTTCTACGACTCCATCAGCCCCATCGTCGAGGCCGATTCCATCGACATGTCGCGCGTGTACATGGCCGCGCGCTACGACAAGGGCACCGCCGACTACATCAACTGCCCGATGACGACGCGAGGAGTACGACCGCTTCCTCGACGCGCTGCTGGAAGCGCATTCGGTGGACGCCAAGGATTGGGAGAACCTGAACTACTTCGAGAGCTGCCTGCCCATCGAGGAGATCGCGCGGCGCGGCCGCGACACCCTGCGCTTCGGGCCGATGAAGCCGGTCGGCCTGCGCGATCCGCGCACCGGCCACATGCCCGTACGCGGTGGTGCAGTTGCGCCAGGAAAACCTGCGCGCCGACTCCTACAATCTGGTCGGCTTCCAGAACCACCTGAAGTACGGCGAGCAGGCGCGCATTCTGCGCCTCATCCCCGGGCTGGAGAACGCGAAGTTCCTGCGCTACGGACAGATCCACCGCAACACCTACATCAACGGCCCCACGCTGCTGCGCGAAACCTTGCAGATGAAGCAGCATCCCAACGTGCTGTTTGCCGGGCAGATCTCCGGCGTCGAGGGCTATGTCGAGTCGATCGCGACCGGGTTGCTCGCCGGAATGCAAGCGGCCGCGCTGGCCTTGAACGCCGAGCCGGCGCCTCCTCCGCGCGCCACAGCTTTTGGCGCGCTGGTGAACTACATCTGCCACGCCGAAGCCAAGACATTTTCAGCCGGCCAACATCACCTTCGATCTGCTGCTGCCGCTCGACGAAGCCACCCGCCGCCGCGTCCGCGACAAGAAGCAGCGCCACGCGATGGTCTGCGAGAGAGCGTTGGCGGAATTGCAGGAGTGGCTGAAAACTTGCGCCGCTAAAACGCACCATTCAGTCGAAACTTTTCAGCAGCGCTGAAGGGAATTCGAACGATTCGCAACGGCGCAAGAGTTGGCGTGGCGCTCTAACCGTGCTACTATTCCGGCACACTGTTACAAACATTTCGGCAATCCACTTCACTACAAGTAAGGTGCCTCGTTCCAAGGCGTCCATGCGTCAAATGAGACCCCAATTAGAGTGTGGAAGGAGCATTTTGGCCAATTCCCCAGGAGTTTTTTCGGAGAACCCGATGCAAACCCAGCGCCGGCTGCTCTTATTGTTTCTTACCTTCAGCTTCTTCGCAGTGCTATCACTACCTGTCTTCGCCCAACAAGTAATTGCGACCGTACCGGTGGGTTCGGGGCCCTTGAGTGCGGCGGTCAACTCCGTGACCAACAAGATCTACGTGGCAAATTACTGCGGTGGCGATCCCAACTGCGCCAGCAGTGGGACGGTGACCGTCATCGACGGCGGGACGAATAACACCACGCCTGTCAATGCGGGTTACTCTCCCTCAACCTTGGCAGTGAACCAGGTTACCAACAGGATCTATGTCGCCAACCAGTGCGGCAGCGATCCCAACTGCGCCAGCGACGGGACGGTAACGGTGATTGACGGCGTGAGCAATACCGTCATTGCCACTGTCTCTGTCGGGAGCGATCCCTTTGGCGTAGCGGTCAACTCGGTGACCAACAAGATCTACATCGCAAATTACTGCGGCAACGATCCCTCCTGCGTGACCAAAAGCGGGACGGTATCGGTGATCGACGGGGTGAGCAATACCGTCACTGCCACCGTTACCATCGGGTCTGGCCCTGCCCCCCCAGTGGTCAACACGCTGACCAACAAAATCTATGTTGCAAACAGTTGCGGCAACGATCCCTCCTGCAACACCGGCAACGGAACGGTGACCGTGATCGACGGCGCAACCAACAATCCCACCTCTGTCAATGTGGGGGCCTATCCCTTCGCCCTGGACGTCAACTCGGCTACTAATAAGATCTACGTGGCGAATAACTGCGGCGACGATCCCAATTGTGGAAGCACCGCCACCGTGACCGTGATCGACGGTGCTACCCTTGCCACCACCGATGTCGCGATCGGCGGATATTTCCCTTATGCGATAGCGGTCAATTCGGCCACCAACAAGATTTACGTTCCCAGCCAGTGCTTCGGCGATCCCTCCTGCCAAGGCGACCCTATTGGAACCGTGTCGGTGATTGACGGCGGGACCCTTGCCTACACCAGCGTTGCTTCAGGGGGATTCGGCTCTGACACCATGGCGGTCAATTCGGTGACCGACAAGGTCTATGTGGCAAACCAATGCGGCAGCGACCCCAACTGTGAGAGCAAAGGGACAGTGACAGTGCTCGACGGCGCGACCCTTGCGACCACGACCATTTTCGTCGGCGATGACCCCTACGGCTTGGCCCTCAACTCAGCGACCAATCGGGTTTATGTCCCCAACTATCGCGACGCCACGGTCTCGGTGATGGATGGCACGCCTCCCACCGCTCTGCGATTTGTCCCGCTAAGCACACCGTGCCGTGCCGTCGATACCCGCCCGCGAGTACGGCGGCGGCGGCCCGATTCAAGGGGGCACGCACCAGGACTTCGCCATTTCCGGCGCCGGCAGTTGCGGGACCCTCACTTCCGCAGCCGCCTATTCCATGAATGTCTCGGTAGTTCCAAACGGACCTCTGGGCTACCTGACGGTATGGCCCGCGGGACAGCCGCAGCCTTTGGCTTCCACCTTGAACTCGCTGGATGGCCGCATCAAGGCCAACGCGGCGATCGTGCCCGCGGGCACCAACGGACAGATCAGCGTGTACGCCACCAACACGACCAATGTGATCCTCGACGTCAACGGCTACTTCGCGCCGGTGTCTGGTTCCACGCTGGCTTTCTATCCGCTGACGCCCTGCCGGGTCGCCGACACGCGCAACAGCAACTTCCCGCAGGGCCTGGGACCGCCGTTTCTGACTGGCGGCCAGGAACGCGCCTTCCCCATACTGAATGCCACCAGCCTGCAACATTCCTTCCAGCGCGGCGGCGTATTCGCTGAACTTCTCGGTCGTGCCTCACGGCGCGCTGTGTTACCTGACGGTCTGGCCCACGGGCGAAGCCGCAGCCTGCGGTTTCCACCTTGAACGACATCCCGGGTCAGATCATCGCCAATGCGGCCATCGTGACTGCGGGCACCGGCGGCAAGGTCTCGGTTTACCCCACCAACGACACCGACTTGGTCATTGACATCAATGGCTACTTCGCAGCCGGCGGGACCGGCGGCCTGTCGCTGTACGGTGTACAGCCCTGTCGGGTCATCGACACCCGCCACGTAGGCAGCGGTCAGCCTTTCAGCGGGACCCTGAGTCCTCCGGTGGATGTGGTGGACACGGGGTGTGCAGCCTCCAGCCTGGCGCAGGCGTATGTCTTCAACGCCAGCGTCGTGCCGCAAGGCGCGCTGGGCTATCTGACTCTGTGGCCGGACGGCGCCACCCAGCCTGTGGTTTCGACGCTGAACGCGCTGGACGCATCGATCTCCTCCAACATGGCGATCGTGCCCACTACCAACGGCAAGGTCGATGCCTTCGCCTCCGGGCATTACCCAACTGATCCTCGACATCTCCAGCTACTTCGCGCCGTAGGCTGAAGACGCTGTGGGGAATGAAGGACGCAAGGACCAGCCTCGAAGCCGGGGGCCCCAACACGCGCCGCTTGTGCGCGGGGTGGGGTGGCTCAGCGCTGGGTAAAGCGGGAAATGGGATCGAGTCCCGTCGGAACGGTAGAAGTTGTGACACAGCCTCTAAAGTGTGGCGCCCTCAAACCCCATCACGCGATTGGGTGAGGAACGTCACATTCAAGCTGCCCTCGAGGTGCTTGAATGGCCTCATCCCCAGACTCTGGTAGAGAACACCATGATTCCCAATCGTCGAGCTAGCACTCCGATTGCGATGTCCTACGTGTTGACACCATCGAGAACCTGAATGGGCCTGGACCAAGAGGCCGTACTACCGGAGGATTGCAATGATGACAAAGAAAATTTTCCACCTGTCCACACCCGTCGCGGGCGTGCTCGTGCTGTTCCTTGGCCTGCCGCTTACCGCGCAGGACAACTCTTCGAAGCCGATTGTGAATCATGCCGTTGCTTCCGGCATTTCGGCGCCTCTCAGGGACTTGGCCAAGTTGCCAGCCACACCGCACTATGGATTTCACGAGGCCAACCCGGTACATCGCATTACAAAGCCTTCCGCTGCTTCCACTGTCGACCGCGTGGAACAGCACACCGCCGGTACCACCCCGAATTACTCGATCGGTATCAATGTTCTTGGAGTGGGCAACGGCTTCCCCAACTACCTCGTACCGGATGCTCCTCCCGACACCAACATGGCGGTGGGTGACACGCAGCTTATCCAGTGGGTGAACGTCTCCCTTGAGGTATTCGACAAGAGCGGCAACCCACTACTTGGACCGGTCGACGGTAACCAACTCTGGGCGTCCGCCCTTCCGGGGTCCTTATGCGGCACTTACAACTCCGGCGACCCCATCGTGCAGTGGGACAGGCTTGCCCATCGCTGGTTGCTCTTCCAGAATGTGTTCACTTCTCCCTACGCCGTTTGCGTCGCTGTCTCTACCAGCGCCGACGCAACCGATACGTACTATGTTTACCAGTTCCCGGTCCCTGGCAACGGCTTCCCCGATTACCCCAAGATCGGCGTTTGGCCCACGTTACTTCCAAGCTAACAACAATTTCGGCCCCGGCGGCCTCAGCTTCCTGGGTTCTCAAATCTGCGCCTACAACAGCGCCAAACTCCTGGTTGGGAACGCTTCGGCGGAACAGCAGTGCGTCCAGCTCACCTCAAACGACTATAGCTTGTTGCCTGCAGATCTGGACTCGCCGATATCTCCGCCCGCGGGGCAGGATGAGTTCTTTCTCAGCCTGCTGGACACTTCCCATCTGTCGGTGTATTCCTTCCACGTTGATTTCGCGAATCCGGCGAATTCGGTGGTCACCGGCAGCGGTAATTCCCAACTGCTACCCATTGCCAGCTTTACTCCGGCCTGCAATGGCTCCTGGGGCGCCTCTTGCGTTCCACAGAATGGTATTTCCGACCTGCTGGACTCACTTGGCGATCGCTTGATGTATCGCTTCGCCTACTACAATGACACCTTGTCCTTTCTAACTCCGCAGCAGCACTGGTATGTGAACTTTAGCGTGACCGCTTCGGGTGGACAGGGCGCCGTCCGCTGGATGGAGTTCGCAACCCCACAGACTGTCGTCAGCCCTACCGCTCTGACCATCCTGCAGCAGGGCACGTTCGCTCCCGACACCAACTGGCGATGGATGGGTTCCATGGCCCGCGACCAGAACAATGATGTTTTGCTGGGATACAGCGAGTCCAGTACCACCATGTACCCGTCCATCTTCATCGCGGGACGCACGCCTGGGGACACCCTCGGCACGCTGGAGAACGAGGTTCCGGTCGTTGCTGGAACGGGTTCGCAGCCCGACACATTCAACCGCTGGGGCGATTACAGCGCCATGCGCCTTGATCCCGTGGACAATTGCACCTTCTGGTACACCACTGAGTACTACCTGGTCACTCAGGTTTTCGACTGGAGCACGCAGATCGCCTCGGCGAAATTCTCCGGTTGTCCTCCCGTGTCGAGTGCCCAGCAATTTGTCCCGCTCACCCAGCCGTGTCGTGCTGTCGATACCCGGCCGGACAGGGGCGGTGGCGGCCCGATTCCGGGTGGCACTTTCCAAACCTTCCCCATACGGCAGCAGGGAGACTGCAACATTCCCTCTTCCGTAGCCGCCTATTCCATGAACGTCTCGGTGGTCCCGCAGGGACCTCTGGGCTACTTGACGGTATTCCGCGCCGGCGCGGCGCGGCCTTTAGCTTCCACGTTGAACTCGCTGGATGGCCGCATCAAAGCCAACGCCGCCATTGTGCCCGCTGGTTATCAGGGCGGCGTCAGCATGTACGCCAGCAACTCGACCAATGTGGTCGTCGACGTCAACGGCTACTTCGAGCCGGTGTCTGGTTCCACGTACGCCTTCTATCCTCTGCCGCCTTGTCGGGTCGCCGACACGCGCCACAGCACCTATCCTCCGGGTCTGGGACCGCCGTACCTGCATGGCGGCCAGGGACGCGACTTCCCCATACTGGATGCCACGACCTGCAACATTCCTTCCAGTGCCGTTGCCTATTCGCTCAACTTCTCCGTGGTGCCTCACGGCCCGCTCGGCTACCTGACGGTCTGGCCCACCGGTGAAATCCGTCCTACGGTTTCCACGTTGAGCGACATCCCCGCCCAAATCATCGCCAATGCCGCGATCGTGGTTGCGGGCACCAGCGGCGAGGTCTCGGTTTATCCGAGCAACGACACCGACGTGATTATCGACATCAATGGCTACTTTGCTGTGCCCGGAGCCGGGGGACTGTCGCTATACGCTGTACAGCCCTGTCGGGTCATCGACACGCGTAATCTGAACGGCGCCTTCACCGGAACGCTGAGCCCTGCAGTGGACGTGGTGGATAGTCCGTGTGGCATACCGGGGGCGGCGCAGGCTTATGTCTTCAACGCCAGCGTCGTGCCGCGAGGCGGGCTGGGCTACTCTGACCCTGTGGCTGGACGACGGCAGCGACCATCCGCTGGTCTCAACGCTGAGCGCGCTGGACGGGTCAATCTCGTCCAACATGGCGGTCGTGCCCACTTCCAATGGCTCGGTCGAGGCCTTCGCGTCCGGCATCACCCAACTGATCCTCGACATCTCCGGCTTCTTCGCGCCCTAACTACGCGTCGCGGTCGGTCAGTCCTTCACCTAGGCAGGTGGAAGCATCCACGCTCCACCTGCCCTTCTTCATCTTGCGGAGCCCCGACATTTCCGACCTGAAACACCAGCGCCCTCAAATTCCACACAATTCCGACATGGTTTGCACCATGTCGAGGTCAGAGCCGCGCAGCGGCGGCAACGACTTTATTCGCCTTCGTCGGCGTGGGCGCGAAGGCTCCGCACCGGATCGCGCACTTTCATCACGGCTACGCCTTGCTCTTCACTACGTCCAATCTGGAAGATGATCGCTCTCTCAGTCTGTTCCCAGCAGCCCCACAGAATCGCCTCTTGGTGCGGGGGAATCCACGCTAAGTCACATATCGGATTTGGTTTAACCTCGATGTCAACCAGGGCGTCTGGGTTTAGTTTGTTCTCATACGGCGTTGCCACCACCGATGGTCCCGAGATCCCAACGTCTGCCCCGGGCTCAATCTCGACTCTGAAGATCGTGGCCTGCGCGTCATTGAACAGCCGCGTGACATTCGCGTCTCCTTTAATGACCTGCGGCGCGGCGCCACGCCGCAAACCGGCCGCTCCTGGGAGCAACTCAACCACGACATTCCGAAACGCGGTGTTTGCGAGATTCTCGACCACGTGCACCATTCCTGCCTCCAACAGCTCGCATTCTCCATCGCGATAACTCAGCTTCTTCGGCTCCTCATTGCGCGGGGCGCTGATGATGTCTCCATCGCCCACCACGTAGAGCAGGTAATCGTGCGGATGGCGATGGCACAGCGTGCGATCGTGGGGCGCGATCTCAACCGCGAACGCGCGCACAAACTCATTCTGGATGACCAGGTGATGGCGCGGCTCCTGCTCGATGGGAACGACGTGCTGGCACGAGTATCGCTTGTCGTCCACAGCTATTCTCTGGCGGGCGCGGGCTTGAACTGCATAACGATTGCATGAATTCTCATGCGGGACAGAGTAGCGATGCGGCAGCGTCATTACAAGCGAGAAGTTGGCTGCGCGGTGGTACACTATCGAAGACCTCGAAACCCTTCCGGTCCGCAGGGACCGGATCCACCGCCCAGTCGGGACGTGGCTCAGCCTGGTAGAGCACTCGCTTGGGGTGCGAGGGGTCGGCAGTTCAAATCTGCCCGTCCCGACCAAAATCCGCCGCCAGCTCTCAGCCGTCGGCTTTCAGCCAAAGCAGATCGCTCGCAAAACGGGCTCGCGATTTCGCCTGCTCGGGTCCAGCCGCGCCCCGCTCACACTGCGGCTGATAGCTGAATCTATGCAAGGTGCTAATGGAGTTCCATTTATGCGCAGCATTTTGCATTCATCTCATCGCCCTCATGCTTGCCGGCGCCGTCCCCTGAACCTACTATTGGCAGTAGTTTCCGGCGGTTAGCTGGATAAGTTCTCCTGCCATGCTGTTGGAACTAGAAGTGCCTCTGTCGTTGAGGGTGGTTTGTCCGCATCGGGGAGAACTGGCGACTTTTTTATTTTCAGTACGCGAGGACCTCGCGCGAAGGAAAATTGCCACTTCCAAAGAGCCGAGCTAGAGGCTCCTTAAGTCGTCAGGTGTCCTACATGCGATGTGTCCGCGTGCAAGTGTTGCGATGTTTTTTGCTTTCTTGCTGCTTGGCTGCCACGGTTTTCGCCCAGCAACCCGCCACGCCCAGCCCTTCAACGTCATCGGTCGCCGCGACTGCTACGCCGCCTGAGAGCCCGGTGCCTTCCAGCGAACGAGTGGTCCTGAAAGTCGGAAGTGTGCAGGTCACGCAGGCGGAATTCGAGTCTTTAGTCAGTATTTTGGAGGCGCAACAGGGGCCTGCCGATTTAAGTCGTCAAGCCATAGGCGAGAATTACGCATCGCTGCTCATGCTTTCCCAACAGGCGGTTGCCCATCACTTGGATGCCTCGCCCGAGGTCATCCGCCAGTTGGCGATCGATCGCACGCAGATACTATCCAATGCCGAGTTCGCCAGCCTGAAGGCGCAGGCCAAGCCCACTGCGGAAGAGATCAGCGCGTATTACTCCGCGCACTTGGAGGAGTATGACGTGGTGCTAGTGCGGAGAATCTTCATTTGGAAGAAGGTCAAAGGCTCGGCAGGGGGGCGGCAGATGAGTTCAGCGGATGCCCATGCGCTGGCCGACGCCATCCGTAAGGCTTACGCCTCGGGAAGCGATCCCCAGAAGGTGATACCGGATCCCAACAACGTCGTGCTCGACGCCGAACCTCTGAACTTCCGGCGGGGAGAATTGCCGGAAAAAATGGCCAAGGCGGCATTCACGATCAAGGAGGGGGAGTGGGCGGTGCTTGACGACACTCCCGATGCCCTGAACCTGCTGCAACTGGTCCAGCGCAGCCGTCGGGATTTGAAAGAGATGTCACCGTTCATCGCAAAGAAACTGCAAGCGGAGAAATTGCAAGCGAAGTTGGACAATTTGAAAAAGCAAAGCGGTGTTTGGCTGGACCAGGCTTATTTTGCCCCTGCCCAGCCGGTTTCCGGTTCCCATACGCAAGCTCAAACTCCAGTCCCCACGAACACAGTGCAAAAGGAGAAACATGAAGACAAGCAACAGAAGTAGAGCAGTCCTATACGTTGCGCTTCCGATCCTGTTAATGGTAGCGTGTGTCCTCCAACCGTAGGCTCGAGCCCAAATGACGTTAACGGGTATCGACTGCTCGCAGATCCCCTCCCTTCACCTGTTGCAGCAAGACAACATGCGCGGGCCTGACCCTGATTGAGTGCGGCATTGTACAAGGCGGCCGGCCTTCCGACGCAGGCGATGCCGTATCGGGCGACGACCCATCTCCGCCCAACATCCTGGTCAGCAACCGGACCTGCAGTTCGGGAAGTAGCTGCACCAAGAGCGAAAACATGGTATTTGCCAGCCCACGGGTTGGAGATCATACCGTCGTCGTCAATTACAACGACGAGACCAATAGCGGCGGCGACTATTCAGGAGTGTCCTACTCGCTCGACGGTGGCACCACCTTCACGCAAATCATTCCGTCACCGTTTGGTACGGGCCACGGGACCAACTACGGAGATCCTATCGTCGTTTTCAACTCCAAACTGAACATGTGGTTTGCGGGCGACCTGGCGACCGGCTGCGGTGGTCAAGGCGTCGGCATGTGGAAGTCTCCCGACGGCCAGAATTGGACGACTGCGTCGTGCGCCCATAACAGCAGCAACGACGATCGCGAGTCCATGTGGGTTGACAACTCCCCCTACAGCAGGACATACGGCCGCATGTACATTTCCTTCAACAACTTCAATATAGGCAGTGGGGCGCTTTTTGTTACCCACTCGGACGACGGCGTTAGCTGGAGCACACCGGCACAACTCTCCACTGGCTTCATTCGCGACGTACAGGTCACCGGCACATTGCCAGGCGGACCTCCGCCGAACATCAGTTACAGCAGCCCGGTGTTTGTTGCCGCCATGGATGAGGGTGGCGGGGGGTTGAGCACCCGCCAGAACGTCATGTATCGATCGACCGATGGGGGCGTCACCTGGGCCTCGGCCACCATGGGCGCCCGCTTCAACGCAGTGGGAGACAGCACCTGCGGATACTTCGCAAAAGTCAATCCCATCTGGCGGCACATGGGCTGGGGGGAACCGGCCGTTGGTCCGAACAAAGTGATCCACTATGCCTACGCTGGCAAAGGACAAGCCAGCGGTGACAACGGTGACATTTACTACGTGCGTTCCACCGATAACGGCGTCACCTGGTCCACGCCGATCAAACTGAACGACGATACCGGCGGCTCGTTCAAAACCCAGTGGATGCCTTCCGTGTCCGTCAACTACAACCCTGCGATTCCCATCCCGCAGACCAAGGTAACTATTTCCTGGTACGATCGCCGCAGCGCCACCTCGGCGTGCAACGCGGTAACCGATTCAGGATGCAGCTACGAGCGCTATGCCATTCAATCGCCTGATAACGGTGTCACCTGGGGAGCAAATTTTGCCGTCAGCGACGGCTTGATTCCCGAGCCAGCCCAGAACGATCAATTCGTGCAAAGCTGCTATGCGGGAGACTACGACTACAGCACGGCATTCGGTCAAAATGCCTACGTAACCTGGACCGATGGACGCGTTTCGGTGGGTGGCGTTCAGGTGCAGAACGTGGAATTTGCCAAGGTACCCGAGCCGTAGAGCGTCCTTCTACGAACCTCGGACTAACAAAAGAGGGCAGCCACCTGGCTGCCCTCTTTAACGTTTCGAGGCAGCATCGCTCCCCTATCTCACCGGGCGGGCCTGCAAGCCGCCTGCTGATCCAGCGAGCACTCCTCCACGCTGGTTCTCGTGCGCACCGGCCACCTCCATAGTTTGGCAGCGCTATCCAAATGGCGGGGGGACTTTCTCTGCTGGGTATGCCTTTCCCAATGTCTCGCCTCGAAACAGCCTGTCGTCGATGCGATGCAGCCGCTTGATCATTCCCGGCGTCAGCAGCTTGTAGTGGTGGATTTCCAGCAGGTGGTAAATGATGAACCAGATCGGCTCCTCCGTGGTCATCCATGCCTGATCGTCGAAGCGCGCCAGATTGACGGGACGCGAAAACGTGCGCAGCGTGCGCTCGCGCCGCAAATTGAAATAGATATTGAAGTAGCTCATGGCCAACTCGCGCAGAGAGCGGTACACCGGTTCACGATAGCGGCAGCCCGTATAGTTCGACTTGGCCACCGCGCCCCAATGTCCCTTCACCCGGTAAATGGCCAGCACGTGGTCGGTGTCGTGTTCCGCTTCAAAATCGAGAATCAGCGGCGGATAACCATTGGCGCGCAAGGCAGCAGCAGCAAAGATTGCCCCTTCGAAACAATGGGAGGTGTTTTCGCGCAACACTCGCCGCGGCGACCAGGCAGTGTCGGCCAGGTGGTACGGCATGTCGTCCAGAAACCGCTGTATGCCATACGGGTTTTTCAAGCTGCGCAGCTTGCGCAGTTCCGCCGGAGTAAAACCGTGTTGGTTGTTCATGATTGAGTGATAAGCATTAACCACAGAGACACAGAGGCACAGAAAAACTCAAGGATTAAAACAAGAGCAGTGTAACCCATCGCCCTTTTGATCGAGTTTTGTAACAGTTGCAAGGGTCGGGGCCAGGCGCCGATCCTAGTGCTCGTCAGTCCTCGTGGACGACCCTGCCACCCACAATTGTCGCCACCACCTTCCCGATGAAGCTCCAGCCATCGTAGGGCGTGTTCTTGGACTTCGATTTCGATTGCGATGCATCGAAGGTCCACTTCTTCTTGGGATCGAAGATGGTGACATCGGCGTGCGAGCCCGGCGCCAGGCTGCCGCGTCCGGCAAGACCGAAAATCCTGGCGGGATTTGCCGAAAGCAGCTCGACCACACGCCACAGCGGCAGCTTGAAGTGCTGATGTAACACCGTGACCGCAATCGCAACCCCTGTCTCCAGGCCGGTGATGCCGAAGGCGGCACGCTCGAACTCCACTTGCTTTTCGTGGAAAGCGTGGGGCGCGTGGTCGGTGGCGATGGCGTCGATGGTGCCATCGGCAATGGCTTCGATCAGCGCGGCACGGTCGGCTAGCGAGCGCAGCGGCGGATTCATCTTGTAGTGCGTGTTGAAGTCGCCAACGTTCTCATCCACCAGCGTGAAGTGGTGCGGCGTAACCTCGGCGGTCACGTGCACGCCCGCCTTCTTGGCGCGGCGCACTGCTTCCAGGGCTTCGCGGGTGGAGAGATGCGCCACGTGTACGTGTCCCCTGGTCGCGCGGGCCAGGGCGATGTCGCGTTCCACGATGCTCGCCTCGGCGGCGTTCGGCATGCCGTGCAAGCCCAGGCGAAACGAGGTTGCGCCCAGGTTCATCGAGCAGTCGACGGTCATGCGCGTGTCTTCGGCATGCTGCACCACCGGGATATTGAGCTTGGCGGCAGTCCGCAGCGCGTCACGCATCAGACGATCGCCAAGAATCGGCTTGCCATCGTCGGTCACCGCAACTGCGCCGGCTTTCTTCAATTCCGCAAAATCCGTGAGCTTCTCTCCCAGGCTGCCGACGGTCGCCGCAGCGACGGGAAACACGTTGACCAGCGCACCGCGTTCCGGGGCCTGCATCCAGCGTGTGATCTCCGCTGAGTCGTTTACCGGCACGGTGTTAGGCATGGCGCACACGGAGGTGAATCCGCCGGCCGCGGCCGCCGCAGTTCCGGTGACGATAGTCTCCTTGTGGGCCTGTCCTGGTTCGCGCAGATGCACGTGCAGATCAATGAAACCGGGAGCGACGATGCATCCCCTGGCATTGAAGCTCCGCTTGGCCTGACCGCGAAGCTTGCCGGGCGCCGCCACAGCAGCCACGCGCCCGTCGCGCAGGAGCACATCCATCTCCTGATCGACGCCGCTCGCCGGATCCACCACGCGTCCGCCTACGATGAGCAATGAGTCCATGTCTGTCATTTAGCGCGCCGCCCCCAGCAGCATGGCCAGAATCGCCATGCGGGTTTTCACCCCATTGCGCACCTGCTCGTGAATGCACGACTGCGGGCCGTCCGCCACTTCACTGGTCAGCTCCATGCCGCGAATCACCGGTCCGGGATGCATCAGGATCGCATCCGGCTTTGCCAGCTTCATGCGCTGCGGCGTGACCTGATAGTTGGCAATGTAGTCCTCAACGCTAAGATGTTTTCCCGCGAGCCGCTCCTTTTGCACCCGCAACGCCATCACCACGTCGGCGCCTTGCAGCGCGATATTCAGGTCGTGGCTGGCGGTGACTCCCGGCGCGATGGTAGCGGAGATCTCGGGCACGAAATCGGGCGGACCGCAGAAGACGATGTCCGCGCCGAAGCGCGAAAGCAGTTCCGCATTGGATCGCGCCACCCGGCTGTGATACACATCGCCCACGATCACCACCCGCAACCCTTGCAGCCGCTTCTTGTGGTTGGTAATGGTCAAAGCATCGAGCAGCCCTTGCGACGGATGTTGATGCATCCCATCGCCCGCATTCACGATTGGCACTTGCACATAACGCGCCAGCAAGTAGGCCGCGCCGCTGTTGGCATGACGCATAACGATGGCATCGGCGCCAAGGTTCGCCACCGTCCAGCCCGTATCAATGAGCGATTCGCCCTTCTCGATGCTGGAAGAGACCGGCGTCACCAGAGTGGTCGTGGCGCCCAGGGTTTTGGCGGCAAACTCGAATGAGGTGCGGGTGCGGGTGGAGGATTCATAGAAGAGCAGGGCCACCCGTTTGCCGCGCAACAACTGCGACGGCCGGCTGGGATCCATGCGCCGGGCCAGCGCCAAAATAGACTCAATCTGTGCGGTAGTGAGTTGTCCGATGCCCAGTAGCGAACCCAATTGTGGCTTCATTGCCCCTCGTCCACCCGCTCCATCAACAGTACTTTGTCGGAGCCATCCGTTTCTTGCAATTTCAACTCGATAAATTCATCGCTGGTGGTCTGGATGGTGCGGCCCACGAAGCCCGCCTCGATGGGCAACTCGCGATGGCCGCGGTCGATCAGCACACAAAGTTGAATGCGGCCAGGGCGCCCATGAGCGAACAACGCATCCAGCGCGGCCCGCGCGGTCCGTCCGGTGTAGAGCACGTCGTCGACCAGGATGATGTTCTTGTCCTGGATGTCGAACTCCATGGTGCTCTTCTTCACCTCCGGACGATGCCCGACGGTGGAGAGATCGTCACGATAGAGCGTGATATCCAGCGTCCCGACCGGCACTGCGGTCTTTTCGATGCGTCCCAGAATCTTTGCCAGCCGCTGCGCCAGCGGCACACCGCGCCGCATGATGCCGACCAGTCCAAGATTGGCAACGCCATTGTTTTTTTCGACAATCTCGTGCGCCAGCCGAACCAGGGTGCGCTCGATTTCCGATGCCGACAGGATTTGCGATTTCTCGCGGAGGTTAGAGGGCTGAATGGAGGCCTTGGTCATGCCGTTCGAATCATACGAAATGCGCAGAAGGGCGGCAACCCTTACCCGGCGCACGATGTCCCTGCGCACGCGTGTCGCTGATCATCGAAATTCTCGCCGCCGGCCCGACATGGAAGCTCCCAGCGCTCCGCCGGCAGCCGTGATTACGACGAACACCACTCCCAGCACCAGTAAAATCAGCACCACGAAGGTTGCCGCGCCTTGCGGACTGCTCATCCAGTCCATGAAATGCTGCACTATGGCCTGCGCCTTGGGATCGGGATTATTGGCCATTTGTTTTTCCATCTGCTCCTGCATGGCACGGCGGAAATCGATGCTGGAACGAAACAGTGCGAACGACAGCACGGTCAGCACCGCGTTGACCATGAACCCGAACATGCCTGCCAGCGCCCCCAGCTTCATCCCCATCCCCGGAGTAATCAAAATTCCCGGCACGCGCTTGCGATACATCGAAACCGAGAGCACGCCCGCGCCCAGCATCCACAGACAACAACCGATGGAGACGAACGGTATGGCAGTCAGAATCGCAGCCCCAACTCCGGCCAGCAGCGATCCTTTCCACGCCACCTCCCATTGAATGTTGGTTCCCTGCGGTACGTAAGGCGCGCCGCCCTGCGTCCAGGCTGGGGTGGGAGGTACGGAATAGGTCTGTGGAGTAACTCCGGCCGGCGCGCTGGGTTGAGGCGGGAGTTCACCGGCCACATTTTCCTCAGGAGGAATGACGCGAATCTGCGGGGCGCCGCAGTGCGGACAAAACGTAATGCCCTCCTCAATCGAGGCCTGACAGCGATAGCAGGGATGTTCCACTAGCGGAAAGTTACAGGAGATGCGCCGCGCGCGCAACCGGAGCGCTGTCCGTCATTGCCGCGAAGCCTAACGCTGATTGTCATTCCTCGCCCGGTTCTTGATCCAGATGGGCGTGCCCACAAACCCGAAGGCCGCACGAATCTGGTTCTCCAGAAAACGCTGATAGGAGAAGTGCAGCTTCACTGCGCGGTCGGTGAACAGGATGAACGTGGGCGGCGACACCCCGGCCTGGGTCATGTACAGAATCTTGACCCGCTTGGCCATCGGCACCGAAGCCCGCTCAAAATCAACCTTGCTGAGAAAACGGTTCATCTCTCCCGTGCCGATGCGCTTGCGCCGCTCGCGCGCCACCAGCTCCAGCGTGGAGAAAACCTTGTCGAGATTTCGCCCGGTCGTGGCGGAAATGAACAGCACCGGAGCGTACGACAGAAACTTCAAATGCCGCCGGACCTGCTCCTCGTAAACACTGCGCTCGGCGCGGGGTTTGCCGTCGGTGCCGCTTGTCCGTCACCAAATCCCACTTGTTGATGACGATGATGACCGACCGGCCGCTTTCGTGGGCGTAGCCGGCGATGGTCGCATCCGCGGCCGTGACGCCTTCCACCGCATCAATCAGCATCAGCGCCACATCAGCGCCTTCAAGATGCTTGCGCGCCATCACCACCGACAGTTTCTCGGCCATCAACTCGGTCTTACCTTTGCGGCGGATACCGGCAGTATCGATGAAACGATATTCCTGGCCATCGTGCTCCATCAGTTCATCCACGGCATCGCGGGTGGTGCCGGCGATGGGCGAGACAATCGCGCGCGAGGTTCCGGTCAGCGCGTTCAGCAGCGTGGATTTGCCGACATTGGGGCGGCCGATGATGGCGACTCGGGTCTCGCGAGGAATTTCGAGTTGTTCCTCGCCGTCCTCAGATTCGAACTTGCTGGTGCGGCGGTACTGCCTCCTCGAGAGCTAGCCTCGCCGCGCCGGCATCACGCTCAGCACGTACTCCAGCAATTCCGCAATGCCGTTGCCGTTCTCGGCGGAGATGGGAAACAGTTCCTTAATCCCGAGCCTGCGAAATTCCTCGGCATAGGGCTCAAGTTGCGGCGTGTCGGCTTTGTTTACGGCCAACAGCAGGGGCTTGCCGGTGCGCAGCAGCAGTCGCGCGAGGTCAATGTCGGGAGACGCCAACTCCGTGCGCCCATCCACCACCAGGACAATTACGTCGGCTTCTTCCAGCGCGACCCGCGCCTGCCGGAAGATCTCCGCCGGAATCAATTGCGGGTCGTCAGGGACGATGCCGCCGGTGTCCACCACGCGAAACTTCTTGCCGACCCATTCGACATCGCCATAGATGCGGTCGCGAGTGATGCCGGGCTCGTCGCCGACAATGGCCCGCCGCGAGCCGACCAGGCGGTTGAAGAGCGTGGATTTGCCGACGTTGGGGCGGCCGACGATGGCCAGCGTGCCGACAGTGGGCGGTTCACCTTGTTCGGCAGTCCGGCTGGACTCGAATTGCATGCGACGATTCACTGAGACTCTTTCCGCGGCGATGGCCCAAACAGCGCTTGCCCCTAGCGGCTATTATAGGGACAAGACTCCTCACCCCGTGTCTTCCAAACCCCAGTCCGCCACAACTGCCGCGCGCTTGCCGTCGCTCTATCAGTTCTTCGGCCCCGGCGGGGTGCTGGCGCGCACTCATCCGGCGTACGAATTTCGCCGCGGGCAGCTTCAAATGGCCGAGGCCGTTGAGCAAGCGCTAACGAGCGCCGTCACCTGATCGTCGAAGCCGGCACCGGCACCGGCAAGACGCTGGCCTACCTGCTGCCGGTGATCCGCTCCGGCAAACGCGTCATCATCTCCACCGGCACCAAGACCTTGCAGGAGCAGCTCTTCTTCAAGGACGTTCCTTTTCTGCGCGAGCATCTGGGCGAGCTGCGCGTCTGCTACATGAAGGGGCGCGGCAATTATCTCTGCCGCAAGAAGCTCTACGACCTCACCGACCAGCCGGTGCTGAACGGACTGGAAGAGATCGACCACTTCCGCATCATCAGCGATTGGGAGAAGACCACCGAGACCGGCGACCGCGCGGAGTTGGCCGAGTTGCCAGAGAACGGCCATCTGTGGCCCAAGCTGGATGCGCGCACCGACCGCTGCATCGGTTCGCAGTGCCAGCAGTTCGACCGCTGCTTCATCACCGAGATGCGCCGCCGCGCCGCCGAGAGCGACATCATCATCGTCAATCATCACCTGTTCTGCGCTGACCTGGCGATCAAGGCGGCGACGGACCATGCGCCCGACGCCGGTGTGCTGCCCGACGCCGGCATCGTCATCTTCGACGAAGCCCATGAGCTGGAGGACGTGGCCACCAACTACTTCGGCGTCACCGTCTCCAATCTTCGAGTGGACGAATTGCTTCGCGATGTCGAGCACACCCTGCGCCGGGTAGATGTTCCTATCGCCGAGGTTATGCCGGTATGCGGTCAGGTGCGCGACCGCTCGCAATTCTTCTTCTCGTTGCTGCCGCCGGGCGAGGGCCGCTTCGCATTCGAGAACCGCCCGGAGTTCCTGGAAGAAAATGGCGACGAGTATCTCGGCCTGCAGAATTCCCTGCTGCACCTCTACACCGAACTGCAAGCCATTCCCAATAAGCCCGATGAAGTGCAGGCGCTGGCCCGCCGGGTAGATGAGTTGCGCGTCAACCTGGGATTCATCCTGGAGGCCGAGCAGCGCAACATCGTCTTCTGGATTGAACGCCGCACCGGACGTGGCGCCCGCAGCACAATGTATTTCTCCAGGCCACCCCGATCACGGTGTCCGACATCCTGCGCACCACCCTCTTCGAGCACCTGGAGTCGGCGGTGCTCACCTCCGCGACCTTGGCTGTCGCCGGAGGCTTCGAGTACATCCGCAACCGTATCGGAATCGAGCACGCCCGCGAACTGGTGGTGCCAGTCGCACTTCGATTATGAGAGCCAGGCGCTGCTGTATGTGCCGCCCGACCTGCCCGACCCGCGCGAGCCGCAATTTGTCGAGCGCGCCTCGCAGCGCGTCAAGCAGCTGCTGGAGATCACGCGCGGGCGCGCGTTCTGTCTGTTCACCAGCCACGCGCTGATGCACCAGCTCTACGAGCGATTGCTGGGCGAGTTGGCATTTCCCATGCTGCTGCAGGGCAGCGCGCCCAAGAACGCGCTGCTGGAAGAGTTCCGGCTGACGCCCGAACGCGGTGCTGTTTGCCACCTCGTCGTTCTGGCAAGGGGTTGACGTGCAGGGCGAGCAACTGAGTTGCGTCATCATTGACAAGCTGCCGTTCGCCGTGCCCAACGATCCCGTGGTGGCCGCGCGCATCAAGGCCATTGATGAAGAGGGCGGCAATGCCTTCTTCCAGTATCAGGTACCCAGCGCCGCGCTTTCGCTGAAGCAGGGATTTGGCCGGCTGATTCGCTCGCTGCACGACCGCGGCCTGCTCTGCCTGCTCGACAATCGCATCCTCAGAAAGCAGTACGGGCGCGTCTTCCTCGACAGCCTGCCAAAGTACGGCCGGACGACGGACATAAAAACAGTAGAAGAGTTTTTTGGCACCGGGGCAGCCGAGCAATAGAGATCAGTTTCTGCCGCCCCTGCGCATTCGCGTAGAATCAAAAACTGACTGCCTTGAAGCACCTTCTCCACAAATGGACCCTGCTGATCCTGGCGCTGCTGAAGCCGCTCGGTATCTGGGGCGTGCTGGGATTCGCCGCCGTGGACGCGGCCTTTCTCGGCATGCCGCTCGACGCCATCGTCGCCGGCTACGTCTGGGCCAACCCGCATCGCCTGCTGCTGTACTCGGCCATGGCAGCGGCCGGCTCGGCGCTGGGCAGCATCGTCATCTACGTGATCGGGTACAAGAGCGGCGAGGTGCTGCTGGTGAAGCGCATGGGCGAGAAGCGCTTCAACAAGATCAAGGCCGCCTTCGATCACCATGAATTCCTCGCGCTCATGCTGCCGTCCATGCTGCCTCCGCCGACCCCCTTCAAGCTGTTCGTCCTCTCCGCCGGCATGGCCGAAATGCGGTTCAGTCACTTCCTGATCGCAATTTTCTCCGGACGGTTTCTGCGCTTCGTGGTGCTCTCGTTTCTGGTGATTCGCTACGGCCCGGAAATCGTGGGCTTTATCGGCGGCATGGTACACAACCACTGGCGATACGTCATCGTCGCCATTGCCGCGGCATGCCTGGCGGGTTGGTGGATCTGGCGAACGCGGAAGCTGAAATCAGCGCGGAAGGCGAGCAGTTTGCGGCCGCCGGCCTGACGAACCCAGACATTACCCCGCCGGTCGAAGCGGGATAGAACCCGCCCTGTGTACTAATCCCTACTGTAAATTCCCGCTCCGTGATATAAAGCGGACTTCCGAGACGACCATCGAGATGGATGACCAGCCTCAAGGACACGCCAGCGATCTGCAAGCATTGGCGGAAGCCAACTTCGGCACGCTGAGTGATGCCGAGAAGTTGCTGCTGGAGAGAGTTCCCATCGGCGAATGGTCCGTGTGCGGCCCGAACGACAATAACCGGGATAAGGCGAACGATCCCAAAGATGCGGACAACTGGGGACCGGCGCGCCGAATTCGCGCCGCGCTGCTGGATTGGTTATGCACAGACGGGGAGGCCCGCAAACAAGTCCACTGGCAAGGGGTTCAACTATATGGGGCCGACGTCACCGGTTCGCTTGATCTCTCCTTGGTCAGTATTCCTTTTCAACTTGCGCTTCGACGCTGCCGCCTGCAAGAGGTCATGATTCTGAGCCAAGCCGAGGTCTCACAACTCGACCTCCAAGGCAGTCTCGTGCCCGGGATAGGGGCAGATGGCGTCATCGTGAAGAACCAGGTGTTGCTAGGAAATGGCTTCACGGCCGCGGGCGGGGTGCGGTTTTCCGGGGCGCAGATCGGGAGCGACTTCGACTGCTCAGGAGGGGCCTTCACCAACCCACCCCAGAAGAATGTTCCCGCAAGCGGTATGGCGCTTGATGCTGCCAGAATCAACGTTAAGGGGTACGTCTTCTTCAGCAACGCCTTTATCGCCAGTGGCGAAGTGGGTCTCCTCAGCGCGCAGATCGGTGGTAATCTCGACTGCTCAGGTGGAACCTTTACCAACCCGCCTCAGAAAGACGTTCCCGGAGGCGGCACGGCGCTCAACGCCGAACTAATCAACTGTAAGGGCGATGTCCTCCTCAGGAACGGCTTCAACGCCAGTGGCAAAGTTTGTCTCAACGGCGCGCAGATCGGGAACGATCTCGACTGCTCAGGTGGAACCTTCACCAACTCACCCCAGAAAGATGTTCCCGAAAGTAGCATTGCGCTGAGCGCCGAACTAATCAACTGCAAGAGCGACGTTCTCCTCAGAAACGGCTTCCATGCCAGTGGCGAAGTTACGTTCGACGGCGCGCAGATCGGGAGCGACTTCGACTGCTCAGGCGGGACCTTCACCAACCCACCCCAGAATATTCCCGGAGGCGGCACGGCGCTCAGCGCTGACGGAATCAACAGCAAGGGCTCGGTCTTTCTCAGCGAGGGCTTCAAGGCGAGTGGCGAAGTTTGGCTCCTCGGCGCGCAGATAGGTGGTGATCTGGACTGCTCACAGGGAACTTTCACCAACCCAATCCAAGAGGACGTTGACTGGGGTGGAAGCGCCCTCAACGCGGAGCGCATCATCGTGAAAAGCACCGTCTTCCTCAGCGGCGGCTTCACCGCGAATGGCGTAGTGACCCTGTACAGCGCCCAAATTGGGGTACCCTTCGATTGCAGTAGCGGAAATTTCCAGAAAGCAACCCTTAAATTGACCGACGCCTCGACTGCGTCGTTCTACGATTCAGGCCTAAATAACACCAGCTCAGTTGGCGATGAGACCCCGACGATCTGGCCGCAACCCGGCAAGCTCTACCTCGACGGCTTTGTCTATGGCCGCATCTCTTCCGAAGGGCAGATCGACGTTACCAAGAGACTGGACTGGCTTGGTCTGCAACCCACCACGACGTTTCACCGGCAACCCTACCTCCAACTGGCGAAAGTTCTTCGGGGATCTGGAGACTTTGGCGGAGCCAGGCGCGTGCTGGAAAAGATGGAGGAACTTCGCCGTAGCAATGACAAACATGGGACCATCGCCCCGCTCTGGAGCTGGATACTAAAACGGTCTATCGGCTATGGCTACTATCCGGGACGGGCGATTTGGTTGATCATTCTCCTGAGTCTGTTGGGATGGATCGTTTACGCCACAAGCTATCATGCCGGGACGATGGTCCCCAGCGACAAGGATGCTTACAACGAGTTTAGAGGCCCTAAGACTGAGCGGCAAGTGCCCCCGCACTATCCCGGCTTCTCCGCTCCTGTGTATTCGCTGGAGAATTCCCTTCCGCTGGTTAAAATGGGACAGACCGACAAGTGGCAGCCTGACCCCGCACCCGATGGTTGGCGACCGATTTTGGTACGGTGGTTTCTCCGGATGCAGATTCTGCTGGGCTGGCTGCTGGCCACCTTCTTTGTTGCGGCCGTCAGCGGTATTGTGCACAAGGAATGAAGGCTGACGTTCAGGACCGCGGGCTTTGACGAGGGTTTGTCAGGACTGGGCCGTCCCGCGCCTTACAGCGCTCCCTCTTTGCCGTGCGTGCGGATCAGCACCGTGCCAAAACGCGTTCCCGAACCCTGCGGTTCGATCGAGACCAGGTGCTGGTTGTCGCTGGTGCCGGTCTTGAGCTCCCATCCATCGCCGTGCGCGTCCTTGCAGGTCAGCTTCTTATCGACATCTTCGCCATGCTTTCCCATGTGAACGTCCGAGCCACCGTTGTGGCCGTTGCATACCAGCACGTCACCGAAGCTCTTCAGTTTGTCCTGATAGAAAGATTTGACCTTCTCCGGAGGGTCATCGGTCTCATACTCGGCTGCGACCACCTTCAGCCCAAATCCCATGGCTCCCATGTCGATATTGGCGGAATGCCTGTCACCGTTATCTTCCGGACGCAGGTGCGCACCCGGATAAACCGGAATGCCGTTGTCCGCCGGTTTGTCGCTGGTGTTCACCTTGAGGTTGGCAAAGGGAGTTTGGATATCGACCTTCTCGTTCTTCTTGTCCTTGTCGTTCACATTGATTGAGCAGGCGGCCAACAGCAACGCCAGGCTCGCCATTACCAGAGCGAATGAAACCTTCGTAGCGACCTTTTTCATTGTGGTCCTCCGCTGGAACCTTGTGCCGCGCTCGTCAATCCCGCACCACGGCCGGCGATGTTCGGAATGGTTACAGGCAAGTGGCCGGTCATCGGGATTTCGCCAAACATTGCCTTCACCGCACTTAACTCAGAAACGTGACCGCTGGAGAACGTACACAGGTAAGTTTGCACCTCGGACAATTGCGCGGCAATGTACGGGCTACCCACGGCCACCACGATCGTCTTCTCCGCCGCGCTTTGCAAAACCTGTCGTAGCAGAGTCGCCGACGACGCCTGCACGCCTATCGCGTTGACGGCTGCGCCCTCCGGCGTGCGAACCACCTTACCCGGCACCGGAAACTCGTACACTGCGGCAATCACCACCTGCGATTCCTGCACCGCAGCCAGCACCGGCTGCGTCATCCCAGCCGCGACCCGGGCGTCGATGTAATACACTCGTGCGTCAGGAATTCTCGCCTTGAGCTCATGGTCCAGCATTCTCCCCGAATCGGAGCGGCTGTCGTCCGTAAAAATCAACAAGACAGTATTATTGCGCGTCACCGCTACTGGCTGATACGGATTCGGCGGAAGCTTGGTTCCCTTGGCCGTCGCGTTTAGCGGGAGCGCTCGATGATTGTCCCGAACCAGCGTGACCGCTTTGTCGGCGATCTGTTGCGCGGTCGCCAGGCTAGCAGGTTGCGCTACGATCGTATTCACCGCACGAATATCGACCAGCTTGGCCTTGTTCAGCCCCACTGAGGCCTTGGCGCGAAGGACCTTCAACACCGATTGATCGATGCGCGACTCGGAAATCTCCCCGCTGCGGACGGCGCGCAGCAATCCGTTGTACGCGCCTTCGAGATCGAAAGGCATCAGCAGGACGTCATTACCAGCCTTCACGGATTCGACCGCGGCCCGGGCAGCCGCGTCGGGTCCCTCCTGCACAAAGGGCTTTGTCACCCCGCCCATGTCGAGCGCGTCGGTGATGACCAATCCGTGGAAACCCATCTTCTGCTGCAAGAGTCCGGTCACGATCGCGGGCGAGATGGTGGCTACGCGGTTGGGATCGGAATCCAGCGCCGGGACCAGCACATGGGCGATCATCACCGCGTCAACTCCCGCTTGGATGGCAGCCCGAAATGGCGGCAACTCAATCGCGTCGAGGTGGGCCGCATCTCCCTTGACCACGGGCACGAACACATGGGAGTCGCTTTCCGTGTCACCGTGACCGGGAAAATGCTTGGCCGTGGTTATCACGCCGTACTGGTGGGCGCCTGCGATGTAGGCGGCTGCCATGTCACCGACGAGCTTCGGATCTTCGCCGAACGAGCGGGTGTTGATGATGGGATTCGCCGGATTGGAATTCACGTCGGCATCGGGAAACCAATTCCACTCCACGCCGATGGCGCGCGCCTCCTGCGCGGTGATGCGCCCCGCCTGGCGCGCAAAATCCACATTGCCGGTGGCGCCAAACGCCATGGCCTGCGGGAAATCGGTGACTCCGTTAAGGCGCATGCCCAGTCCATGCTCGAAGTCGGCAGCAAAGATCAGCGGAAACTCGGAGTCCTTCTGCAATTGATTGATGACCGTGGCCGCTTCGAGCGGTTCATTCTTGTAGAGAAAGCCGTCCTCGAAACGCACGGTCAATCCGAATCCGCCCAGGTGGTACTTGCGCATGGTATCGCGCAACGCGATGTACTCGGGGCTGTTCACGTTCATGAACTGCGCCAGCGCGCGCACCATGAACATCTGGCCGATCTTCTGCTCCAGCGACATTTTCTTCAGCGACTCGCGCGCCCACCTCTCGCCTTTCTTGTCGAGATGGACCGGCGCCGCAGTTTGCAACGGTTCTTTGGCGTAGCTCATGGATGACATACAAACTGAGATCGAAAGCACGGCAAGCAGGACCCGGCGAATCGCAGCCGCAAGCGCTCTCCATCCTCTGCTCATCCCTTCACCAGCTTCTCCATTTCGCCCTCGTCAATCACGCTGACGCCCAACTCGCGCGCTTTGTCGAGCTTCGAGCCGGCTTCTGCTCCCGCAACCACGTAGTCGGTTTTCTTGCTCACCGAACCGGCAACCTTGCCGCCGGCATCCTCGATCAGCTTTCTGGCTTCGTCGCGAGTGTGGCGCTCCAGCGTTCCCGTGAGCACGAACGTCTTACCCGCGAGGGTGGTCGCGCGCTGTTTCTTGTGTCCCTTGAAGGTCAGCCCGGCTTTGCGCAGCCGTTCCACCAGCGCCACATTTTTCGGCTCATCAAAAAACTCGCGGATGGCAGCCGAAACCCGTGGGCCAATCTCATTCACCTGCTGTAGTTCGTCTTCGCTGGCCTTCATCAGATCATCCATCGAACCAAAGTGCTCAGCCAGAAACTGCGCGGTGCGCTCGCCGACCATGCGAATGCCCAGCCCATAGATGACCCGCTCCAGTGGCAGCTTCTTCGAGTTCTCGATCTCGCGCAGAATGTTCTGCGCCGACTTCTTGCCCATGCGTTCCAACGTGAGCAGCTTCTCTTCGGTCAGCTCGTAGATGTCGGCAATGTTGTTGACCATCCCATTCTCGACCAACTGATTCGACCAACGCGTCGCCCATACCGTCAATGTTCATGACTCCGCGCGAAGCAAAATGGCGAATGCTTTCGCGCAGCTTGGCCGGGCAGTTGACATTGACGCAGCGATGGTCGGCTTCGCCCTCGGCGCGGACCACGTGTCCGCCGCACACCGGACAACGTTCCGGCATGTGGAACGTGCGATGGCCGCGTGGCTTGTCCTCCAGCACCTTCACAACTTTGGGGATGACATCGCCGCCTCGCTCAACTAATACCCAATCGGCGATGCGCACACCCAGGCGGTCGATCTCGTCCATGTTGTGCAAGGTGGCGCGGCTGACCGTGGTGCCGCCGATCGCGACCGGCTTCAGCGCGGCCACCGGGGTCAGCTTGCCGGTGCGGCCCACCTGCACCAGGATGTCTTCGATCTGCGTGACCCCGGAACGCGCGGCGAATTTGTATGCGATCGCCCAGCGCGGCGCTTTGCCCGTGTAGCCCAGCTCTTCCTGCAAGCGAGTGCGGTCCACCTTGATGACGATGCCGTCGATTTCGTAGGCCAGGTTGTCGCGCTTGGCTTCCCACTCGTGGATAAATTCCCACACTTGATCGAGGTCATGCACCAGCCGGTGATTGGGATTTACTTTGAAGCCGGCGGCTTGCAGCGCCTTCAAAGTCTCCGAGTGCCGCTCGAAGATGGTGCGCCCCTTGACGAACAGCGCGTACGAGAAAAAATCCAGCCGCCGCTGGGCGGTGATGTTCGGCTCCAGCACTCGTACCGTTCCCGCCGTGGCATTTCGCGGGTTGGCGAACTTCGGCAGGCCCTGCTGTTCGCGCTCGTCGTTCATGCGCTGAAATGCGGCCAGGGGCATCAGCAATTCTCCGCGCACCTCGAAGTCCGGCGGCAGGCCGGCCTTGGCCAACGTCTTGGCGGAAATCGTGAGCGGCACACTGCGCACCGTGCGCACGTTGAGGGTCACGTCTTCGCCCACCGAGCCATCGCCGCGGGTGATGCCCAGCGCCAGCTTGCCGCCGGCAAAGCGCAAGGCCAGCGACATGCCATCCAGCTTCAACTCGCAGACGTAGTCCACGCGCGACTCGCCGCTCAACTCGTGCACCCGCCGCGCCCAATCGCGCAACTCCTCCTCGCTGTAAGCGTTGTCCAGCGACATCATGGGCGTCGAATGCGGAATTTTGACGAAGCCCTCGCGCGGCTTGCCACCCACCCGCTGCGTCGGCGAGTCGGCAGTGATCAGCTCAGGATGCTCGGCCTCAAGTGCCTTCAGCTCGTTTATCAGGCGATCGAATTCGGCGTCGCTGATCTCGGGATCGTCGAGCACGTAGTAACGGTGCTCGTGGTGGCGGATTTTCTCCCGCAGCGCCTCAATCTTCTGCGGCACATCTTTGGCGGCAGGCATGATGCAATTATGCCAGTAGTTGGTGGTCAGTTGTCAGTAGCCAGTAGGCAGTAGCCAGTAGTCGTAGTCAGTAGTCAGTACTGCCGTTGCAGTCGGCGTGGCCGCGCAGTCGCTCAGGATGACAGCGTAAAAGAAAGGGCGAAGGACGCACGAATCTGATTACCGCACCCCACGGGTGTATATCCCACAATGTGGTATATCCCACATTGTCGTACATCAACCCGACCCGTCCTCAAGCGATTGCGCCGGCGGTCACTCGCTGGGCTGCGCGGCCTCCTCCGAAGGCGGCGCCTCGGGGTTGGTGACGCGCGCGATGATCTCTTCCGCCAGCTTCAGGTAGGCCTCGCTGCCGCGGGCGTGCGGATCGTAGAGCAGCGCCGGCTTGCCGTGGCTGGGCGCCTCGGCCAGTCGAATGTTGCGCGGGATCGCGGTCTCGGCACATCAGGTCGCCGAAGAAGCCGCGCAGCTCGGAGGCCACCGACTGCGCCAGGTTGGTGCGCTCGTCGAACATGGTCGAGCACCACGCCCTCGACCGCCAGGCCGCGGATTGAGCTCGACGCGGATGCGGTCGATGGTGTCGAGCAATTCGGTGACGCCCTCGAGGGCGAAATATTCGGCCTGCATGGGAATCAGCACGGTGTCGGCGGCGACCAGCGCATTGAGGGTGAGCAGGTCGAGCGCCGGGGGGCAGTCGATGACGATGAACTGGAACTGCTCGCGCAGCGGCTGCAGGCGCGTGCCGCAGGCGGTACTCGCGGTGCTCGAGCGGCACCAGTTCGATGTTGGCGCCGATCAGGTTCTTGTGCGCGGGGATGGCGCTGAGGTTGTCGAGCTCGGTGGGCTAGCGTCGCCTGCTCGGCGGGACCTCGCCCATGATGACCTGATAGGTGCTGTGGCGGTCGGGATCGCGCAGGAAGCCGAGGCCGCTGGAGGCGTTGGACTGGGGATCGCAATCGACCAGCAGCGTGCGCGGCGCCGCGAGGAGGCGAACGACGCAGCCAGATTGATGGCGGTGGTGGTCTTGCCGACGCCGCCCTTCTGATTGGTGACTGCGATGATGCGTCCCATAAGTTCTGCAAGAAAGAGGACCGAACTAGAAGCTTAGAACGCGGCGGGGGCGGTCGGCAATGACGGAGGGTGGCCGAAGGGAAATTTTCGTAGGAAAAGCTGTGCAAGACTCGCATGGTACGGCGGAAGGTGCTGATTAAGTGGAGCGTAGGCCGGGTACGGGGTTGTGCGTAAACTGGAGCGGAGGGTTTTCGAATGGCAATGTTCCACGTGGAACATTTTCGTGGCGTCTTGAATGCTAGATCGTTGGCGTCGACCTGCAAGTTGCCGGAATGGCGAACGGGCTGAAGTTACTGACCTCGAGCCTTCAAAAAGAGGGGGATTGGGTCTTGTGCAAACTCCAGGAGTGGCGGAGGTCGGCGCTCGGTGAGCTCGAAATGTTCCACGTGGAACAATTGAGCCTTGATGCCAAGCCAGCCTTAAGGACTGCATGGTTATCTAAGCAATACTCCACTCGACCATATAATCTCCGGACAATCTGATAATAAACCCCCACCTATACCTGACAATAAAGCGTGTAGACGCTTATATCTACCACTACTAGGCAATTGTCTCAACCTGGACTTGAGATCCATGTCGCTCTCCCAGCAGAACCACGCGCGCCGTGCTAAGCGGTACCGCCACCGGCTCCCGCCAGCGCCATTGCTTCCCCAGTAAATCCTGTGCGGTTGAGACCTGTCCTGCACCGATGAGCAAAGCCAGCCTGCCATCTTCGGCGACCAGCTTCGCCGCCACCGGCAAGGCCCGCTCAAATTGCTCAACCGCGCGCAGCGTCACCAGGTCAGCGGTCCTTCCCCACTGCTCGGCGCGGCCGCCGAACACTTCGGCGCCGTCAAGTCCGAGGCTCCGCACTACCTCCCGCAAAAAAACGGCCTTCTTGCTGTGCGATTCAATCAGAGTCAGAGCGAGCTGGGGCGCGAGCAGTTTCATCGGAACTCCGGGGAAGCCGGCCCCTGAGCCGACATCCGCTAGCGTCGAAACCGTCGCGCCTTCACGGTCTCCGCGCAGCAGCACCCGCGCCGCAAACAGCGACTCGCCGAAGTGCCGGGTCACGATCTTCTCCGGATCGCGGACCGCCGTGAGATTCACCCGCGCGTTCCAGCGCAGCAACAGATCGAGGTAACGCTGGAGCGCCTCCAGCAGCCGCGGCGGCAGGGTCTCGCCGCCGGTAAACGGGGCCAGCAACTCGGCGATGCGTGCAGTCTCCATCACGATGACGCAACCTGCAGCATACGACATCGGGGCGGCTGGAAGATAACGGTAAGGACGGCGGAGGCGAAGGAAGGGGCCCAGTTTCTCGGGGCATGGGGGCCGCATATAGTTTAATAGTTTCGCAACTTATTGACTATCTGTAGTTCTATACTCAACGCGAGATAACCAGAGTTATCGCGATGGAGAATGCGAGCTGTTGGAGGCGGGGATGGTGCACGTGGTCGAGAATCTCGCAGACACAGCGTTCCGGAGTGTCGTGGTTGAGTTGCTGCCAGCAGGCGCCCTGCGGCGTGGCGACGATCCCAAGGTGATCGCAGGAGAGGCAAGCATCGTTCAACGGCTCGGTGAGGAGCGGGCGGCAATCCTCGCGGTTGATATAAAAGCTAAAGGTCTTCGGTCCGGCGCTCGTGGCCACTCCGTACAGCGACCGGCTGAATCCCGAATATCCTGGAGACATTACAGTAAGACCTAACCTTATCAGTGACTTAGCATGGATTCCGCCTAGGCGGCAGGACATCGCTGTGGCGTTGCGAGAGCCTTGTCGAGAGGGTGGTGGTGTTTCAGGTGGGGCGTACCGATGAGCAACTCTTGTCAGTTGCAAAGCTACGCGATCCGGTGCGAAGTCTGCGCGCCCACGCCGACGAAAGTGAATGAGTCTCGGTGTCGCCGGCCCGCAGCTCGGCGTCTGACTAACACCTGAACCGCTTCTTATGACCTGCTCCCGGGATGTTACTTACACGCCCCCGGCACAGGAATAACAAACTTGCCATCTTTCTCGGCGATGAAGTTTTCGCTCGTGCTGGTTGAGCTGCCGTTAGCGTCTTTTTTCTCGACCTTGATGATGAGCTTTTTGGTTGGTTTGAGTGTCAGGCAAACTTTGCCGCCGGTGGGCGAATCCAGTGGCGTCGCCGCCTTTTTTACGTCTTCTGGCGTAAGATCGACGAGCTCAATGTTGGATATTTTTTCTCCAGCTTCTCCTGATTGCATCATTTTGTAAAAATCCAGAATCGCGGCGTCCGCCCCTTGCGTGTAAAGGAACGATTCTAGCGTTGCTGTGTCCTTCCCTTCCAACGCAGCCTTGTATTTATCGGTAAACGCTTTCTCTTGCGGCGACGTGCCAGCGCGGAGCGAAACAGAACACATGATTGCAACGACACAAGTCAAGACCCTGATTTTAGCGAGTTTGTTCATGACGGTCAGGGTAGGGGCTCGACTCAGGCAAGTCAAGCACATTGAGGAGCGGCGACACGCCATCGTGCCAACCGTGTGGGAAACGTGTGAAATTTGCCGCGGGACGGCGATTTTGAGCGCCGAATCATGGTCGCGGCGAATTTTTTTTCACGCGCGAATCCCCAGTGTTTATGCGGCTTTCGTCCCTCGCGAGCCAACATCTCTCAGCGAAAATTTCGCCGCAGGGGTTGTGTCGTCCCTCCTCCTCTGCTATAACAATCAAGTCAGCAAGAGGCATTACTGTCGCCTGCGGATGCGGGACTGATTTTGAGTCCTGCAAAAGAAGCCGGCATCTAAGACGTAAAGCTTTGTAATAGCTGCCCTGGCCACAGGGCTGGAAGTCGGGGACAGAGTTCTCCGACAGGTTAGCGGGAATCGCGGAACCTCCAGTACAAGATCTTTAACGAATTCGAACGCTCTGGTGCCTTTGTGCGCTGAAAATGGTGAGCAAGGCCAACTGGAGCGGCATGTTGCGCGTTTGCTCCGCCGCGACGCGGGTCGAGCGCCGGTGCTCCCTGGGTAACGTGCATGAAAACTCAGGTTGACAGCGCGGAAAACTGCGTAGTATGTTTGAAAGGTTTCGAGGACGACGGCCGTGGCCTCAGGGTTACGGGCCGTCATTATCCGAAGCAGCCGCCTAGTGCGGATTTGCCCGGATCTTTGACAAAAGGTTGAACGTGCCAGTCGTGAGAATTGCGTTCGAGTTAAGTTCGAGCGATCTCACATAGTTATTT
>CAVTOE010000011.1:0-37500 GCA_963736385.1 uncultured Acidobacteriaceae bacterium | reverse complement strand
TACTAAGGGCGCATGGTGGATGCCTTGGCAGAAGCAGGCGATGAAGGACGTGGCAAGCTGCGATAAGCCTCGGGGAGCCGCAAGTAGGCATTGATCCGGGGATTTCCGAATGGGGAAACCCTATACGGTAAAACCGTATAACGGCCCGATGAATCCATAGTCGGGTACGAGCAAACCCAGGGAAGTGAACCATCTCAGTACCTGGAGGAAAAGAAAACAACAGTGATTCCGATAGTAGTGGCGAGCGAACTCGGAACAGCCCAAACCTATTTCACCTTCGGGTGTAATAGGGGTTGTAGGGCCCGCAACAGTAGAGTTACCAATCCAGTCGTTAGTCGAAGCCCTCTGGAAAGGGGCGCCATAGAGTGTGATAGCCACGTAGGCGAAAACGAACTGGACTCGAAGCGGGTACCTGAGTACCGCGGGGCACGTGAAACCCTGCGGGAATCTGCGGAGACCATTCCGTAAGGCTAAATACTAGCTTCTGACCGATAGTGAACCAGTACCGTGAGGGAAAGGTGAAAAGAACCCCAGCGAGGGGAGTGAAATAGTACCTGAAACCGTGTGCCTACAAGCAGTGGGAGGGCTATGCCCGCAAGGGAATGCCTGACCGCGTGCCTATTGCATAATGAGCCGGCTAGTTATTCTTGTCAGCAAGGTTAAGCGTAAGCGAGCCGTAGCGAAAGCGAGTCCTAATAGGGCGTTCAGTTGGCAGGAATAGACGCGAAGCGGGATGATCTACCCTTGGCCAGGTTGAAAGTGGGGTAACACCCACTGGAGGACCGAACCGGTGTTTGTTGAAAAAAGCTCGGATGAGCTGAGGGTAGGGGTGAAAGGCTAATCAAATTCCGTGATAGCTCGTTCTCTCCGAAATAGCTTTAGGGCTAGCCTCGTATGATTTGCAGCGGTGGTAGAGATCTGGATGGACTAGGGGGCTTTCCAGCTTACTGAATCCAACCAAACTTCGAATGCCGTGGACAACTAGTACGGGAGTCAGACAGCGGGGGCTAAGCTTCGTTGTCGAGAGGGAAACAGCCCAGATCGCCTGCTAAGGTCCCCAAGTCTCAGTTAAGTGGGAAAGGATGTCGGAACGCCCAGACAGCCAGGAGGTTGGCTTAGAAGCAGCCATCCTTTAAAGAAAGCGTAATAGCTCACTGGTCAAGCGGTCCGGTGCCGACAATTCAACGGGGCTTAAACTGAGCACCGAAGCAGCGGATGCATGGCGTCAAGCCATGCGTGGTAGGAGAGCATTCCCAACAGTTTGAAGCGGGATCGTAAGGACCCGTCGACGGTTGAGAAGAGACCCTGCCGGCATAAGTAGCGATAACGGAGGTGAGAACCCTCCGCGCCGAAAGTCTAAGGTTTCCTGAGGAAGGTTAATCCGCTCAGGGTTAGTCGGTCCCTAAGGCGAGGCCGAAAGGCGTAGTCGATGGACATCCGGTTAATATTCCGGAACTCCCTTTCGTTCGTTATTACGATGGGGTGACGCAGAAGGATACGTGCAGCCTGTTATGGCTATCAGGTTCGATGCGTGTAAGCCGGTTTCTCCAGGCAAATCCGGAGAGACATTCAAACGGTCAGACGCAAAGGAGTAGTCCGTATGGACGAAACGCACCGAGTTCACGCTGCCAAGAAAAACCTCTAAGGAGAATGGAAAGGGAACCGTACCTCAAACCGACACAGGTAGACGAGGAGAATATCCAAAGGCGCTCGGGAGAACGCTCGTTCAGGAACTCGGCAAATTAACCCCGTAACTTCGGGAGAAGGGGTGCCCCGGTAGAGTGCAAGCTCGAGGGGGCCGCAGTGAAATGCGCACGGCGACTGTTTAACAAAAACACAGGTCTCTGCAAAGTCGAAAACGACGTATAGGGGCTGACGCCTGCCCGGTGCCGGAAGGTTAAAGGGAGAGGTCAACCCGCCCTTCTGAGGTCCAAAACTGTCCTACACCTACGTATTGCTGAATTTGCGAACTGCGCGACTGTATATCGGATTCAGTGGAAATCTGAAACAGCGCGTCGCGTCGCATCAGAAACGCGATCCTGCCTGGACATTGGTTTACTACGAGGCGTACGCTTCGCAAGCCGATGCCCGACAGCGGGAACGCGATCTGAAGCAATACGGATCAGCGTGGGGTCATCTGAAGAAACGCATTCAGAAGAGTTTGGACTTGAGAAAGGCGGGTGAAGCTTCGAACTGAAGCCCCGGTGAACGGCGGCCGTAACTATAACGGTCCTAAGGTAGCGAAATTCCTTGTCGGGTAAGTTCCGACCTGCACGAATGGCGTAACGATCGTGCGACTGTCTTAACGAGCGACTCGGCGAACTTGTAGTACCGGTGAAGATGCCGGTTACCCGCATCTAGACGGAAAGACCCCGTGCACCTTTACTATACCTTCACTATGAACTATGGCACTTGCTGCGCAGGATAGGTGGGAGGCTTTGATCTCAGGCTCTCGGGCTTGGGGGAGCCAACGGTGAGATACCACCCTGCGAGTTCTGTGGTTCTAACCTATCTCCCGTTACCCGGGAGAGGGGACATAGTGAGGCGGGTAGTTTGACTGGGGCGGTCGCCTCCTAAATTGTAACGGAGGCGCGCGAAGCTACACTCAGGCTGTTTGGAAATCAGCCGTCGAGTGCAAAGGCATAAGTGTGGTTGACTGCGAGTCCAACAAGACGAGCAGGTGCGAAAGCAGGCCTTAGTGATCCGGTGGTTCTGTATGGAAGGGCCATCGCTCAACGGATAAAAGGTACGCCGGGGATAACAGGCTGATCGGAGCCAAGAGTTCATATCGACGCTCCGGTTTGGCACCTCGATGTCGGCTCATCGCATCCTGGAGCTGTAGAAGGTTCCAAGGGTTAGGCTGTTCGCCTATTAAAGCGGTACGTGAGCTGGGTTCAGAACGTCGCGAGACAGTTCGGTCCCTATCTGATGTGGGCGTAGGAGATTTGCGAGGACCTGTCCTTAGTACGAGAGGACCGGGATGGACGAACCTCTTGTGTTCCAGCTGTCATGCCAATGGCACGGCTGGGTAGCGAAGTTCGGTTGTGATAAACGCTGAATGCATATAAGCGTGAAGCACTCCTCAAGATGAGATCTCCCAACCCATAAGGGTGAAGAAGGGCACACGAAGACTACGTGTTTGATAGGCTGGATGTGAAAGTGCAGTAATGCATGAAGCTTACCAGTACTAATCGCCCGTTCGGCTTGACCATAAAATTTACTCGGCACACCTGGCGAACCTGCCAGCGTGGGGATCTCGACGGAGATCCTGGCCTTGGATTCCTGATGCTATTCAGTTGTGAGAGATCGACTCAGTTGTCGGTTTGTCAGTTCCCAGTTGTCAGTTGAGAAATTGGGGCTGGACGCCGCAGTAGCCGACTTGGCGAGAGCTTGGTGTCAGGGCACGACTTCAGTCGTGCCAAACGAAGCTCTCCATTGATTTGTCATCCTGAGGAGGGCTTCAGCCCGACGAAGGATCTGCGGTTAAGGCGTGCATCACGCCGGCCTCGAATGAGGCAACAAGTTCTTTAGACATTGGCGCTAAGGTCCTGCGTGCAATCCACGCCTGGGACCGAGCTGCGGAGAGTATTCCGCACGCGCCTGCGAAGCCGGTGATCTTACCGCGGGGGAAACACCCGTTCCCATCCCGAACACGGAAGTTAAGCCCCGCTGGGCCGATTGTACTGCACGCGAAAGTGTGTGGGAGAGTAGGTCGTCGCCGACATAAATAACGGCCTCACGTGAACAACGTGGGGCCGTTTCCGTTTGTGCTGTCATCCTGAGCGAGGAAGTCGCCGCGCGGACCGACGAGTCGAAGGACCTCTATCGCTACCACGAACATTTGGCTGCGCTATTGCTCGCTCTGATATTCTGACAATGGTGAGACCTAGCCAGCCCAGCCCTCTCAACGAGACCGGGGCAACGATGAAGATATATTTCTCAGATTTCTTCGGTGTTGATCCTCGGACACTCGCAAACTACGGTGCTCTGAATATCTCTAGAGCGTGTTTCAAAAATAGGTTCGGCCTCACGATCAGGTACTTATGCGTGAGGCAGGTTAGCTGGTGAGCTTCTGTCATGAAGAAACGGCAGAAGCTGTTGACCGACGAGCAGTGGGAGCTGATTGAGCCCTTGCTGCCTAAGCCGAAGCAGCGACGGGACAAGCGGGGCCGACCGCCGGCCCCGAATCGGGCTTGTTTCGAAGGCATTCTGTGGATTCTGCAGACCGGTGCGGCTTGGCGGTTTCTCCCCGACGAGTTTCCTTCGCCCTCGACCTGCTGGCGGCGGCTGCAACGCTGGCAAGAGGAAGGCGTCTGGCTGGAGGCGTGGCGGGCGCTGCTGGGAGCGCTGGATGAGGAGGGCCTGCTGCAATGGGACGAGACCTTTCTCGACGGCAGCTTCGCTCCGGCGAAAAAGGGGGCCTGCCGTCGGTAAAACCAAGCGGGGCAAGGGAACGAAGTGGATGGTACTGGTCGACGGTCAAGGTCTTCCGCTGGGAGTTCGGCTGGAAAGTGCCTCTCCGGCAGAAGTTAAGCTTGCGGAAGCCACGCTCGCCGAAGTCCGCGTCCCCCGGCCGAAAGGCCGGCCGCGGCAAAACCCGAGCGCGTGATCGCCGACCGCGGCTACGACTCTGACCCGCTGCGCGAGCGACTGAGAAGCGAGGCATCGAACTGATCGCGCCTTACCGGAAGAACAACCAGCAACGGCGCTACGAAGATGGACGCAAACTGCGGCGTTATAAGCGCCGCTGGATCGTGGAGCGAACCAACTCCTGGCTCGGCCAGTTCCGCCGGTTGCTGGTTCGTCATGAGCATCTGCTCTCCACCTACTGCGCCTTCTTCTATCTCGCCTGCTTCTGGATTACGCTGAGGCACTGTTTATGAAACACGCTCTAATCAATGATCTCCCTCTGTTCATTGACCCGTTTCTCCTGTTCAACAGCGAAGCCAGAGTACCAGCAGCTACACACCGAGATGATCGATTACGTGAAGTTTCTCCGAGACAAGTCGGTGGCTGGCGAGCTGTCGAGCGGCCTAATAAGCGCATGGTTCGAATTTCCAGAGGTTAGACAGAATTGGCTCGGTTATTCTAAGTCCGGAAATGGAGGGAAAGGATTAGGCCCGGATTTCGCTGATGCGTTACATCGCAATCTAATTACGATCTTCCGCAACTTCGGAGAGGAAATCATCGCCCACGGTCCACACATTGAGAAGCTCTGCCTCATAAAAAGCGGTCACTACTGTCCGGTTAACTTGCAGGGTGCTGGCTGCAAGGTATAGCTGCGCAATAAGTTGAAGCCATTTCGGGCCTGCCGCGATTTGAACGCGAGGAGAGCTGACAATGGCTCATGAATCAGGGCCGCACCGTCTTCTCGCAATTGATCAGCTTTCTTCCCGACCGGGAGTTCCGTCGTTGCGTCGAGCGTTATCAGGGCGACCTCCGGCTGCGAGGTTTCACCTGCTGGGATCAGTATCTGGCGATGGCCTTCGCCCAGTTGACCTATCGCGAAAGTCTGCGCGACATCGAAGCCTGTTTGGGTTCGTTGCAGGGCAAGCTGTATCACTTGGGATTTCGTGGCAAGGTGGCGCGCTCCACGCTGGCCGACGCGAATGAATCGCGGGACTGGCGCATCTTCGCCGACTTCGCGCAGAGGCTGATTGCAACCGCACGCCGACTGTATGCCCGAGAGCCGATGGGCGTCGATCTGGAGCAGAGTCTGTATGCTCTGGATTCGACCACCATCGATCTGTGTCTGGCGCTGTTTCCGTGGGCCCGGTTCCGGCGGCGCAAAGCCGCCGTCAAGCTGCACACGCTGCTGGACCTGCGCGGCAACATTCCCACGTTTATCCGTATTACCGATGGCAAGGTGCACGATGTCAACCTGCTCGACGAGATCATGCCGGAAGCCGGTGCCTTCTATGTCATGGATCGCGGCTACGTCGATTTCGAGCGGTTGTTCGTGCTGACGCTCAGCTCGGCCTTCTTCGTGGTGCGCACCAAATCGAACGTGTTGCTCCAGCGGCGCTACTCGCATCCGGTGGACAAGAGCACGGGCGTCTGCTCGGACCAGACCGTGATTCTGTCGTCCTTCGAGTCGGCCTCAGTGTACCCAGACGCGCTACGGCGGGTGAGCTACTGCGATGCCGAAACCGGCAAGCGGCTGAAGTTCCTGACCAACAACTTCACGCTTCCGGCGCTGACCATCGCCGAAATCTACAAGCAGCGCTGGCAGGTGGAACTGTTCTTCAAATGGATCAAACAACACCTGCGGATCAAGGCCTTCTACGGCACCAGCGAGAACGCGGTGAAGACCCAAATCTGGATTGCGGTATCGGTGTATGTGCTGGTGGCGATCGTGCGCAAGCGGTTGGGACTGGAGGCCAGCCTGTACCAGATTCTACAGATTCTCAGCCTCACGCTCTTCGAGAAAACGCCCATTTTATGCGCCCTTCAGAGCATCGACCACGACGCCAATTTCAGCCGAAAACGCCAACCAACTGATTCTCTTCGACTTTTAACCGGACAGCAGTGAAAAGCGGTATAGGACGCGACAACATAAGCGACTTCACAACAAATCTCATTAAGAAATTCTTGCTTGAATACACCGAGAGATTTTGCGTTGCAAATGTCGATGGCCGTCTTCTCAGGAAGTTCAGTGTCGCCAAGACATCGTTCAATTACCAAACGGAAAGCTGGAGAACGCAGGAGTTCGTCTTGCCAGTGTTCAGTAACGGTGTCAAAGATGATTTCGTTTTGTTGACCCCCGAAAACATTCTGACAAAAGACGAAACCTGGATCAATGCCGCCGAATTGCTTCGTCGGTACGACCATATTGCCAGTTCGATTCCTAATGAAGAAATTAGAGGCCAACTCAATAACTATCTTCATTCGGTGTTGCCGCCATCTAAAGTCGATGCAACGACGAATAAGCCGGTCGCGCCGACCCAGGCTGAAGTGAACGCCGCTATTACAAAGGTGTTAGACAAGTTCCCAGAAGTGATTGAATATTATATTAAGGAGAAAGAGGATCGGGGCGATGAAGCTCGTGCAGTCAGTGCAGAACGCGTAGATGATACCAAACAGCTTTTTATCGATCAAGTGAAATCCTTGTCTGAGTCGCTTTCACTGCTGGGATTTTACGGCGCAGGCCTCGATAGCTACGACGAGGGTATGAAACGGGTCGTGTTCCTCAAAGACGTTGTTGAGAACAAAGATGGATACCGGTTTTTCTACGTCAAGGGAGAACCGATAGAGCGGGAGTCTGATGTTCAGCTGATGTATCGTCTTACGTGGTTCGCATCGCCGATGGATGTCAATAGGGAGCCGAATAACGGACGAGGACCGGTCGATTATGTGGTCTCGCTCGGCGCCAATAATAAATCTCTCGTTGAATTCAAGCTAGCTAGCAACTCCAAGCTGAAGCACAATCTCGCTAATCAAGTAAAGGTATGAGAAGGCCAATAATACGCAGAGGAGTATCACGGTGATCTTTTATTTCTCTTATGCGGAACTTGCGAAAGTGACAGCCACATTGAAAGATCTTGGGTTGGAAGGAGCCGAAAACATTGTTCTCATAGATGCCCGAAAGGACAACAAGCCTTCAGCCTCAAACGTGAAAATAGAAACAGCCCAAGACTGCTAGAAGCCAGGTGCTCTGGCCGGGTGCCCCACCCTTGTCCGCCGCGGTTGCGGACAGGGTGGGACTCGGCGGCCTAGTGTTTCGCCCATGCCCACGCAGTGATACGCCAACCGGCAGCGCCTTTTTGCAGGACAAGCGTCCACGTCGAGCCGGTTTCCTTCATCAGTTTCCCCTTCTGCTTGAAGGTGTAGTTCACGGGAACGACGATATAGGCATGGTCTGCGGTGATATCGATGTGCCGGGGTGTGCCGAGGGTGACGACCCCATCGGTGGTTCCATTCTTCTTGGCGTCGGCTTCGTAGTCATTCGCCCATGTCGAGCAGGCTTCGGCACCATGCCACTCGTAGGGCGCAAATTCGTCGATGATGGAAGTCTGATCGGCGCAAGCGGCCAGGGCCGACTTAGTGTCGCCCTTGTTGAAGCCGTCCACGAATTGGTGCACGGGCGCCATCACATCCGTTTTTTCCGATGCCGCAGCCAGTCCCACTGCCAGGACGACCATGGCGAGTGCGATCAAAATCTTGTGCATACGTTCTTGCTCCTTTGTGAGTTGGATTGCGCAAGGCCGACTAGCTGACAATTATTCACCAGACTTGCCGGTCAGCACCATTGAAATTCGCCGGGCGCTCCACCCTTTTCCGCCGAGGTTGCGGGCAGCGTAGGAGTAAGGCAAGCCGCTCTTTGCAAGAGAGACGGGAATTTCTGGGCAAATTGTTGATTTACTTGGTGGCGGCGGCAGGACTCGAACCTGCGACCTACGGATTATGAGACCGTCGCTCTAACCACCTGAGCTACACCGCCACACGGTCAGACACGGCCCGCCAGGGTGGCGGCCGCAGAGGACGCGAGCAGATGAACTGCTGCGCGCTCGAGCGCAAAAAATAGTCACGGCGCCCGACACGAAAGGCCGGACGTGACCGCGTCCAGCCCACTTTTGATTCTAGAAGCGGCGTTATGGGCTGTCAAAGGGAATAATCACCACAGAGGCACAGAGACACAGAGGAAACCAATTCTTCCAACACGGACACGGGGGTTCCGGATTTAAGTTTTGCTTCTTCTCTGTGTTCTCGGTGCCTCGGCGGTGAAAACCTTGGCCCGGATTGGCTGGTAAACTGAATGGGCGATGATCCTCCCGTTCGTTCGCGAACTCTTCGCGGACGTGGAAAAGTCTGCCGCCTTTACGCGTGCTGTAACCCAGGTAAAGGGTGGCGCGGGGCGGATTCGTGTCTCCGGACTCACTCCCACCGGCAAGGCCCTGTTCTATTGCCTGCTGCATCGCGCCACTTCGCGGCCGCTGGTCGTCGTCGTTTCCGACAACCGCGCGCTGGAGGAATTGCTGCCGGTGGTGCGCTCGCTGGCCGAATTGACGGGCGCGGTTCCGCCCGATGCGGTCGATCGGCCTGCCCGCCTACGATGTGCTTCCGTTCGAGAATCTCTCGCCACATCCTGAGATCCAGGAGGCGCGCGCCACCGCGTTATGGAAGATCGCCACCGGAGCCGCCAGCGTCGTGATCACGCCGCTGGCTGCAACGGCGATGCGTTTGCGCGACGCCGGCTTTTATCGCAGACCTGGCGAAGGTGGTGCGACGCGGCGAGATGGTCGATCCCGAGCGTCTGATCGAGCACCTGCGCATCGTCGGCTACAACCAGGTGGATGTGGTCGAGATGCCGGGCGAGTTCGCCCATCGCGGCGGTCTGCTCGACGTGTATCCGCCGGAGTTGGACCGGCCGGTGCGCATCGAGCTGTTCGGCGATGAGGTCGAATCGATCCGCAAGTTCGATCCCGGCACCCAGCGCTCGGCGGCGGCTACGGACGAAGTCGTTCTGCTTCCCCTGACGGAAACTCCGGTGGAAGAAGAAACGCTGGCGGCCATCAATGCGCGGCTTACCGGCGGCCGGCTGGCGGGAAACGAAGAAGCGATCGAGGAAGCGGTCCGCGCGACCGGCGTTGCCGTGTTTCCGGGATGGGAGCTGTACGCGCCCGTCGGCGGCGCAGGAAAGAGCACTTCTTCGATCTGCTGCCCGGCGCGACCATCCTGCTCGACGAACCCGACGCTCTTGAACGAAGCGCACGACGCCTGGTGGACGAAAGTGACCGAGGCGCACGAGCGCAGCCTGGTCGGCAATCTGGTTCGTCCGGAAGATCTGTATCTCACGCCGGAGCAGTGGCAGCGAGCGCTTGCAGCACGCGACAACCATCGCCGTCGAGCAACTGGGAATCGAGGGCGCCGATGACGGCGAACATCTCACCCTGCAGACCCAGCCCACGACGCGCTTCCACGGCTCGGTTGCGGCCATGACCGAAGAAGTGGGCCGGCTCACGCGCGAAGGCAAGCGCGTCATCTTTGCCGTCTCCAGCACCGGCGAAGTCGAGCGCCTGGCCGACGTCTTCAACGAATACAACCTGTCGTTCCGCATCGGCAGCCGCACGCCCAAGCCGGGCAGCGAAGTCTACGTCGACGAGTCCACCTACTTCGCGGAAGACGTGTGGCCACGACCACCATCGTGAAGGCCTACGTGCCGGAAGGCGTCGCTCTGCCGGAGGCGAACCTCGTGCTCTTTGGCGCGCGCGATCTGTTCGATGAGCCGGAGGTTTCGCTGGCCCATCCGCAGCGGCAGAAGTCGAAGGTCTCGGCCTTCCTCTCCGACTTTCGCGATCTCGCCATCGGCGATTACGTGGTGCATGTCGAGCATGGCATCGGCCAGTACCAGGGGCTGAAGGAGATTCCGCAGGAAGACGGCGGCACCGCCGAGTTCATGGTGCTGGAATACGCCGAAGGCGCGCGGCTGTATGTCCCGCTCACGCGGCTCGACCTGGTGCAGAAGTATCGCTCGTCCGAAGGCGTGAAGCCGGTGCTGAATCGGCTGGGCACGCAGCAGTGGCAGAAGACCAAGGCGCGCGTGAAGAAGGCCATGAAGGACATGGCCGAGGAGCTGCTCAAGCTCTACGCCGCGCGCAAGACCGCCGAGGGCCACGCGTTCGCCGCCGACAGCGAATGGCAGCGCGAGTTCGAGGACACCTTCGAGTTCAGCGAAACCGAAGACCAGATGAACGCGATCGTTGACGTGAAGCACGACATGGAGTCAGCCACGCCGATGGACCGCCTGCTCTGCGGCGATGTCGGCTATGGCAAGACGGAAGTCGGCATGCGCGCGGCCTTCAAGGCGGTCAGCGACAATCGCCAGGTCGCGGTGCTGGCGCCGACCACGGTGCTCGCCTTCCAGCACTACAACACCTTCCGCCAGCGCTTCGCGGCCTTTCCCATCAAGATCGAGATGCTCAGCCGCTTCCGCACCGCCAAGCAGCAGAAGGAAACGATCGCCAAGATCGAGGCCGGGCGAGGTGGACATCGTCATCGGCACCCATCGCGTGCTGTCGAAGGACGTGAAGTTCAGCGACCTCGGGCTGGTCATCGTGGACGAAGAGCAGCGCTTCGGCGTGCGCCACAAGGAGCGGCTGAAGCAGCTTCGCAAAGAAGTGGACGTGCTCACCATGTCGGCGACGCCCATTCCGCGCACCCTGCACATGTCGCTGCTCGGGCTGCGCGACATGAGCGTGATCGAGACGCCGCCCAAAGACCGCATGGCCATCCAGACCGTGGTCGCGGCCTGGGACGAGAAGCTGCTGCGCTCGGCGATCGAGAAGGAACTGGAGCGCGGCGGGCAAGTGTACTTCGTGCACAATCGGGTGGAGAGCATCTACGAGATCGCCGACAAGATGCGCGAGATGGCGCCGAAGGCGCGCATCCTCGTCGGCCACGGCCAGATGCCGGAGAGCGAACTGGAGCGCATCATGCTGGCCTTCATGCGCCACGAAGCCGACATTCTGGTCGCGACCACCATCATCGAGAACGGCCTCGACATCCCGCTGTGCAACACCATCATCATCAATCGCGCCGATCGTCACGGCCTGTCCGAGCTGTATCAGTTGCGCGGACGCGTGGGCCGCTCCGATCGCCGTGCCTATGCCTATCTGCTGATTCCGCCCGACCGCGAGCTGAGCGACCTGGCGCGACGCCGGCTGGCGGCGCTGAAGGAGTTCAGCGACCTGGGCGCGGGATTCAAGATTGCGGCGCTCGATCTGGAATTGCGCGGCGCCGGCAACCTGCTGGGCGGCCAGCAGAGCGGCCACATCGAAGCGGTCGGCTTCGAGCTCTACACCACCATGCTGGAGCGCACGGTGCGCGAGCTGAAGGGCGAGGTGCGCGAGGAAACGCCCGAGACGCAGCTGAACCTCGGGCTGAACATCCGCATTCCCTCCGATTACATCCCGGAAGAGAACCAGCGGCTGCGCATGTACAAGCGCGTCGCCGGGCGTGGAGACCGAGGCGCAACTGGACGATGTTGCCGGAGAGTTGGGCGATCGTTACGGCGCGCCGCCTCCGCCGGTTCGGAACCTGCTGGAGTACGCAGCACTGAAGCTGCTGTCGCAGCGTATTGGCGTGGCGCAGATCGAGCGCCGCCGCGAGGCCGTGAGCATTCGCTTCACCGAGAAGCGCCTCGGTCGATCCGGAACGCCTGGCGCGTTTCGTCGCCGGAGAACCCGGAAGCCAGTTCACGCCGGCGGGTGTGCTGAAGTTCTCGCTGAAAGAGAAGCAGCCGGAACAGGTGCTGGCACGGCTGAAGTCGCTGCTGGAGCAGTTGGCGGGAGAGCAACAGGCGGTAGCATGAGGACTACCGTTGGTCCTCGCAGCGTCACGCCACGGCCTGGAGTCCGTTCTTGGCAACCAGAGATAGGAGTTTCAGGGAAGCTCCTTGTGGACGTTTTTCACCCCGTTCCCACTGGCTCACCAAGCCGGTAGTAACGTTGAGATAGCGTGCGAGAACTGCCTGACTGGCGCCCTCCCGCAGACGGAGGGACCTGATTTCGTTAGGCTTCAGTGGCTGTAGCCGGTGTGAGGCACATGGCATCAAATTCCCGCATCGTGCGCTTGTCCATTGCTCCGGCAGCATGGAGGCCTTCGGCGGTCTCATGGATTGACCCCATCAATGGACTAAGGGTATTGCTTTCTCATCGCATCTCAGACAGTGCTCGGAGGCTAATATAACACTGAGTGCGGCAGTTGATTCGACATGGGAGCTTCATGAAAAGGACAAGTTTGCAAAGCGGTTTTCCCCGCCGCCGGACTGGGCACACGCTTTCTGCCGGCCACCAAGGCCCAGCCCAAAGAGATGATGCCGCTGGTGGACAAGCCCATCATTCAGTACGGCGTCGAAGAGGCGCTGGCTTCCGGCTGCGACCAGATCATCATCGTGACCGGACGCGGCAAGAGCGCCATCGAAGACCACTTCGATGTCAGCTACGAGCTGGAAAAGATGCTGGAGGAGCGCGGCAAGACCGATCTGCTGGCCATTGTCCGCCAGATCTCGGACATGATCCACATCGCCTACGTCCGCCAGAAGGAAGCCATGGGCCTCGGCCACGCGGTGCTGATGGCGCGTGAGTTGGTCGGCGACGAGCCGTTCGCGGTGATCCTCGCCGACGACATCATCGACGCCCAGGTCCCGTGCCTCAAGCAGATGATCGAAGTCTACAACGAGACCGGATGCTCGGTGCTGGCGACGCAGGTGGTCGAAGGCAAAGCCATCTCTTCCTACGGCGTGCTCGATGCCAAGCCGGTGCCAGGCAAATGGAATGGCCGGCTCTTCGAGGTGCAGAACCTGGTGGAGAAGCCGAAGCTGGAGGACGCGCCCTCGAACCTGGCGATCATCGGGCGCTACATTTTGACGCCCGCCATCTTCGAGATGCTGGCTTCAACCGCGCTCGGCGCAGGCGGCGAATTGCAGCTCACCGACGGCCTGCGGCTGCTGCTCAAGAAGGAAAAGATTTACGGCTACACCTTCGAAGGCAAGCGCCACGACACCGGCGACAAGCTGGGCTTCCTGAAAGCGACGGTGGAGTTTGCGCTCAAGCGCGACGACCTGGGCGCCGACTTCCGCGAGTATCTGAAGACGCTGGAGCTGTAAGCCGGGTCTTGCAATCCGAACCGTGGCTCAAGGTATACATTGCTTGTGTAATGGCCCTAGCCGATATTCGTGATGTAATCCGCCGCCAGAATGTCCGCTTCCAAAGTTTGAGGAACTCTTGAAGCAATCTCCCAATCTTTACGGGAGACGATGTAGAGAATCTGGGGGGATATCTCCAAAGCGAGGGGCACCGGAAGGTGAAGGCAAGATGTGAAACGCTTGGGTCAGAGATATGCAAGAAACTTGTACCCTGGAAGTGCCATTAATCGGTAAGTGCCTTGTTTTCAATAGACACTATGCGCAGAATCTGGCAATTGACATGCAAGTGCCCAAGTAACAGTTGTACCGCGAAACGGAGGTTTTGCGGGGGATGGCTCAAGTCCAAGAATCACAAGCGCTAAAGGAGAACCAGTATGAAGTTCAGGCAGCTAGGATACTTCGTCGTCCTTGTTTTAGCATGCGCAATGGCGGCTCATGCAACTACGGTTCAATTTGAACTCGAATTCCCTCTGGGTGACAGGCTTTCAAATATGTCGATGTACACGGCAGGAGGGTTTACGATCACTGCATTTGGGTATGATGGCACTCGCACTGCGGTGAATTTGTACGGCAAGGCTCTGGGAGAGGGGGAGGACGGTTTGGGACTGGTGAATGACCCATCAGGGGATCATGAGATCAGCGGGTCAAACTATATCGAGTTCGACCTCAGCAGCTTGCTGAATAACCCCGGGCTCGCCATGGAGATATCCAGCGTTACGGGAATAGACACTTTCCAGATTTGGGGAAGTGATACCTTCGGCAGTCCTTTTGACACCCTGCTCTTTAGTGGCGCACCGGCCGACAATGAAACGCTTATCGCGCTGACCGGAGCACTTGGGGGGTATGACTTCTACACCGTGGACGCGCCCACCGGGAACGTTCTGGTCGATTCAATTCAGGCATCTTCGGCTACTCCCGAACCTGGCACCTTGGTCATGTTCGGATCGGGCATCGTCGCACTGGCCGGCGTTCTTCGCCGCAAACTGACGATGTAAGTGGCGCGGGTGGCCCTCGATAAGGTCGAAGGCGTTGCCAAGCGATAGTTCTACCTATGCGGTGCGTAAGCACCGCTTTTTTCTTCTGTTATTCATCAAAACATCGTACACGCGCGATATCAATGACTTGGGCACCAAGCTAAAGCGGGTGTCTGTGATAACTGATGTAATCAGGCGTGGGTGTTGAAAAAGTCACTCGGATTAGCAGGTGAGTCGCGGTACAAGGAAGCATTGCTTCCATGTACTTCCTGATTTTCACTCGCGGAGGCCTGCTGATCATGATGGGGCAACACGCCCGTTCGGAACCGCTGTTCTACTACTTCACGTCTGGAAGAGCACGTTCCCGAAAACCACCTGCTGCGGCTGATTGATAAACACATCGATTTGCAGTTTCGTTCGCGAGCGGCTTAAGGACAGCTACAGCGAGACTGGGCGGCCCTCCATTGACCCCGAACTGCTGCTTCGCATCCTGCTGATCGGCTATCTGTACGGCATCACCAGCGAGCGCAAACTGGTGGAAGAGTTGCGCATGCATCTGGCCTGGCGCTGGTTCACCGGGCTGGGATTCCATCAGCCGAATTCCGCATCACTCCACCTTCTCCAAGAACCGGCACGGTCGCTTTCAGGAATCGAACCTGTTCCAGCAGCTGTTTGAAGAGATTGTTGCCCGCTGCATGGAAAGTGGGACTGGTGCGTGGCGATCATCTCTCGGTGGATGGCAGCTTCATCGAGGCCAACGCGGCCAAGGAAAGTCGGATGCCGCGCGAACAACTAGAAGAGGTAGCCCAGGTCAACCGCACGGTGAGGCAATATCTGGTGGAACTGGAAGAGCAAAACCCGGTAGAGGAACCGGTGCACCAGCAAGAACAAGTATCCACCACTGATCCGGATTCGACCTATGCCACCAAGGGTGGCACGCCGGCTCGGCTGGGCTACTACGATAACTACCTCATCGACAATCACAGTTGTGTGATCGTGGGCGTCGCAGCCACGGCGGCGCGGCTGAGCCAGGAGACGGTGGCCGCACAGGATATGATCACTCGCTTCGCCGAATGGCAGGGCCAAGAGCCAGCGTCCCTAGCTGCCGACACTACCTACGGGAATGGCGAGTTTCTGCACTGGCTGTTGCAGCGCGGCATTACGCCGTACATGCGCACCCGCGAGAACGCTCTCAAGCAGAGCAGTCCACTCTACGGCCCGGAGCGATTTACTTATCAACCAGAAAGCAACCGCTATCTCTGTCCCGATGGCAAGCAGCTTCAATACGTCGGAATCAGCGCGAGGAATCGTACGCATGCTCTATATCAGCACGGCGAAGCGTTGCCGTGCATGTTCCCAGAAGGCGCAATGCACGAGCGGCAAGTACAAGATCTGACATCCATATGCATGAACCGGCACGCCAGCAAGCTCGCGAACTGGCAACGACACCTGCCTTCGCCCATGCGCAACGTGCAACGAAAGAAAGTAGAGGCCCTGTTCGCAGAACTGAAGAATCAGATCGGAATGCGACGGCTGCGGCTGCGGCGGATGAAGTTCGTCCGTGAGCAGTTCTTCCTGGCGGCGGCGGCGCAGAATATCAAACGGCTAGTCCGCTTCCTGAGCAAAGCACCAAGTTCGCCCCTCGCTGCAACCGCTTGATCCACCGACCGGAACCCAACAACAAGTCCAGTATGAATCACAACTGGACGAATATCATCTCTACCGAAGAGAGTTTTTCAACACCCACAGGCAATATCGCAAGTTAGACGCCGTGCTCAGCCCTGCTGGCTCTCCTTCAGTTTGCGCGACTTGGCCTCCACGCCCTTGGCCAGCTTCTCTTTGTGGGCTTCCAGCTTCTTCGCCACTGCGTCATCGTACAGTCCGATCATCTGCGCCGCGAGAATGCCGGCATTGGTCGCGCCCGGTTTGCCGATGGCGACGGTCGCAACCGGAATTCCGGCCGGCATCTGCACCATCGCCAGCAGCGAGTCCAGTCCGAGCAGCGCGGTCGAAGGAATCGGCACCGCGATCACGGGCAGCGTGGTTTCGGCGGCGATGACGCCCGCAAGATGCGCCGCGCCGCCCGCGCCGGCGATGACGACCTTCACGCCCCGCGCCTTCAGCCCGCGCGAATACTCGCTGGTGCGCGCCGGCGAGCGGTGCGCCGAGGTGATGTCGATTTCGTACGGAATGCCGAATTCGGCCAGCGCCTTCGCCGCCTCATTCATGATTCGAGGTCGGAGTCGCTGCCCATGACGATGGAGACGAGAGGATGCTTGTCCATTGGTAATTCATTTCCCTGCCCGCAGATGCTTCAGCCCCCGCGCGGCGATGTCCTTGCGGTAGTGCATGCCTTCGAAGCGGATCTTCATGACCGCGTCATAGGCCCGCTCCACCGCGTCCGGCAGGTCTTTCCCGCGCGCGGTCACGCCCAGCACGCGCCCGCCGGAGGTGTAATAGGCGCCATCGCGCCGGTTCGTGCCGGCATGAAAGACCTTCACTCCGTAGATCCGCTCCGCTTCGTCGATGCCGCTGATGAGCTTGCCCGCCTCGAACGCGCCAGGATATCCGCCGGATGCCATCACCACGCAGACCGCCGGATCACGGCGACCAGCGAAAATCGCCGTCGCTGACCCGGCCCTCGATGGACGCCTCAATCGCTTCGAGCAGATCGCTTTCCATGCGCATCATGATCGGCTGGGTCTCGGGATCGCCGAAGCGGCAGTTGAACTCCAGCACCATGGGCCCGCGCGCCGTCATCATGATGCCGCAATAAAGAATGCCTTTGTACTCCGCGCCTTCGGCCCGCATGCCGGCGATGACCGGGCGCGCGATGTGGGTCACCAGCCAGTCGCGCATCTGGGCATCGACGATCTGGTCGGTCGAGTAGGCGCCCATGCCGCCGGTGTTCGGGCCCTGATCGTTGTCGAAGACGCGCTTGTGGTCCTGCGCAGCCACCAGCGGAACCACGCGCTCGCCGTCGCTCATCACCAGGAACGACAGCTCTTCGCCCTGAAGACACTCCTCCAGCACCACGCGCGAGCCGGCCTCGCCCAGCATCTTGCCGCTGAGCATCTCTTCGGCGGTGCGCTGCGCCTCGTCCTTGGTCTGCGCGATGACCACGCCCTTGCCGGCCGCGAGGCCGTCGGCCTTCACCACGATCGGCGTATGAAACAGCTTCAGCGCCTCACGGACCTCGTCCTTGCTGGCGCAGACCGAGTACTTCGCGGTCGGGATGCGATGGCGCTGCATGAATTCCTTGGCGAAGCTCTTGCTCGACTCCAATTGCGCGGCGGCGCGGGTCGGTCCGAAGACCGGCCAGCCGCGCCTCTGGAATTCGTCCACCACGCCCAGGGTCAGGGGCAGCTCGGGACCGACCACAGTGACGTCGGGACTGAGCCTGCTGGCAAGCTGCACCAGCGAGTCCAGGCTCTTGAGGTCGGCAGCGACACATTCGGCCTCGGCTGCGATGCCGCCATTCCCCGGAGCGCAGTAAAGCTTCTTGACCCGCGGCGACTGCCGCAGCTTCCATACGAGCGCGTGTTCGCGACCACCGCTACCGAGGACCAGGACCTTCATGGGATCAAGTACCGCACGACTTTTCCGCTGCCGAGAATGAGATGCGAAGCGAAAGAAAAGAGTAGGGGTGTAGTGCGCCCGCTGTCAAACTTGCCGGGAGGATTGGGAAAAAGGGCCGCTATACTTTAGCCTATGGATGTGAGATCCATGGCATCGCCGCCGCTTCCTTTCTTGGTGAGCTTTTGAACACGAAACCCCAGGCACCGCCCAGCCCGCAGGATGCACGACCGGACGAAACCGGAGCCGCCCTCGGTAACCATGTGTCGTTGGAGGGGATGCACAGCACCGTCGAAGTGCCGCACCATCAGGCCGGCTTCTGGCAGCAGTGGCGGGCGTTCGTCGGGCCGGCGATTCTGGTCAGCGTCGGCTACATGGACCCCGGCAACTGGGGAACGGACCTGCAAGGCGGCGCCCAGTTCAAGTACGGGCTGTTGTGGGTGGTCGGCCTGGCCAGCCTGATGGCCATCTTCATGCAGGTCATCTCCGCCCGGCTGGGCGTGGTGACCGGGAAGGACCTGGCCCAATGCTGCCGCGACTGGTATCCCAGGTGGACGCGCTGGCCCAACTGGCTGATGTGCGAAGTGGCCATCGGCGCCTGCGACCTGGCCGAGGTGCTCGGCAGCGCCGTCGCCCTCAACCTGCTGTTCCATATCCCGCTGCTCTGGGCGGTCATCATCACCGGGCTGGACGTGCTGCTGCTGCTGGCCTTGCAGCGCTTTGGGATGCGCACCATCGAGGCGGTGGTCGTCCTGCTGATCGCGACCATCGGCGTGTGCTACTTCATCGAGATTTTCGTTCTGCCGCAGACCCAGCCCAGTTTCCTGGAGATGGGGCGGGCGCTGATTTCGCCGCACTTTCGTCAGGCGGGGATGTTGTACGTGGCCATCGGCATCATCGGCGCGACGGTGATGCCGCACAATCTGTACCTGCACTCGGCCCTGGTGCAGAGCCGCAAGCTGCAGAAGGACGAACCGTCCATCCGGCAGCGCCATCCGCTTCAACACCATCGACTCGACCGTGGCGCTGACCATCGCCTTCTTCGTCAACGCGGCCATCCTGGTGCTGGCGGCGCATGGTGTTCTTCGGCAAGGAAAGCGTGACCGTGGCCGGCGGCCAGGTGGTCAAGTTCAGCGCCGACAGCGACTGGATTCGCGTCGCCTATCTGACGCTGGCGCCGTTGTTGGGAACGGCCGCTGCGAGCACGCTGTTTGCGGTGGCGCTGCTGGCCAGCGGCCAGAGCAGCACCATCACCGGCACGCTTGCCGGGCAGGTGGTGATGGAAGGCTTCATGCACTGGCGAATCAAGCCGTGGGTGCGGCGGCTCATCACCCGCGCGCTGGCCATCTTGCCGGCGGTCTTCATCATCGGGCTGCGCGGCGACAGCAGCGTGACCGATCTGCTGACCCTCAGCCAGGTGGTGCTTGGCGTTGCAGCTTCCGTTCGCCATGTTTCCGCTCCTGCACTTCACCAGCTCGCGCAAGCGAATGGGGAATTGGAAGAACGGCTGGTTTCTGCTGATTCGCGGGTTGGGGCAGTGCTATTCTGATCACCGCGATGGACGTTTACGGCCTGCCCGATCGCTCAAAGCGGCGTGGCAAGTCATCGCCGGCAGGTAATGCCGGCGACGAGATAAACGGGACGACTATGTACAACACCATTCTCGTGACGTTGGACGGCACTCCAACCGACCGGGCGATCATCGAGCACGTCAAACAGCTGGCGAAGCTCGCGCACAGCCGTGTGGTGTTGCTGCATGTGGCCGACGGATGGGCGGCCCGAACCTATGGCCCGGACGCCGTCAGTCCGGAAATCGCGGAAGACACTGCGTACTTGGAGAGAGTGCGGGCGGAGTTTCAAGCCGTCGGCATTCCTGCAGAAGCCGAGCTGGCGTACGGCGAGCCGGCGAAGGAAATCATCAAATGGGTGCAGCAGAAGGGCTGCGATCTGGTGGCGATGAGCACCCACGGACACCGCTTCCTGGCCGACCTGTTTCTCGGCACCACCGCCACGCAAGTCCAGCACAGCGTCAGCGTGCCGGTTCTCCTCCTCAAGGCGAAATAACCGTTGGACGCAAGAGCCATGATTCGGGGCCTCTCTGTAGTGCTATTGTGTGCCGTGGCGCTGGTAGCTGCGGCGCAGCAGCAGGGACCGCCCAACAACCCGCCAACAAACGCAGCCGCCGACGATCCCGTAGCCAATCCCGCCAGACCCACTGTCTCCACCCCCGCAACCCTCACGCCAGTCGGCTATTTTCAATTTGAAACCGGCGTTCTGGCGGCCTGGGACTCACCCGAGGTCCCCTCGCAGCAGAATCTCAACGAGGTAATCAAGTTTTCCGTGTCGCGCTGGATTCAACTGTTGGTCGCGGCGGAGCCATATGCCCATTCCCACGCTTTCGATGGGCCCACGCATGGGTCAGGAGACGTGGCCCTCGGGATTCAGGGAATTATCCACCACGGGGAGGGCGCAAATCCGACGATTGCGTTGAGTTATTTCGGCCGCGTTTACAGCGGGGACGCACCTGACCTTGACGTCGGCAGCTTCAGAAACTCAGCGCTGCTTCTGGTCAGCGCCGACGTGAAAGGTTTTCACTACGACACCAATTATTTCTTCAACGAAGTCGTCAACGGCGCGGTCCGCCGGGCACAGTTTGGGCAGACGCTCTCAGTCTCACATTCGCTGGGGAAGAAATTTGGAATCTCCGGAGAAATATGGCATTTCACGCAGCCTTTTCTGCACCGCAATGCGGTCGGCAATCTGTGGGCGCTGAACTACAACATGCGCAAGAATCTTGTGCTTGATTGCGGCTTTCAACATGGACTAACGAGCACGTCCGCACATTGGGAAACATTTGCCGGATTCACTTACCTGCTGCCGCACAAGGTCAGTCTGCACTGATGGCCCTATCCACTAGCCACTCCGGCGGTTTAAGATAATTAGTTTCGCTTTATGAAAAGCCGCAACCAGTGGTCGCTGCTCTAATTCAGAAGGGACTCATCCATGAATAGCTTTAGCAGTCGTTCCGTCCTCCGCGTGGGCAAGCGGGAGTTTGAGATCTACCGTCTTGATGCACTGGAAAAGCAGGGTTGCGCGGTCGCGCACCTGCCCTACTCGCTTCGCATTCTGCTGGAGAACCTGCTTCGCCGCGAAGACGGCAAGTCGGTGAAGGCCGACGACATCCGCGCGCTCGCCTCGTGGACGGGCAAGACCGTTCCGGTGCAAGAGATCGCGTTCATGCCCAGCCGCGTGCTGCTCCAGGACTTCACCGGCGTGCCTGCCGTGGTGGACTTGGCCGCGATGCGCGATGCCATGAAGGCGTTGGGCGGCGATCCCAAGCTGATCAATCCGCTGCAACCGGCGGAGTTGGTAATCGACCACTCGGTACAGGTGGATGAGTTCGGCACGCCGCAGGCGTTTCAGCTCAATGCCGAACTGGAATTCCAGCGCAACAAAGAACGCTACGCCTTTCTGCGCTGGGGACAAACCGCGTTCAAGAACTTCGCCATCGTGCCGCCCGACACCGGTATCGTTCACCAGATCAATCTCGAATACTTGGCGCGCGTGGTCTTTGTCGGAGCGAACGGCAAATCAGGCAAGCCGCTGGCCTATCCCGATACGCTGGTCGGTACCGATTCGCACACCACGATGATCAACGGCCTCGGCGTGCTCGGCTGGGGCGTCGGGGGAATCGAGGCCGAGGCCGCGATGCTGGGCCAGTCGGTCTCGATGCTGATCCCGCAGGTTGTGGGGGTGCGCCTGAAGAACCAATTGCGCGAAGGCTCGACCGCGACCGACTTGGTCCTCACCGTGACCGAAATGCTGCGCAAGAAAGGTGTGGTCGGCAAGTTCGTCGAATTCTTTGGACCGGGATTGGGCAATCTCGCGCTCGCCGATCGCGCCACCATCGCCAACATGGGGCCCGAATACGGCGCAACCTGCGGCATCTTTCCGGTGGACGAAGAAACTCTGCGCTACCTCCGCCTCAGCGGACGCACCGCGGAACACGTCAGCATCGTCGAGGCCTACTTCAAGGAGCAGGGACTGTTCCACACCGCCGACACGCCTGAGGCGGAATACACCGATGTTCTGGATTTCGACCTGGCAACGGTTGAGCCCAGCATCGCCGGGCCCGAAGCGCCCACAGGACCGCATAGCGCTGTCGGCGGCTGCGAAGTCGTTCGAGCAGGCGTTGCCCAGTTTGCTGAAGCCTGGCCAGCAGGTTCCTCCGAAGCAGTCTGCTCGCTGGGAAGGTGAAGGCGGGCTTCCGGCCGGAGTGGACTCGCAGGCAGACGTTGTCGAAGAGCACGTCGCGCTGAACCAGGCGCTCAACCACGGCAGCGTCGTCATCGCCGCCATCACCAGTTGCACGAATACCTCGAATCCGTCGGTGCTGGTCGCGGCGGGATTGCTGGCCAAGAAGGCAGTCGAGAAGGGGCTTTCAGTTCCCTCCTGGGTGAAAACCTCGCTCGCGCCCGGCTCGATGGTGGTCACAGACTACCTCACGCGCTCGGGCCTGATGCCCTACCTCGAGAAGCTGAAGTTTCACCTCGTCGGCTACGGGTGCACCACGTGCATTGGCAACTCCGGCCCGCTGCCGCAGGAAGTGTCGAATGTCATCACCGAGAAAGACCTGGTGGTGGCGTCGGTGCTCAGCGGCAACCGCAACTTCGAAGGCCGTATCAACTCCGAGGTTCGCGCGAACTATCTGATGTCGCCGCCGCTGGTGGTGGCTTATGCGCTGGCCGGCCGCGCCGACATTGACATGTACAACGAGCCGCTGGGCTACAGCACCAACGGCAAACGCACACCGGTTTATCTCAAGGACATTTGGCCCACATCAAAAGAAGTGAACGATGTGCTCGCCAAGTACGTCACTGGCGACATGTTCCAAAACGCCTACAGCAAAGTTTTCGAGGGCGACGAACGTTGGCGCAGTCTCCATGTGCCGGAAGGCGAGACCTTCGCCTGGCAGGACAGTTCGACCTACGTGAAGAATCCTCCCTACTTCGACAACATGCCGAAGAAGCCAGCGCCGGTGAAGGACATCTCCGGCGCGCGTGTGCTCTGTTATCTCGGCAACAGCGTCACCACCGACCACATTTCGCCCGCCGGTTCCATCAAGCCCAACAGCCCGGCGGGACAGTACCTCATCGCGCACGGCGTCTCGGTGGGTGACTTCAACTCCTACGGATCGCGCCGCGGCAATCACGAAGTCATGATGCGCGGCACCTTCGCCAACGTGCGTCTGCGCAACAAACTCACGCCTGATCGCGAGGGCGCGTACACCCGTCACCTGCCCGGCGGCAAAGAGATGTTCATCTTCGAGGCGTCGGAGAAGTACCGCGCCGACGGCGTTCCGCTGATGATACTGGCGGGCAAGGAGTACGGGTCGGGTTCGTCGCGCGACTGGGCGGCGAAGGGCCCGAGACTGCTCGGAGTGCGCGCGGTGCTGGCCGAGAGCTTCGAGCGTATCCATCGCTCGAACCTGGTGGGCATGGGCATCCTGCCGCTGCAGTATCTCGACGAGGAGACTGCCGAAACCAACGGCCTGACTGGCGAGGAGTCGTTTGACATCGTCGGCTTGACCGATGTGCTGAAGAATTTCACGCCGGGCAAGACGGTGAAGGTGCGCGCGACTAAGGACGACGGCACGAAGACCGAGTTCGACGCCACGCGTCCGCATCGACACTCCGCAGGAAGTGCAGTACTACCAGCACGGCGGGATTCTGCAGTATGTGCTGCGGGGGTTGCTGCGGTAGGGAAGCTGTCAGCTATCAGCCATCGGCCGTCAGTTCCTTTATGCTGTCATCCCGAGCGGAGCCGCCAGGTTTTGGCAGCGTAGTCGAGGGACCTGCTTTGCGGGCGCGTCACTCAAGCTTCTCTTGCTTGGGTGGGGCTGTCTAGGCGCTAAGCTCCATGACAACCGCTACGCGCTGGTAGTCCACCTTGGGAATGAGCCGCCGGTTCCGTCGCGACACCTTAACCAGGCCGTAGTGCTCCATCGTCTTCAGGGTGCGAGACAGGTTGGGCTTCTTGCGTCCGGTCTGTTCTGCCAGTTCGGCAAGCGATTGTGGCGAATTCTTGCGAATGATCTCCAGCAGTTCGCGGTTTCTGGCGGAAAGAATCCTCGCCATGCTTTCCGTCGAAGTAAACCACACCTTGGGATCATGCGGGCCAGGCTTCAATTTTCCCTGAGCGATGGCCAACGTCCGCTCTTTCATCTGCTGGTATGTGGCTATTCCCACTCTTAACGTTGTCATGGTCTACCTTCCTTGCAGCTTGAGCACTTCATCAACCGTTTTCCAGAAATCCGCAACCAGTTTGGCGGCGTTCTCGTATGGGTAAGGTTTGACGGCACCCAATCGATGCCGGTGATCGTAAGTACGGCCGACACCTCGCTGGGGTCGCTTTGTCCCCGGCACAGGATGGGCGTTGTCGAAGCCGACCAGCCGTCGATTGCTGGAATCGTGCATGGTCAGCGAGTATTCGACTCCGTGAGGACGCTCCGGGCCCGGAGTAACTCGCCTAACCACAAACTTCACCCAGTATCCGGCGGCCTCATCGATGACGTAGATGTCTCCGTCAAGATCAAGCAGGTTCTCGAGTGTGTGGTCCTGCTCGGGCCGGTGCCGTCCCACATCAGCATATTATCAGTAGATGATAACCAAAGGAAAGGTGGATTGAAGCAGCGACCAGCCTAAAGGCTCCGGACAGTTTTTGTTCGCCCCCTGTGACCCACCTCACTGACCCCGGCACCCATTCCTCCTATCGTTATTGGTTATACCTTCGACTTCATACGACTGAGAGGCACTCATACTTATGTCTACTATCCCCGTCTCCACGAGTTCCCGTGTTCTCAACTCCACACTGGCCAGCCGCATCATGAGCGCTGAAGAAGCTGCCGCCCTTATCCACTCAGGCGACCAGATTGGCATGAGCGGATTCACCGGCTCGGGCTATCCCAAGGCTGTGCCGCATGGCGCTGGCCCGCCGCATCTCCGACGCCAACCTGCGCGGACAGAAGTTCCAGGTCAGCATCTTCACCGGCGCCTCCACCGGGCCCGAGCTCGACGGCGCACTCGCCATGGCGGGCGGCATTCATCTGCGGCTGCCGTACCAATCCGATCCCGAGACGCGCAAGCGCATCAACGCCGGCGAGATGGAGTACATGGACATCCACCTCAGCCACGTGGCGCAGTTCGTGGAGTACGGCTTCCTCGGCAAGCTCGACCTGGCGCTGATCGAAGTCACCGCCGTGCTCGAAGACGGCCGCCTGGTGCCGAGTTCCTCGCTCGGCAACAACAAGACCTGGATCGAGCAGGCCGAGCACGTCATCATCGAGGTCAATTCGTGGCAGCCGACGGCGCTGGAAGGCATGCACGACATCTACTACGGCCTGCAGCCGCCGCCCAACCGCGGCCCGATTCCCCTGACGCATACCGGACAGCGCATCGGCAGCCCGTATCTCGAGGTCGCGCCGGAGAAAGTTGTCGCGGTTGTGCTCACCGACTCACCCGACCGCAACAGCGCGTTCAAGGCGCCCGACGAGGCCTCGCGCCGCATCGCTGGACACATTCTCGAATTTCTCGCCTGGGAAGTGAAGAAAGGCCGCATGCCCGAGACGCTGCTGCCGCTGCAATCGGGCGTCGGCAACATCGCCAACGCGGTGCTCTTTGGTCTGGAAGAAGGCCCGTTTGAAGGGCTGACCTCCTACACCGAGGTCATCCAGGACGGCATGATTCGCCTGCTGAAGTCGGGCAAGGTGACCGCAGCGTCGGCGACCGCGTTCTCGCTCAGTCCCGACATGCTGACCGAGGTCAACGCCGACATGGCCAGCTACCGCGATCGCATTGTGTTGCGCCCGCAGGAAATCTCCAACCATCCGGAGATCATCCGCCGGCTCGGTGTCATCGCCATGAACGGCATGATCGAGGCCGACATCTACGGCAACGTGAACTCGACGCACGTCATGGGATCGCGCATCCAGAACGGCATTGGCGGTTCCGGGGACTTCGCGCGCAACGGATATCTGTCCATCTTCATGGCGCCATCGACGGCGCAGAAGGGGACCATCTCGACGATCGTGCCCATGGCCTCGCACGTGGACCACACCGAACACGACGTCCAGGTGATTGTAACCGAGCAGGGCCTCGCCGACCTGCGCGGCCTCTCGCCACGACAGCGCGCGCACCTCATTATCGAGAAATGCGCCGCGCCCGACTACAAGCCGCTGCTGCTGGACTATCTCGGCCGGGCCGAGCGCCTGTCGTACGGACGCCACACCCCGCACCTGCTGAGTGAATCCCTGGGCTGGCACAATCGCTATTTGCGCAGCGGGCGGATGAAGCCCAACGCAGAGGAGTAATTAGAGCTGGGAATCAGTTGGCCAACCGCGGCCTCCCTTCAGGAGGCCCGCAGGTCGCGGCGCACGAGGGTTGAATCGAGGAAGAAGCCGAGGCCGACCGCGAACGGAATCACGCCGAAAGCTGCGGCCACCCAGGCGTCGGGTTCGACGCGTCCAATCAGCGCAAATGCGACGGTGTAACCGATCGACGCGCTGACCAGCAGGATGCCTGCCCGGCGAGAACGAGCAGTCTGAGAAAGTTCAGGCTCCATGGGAACGCTTAGCCCACGCGCCAGCGCCGCCAGGCGTTCCTCGGTGCGCAGCTTGCGCACACGGTAATAGGTGTACATTCCCGCGATTGGAATTCCGAAGATCATAATTACTGCTACCAAGCCAACGATGTCTCCATCCATACCGTGCCTCATTTCTTGTCGCGCTGCCCGCGCATACTGAAGATCGCTTACAGTTTGAAGTACGGGAAGCGGACGAAGAAAGTTCCGCAGTTTTGAGGCAGGTATTCCTGCGGTGATGGAGGACACAGGGGGATGTTTTTTTGGCACGGAGTCCCAGGTCTCGAACCCCGCGAAACTTGGGGCACCCAGCGAGAAGCGAAGAGCGAAGAGCGAACGGCGAAGAGCGAACAGCGTCCCCCTACTCTTCCACCTCGACCTCTTCGCCGCGCTCGGCCTTGGCGGCCGCGATGATCTTCTCCTGCTGCAGCGCGGGGACGAAGTCGTAGTGGTCCATTTCCATGGAGAAGCTGCCGCGGCCCTGCGTCATCGAGGTCAGGTCGGTGCCGTAGGTCAGCATCTCGGCCATGGGCACTTCGGCCTTCACGACGGTCTTGCCGGCCTTGTTGTCCATGCCCTGGATGCGGCCGCGACGGCTGTTCAGGTCGCCCATGATGGCGCCGGCAAACTCGTCGGGAATGGTGATCTCGACGTTCATGATGGGCTCCAGCAGCGTGGGCTTGGCCTGCTCCATGGCCTTGCGGAAGGCGATGCGGCCCGCGGTCTTGAACGACAGTTCGTTGGAGTCCACGTCGTGATAGGAGCCGTCGTAGAGGATGACCCTGAAATCCACGACCGGGAAGCCGGCGAGAAAGCCGCGCTGCGCGGCTTCGACGATGCCCTTCTCGACGGCGGGAATGTAGTTCTTGGGAATCGCGCCGCCGAAGATTTCGTTGACGAACTCGAAGTTGCCGCCGCGCGGCATGCGGCTCCATCTTGATCTTGCAGTCGCCGAACTGGCCGTGACCGCCGCTCTGCTTCTTGTGGCGGCCCTGCACGTCGGCCTTGCCGCGAATGGTCTCGCGATACGGGACTTTCGGCGCCTTCAGGTTGACTTCGGTGTGGTAACGGTTCTTCAGCTTGGAAACCACGACTTCGATGTGCTGCTGGCCGGTGCCGGCGATGAGGAATTCCTTGGTCTGGGCATCGCGGAAGAAGCGCAGCATGGCATCTTCTTCCATCAGCTTGTGGATGCCGTTGCTCAGCTTGTCTTCGTCGGCGCGGGTCTTGGGCTCGATGGCGAAGGTGATCGCCGGCTCGGCGAAGGTGACCTGCGGATACTGGATCGGCAGCGCCCTTGTCGCCCAGCGTGTCGCCGGTCAGCGTGTCCTTCAACTTGGCGACGGCGCCGATGTCGCCGGCATGGAGCTCGTTGACCGGGACCGCGGTCTTGCCCTGCATGACCGAAAGATGGGCAAACTTCTCGGAGCTGCCGCGGCTGAAGTTCTGCAGCGCTGGCGTCGTTCTTCAGCACGCCGGAATAAACCTTGAAGAACGAGATGCGTCCCGAGAACGGATCGCTGATGGTCTTGAACACGAACAGCGAGAGCGGTTCGGAGTCGCTGATCTTGCGGATTGCCGGCTCGCCATTGTTGGCGGTGGCAGCGGCCTTCACTGTCGCCGCGCTCGACCGCCGTCGGCATGTAGTCGACGATGAAGTCGAGCACTTCGTCGGTGCCGATGTTGCCCAGACCTGAGGCGAAGAGCACGGGGAAGATCTTGTCTTCGCGAATGGCGTTGTGCAGGCCGGCGATGATGTGCTCTTCGGCGATCGTGCCCTTGTCGAAGAACTCTTCCATCAAGCGCGTCGTCGCCTTCGGCAACCAGTTCCACCAGCCGCTCGTGCGCGGCCTTGGCCTGCTCCTCCATGTTGGCGGGAATGGGGCCGACCTTGGCCTTGCCGTTGCCGCCCATCTCGTAGGTGTAAGCCTGCATCTTCACCAGGTCGACGACGCCGGTGAAGCTCTTCTCCGAGCCGATGGGCAACTGCACCGGCACCACCGTGCGGCCGAAGGCCGTGGTCAGCGATTCCATGACGCGGTTGAAGTCGGCGCGCTCGCGGTCCATGCGGGTGCAGACGATGACGCGCGGCAAGGCGAACTTGTCGTAGTAATGCCAGATGCGCTCGGTCACCACTTCCACGCCGCTGACCGCGTCCACCACGACCAGGGCGGCTTCCACGGCAGGCAGCACCATCTCGGCTTCATGGATGAACATGTTGAAGCCGGGCGTGTCGATCAGGTTGATCTTGGTCTTGCCCCACTCGACGACCGCGGTGGCGGCGGAGATGGACATCGCCCGCGAGATCTCTTCTTCGTCGTAATCGGTGACGGTGTTGCCTTCATCGACCCGGCCGAAGCGCTGGGTGGCGCCGGCGGTGAACAGCATGGCCGAGGCGAGGGAGGTCTTGCCCGAATGTGAATGCCCGACCAGGGCGACGTTGCGGATGTTTGCGCCTTCGTAATTCTTCACCTAGGACTCCTTCGAGTGGACCGTGGCAACCCTGCGTGATAGCGGCCGCTCCACCTGGTGCTCAGAGGCATTGTTCCCCAGTAGCACGCGATTTTCGTGCTTGCACAACCCCGAGGTTGCCGGTGAGGCAAAAAGGCGGGGCACCATGCCGGCCTGCGCATGGTGAAGCTGAACAAACTTAGAATGCTAGCACAACGGGTTTGCTGCTTCCACTCCAGAGATCGCAAGTGGATGAGGGCCTTCCTCAGTCCTCGCTGACCTTCATGATCATCCGCGTAGGGTTGGTCGCGTTAGAGTAACGCTGGGGATGGAACCTGCACTCGGAGCCGGGGCTGCGCTTTGCGCAAGACAGCTACCGGCGCGGGAAAAGTTTCAGTCATTTGCAGCTTGGCGGCCGCAATTTCTTCCTGCGTGGGCGGACCGATTTGGATCACGACGTTGCTGTTCACCTCGGAAGTATGCTCGAACAGGTTCTGATTCAGCATGATCGACTCCAACAACCGCCCGAGATCTCGTGAATGAAAGCCGTTGCTGAAGCGCGGACCATTCGACCAGCCGGGATTCACGGAGTAATCGCAGATTAAGCTCCAGTATCCGCGGGTGTTGTTGCACCACATCTTCAGACTGTCCACCGTACGCCCGCCGCCGATGTGGTATTCGATCTGTAGCAAGCCGCCAGTGGCGACCTGCACCAGGTCACTCCAGTTCAGGACCGCAGCGCTTTCCAGAATTTGGCTGAGCTGCACGTTCGGAGCGGGCAGAGATTGCGGTGTCGTAGTCATCGTTCCTCCATGAATTGCTGAAGCGTTCGGTGATGAGCTTTTCTATACGGCTATTTCTTCCAGCACAGGGGCAGCAGGGGCGCTCACGGGTCCTTCCACAGAATTGTTCTGTGCCGGTGGGCCATTGCGCGTCTTAGCCGCAGCGATCCGCCAACTGGCTTCCACGAACCCGTTCCTCTGGGACAGCGATGCGCAACTTTCCCTCACCGCATTACGCATCGATTCTCCCCATTGCATTCCATGCGCTTCGGGAACATAGGAATCCACCGCGGGCTGAAGTGCGACAAAGTTCGGGCGACCCACCAGGAAGGCAACAATCTGGTCTGGGCTGTCCTTCTTGATCTCATCGCGCAAGGCGACAGCGCCGCGATGGTCCCGCCGGATATCAATCAGCACCATGTCATAGCGGTCCGGATGCCAAACCAGGGACGCCTCCTCGAGGTCGCTGGCGCCGATCATCTCCACGCCGTGCAATGCCATGATTTTCTTGCGCAGCGCCCGCCGCTCGGGATTGGTGTCCATGAGAAGGACGCATTTCTTAACCTGATTGGTTTTAGTGGCGAGACTGGATGCTGTTATCATCGCGCTCCTCCTCCAATTCCTTGCGCGGTCCCCCGGCAAAAGAAGGCCGTGTGGCTGTCTTGAAAGTACGCTTGTAAGGAGGGCTGAAGAGTACACCGACTTCGGTAACGGAGGGCGCTGGGAGGGGGAACCCGGGGAAGATAACCCCACTACACTGATTATACGCCTGCACCGGAAACCGCGGTGTTAGTGTGCCTTGCCAAAGCAAAAACGAAAAGGCGCGAAGGAATCCACCGGGACCCTTCCCGCCTCTGAAATCTGAAATTCCTGCGGCTCTAGTAGCGGTGTGGCAGTTCGCGTTCGGTATCGACCGAACTGGTCAACGTACCGATCAGGTAACTAACCAAAATCACACCGATCACTGCAATCATAACTAAGTCCATGTGGCGCCTCACCCCGGTTCGACCCTTGGCCCGAACCCCTGCTTTTTAATACTCCTCCCGGCTGACCCTTAGACGAGCAGTGGCACCGAAAGTTGTGCAATATTTGTAGCACAAGTTTGCCCAAGTTGCAGTGCAAATCTTGCGTCCGGCGCTAACTTTATGGGCTCTTTCGGGCCGACGGCTCGGCCAAGCAAATCAGGCGGCGGCTTGCGGACCGGTCTCGCTGATCACGCGCAACAGCGCGTCCGGCCCGTCGGCCCCTACCACGTAGCGGTCTGCCTCCACCTCGGGCCATTCGCCATAAAGATGCACGATGTACACGACTTTGCCCTCCGGATGGCGCTCATGGAAGAGCCGGATTACTTTTCTCGCCGTGGCATCGGGCAGATGATGACAGACCAAGATCACATCGACATGGTCTGGATTGTCCGGCGCCTCCAAAGCCTCTTTTTCTGTCATGAGCGTTACCACTTCGTGGCCGGCGGTTTCCAGGGCCCGCTGGCGTAAAAGCGCCAACTCCTGGTCCGTAGTGAGGATAAGAATTTTCATCGTGGATATTCCCTACCAGTCCGGCAATCGCCCTTGCGGAGGATATCAAAACTAACTGCAGATCGCTCGCTGCCAAAATCAGGGACGCCGCTGTAAACCACAAAATTTTCGCGATCTGCCTTTCACAGCGTCATTTCCGCTAATTCTTCGCCCTAGTGCGTCCGCGTATCTTACTATAAATAAGCAGGATAGACGCTATCAAAAGAATCTATCGCAATTTCATCAACTCTCAACCGGGCGGGGAATCTAATACCTATCCCATACCTACATTTCTTAGAGAGGAGCTGGGTTTGAATTTATACCAGCAGAACCATCAACCCGACCCCGAAAGCATGATAGAGAGAATACATCCTAAAAAGCGATTCATATTCGCCAGCGATTTTGACCAGACCCTCAGCTTCAACGACTCCGGCTACGTCCTAGCCGAGTTGTTGGGCATCCCGGACGCAGAATTCGAACGCAAGGCCACCGGGATGGCGAAACTGAACCTGGTGCAGCAAGGCGGCGAACTCGCCTACCTGCTGCTGCACGATCCCGAGTTCCGCTCCAAAGTTCGTCCTGAGCATTTGTACGACGCCGGCAAGCGGGTGCGCCTGAAGCCGAATATTGACCTGCTCTACAGCTTCCTTTCCGATGAAGTTGAGGGCTACCACTTCGATTTCTACGTGATCTCGGCTGGCCCGGTGGAAGTGATCCGCTCGGCCCTCGAAGGCATTATCCCCGCCGATCATATCTATGGCACGGAGTTTGAATACAACAAGCACGGCGAAATCGAACGAATTCTTCAGGTGACAGCCGGATACGGCAAGGTCGCCGTCATTGACCAGTTGCTCGAGAACCTGAGGACCGGGCCTGACCGCATTGTTTACGTCGGCGACGGCAGCTCCGACATCCATGTCATGCTGCACGTGAATCGGCGTGATGGTTTCACCATTGCCGTCTCCGAGAACAAGTACCTGGCGCCCATCGCCAAGCGTTCCGTGATCAGCGACAGCGCACTAGCCATTCTCGTTCCCATCCTGGAAGAGGTGGTGGGCTGGGAACCGCGCCTGATTCGCGAGCTTTTCGAGGCCAAGGGTCTGCTGATTCAGCAGTGGGACAAGGTGCAAACCGACGTCCTGACCATCGTTCCCAGCGTCGCCCCGGCGGAAGAGCGGGCGGACGCCGTCATCGTCGATTGATCGAGCATCCAATAGCCAGTCTCAGACTTGGGTATAGGGCGGAGCGTCGCTTCATTCAGCATCTGGAAGGTGGGCACTTCAAGTTGCTGGCTGGTGACCTGAAAGTTGCGACACATCCGTCCTGTTGGATCTTGTCACCATCCGACGACGAGAGTTTGCTTCTGTCCTTAAAACCTGAGTGATGCCACCATTAAGTTCAAATGTGTTCTTTTTTGAACAGACTGGCCAGGCCTCGAAACCCTAACCTATGCCTCAGTGACCGCCGTCACAGACAGATCTGGCTGGCTGTAGATACTAGCTTGTGCTAATCTATAGGACGGCCCGCAGGTACCCGCTCGTCGATCCCAATCTACGGGCTTTTTTCCGGTTCCATTCTCTGAGGACGCTAGTATTATGGGATGTCCGGTTCAGGTGTCCTGCACCCGGATATGACCGCCAGCATCGCGCAGTTGAGAAAGGGAGAGATTATGAAGAAAGGCATTCTCGTATTCGCCACTCTGCTAATGGCCAGTATGCTGCTGCTCGGCAACCTGCCACTTGTCGCACAGACCGATTTCCCACGCGGTGAAGTCTTCGTCGGGTATTCCTACGTAAGCTTGGATACGGGCCCGGAGTCCAGCCGAAAAGGTCTCAACGGCTGGAATGCACAAGGCAGCGTGAACGTCAATCGCTGGTTTGGATTGACGGCGGATTTTGGCGGCTACTACGGCTCGCCGTTCAACGTTTCAGTCCATGACTATAGCTTCCTGTTCGGGCCAACGCTAACCTACCGGGCGGAACACGTCGCTCCATTCATCCACGCGCTAGTTGGCGCAGACCACGTTGGTGTGGGCACCGATGTGGGCTCGGGAGGCTCGCTCAGCCAAACTAAATTTGCCTGGGCAGCTGGCGGTGGGATCGATCTTCCGATCAATCAGCGGTTTGGAATTCGCCTTATCCAAGCCGACTTTCTGCGAACCCAACACTTCACCGACGAGCAAAACAACATCCGGCTCTCAGCCGGCCTACTGTTCATGTTCGGCGGCGCGCCGCCGGTACCGGTAAGCGCCAGCTGTTCAGCGTCACCGGCTGAGGTTTGGTCGGGCGAACCGGTGACCGTCACTGCCACCGGCGCCAACTTCAACCCGAAGCATACCCTGACCTACGCCTGGACCGGCACGGGCGGCAAGCTGTCGAGCGCTAATGCCGCGACCGCGACCATTGACACCGCAGGCTTGGCGCCGGGAAGCTATACCGCCAACGCCACGATCACGGATGCCAAGCACAACAAGAACAATGTGGCTAGCTGCAGTGCGTCATTCACGGTGAAGCAGCCGGGGCCGCCGGTGGTGAGCTGCTCGGCCAATCCGACCACCATCGCCATTGGCGAGTCGGCGACCGTCACCATGACGGCCAGCGATCCCCAGGGCTGGCCGTTGACTTATAGCTGGACGAATGCCGGTGGCACGCTGAGCGGCAGCGACACCTCGGTCACGATGACCGCGACCAATACGGACGCGGGTAACACCCTCACGGTGACGGGAACGGCGACGGACGCACGCGCCAACCTGAGCGCCAGTTGCACGGCCAGCGTCAATGTGCCTGGCGTCACCAAGTGCACCACCATCGAGGATTGGGGCGAGTGTACCTTCGAGAAGAACCCCAAGAAGCCGTGGCGCGTGGACAACGACTGCAAGGACACGCTCGACAAACTTTCTCTGCGGTTGCAGCAGATGCCCAATGGCAAGCTGGACATCGTTGGCTACACCGACGACGAAGAAGTCGTGAAAGAGCAGACGTTGGGTGCACAGCGCTCGGTCAACGTCAAGTACTACCTGACCACGGACGGCCCGAACAAGGTTGACGCCAGCCGCGTCACGCCTCGTCAGGGCGGCGCCAAGGGTCAGGCCACTCACTTCTACTTTGTCCCCGAAGGCAGCCTGTGCAGTGGACAAATGGAAGAGGGTACCGTGGTTGACGAAACCGCAGTGCAGCCGCAGTCGCGTATGGCGCCTGCTCCCAAGCACCACAAAGCTAAGGCCAAGCCAGCGGCCAGCCAGCGGCTCCTCCAGCGCCGTAGCGGAGGTGACGCTGAGCTCGACTCAAGCCGGTGAGAGGCATGCCTCTTGCCGGCTTTTTTCTGAGCCATGTGTGACGTATTCCCGCATGGCAATTTGCGGATAGAGATACGCTGGCGGTTCGGACCGTGCGCGCGTGGGCAACTCGGAGTTATGATCCTCGAGGGGTTGCTTTTTCTTCCACTTCAGGCAAGCCAGGCAGACGGGACTTTTTCTATGCGTAGTCAAGCGGGGTCTGTTGCAAAGCTGTTTTTGTGCGTCGGATTGCTGTTCACCGTTTCTTGTTTTGCCTCGGATTGGCAGTTGATCGGGCCCGAAGGCGGCAACGTGCGCAGCTTGGCCTACGACCCCAGCGATCCCAGCCGCATCCTGCTGGGTACCAGTTCGGGAGAGCTCTTCATTTCCCAGGACGGGGGCAGTTCGTGGGCGCCGTTCACTCACCTCGGTCCGGGCGACGACTATGTTTTTGACCACATCGTCTTCGACCCCACCAACCCGGCGACGCTGTATGCGGCGGCGTGGGGACTGTTCAACGACGATGACGGCGGCGTCTTCCGTTCCGATGACGGTGGCCGCACCTGGCGAGAGCTAAAGGGGGTGCACGGCAAGTCGATCCGCGCCCTGGCCATGGCGCCCAGCGACCACAACACGCTGGTGATTGGTGCGCTGGATGGAGTGTTCCGCTCCCGCGACGGCGGGGCGACCTGGCAGCGTATTTCGCCGGAAAACTACGCTGCCATCGAGAACCACTCCTCGCTGAGGAATTTTGTCTCCGTCGCCATCGATCCGCAGAATCCCGACGTCATCTATGCCGGGACGCGACACCTGCCGTGGAAGACCAGCGACGGAGGGGTGCACTGGCACAACCTCAAGGAGGGAATTCTGGACGATTCCGATGTCTTCAGCATCATCGTCGATCCTAGGGTGCCATTGCGGGTCTATGCCAGTGCCTGCTCGGGCATCTACAAGAGCGACAATGGCGCCGAGACTTTTCATCGCGTGCAGGGACTCCCGCATTCGGCTATTCGCACTCGGGTGCTGCGCCAGGACCCGCAGCGTCCCTCGATCGTCTATGCCGGCACCACCGGCGGACTTTGGAAGACAGTGAACGGCGGCGCCAAGTGGTCGCTGGTTTCTTCACCTGACCTCATTGTCAATGACGTGCTGATTGATCCTCGCGATCCCAATCGAGTGCTGGTGGCGACCGACCTCCGTGGAGTGCTCGCCAGCAACGACGGTTTCGCGCACTATACAAGCTCGAACCGGGGGTTCTCCCATCGCGTGGTTGGCGCTGTGATCGTGGACCGCAAGGACCCGAACCGGCTCTATGTGGGAGTGGCCAATGGCAAGGAGCTGGGCGGCTTGTTCCTGTCCGATGATGTTGGCAAGAGCTGGCGGCAGTCCAGTCGCGGACTGGCCGGGCGCGACATCCTGAGCCTGCAACAGGCGGAGAACGGAGCGCTGTTCGCCGGCACCAATCATGGCATCTTCCAACTGGCGTCGTTGAGCGCTTCCTGGTTGCCAATGAAAATGATTTGGGGGCCGGTGCCGGAATGGCAGCCGAAGCCAGCCGAAGCCGAGGCATTACCGGTGGCGCCCAAACCGAAGTCCGCAAAGACGGCTAAGCGCACCCAACGCAAAGTTGCTGTTGCAAAGACAAAGGTCCCGCCTGAGCCCTTGATTCCCCTTGCTACTGGCCCGCGGGTGCGATCGCTGGAGATGGGGGAGAAAGCCTGGTTTGCGGCCACCGATGACGGGTTGTTCATCAGCGTGGACCAGGGAGTAAGGTGGTATGGCCAGGCGGTCGAGGGAGAGCGCGAGTTTAGCGTCGTCAACAGCTACGAGGACGGGACCGTGACGCTGGCCGGCCTGAAGGGTGCCTACCTCTCACGGGACGGGGGCAAAACATGGGCCGCGGTGGTGCTTCCGAAGTATGTAAGCGGAGTTTACAGCCTGACGTTGACACCCGGTCCCACGCTTTGGCTGGGGACCCGCCAGGGCGCGCTGCGCTCCACCGACGGCGGGCAGCGCTGGCACTACATGCTGGGTGGCCTTCCCAAGAACGATGTTCTGGCGGTACGCTACGATCCCATCGGGCAGCGACTGCTGGCTACGGCGCTGCATTCTCGTGCTGTGTTCCAGAGCAAGAATGGCGGAAAGACTTGGCAGAGCACACCCGAGGCGGGAGTTTCGATTCGCGCCGCCTTGAATTACAAGGGACGCCTGCTGGTCGCATCTTTCTACAACGGCCTGCTGCTCGAGCAATCAAGTCCCACCGCCTCTGGGTTTTGATTATCGGCAAGGCACGCAAGAACCCAACCCGGTGAGAGGCACACCTCTTGCCGGCTTTTGCAAGTGATGGCGGATGTTATTCGCTGTTGTGCGCCAAAGTAAGTCAGGCCCTGAAAGGGCGCACTAACGATGAGTGCAGACAGCCCACTCGGCTAACCGATCATTTTGCGTTGATCGCCGATGCGGCGCTCGCGTTCGTTTGCGAATCGCTCCACTCCTGCGAAAATCGAATCGGCATCGAGATGCGCTTCCGCGATCACTTCCGGCTCGAGGCCGCCGGTTCTCCAGGAATTGTCGAAGTCGGACGTGAGTGAATACTCGTCCGTCAACGGACCGAGGTTACGCAGCGGCCACATGCGTCGCGTCCCAG
>CAVTOE010000010.1:0-191450 GCA_963736385.1 uncultured Acidobacteriaceae bacterium | reverse complement strand
CTTTTCCGTCCGAAGAGTTGGTCGGGTATCCGGATTATCGAGTGGCCACCGAGCCCGAAACGAAGGGCCGGAATGCATTGAGCCAGTTCCACCTCGATAGCCCTACTTGGAACCGTTATCATGGGGCGATGCGTAGGTGTTGAAGACGTATTCTCACGCCACGGTCCTTGTGCGTTTGCGTTCCGCAGTTTCCCCAAGGTGGATGCCATGGCTCAGAAGAAGGTTGCGAAAAAGAAAGCTGCTCCTAAGAATGCGGTCCGCAAGAAAAGCTTCTCCTAAGAAGCTGAAGTCGACTGCCAACGTGTACCGATTCAAGATCACGTTGCTGGGTGCCAAGCCCGCGATCTGGCGGCGAATCCAGGTCAGGAATGCAGCCTCGACAGGCTCCACGAGCATATCCAGACGGCGATGGGACGGACGAACTCGCACCTTCACCAGTTCGACATCCAGGGTCAGCCTTACCGTGATCCCGCACTCCTCGAGGACCCCTTCGAGGATCTCGAGTTCGTCGATTCAACGAGGACCTTGCTGAGCGCAATCCTGCCCAACACCGGCCAACGCTTTGTCTTCGACTACGAGTACGACTTCGGCGACGGCTGGGAACACGAGCTCTTGTTCGAGGGCAGCCCTTCCATGATCCGAAAGCCAACTTCCCTCTGTGCCTGGAAGGTGAACGGGCCTGTCCACCGGAAGATTGCGGTGGGGTCTGGGCTTCCGACTTCCTCGGCGCCATCGGCAATCCCACGCATGAGGAACACGAGGACATGCTGGAGTCGATCGGCGGGGCGTTTGACCCGGAGGAATTCGACGCAACCACGACCACGAAAAGCATGAAGCAAGGGCTGCCGGATTGGCGGAGCATGAGGTAGTTGCAGTGGTTCCGTTTGCAAGGCATGAACCATGAACGTTTGCGGCGTACCATCTCTAGCAGGAACTGAATCTGGATTCCGCGGTGGCAACCCTATCTGAAGTAGCCCGGCACCTGGGCGTTGATCGAGACACGGTGGCCATCGATCCCCAGGGAGATCGGGTGTTAGGTGGTCATCGAAACTCCGGACGCGATCGACTGCTTGGCATCGCCGTCAAACCGGTTGTCGCCCTCAGGCGAGGGCCGAGAACCATAGCTGTTCGGTCCGCGACAGGATTAGGTCAGGCGGTGCCTCGACGCCAGCCTGCGTGACGGCGCACGTCTTGGTCCAGCCGGCGTCACCGCCACGCAGCTCGACTCGGCGGGCGGTGTGGTCGCAAGTGAAGATCCATTGCTCGCCGTGTTCGTTTTCAAAATATCCGATGTAGACGGTCGGATCATCGCTGTTGACGATCGGCGGATCGCCGCACGCCGGGGCGTGGTGGTTACGAATCCAAAGCAATGGTTCGGACATGGAGGCCTTCCTTTCTCAAATCGGTCTGCATCTCGTTTCGCTACCGCCGCACTACGTCTTGCGTCGAGGGCGGCGGGTCTTGCGAGCCGGCTTTCGTTCGGCGGCCGCGAGGAGCTCGAGTTTGGCTTGGGCCTCGCGTTTGCCGAGGCCGCGGAGGGCGACCAGGGCAGCGAATTGTTCGTCGCGGGGGCGGGTCTTGTTTTGCTCCCAGTTGTAGATCGTCAGCGAAGACACGCCGACAAGTTTGGCGTAGTCGGCGGCGGAGAGGCCGGTGCGTTGGCGTTGAGCTTTAACGGAGCGGGCTGAGAAGCGAGCTTCTCCATTCAGCTCGGCGACGGCAGCAGGGGCTTGTAGGTTTTTGCGGGCCTGGGCTTCGAGGAAGGCAATCTTCTTTTCCTGTTCGTGTTGCTGGCGTTTGAGTCGAGCGATTTCGCGGCGGTATTGGGCGACTGCCCGAGCAGTACGACCGGTTTGAGCTTTGATCTCTTTACGGGCGAGGCGGCGAATTTCGTCTTTGAGTGCGAGGGCCAGGGTCGTCATTGAGGTCTCCATCTGGGTAGCGAATCATCAGTAGCGACACCGTCGATGATAATCGGCGACTTGGGCGATAGCGACCGGCACCCATGGAGGGGAGATGAAACCGTGAGGGCCAATTGAAGGTAGAAACGGGCGTTGGAAGACGAGGAGACCTGCACCGTCGATGTGACGAACGGATGACAAGTTGTCCATTATCGAACCAGCCGATGTCTCGCCAGACGCGGTCCAAGCAGCCAGAATGAGAGCGGTGCACGCGATCGCCGCACCAAAGCCAGAGGTGCGCCGTGATGAACACGCCGATACAACGCGACACAGATGATCTGAACCTGTCACACGGCAGCGACGAAGTGAACCGAGTCCTGGACAACATCGAGCAGATGCACCCGCAGTACTTGGCGAAATTGTTGAGGAACGGGGACCTTGCCAAGGTCATCCGGCGAAGAGTGGATTGGTATCAGCGGACCATGGCCCCGCTGCAGGAGGTACTCCCGAACGAGCCGTACGAGACGCTGGACGCGACGGCAAAAGATTGTCTGGGCGGGACGAATCTCAACCTGCAAAACGAACAGCCACTGACGAAGGAAGAGGAGAAGTTGCTTAGGGCGTTCCGCGAGGAGTATCGCGTTTAGCGACCGGCACCAACGATACGAAGCGACGTACATAGGTCCTGCTGATATGGCAACGAAACCCAACGTGCTGTTTCTGTGTACTTGCAATTCATGTCGGAGCCAAATGGCCGAGGCATTCCTGCGTCAGTTGGGGGGGCGATCGATTTACGGCCTACAGTGCGGACACTGAGCCGGCGGAACAAGTTCACCCGATGGCCGTCGAAGTGATGGGCGAAAAAGGCATCGACATTCGCGGTCAAGAGCCCAAGAACGTTAGCCAGTATCTTGGCCGGTTATTGGTCGCCCATCTCATACCATCGTGTGTGCCAATGCAAACGAGAAATGTCCCCACGTGTTCCCCGGGATGATCATGGACCAATGTTTTGGCCGTTTGAAGATCCCGCCGCCTTCGTCGGTGATTCATCGGCAACGATTGAAGAATTTCGGAAGGTGCGGGATGAAATCGAGGCACGCATCAAGCTTTGGCTCAAGGAAACACCATGACAGTAGAAGACGTGGTTTGCCCGCTTGGCGACTCGGTGGCCTGCTACATCGTCAATGACTCCGCGGCCAGCGTGAAGCTGCGCGTTTAAGTCGCGATAAAAATCGCTGCGTTTAACACCGACCATGCACTAGTGTCGTTTGGCGTCCTCGGCAAGCCCGGCCGCGGACTCACGCGTTGGCTAAGAAGGAAGCGGCGGCCCGCTTCTGCGAGCTGGGGCCGTGATCAGCCAAAGAATACACTCCGTTCGTGGTCATTTTCATTTGGCGATTGAGCAACTGCGATGCCGGATCCTCCATTGCTTGTCAACGACCGCAGCGACGCGCCCACCGACGAGGAGTTGTCGCGGCTGCAGTTCTCGACACTACTCTATTACCTGCATGAGACAAATCCAACGAATGGCCTGGTGCGCGATAAGACGGAATCGAAGCGCCGGTGAGCATTGCCGCGGTGGGCATGGCCTAGCGTCGATACCGGTCGTCGTTGAGCGGAAAGTGCTCATTCGCTCGTTTGCGGCGAAGATCACTCGCACGCGGCTGCAATTCCTGCACGACTTGCCACAAGGCCCCGGAGCGAATTGCTCCGGTTATAAGGGCTTCTTCTATCACTTCCTCGACATCGAATCGGGCCGGCGTGTATGGCAATGCGAACTCTCGACGATCGATTCGGCGTTTCTCTTCGCCGGTGCGCTCACGGCCGCCACGTACTTCGACAATGACAGCGAGGATGAACGTGAAATCCGCCGGCTTGCGGACGCTCTCTATCGCAATGCCGATTGGAATTGGGCCCGCAATGGCGAGGCGACACTGACGCACGGCTGGCGGCCGGAGACTGGGTTTATTCCCTATCGCTGGCAAGGATACGACGAAGGATTGCTGCTCTATATACTTGGCTTGGGTTCACCGACGCACTCGCTGCCGGCCGAGAGCTACGCCGCGTACTGCGCAACCTATCAGTGGAAAGCCATCTATGGCCGCGAACTGCTCTATTGTGGACCGCTATTTACGCATCAGCTTTCGCACCTGTGGATCGATTTCCGCGACCTTCGCGATGCGTTCATGCGGGAACACAACAGCGACTACTTCCAAAACAGCCGGCAAGCGACATTCGTGCAGCAGGAATATGCCATTCGCAACCCTCTTGAATTCGCGGGCTATGGCAAACACTGCTGGGGTTTCACTGCCTGCGACGGGCCGGGCAATGTGAAACGGATGGTCAGCGGCATCGAGCGGCAATTCTACGACTATATCGCCCGCGGCGTCCCTATGGCCCCGATGATGGCACCGTCGCCCCTTGGGTCGTTGTCGCTTCACTCCCATTTGCACCGGAGATCGTCATCCCGACGCTTCGCCATTTCGCTCAAATGGACGTGGGCCAAGACCGCCTGTACGGTTTCAAACCTTCGTTTAATCAGACGTTTGCGGATAAGAATTGCCCAACCGGCTGGTGGATTTCGCCGTATCACTTCGGAATCGACCAGGGACCGGTTATTCTCATGATTGAGAACTACCGAAGCGAGTTGATTTGGAACCTGACGCGCCGCTGCAAGCCGATCGTTAAAGGCCTGCGCCGCGCGGGCTTTCGGGGCGGCTGGCTGACCTAGCATTCGTGTCCGTTCCAGGTGTATCGAGGTGGCACATTTCGGGGGCCGAATGGGCAGGTTCCTTGGCTGGAAGATGACTGTCCCCCGCTCAAGCGTGGCACGAATCTTCATGATGGCACCAAGTGGCGGGCGTGGGAACCCGGCAGGTGCCCGATTCGACCGGTGTCGTCGCCGTCCAGTCGGAGCAGCATGCGAGTCTTTCGCATACCGAACGGTGGCCGCCTTTAAGGCCGCCGATAAAATTCAGGCGATAATAGGATGGCCCTAAATGGGGTCGCAGAAGAAGGGCAAATCAAGCCAATTCTGAGGTCAGAATTACTGCCGCTGGAGCCGTCCGACGCAACCGCCGTTAGGAGCCAATTCGAGCGTGATCGCGTCGCCGCCGGCGACGGTTTGTTTGTCGATCGTCAAGTGCTCGGCATTTAAGATCGCTGTCGGGCATCTCCCAGATTTTGACCTTCCACGGGCCGTTGCCCAGAAAGTCGAGCTTGAGGGGAATGTCTCGGATTCGCCTGCGGACATTGCGCCGAGATACCAGTGGTCACCGCTGCGACGGGCCATCACCAGTTGCTCGCCAACGGCGCCGTCGACACGAGGGTTTCGTCCCAGACCGTTGGCACGCCTTCAAGAAGTCAGCAACCGGGCTGACCGCGGTTATGGTCCGGGGATCGGAGGCGCGGATAATGGGGCTCTCCAGACAGACGAACAGCGCCAATTCCGCCGCTCGGGTGCCTTGTACTTCTGTCGGCTTGACATTGATTCTGAATTGGTCGAGCTGCCGGTTCAAAAATCCACCTGGCGTGAAGTCGGCCGGACCTTCCAAAAACCGTGTGAAGGGCAAGGTCGTTTTCTGCGACGGGGTGACTTGGGCGCTCCACCTGTTGTACTCGTTGCCGAGAATGCCTTCGCGGGTTATCTGGTTCGGGTAGGTGCGGTCAAGCCGGAAGTTTTAAAGGCGCCGTGGAAATTGACCATGAGATGATGGTCGGCGGCGGCTTTGGTGATCTTCTCATACCAATTGACCATGTCCTGATCGTCGCGGTCCATGAAGTCGATCTTCACGCCGGCAATGCCCCACTTTTCGTAGAGCGGGAAAGCTTTCTTCCATGCGTCGTTGCGATCGACGTCGTTCGAGTGGAGCCAGAGCCAGAGTCGGACGTTTCGCTCTTTGGCGAACTTGCGGACCGCATCCATGTCGAGTTCTGGCACAACTTGTGTAATATCGGCTTCGGGTTTGTCGGGATCGCCGTACCAGTGCCAGTCGACAAGCTGATAGGGCCAGCCCATGTCGGCCGCAAATTGGATGTACGACTCGATCGTCGCGGTGTCCATGATCGTGTCGCCCGTCCACCAATGGTCCCAAGCCATCTTGCCCGGTTTGATCGAGGATATGTCCCCAAGCTTCGACGGCGTGGCAAGATTGCGAATGATTTCGCTTTCGATCAGCTGGCCGGGCTGCCGAGCGAGCATCAGGCGCGCACGAAGATTGGCAGGGCGTCTCGGCCTTAACAAGCCCTTGACCGTCGAGCCGTCGCAAGAGCTTTGATACAAGCGTCACCGGCGCATCCGATGGTTTCTCATCGTCCGGCGTTTCTCGGCTCCGGCGATCCATAGGCCGGGCCAATTCAAGAGATCGGCCTCCGCGATGGCGACCCAGATAGCTGGCATCTGGACCAGCACTGGTAAACCCTTGACGGAATCCGGCTTGATATCCGACAAGTTCTGCTTCCGGAACTGCCACTCCTGCGAAGAACGAAACTTCTTTTCATGTTCGCCTGCGTAGCACACGCGATCACCGGGAAACTGGAACCTAAACTCCGTTAGATCGCGGTCCAGCACAAACTCCTTCATGTCGCTCTGCACCGGAATCACGTAGCGAAACGCGACGCCGTCGTCGAAAACGCGGAACACGACTTGAAATGTAATTTTCTTGGTTGCGCGATCCAGCATCAGAAGACTTAACTCGTTAAAGTGATTGCGAACCATGCGGCGTTTGCCGATTGAGTTCTCCCAGGTCGTATCCACGCTTCGGGGCGAAGCACTTATTAACTCGACATCGTCGCCGAGCGATAAGCCTTCGCGAAATGTTAATCCAAGCCGTGAAGGGGCGAGGATGTCGCGGTCGTCGACGCGAAGCGCGTAGGTTAATGCACCATCGTGATTGATCGTGACGGCGATTTTGCCGTCGGGCGAGGCGATTGTCGAAGACGGTGCGCTATTTGCTCGAACGACAGTAACCGACGAGAATGCGAGCAGTGTTCCCAACCATAGAAACGGCGACCGCCAATTGAGTGGCCAGACAAAAGAATCCATAGATGGCCGCCAGTTCATTCAACGCTGGATGAGTGATACGATTCAATTTCGCCGACGAAGAAAGGAAACCGGCACGTCGCATCGAAGTGCTTGAATTCGGCAATACATCAGCGGCCTATTTTAACACATCCCCCATTGGCGCTCCACGTAGGAAGTCAAATTCCGTGCGACGTATGTGTCGTCTGGCCGTCGACGCTAATCGTTTCCAAAAATCGCGTCTAACGAGTGCTGCGGGGCCGGGAAGGGCAGTCGCCACAACGACCGGCGTGGCCTTACCATTATGCTCGACATCAATTTACGCCAGTGGGGACCGTCAGCATCTGCTCGATTAGGTCGCCGTGCGGGTGATTGCTAAATGCTTCGAGCCCTGACATGCGCCGACCTATGCCGAAATGCGACAGAAGACCATCGACCATGCCAGCGCGATCAAGGACGTGAATCCGACGGGGAATTCAACAACTCGTTACGCACGGCCAGTTTGGAGCACATAAATGAACGATCTACCTGTCAAATCAAGCGGCGGACCGAGTTCATCATCGCAGGGAAGTGGCACGGGAAGCGGCCTGTGCGGCAACGTGCTGACCTCGCTTGACCGCGACGCTCGCTTTACTATGCAGGGCGAATTAGCAAACGTCCTTACCAGGGCTCGCAAGCGCGTTGCTCGGCGAAAAACGGTGGTTTGTTATTCCTGACTCAATTGATTTCCCAAGCCCGGTGGCGGTATGTTAGTGGTCGCCCTCGCCACGCGGCCCACAATTTGGGCGACTAGCGGTGACAACTATGCAACGACTTGCGACGCTGGGCTCGTTGATCTTTGTGGGTCTTGCTTCATCGGCCAGGGCCGGCGACGTGGTTCTGATACACCACTCATTCTCGGTCACGGTAGTGGCGGTGGATGATGGCATCACGGAGATCGTGCCAACTGATTTTTTTGAGATCAGTTACACGATCGATCAAAGCGTGACCGATCACAACAGCTCGATTGGTGCCGGCAGTTTTCCGGCGCTTGCTGTCTCATTTTCGCTCGCCGCCCGTCCGCTCAATGCCGGCACTTGGCACCCGATGGGGACCTTTGACTTGGCGGGTTCCAACTACGTCACCAATGCCTTCGGAGATAACTTCACTTTCCAGATGAGAGGAAGTGGTTTTCCCAGCGGTGGGCCGGGCCTCGCATTTTTCGATTTGGACTTGAATTGGAGATGGCCAGGCAATATCAGCGACTCTGGATTGAACGACGAGTTTGTGCAACAATTTGGCGGCGGCACATTCAATCCGGCGCGGGCCGTGATGGGGCCATCGTTCATACGCTTTCTGGCCGGGCCAAGCGACTTCCGCACGGCCTTGATCGTGCCCGAAACTCCGCGCTGGCCGGCGATTACAATGTCAACGGTATCGTTGATGCAGCTGACTACACGGTGTCGCGCGACCGCCCGACCGGGCCCGGCATCCTTTTGAACGACGCGACGCCTGGTACTGTCAGCGCCACAGATTACGACGTGTGGCGATCCCATTTCGGCCAAACCGCCGGAAGCGACAGCCCAAGCTATCCCCGAACCTGCCACGGACTTCTTGGCCGTCGTCGCCCTAGCCGGCGCAGCGGCACGCCTTACACTGTTTCTTCGACTGCCTCACCAAAATTCGGGCAATCTGCACCAGAGAAGTGTGCCATGAAACCGCTCATCGTGCGTTGGTTGTTGACCTTGGTCGTGATGTGGGCACTGACTCCCTCGGCGCAGGCCGCCACCACCAGTTGGAATTCCAATTCCAGCGGCAACTTCAGCGATCCCGCCAAATGGACGGCGGGCGCGCCACGATGGCCGTTACGGCCGAACTCAACCGCGGTTCGGGCGTGACTTACATGGTCACGATCCCCGGCCACCTCTCATTCGTACCAGCGGTGAACTATGTCAGCGACCGACTGATCGTAGGTGGCAATACGGTCACCTTGGCCGACGGCACGAATCCGCTCCTTGAAACGGACGACACCTACTCGGTGAAGAACACATCCCTTGACGAATCGCTCCGCGGCATCATCATTGGCCAGTCGGTTTTCGATCAAGCCGTCCTCACCGTCTCGCTGAACACCTTCCAAGGCGTCGCCGCCACGATCGGCGACAACTCAAGCGTGGGTACATTGAACATCAACGGCGGCACATTAACGACGCTCACACTGACGGGCAGTAGCGCAGCGCGCACGAACTGATCATCGGCCGAACCGGTTCAGGACATCTGAACGTCAGCGAGGGCGTATGTTGCACCTTAGCGGCTTTGAAGGCGATTCAGCACTGGGCCTGACTTCCTTTGGCTTTGGCACCGCGATGGTCGACGGCGCCAGTTCCACGTGGATCAACGCGGCAGAACTCTATGTGGGCTTCGCGGGCTCTGGCAGTCTGACCGTCCAGGCCGGCGGCACCGTCGCCAATCGTGACGGCATCATCGCCAATCAGCGCGGGCTCCAGCGGCGGCGTGACGGTGACCGGCGCCGGCTCAAGCTGGGTCAATAACGGAACTCTCACGGTTGGCCTCGACGGAAACAATGCCGAACTGCACGTCGAAGCTGGTGGCAGCGTTATGAGTCAACAAGCACTCGTCGCCGCAAGCGCTAACCATTTTGGCAGTGTCACGGTGACCGGCACTGACTCGAGCTGGGATACAAACGGAAATTCCCTCGGCATAGGCGTCGCAGGCACGGGCACACTGACGATCGAAGCGGGTGGCAGTGTCTCCAGTGGTACCGTTAGCAGTATTGGCGGTGCTACGGGCTCCAATGGCACCGTCACCGTCACCGGCGCCGGATCGACCTGGAGCAACACCGGCATCCTGAGCATTGGCAGTCCGAGCGTTGGTACCGCAGGGACTGGAATGCTGAACGTCTCGAACGGCGCCAGCGTATTGAACGACTTCGGAACGCTCGTCGTCGGCAACTCTGGCGCAGGCACGCTCACGATCCAGTCCGGCGGCGGCGTGTCGGCCGACAGCGGCACCCTTGGCAATACCGCCGGCACGCAGGGCATGGCCACGGTCACCGGCGCCGGATCGACATGGACCAACCGCGACGAATTGCTGATCGGCGTCCAGGGTCACGGCGAGCTGCATGTATCGGCCGGCGGGCGGGTTGACGATGGTTACGCCGGGATCGGAGCCCAAGGTGGCGGCACCGGGCTGGTGGAAGTCAGCGGAGCCGGGTCCGTCACCACCGAGGAGCCGCTCCCAGCAGAGTCTCCACTGTGGGAAATGGAGAATGTTCTGATTACTCCGCACATTGCCGGGTTGACGGACAAGATGTGGGAGCGCCATTACGAGCACTACACGAAGAACCTGCGGCGATTTCTGGCGGGCGATACGCTGCTTTGGGTGGTGGACAAGGAGAGAGGATATTAGAGAGCGGCAGTTAGCATTTAGCAACCAGCAGGTAATGGCTAGGTGCTGACGGGTAAATGCTAAATGCTAAATGCTAATTGCTAATTGCTAATTGCTAATTGTTTCCTACCCCGCCGGGACCGTGAAATGGAAAACCGAACCGCTGTCGAGCTGTGAGGTGACGCCGATCGTCCCGCCGTGAGCTTCGACGATGGCCTTCGCGATTGCCAAGCCCATGCCTGTGCCCTGCACGCGATAACGCTGGTCGCGTCCGCGATAGAACTTCTCGAAGATTAGCGACTGCTCCATATCGTCAATGCCGGGACCGCGATCGGCGACGCTGAGATCCACCATTTTGCCAGCCGGTTCAGCGCTAATGGTAATCGGCGTTCCGGGAGGCGAGTACTTGGCCGCATTCTCCAGCAACTGCACCAGCACTTCGGCAATACGCTCCAGGTCAATGCGGACGGAGGGCAACGACTCGGGAAGGTGCAGCTTCACTTCGCGCCCCGCCAGCGCCTGTTTCGATTTTTCCAGCGCCAGTCTCGACGACCTGCCGAACGGTATACGTTTCGCGACGCAATTCCACCTGCTGGGCATCAAGCTGCGCCATCTCGGCCGCTTCGCCCACCAGGCGGTTGAGCCGGTCGGTTTCCTCGTTGATAACGGTGAGCAGATCTTTTCTTTCATCAGCTTCGATTTGCGGGGTTGAGAGCAGCGTCGTTACCGAGAGTTTGATGGCCGTAAGCGGAGTGCGGAACTCGTGGGTGACGCTATCCAGCAGGGCGGAGCGCAGCTTTTCGCTTTCGCGGGCAGCTTCGGCGCGGGTCAGAGTTTCGACCGCGCCCGGCGCGCTCGATGGAAATTGCGATCAAGCTGCCGACCGCCTCCAGGGTTTCGCGCGACAGGACGGCGCCTTCCAGTCCCAGGCTGCCCACCGGCCTGACTCCGATGCGCAAGCGGAACGAAACACAACTGCCGTTCTCTCATCCACCACCAATTCGCCCCGCCCGCTTACCGACTCCAGTTGCTCCTCGCTGAGTTCGGGATGGTCAACGCCAGTGCGATAGACCTCCTTGCGTTTGGGCAGGATACATCGCTGCCGCCTTCAGCCCGAAGGCATCGCGCACGTAGTGAGGTATGGAGTTGAGCAATTCCATCACGTTATCGGTCGCCAGCAATTGCTGGCTCAGGGAGTACAGGCGCTCCACTTCCTTGCGGCGCCGCGTGGCGTTCAGTGCCTCGCGGCGGGCCCGCTCCGAGAGCCGGCTGGCCACGATGGCGCTGGCCAGAAACGCCAGCAAGGCAATCCAGTTCTGCGGTTCGGCGATGGTGAAGGTGTGGACCGGCGGCAGGAAAAAGTAGTTGAATGCCAGGGTGGCCACGACCGCGGTAGTGATTGCGACGGTCAGTCCCCAGCGGCTGGCTAACAAGCAGCACCACCAGCAAAAACGTCAGGGCGACGGTGGTGGGATTCACGTCAGGCAAACGACGGTACGCAATCACCACGATAGCGATAGTTCCCATCGCGACGGCATAGTGGTAGAGGGCAGCTTTCAATCGCTGCGGAGAGAAGGCGGAGGAACGCAGCGCGATCTGCCCCGTCTTCCGATGGTTGCGGATTCACGCCATGATTGTATCGAATCGACTTTTTCAGCCCCCTGCCGCAGAATAGTGGCGCGATGCAAAAAACCCCAGAGCAATGGCTGGAAGAGACCGCTCCTGTAAAGAAGAGCGGTGTCTTCAAGCTGTTTCTCGGTTATGCGCCGGGCGTGGGCAAGACCTATGCCATGCTGAGTGAAGCCATCCGCCGCCAAAGCCGCGGCGAAGATGTCGTGATCGGCGTGGTCGAGACGCACGGCCGCAAGGCGACGCAGGAACTTGCCTCGCGCCTGGAAAGCGTGCCGCGCAAGAAAATCGATTACAAAGGCACACTCTTTGAAGAGATGGATGTGGACGCCATTCTGGCGCGCCATCCCCAGGTCGCGCTGGTGGACGAACTGGCCCACACCAACATCGAGGGCAGCAAGCACCACAAGCGCTACGAAGATGTTTTCGAGCTGCTCGACAACAAGATCGACGTGGTTTCCACCATGAACGTGCAGCACCTGGAGAGTGTTACGCCCATGGTGCACAAAATCACCGGGGTGCTGGTGCGCGAGACGGTGCCCGACTGGGTGCTGAAGCGAGTGGACGAAATTGTGATGTCGGACGTCACGCCCGAGGCGCTGCAGACGCGCATGCGCCGCGGCGACATTTATCCCATGGAGCGCGTGGATCGCGCGCTGGGCAACTTTTTTCGCCCCAGCAACCTGATTGCCTTGCGCGAAATCGCTCTGCGCCACGTAGCCCAGGTCGTGGACCGCAGCCTGGAACCGTATCTCGACACGGAAGCGGCGCCGGTCGCGACTTGAATGTGGCGGAGCGCATTGCGGTCGGCGTCAGCTCCAATCCGGCGGCGCAGTATCTGGTGGCCCGCGCTTCCCGCATGGCGCAGGCCATCAACGGCGAACTGTTCGTCCTGTATGTCGATACCGGGGTCGATGACGACGATCCGGAGAGGCAGCGTTCGCTGCAGGCGAACCTTCATTTTGCGGAGAACCTTGGCGCGAAGATCGTGCGGCTCAAGGGCAAGGACGTGGCCCAGGCCATGGCCGAGTTCGTCCGCGAGAAGCACATCACGCAGATGATCTTCGGACATTCGGCAACCAGCGGCTGGCGCAAGTACCTGTTCATGTCGGCGGTGCATCGCTTTCTGCGCGACGCCCCGGCGGTGGATGTTCACATTGTGAAGCAGCAGCCGAATTGAAGCAGTTGCCAGTGGCCGGTAGCCAGTTGTCAGTTGACATGCCCACCCATTCGGCTGCGCTAGGGCACGAGAAAAAACTAGATGTCCTAAAAGAGTCTTAACCGGACGTACAGATATGCCTTAATATTCAAGCGACAGTGTTGGGATCGTGAATTTGAGACTGGCAACTGACCACTGACCACTGACAACTGCTTTGCACACCCGCCCGCACATCCTGGTGGTGGACGACGAGCCGCAAATCACGCGCGTGCTGCGCACCAGCCTGAATGCGCAAGGCTACGAGATCCGCGTGGCCAACGACGGCGAAACCGCGCTGGAGATTGTGAAGGACTTCGCCCCCGACCTGGTGATCACCGATCTGGCCATGCCCAACATGAATGGCATCGAGCTGTGCCGCCAGATTGCGCAAAATGTCGCAGGTCCCCATTCTCGTGCTTTCGGTGCGCGGCGAAGAGCGCAGCAAGATTGAGGCGCTCGACTCCGGGCGCCGACGACTACGTGACCAAACCCTTCAGCACGGGTGAACTGCTGGCGCGAATTCGCGCCGCGCTGCGGCGTTCCCCAGCCGCCAGTGCGCCGCAAACCAAGATCGACCTGGGCGACTTCCATATCGATCTCGACGCACATTCCATCGCGGTTGCCGGCAGGGAAGTGCGGCTCACGCCCAAGGAATTCGATGTGCTGGTGTACATGGCGCAACATCCACGCAAGGTGCTGACCCACCGCGCCATCCTTGAATGCCGTGTGGGGCAGCAATAGCGTCGAGCAAAACGAATACCTGCGGGTCTTCGTTGGCCAGTTGCGCAAGAAGTTGGAGCCCGACGCCAGCTCGCCGAAATACATCCTCACCGAGCCTTGGGTGGGATATCGCTTCGAGCCGGGGGACTGATGCCGATTGCTCATCGGGTCGTCCTGCTTCGTTTTGTATAATCGTTGATTTGCACACCATTCGCCAGGAGAGGCTGTTGCAGCAAGCGGAAATTGGCATTATCGGCGGGAGTGGTCTGTACTCCATGCCGGGGCTGACCGACGTGCGCGAGGTGGCGCTGGAGACCCCGTTTGGCGCGCCCTCCGACGCCTACGTTCTGGGCACGCTGGCCGGCCGAAAAGTCGCTTTTCTCGCCCGCCATGGTCGCGGACATCGCTTCATGCCGACCGAGCTGAACTACCGCGCCAACATCCACGGGCATGAAGCAGCTTGGGTGTCGAGCGGATCATTTCGCTCTCCGCCGTCGGCTCGCTCAAGGAAGAACACCGCCCCCTTGACTTCGTCATTCCCGATCAGTTTGTCGATCGCACCCGCCATCGCGTCGACACCTTCTTCGGCGATGGGCTGGTCGCACACGTCGGGCTTGGACATCCCATCTGCGAGGAAGAGGCCGAGGTGCTCGCCGACGGCCTGCCGTCGCGCCGGCGTGAACGTGAAGCAGGGCGGCACCTACCTGAACATGGAAGGCCCGCAGTTCTCCACCAAGGCCGAGTCCAATCTGTATCGCAGTTGGGGCATGGACGTGATCGGCATGACCAACCTGACCGAAGCCCGTCTGGCCCGCGAGGCCGAGCTGTGCTACGTCACCGTCGCCATGGTCACCGATTACGACTGCTGGCATGAGGAGCACGACCACGTTACCGTGGACCAGATCGTTGCGCGTGCTGCTGAAGAACGCGGAGCACGCGTGCAACGTGGTGCGCGAAGCGGTGACGGCGATGCCGAAGACGCGCGGCTGCAAGTGCGGTTCGGCGCTGAAGAACGCCATCATCACCCAGAAGAACGTTGTGCCAGCCGCCACGCTGGAGCGCCTGAAGCTGCTGGTCGGCAAGTATTTCAACTCCGAACAGAAAGCGGGAACATAGGATTTGTCCATTCTTGTCGTCGGTTCGGTCGCATTCGATACCCTGAAAACTCCTTACGGCGAGCGCCAGAAGATTCTGGGCGGCGCAGCCACCTACTTTTCGCTTTCCGCCAGCTACTTCACCGATGTGCGCGTGGTCGCGGTGGTCGGCGAAGACTTCACCGCCGAGAACGAAGCCGTGATGAACAAGTCGCGGCGTCGATACGCGCGGCATCCAGCATGCGAAAGGGAAGACCTTTCACTGGACCGGCGAGTATGGCGAGAACGTCAACGAAGCCAAGACGCTGAATACCGAGCTGAACGTTTTCGAAAGCTTTCAGCCGCAGATTCCGGCCGAATACAACGACTCCGACTTCCTGTTCCTCGCCAACATCGATCCTGTGCTGCAGACGCGGGTGCGCGACGCCATGCAGAACGTGAAGCTGGTGGGCGGCGACACCATGAACTACTGGATCAGCGGCCATCGCGAGAACCTGGACGAGATGCTGAAGCGGGTGGACGTGCTGCTGATCAACGACACCGAAGCCAAGATGCTGGCCGGCGACAACAGCTTGCCGCGGGCCGCGCACAAGGTGCTGGAAATCGGGCCGCGCGCGCTGGTCATCAAGCACGGCGAGTATGGCGCGACCATCTTCTTCCGCGACGGGGAATTTGCCGGAGGGCATCATCCCTTCCGCGCTCCGGCGTTGCCGCTGGACGAGGTGCGCGATCCTACCGGCGCCGGCGACAGTTTTGCCGGCGGCTTCATGGGCTACATCGCCTCGCAGGGCGAGGTCAACCGCCAGGTGCTGAAACACGCCATGTTCTATGGCAGCGTTATGGGATCCTTTTCAGTGGAGCGCTTTGGCACCGAGCGGCTGCAGTCGCTGACGCGCGAAGAGATCGACGAGCGGTTTCAGGTCTTCCGCGAGCTGACGCACCTGGACTGATTTTCCCGCGCGGAGTATTTGAACACAGTGTATTTGCTGGTTCTCGGGACGGTAGAATAGCAAGGAAAGCAGACTTGCGATTGGAGGCACTAATGGCTTACCCCGGCGACGTCATCGTGAGAGATCCCGAAATACTGGGCGGTGTGCCGGTTTTTCGCGGAACACGCGTGCCATTCAAGAACCTGCTCGATTATCTGGAAGGCGGCCATACACTCGTCGAGTTTCTGGAAGAGTTCCCCTCGGTGACCCGCGAGGCAGCCATCGCCGCTCTGGAGCATGCTAAAGAGCTTGTCCTTGCTCAGACGAGATGAAACTCCTGATTGACGAGTGCTTGCCACGTGCGTTAAAGCGGCTGCTCGCAGAACATGAATGCCGGACCGTGCCGGAGATGGGATGGTCTGGAAAACAGAATGGTGCGCTTTTGTTATTGGCCGAGAAAGAATTCGATGTCCTGGTAACGGTTGACCAGGGCATTGAGTATGAGCAGAATCTTAAGAATCGCAAGATTGCCTTGCTTGTGCTCACGGCTCGATCTAATCAGATCGAGGATTTGGCGCCCATCATTCCAACCGCTCTTGCCGCGCTTCGCGGCATCCAGTCGGGGCAGATCGTTCGGGTAGGGGACTGAATGAACCTGGTGCTTTCTGCTGCTTCGGGCTTCTTGCCATCCGCATGGCCAAAATTTTGCGGTGAACCTATTCTGACAAGCGATTCTGCGTGAAAGTTGAGCAAGCAGCCCTGAGCGAGCGCTACCGTCAACAGCGCCATGACGCACGCTTCACGCTGCTGATTGGAGCGCTTTCGATCGCGGCGCTTTTCTTCTACTACGCCCATCGGCAACTGCTACTGTACGGCGATGCCGTGGCGCACATCAACATTGCGCGCCGTGTTGTGGACAACCGGCATCCGCTGGAATCGTTCGCGCAATTGGGCACTGTCTGGCTTCCCCTGCAGCACATTGCCATGCTGCCGTTCGTTTGGATTGAGGCGCTCTGGCGCAGCGGAATCGCCGGATCCATTCCCAGCATGGTGGCGTATATCGTGGGCACGCTGGGCATATTTCGACTGGTGAGAGCGCGCGCGACTGTCCTTGCCGCCTACCTCGCCGCAGCCATCTACGCGCTCAATCCCAACCTGCTCTACCTGCAGACCACGGCAATGAACGAGCCGATCTTCCTCGCCTTCTTCATTTGGGCGCTGGTTTATCTCGACGAATTCCTGCGTGCTACTTCGCCGCAAGCCATCGGGCCGCATGTAATGCCAGCGCAAATGAAGCCCGCACGCGCGCTGGAAGCCTGCGGAATCGTTTTGGCTGGCGGGGCCTACACGCGGTACGACGGATGGTTTGTTGCGCCGATCGCGATTGTCGTGATTCTGTGTATCTTCGTGCGCTGGTGGCGGCAACGTGACAGACAGCGCGCACCGAAAGTCGATGACAAAATCGCTGATCGAACTTCTGGTACTGAATGCGCTGGTTCCCGTTTACTGGTTCATCTATACCTACAGTGTCTCAGGGTACGCGACTTGACTTCCTGAATGGCCCGTATTCGGCCAAAGCCATCGCGCTGCGCAGCACGGCACATGGTGCGCCGCCCTATCCCGGCCAGCATGATCTGCTTCACGGCTGCGCTGTACTTCCTGAAATCGGCCAAGCTGAACATAGGAGCCGAGTTCTTGGGGACAGGCGCTGTTTGCGCTGGCCTTGGCCGGAACGGTTGCTGCGGTGTGGGATTTTCGCCGCTACGGATTCTTCCTGCTGCTGTGGCTCCCGCTTGCCGTTCTATGCACTTTCCATCGCCTACGGCAGCGTGCCCATTTATCTGCCGGTGTGGTATCCATTCTCGTATTACAACGTGCGCTACGGGCTTGAACTGCTGCCCGTGTTCGCGGTGTTTCTCGCGGTGTTGGCGGACTTCATCTTGCAAGGTCGAGCCGATCAGCGGCGCGCATCGCGTGTGGCGGTGATCGTGATCGGCTTGGTGATGGGCAGCTATGTATCGATCTATCGCCAAACCCCGATCACGTTGCGGGAAGCGCAAGCGAATTCCGCGGCCGCACTGTTATGGAGCGAGCTCTGGCAAATACCTTGAGGCGATTGCCGCGCTCGGCAACGCTGCTCATGTATGGAGCCGAGCACGCCGGCGCGCTGCAGCAGGCGGGGATTCCGTGGCGTCGCGTCATTTCCGAGGCTGAGCATCCGGACTGGGATTGGGCGCTGCTCGATCCGGCGCGCTACGCGGACTACATGGTCGCCTGTCAGGGCGATCCGGTGTGGGCGGCGGTGCGGCCGCAACGCGCGGAGTTGACGGAGATGCTGTCCATCAGCGTTCCCGGCCAATCGCGCTGCACCATCTACAAGCGCGGGCGACCGTGAACAAGGCTGGCCTTATCGCAGGTTTTGAAAATCTTCCTGCGTAATCCCAAGCTGTCGGAGGATCTTGAAGAACAATGGAGGGCCGATCTCCCGGCCGCCGTGGAGGGGAATGGTTACGGCGCGTCCGTCGGGATGGTTCCAACGCTCGTGACTGCCGGTTTGCCTGGTTCGGAAAAGCCCAGCTTGCGCGCTGCGTTCTGAAAGTCGCGGGCCGTGCCGCTAGGCATGTACGATTTCGGTGGTGTCGGCGGGCAACGGAATGCCTTTTTCCCGATACTCTTCTGCGATCATCTGGAATACGCCGGCCAAGCTCGCTCAGCGCCTGCTCGCGGGTCGGCATTAAGGCGTAGCACCCAGGAATGGCGGGAATTTCCGCAACCCATCGCGCCGTCCGGCTGGCGATACAGGACCGTCTTGTAGTCTTCGAGCTTCACGATTTCGTCACAGTCTATCACGCGAGGGTTTCCAACAATCGATGGCGGCCCACGTCTACACGTGAACTCCCATGCCAATCTCCGGCGCCCGCACACTTGCAGTTAACAGCCCAACACCTCGGCTTTGTTACAATCCGCGCATCGGATTGAAGCAGCTTCCGCTGGTGATGACCACGGCCAATAGCACAATTGCCGGGCGCGACTGAAATGACCAGTATTCCGTTCGTCAAGGCGACAGCCTGCGGCAATGACTTTCTGATCATCGACTTCGTCCATGCTCCGAGCGATATCCATTCGTTCAGCCGGCGCATCTGCGATCGGCACAACGGCGTTGGCGCCGACGGCGTGGAATGGGTTCTGCCCGCCAACGATGCGGACCTGCGGGTGCGGCTGCTGAATGCCGACGGTTCCGAGGCGGAGATCTCGGGCAATGGAACACGCTGCGTGGCGGCGTGGTATTGCGCCGAGAACAATCGCAACTCGGTCGTCATTCGCACCGGCGCCGGACTGAAGACCTGCAACCTGACGGCGCGCGACGGGCAACGACCTTTGAGTTTCGCAGCTCCATGGGCGAGCCCGAGGTCGGGGATGAGTTTCCCATCAAGTTCACCTACGGCGAGATTTCCGGCATTCCCGTTTCCATGGGCAATCCCCATTACGTGGTTTTTGTGCCCGAATTTGAGCTGGGCTGGCAGGCCGTCGCGGAGCAAATTTCCACCCATCACGACTTCAAGTATGGCATGAATGTTGAGTTCGTAAAGCTGATTGAACCGAAGCGAGATCGAGGTGCGGTTCTGCGAGCGCGGCGTGGGCGAGACCATGTCGTCCGGCACCGGTTCCTGCGCCGCGGCTGTCGCCTCCATCCACACCGGCAAAGTGAAGTCGCCGGTGCGCGTGCATGCTCCTGGCGGAGTGCAGACTGTGGAATGGAACGGAGAAGTGTTTCTCTATGGCCCGGCGACGCTGCTCTGCCGGGGCGAGTTTTTCGTTTAAGATAAGCCATCCTGATGCTATCTTCTGCCCAAGCCTGACGCCTGCGTCCTCCAGCCCTGCGGCCGGGCGACACGGTCGGCATCGTTGCGCCGGCCGCGGCTCCAGTTCAGCAGGACGCCTGGAAGCGGGCTGCGCGACGCTGCTGCCGCATGGGTTATCAGCCCTTCTATCTGCCGTCGATCCTGGACCGCGACCTGTATTTCGCGGGCTCGCTGGAGCGGCGCATCAGCGAATTGCACGAGATGTTCCGCAGAACGGAAGTGCGGGCCATCCTCTGCGCACGCGGAGGCTATGGCTGCAACTATCTTTTGCCGCATCTCGATCTGGAGCTGATCCGCCGCAACCCGAAGATACTTCGCGGGCTGCAGCGATGTGACGACCTTGCTTACCTACTTATGCGATGCGCGCCGGACTGGTCACCTTCCACGCGCCCATGGCGGCGGGAGATTTTGCCCGCCCCGACGGCGTTGACGAGGAGGCCTGGTTGGCGGCGGTCTCATCCGGCAAGAGCCTACCAGCGCGAGTTTGAGCCGGACGAAGTGCAGCCGCTGGTGAAGGGAAGGGCGGAGGGTATTCTCTATGGCGGCTGTCTCTCTTTGTTGTGCGCCTCGCTGGGGACGCCGTACGAGATCCACACCGCGGATACGATTCTCTTCCTGGAGGACCTGCAACGAGCCGCCGTACCGGATCGACCGCATGCTGATGCAGTTGAAGCTCGCGGGAAAGTTCGAGGGCGTGCGCGGAATTATTTTCGGCGAGATGCGCGATTGCGGCAACGCGGACGCTGACGGACTGCACGCTTCAGCGATGTTGTGATGCGCGTTCTGGGCGACTTGCGGGTGCCGATCGCGTTTGGGCTGAAGTCCGGCCACGTTTCCCGCAAGAATTTCACGCTGCCATTGGGTGTGCGGGCGACGCTCAGCGTCGGACACAAACGTCGCCTTGAATATCGAAGCCGCAGTGCAGCCTGAACCCGCATGCGTCCGACGTGTCGCACTCATGAAGCAGAAGCATATCCATCTGATCGGGATTTGCGGCACTGCCATGGCTTCGCTCGCCGGGATGCTCAAGCAGCGTGGCTTTCAGGTCACCGGCTCCGACAATGCGGCATATCCCCCAATGTCAGACTTTCTGGCATCGCTCGACATTCCCGTCTCGCAGCCATTTCAGCGAAGCGCAACCTGCAGCCGCGGCCCGATCTGGTGGTCGTCGGCAATGCCATCTCGCGCGGCAATCCGCGAACTGGAGTACGTTCTTGACCAGCGGATTCCGTTCGCATCCATGCCGCAGGTGCTGCACGATGAATTCCTGACGGGGCGAGAAAGGCTGGTGGTGGCGGGCACGCATGGCAAGACCACGACCGCGTCGCTGCTGGCGTGGATGTTCCATCACGCCGGACGTGCGCCCAGTTTCCTGATCGGCGGAATTCCAGAAAACTTTGGCAGCTCCTTCGCGCTTGGACGCGGGACGCGAGTTCATCCTGGAAGGCGACGAATACGACACCGCATTCTTCGACAAGGGCCCGAAGTTCCTGCACTACTTTCCCGATGCTGTCATCCTTACCTCGGTGGAATTCGATCACGCCGACATCTACAAGGATCTTGACGAAGTGAAGACCGCGTTCAAGCGGCTGGTGAACCTGATTCCACGGCGCGGACTTCTGATCGCATGGGACGGACATCCCAACGTTGACGAATGCGTGAGCCGCGCTTTGTGCCGGGTTGAGCGCTACGGCTTCGAGCAGCAATTCAACTTGGCGCATCGCCGATGTCGAATACGCTCCTGCCGCGACACGCTGGCGGGTGTTGCGGGACGGTGAGCCTGGGGCGACTTCGACTTCTCTCTGGCGGGCGAATACAACGTGCTGAACGCGACCGCAGCCGCAGCCATGGCGGCGAACTATGGCATTGCAACGGACGCGATCGCGGACGGCGCTGCGCAGCTTCCGCAGCGTGAAGCGCCGCCTCGAAGTCAAAGCCGAAGTTCGCGGCATCACCATCATCGACGATTTCGCCCATCATCCCACCGCCATCGCGGAGACGCTGAAGGCCGTGCGCACTCGTTATCCCGGCCGGCGTTTGTGGGCGATTCTCGAGCCGCGCTCGAACACGCTTCGCCGCAAGGTGTTTCAGAGCGAACTGGCGCAGAGTCTTGGTCTGTGGCCGATGAGGTGGTGCTGGCGGCCATCTTCAAGTCGGAAGCCATTCCCGAGCATGAGCGGCTCGATCCCGCCGCGGTGATCGCGAACGTTGAGCGCGTCCGGCAAACCGGCGCGGCTGCTCGATACGGCCGACGCGATCGTCGAGTCGATCGCGCCCGAGCTGCGCGAATGGGGACGTGGTCGCCATTCTGTCCAATGGCGGCTTCGGCGGCATCTACGAGAAGCTGCCCGCGAGGCTCAAGTCCCTGCATGAGGTCTCGACGCACAGCGTGACGCCGCCTGGGCCTGGCACTACGCGTTGTTCGAGCTATCGGCATTTGTGCTTTTCCGGATCGCGCGCGTGCGGCAGCCACGCCGGTAACTTGTGTCTTCGCCAGCCAGCGCTCAACCGCAGCCGACCGAATATTTTGTTTCGCTGGCCGATCCTGCGCAGCATCTTGCCCATGTCAGCATTCGTACTGCGGCAAGGCGAAGGAACGCGCACGCTGGACATGCCAGTCTGGAATGCTCTCTACCAGGTGCGCAACTTCGCTGCGAACGTGAAGAATGTCGCGCGCCCAGGATGCTTCCGGGGTGCCGCGACCGAGGTACGCAATACCAAGACCAGCGAATGGGAGATCAGCGCGCCCGCCAGGTTGTGTCGTGGTCAGCTACGATATTCATCTCGACGTCCCTGGTCCCGTTTGGCAGCTACGCTCAGCGCCGATCACGGCTTCTTCAACTGGGCCATGGTGCTGATGTACTCTCCCAGCCCTGCGCGCGCAGCCCGTGAGCCTGCGGCTGCTGGATGTTCCCGCCACCTGGGCGCTGCGCGATGTGCATGTGCTGGGAGGCGCTCGAACCAGGCAAGGTCGAGCCAGGTGGTCGGAGCGGCCCACAACTACGACGAACTGGTGGACAGCCCGGCGGAAATCGGGACCTTCCGCCAGTCGGCATTTCCAGCAGGACGGCGCGACCTACCACGTTGTGGTAGATGGCAATCCAGCCGACTACGACATGGCGAAGCTGGACGAGATGCTGGGCAAGATCACCCATGCAGCGGTGGACTGGATGCAGGACCGCCCCTACGACGAATACACGTTCCTCTATCACTTTCCGCGCGGGCCCGGCGGAGGCGGCATGGAGCACGCCTACGGCACGGCCATCGAAGTCAGCGCGGAGCGCCTGCGCGACGGTCCTGCCGCCGGTGGCAAGCGTCGAGCGCGCATGAGTTCTTCCACCTGTGGAATGTGAAGCGCATCCGGCCGCAATCGCTGGAGCCCATCGACTACCAGCACGAGAACGATACCCGCGCCCTGTGGTTCAGCGAAGGCGTCACCAGCACGGTTGGCGACATGCTGCTGGTGCGCGCCGGGCTGATCGACGAGAGCGATTATCTGCAGGCGCGTCTCGGCGAGATTACCGAATTGCAAGCGGCGTCCGGCGCACCGTCTGGCAATCGGCGGAGGAGTCGAGCCTCGACGCCTGGTTCGAAGGCGATGCCTTCTACCGCTCGCCGGAGCGCAGCATCAGCTACTACAACAAGGGCGAGATTCTTGGCGTCCTGCTGGATCTGCGCATTCGCGAGCTGACCAGGCGGCAGCAAGTCGCTGCGCGATTTGTTTCAGTGGATGAACCTGACACTACGCCAAGCAGCATCGCTTCTTTCCCGACTCCGAAGGTGTTGAGCAGGCGGCGGAGGCCGTCACCGGCAAGAGCTTCGCCGAGTTTTTCCGCGACTACGTATGCGGGGGTGCAAGGAGATTCCCTACGACGACTTCTTCCGAGTTTGTCGGCCTGCAGGTGGTCAGCGAGGACAGTGCGGTAGGATTCCGCGCCGGGTTTACCACGACGGCAAACCTCGGAGGTCAGCCGGAAGTCGTCCAGGTTGAGACCGAACAGCGAGCCCAACGCGCCGGCATCGCCGCCGGAGACCGGGTGATTGCGATCGAACGGCAGTAGCCTGCCGACGCCTCGCTCGATGACCGAACTCTCGCAGATGCCACCGGGAGCGACGGTGCACCTTCGAGATTGAGAATCGGAGGGGCAAACGGGAATGTGAAGCTGCGAGCTGGGCGCGCGCGAGCAGCAGAGTCTATGAGCTTCAGGACCTGCCGGTGGTGACTCCGGAGCAGCGTGCTCATCGGACGGCTTGGATCCACGGCGACGATGAAGCCGGAGGCACACCTTGATCCGCGCCGTGATCCTGCTGGCGCTTCTGGGGCCTTTCGATTTTCATCGTCGGGCCGGCGCTGCTGCTGTACGCGCTCATCACCGGCAATGTCATGCCGCTTTACCGGATAGCGACCCGGCTGGCGCATCTTGGGCGTGCGGCTGGTCGGGGTGAAGATCGAGGTTCGCGGGATGGAGAACTCTGGAACCGGGACACAACTACATCTTCATGTCCAACCACATCTCGAACCTCGATCCGCCGGTCCTGATTCCCGCCGATTCCGGGCCGATGTTCCGTGCTGGTGAAGAAAGAGCTTTTCCGCATCCCCATCCTCGGCACGGGCATGAAGATGGCGATCCTGGTGCCGGTGGACCGCAGCGATCGCGAGGCCGCCATCGAGAGCGTGAATGCCGCCATCGCCGTGCTGCAGCCAGGGACTGCACATGCTGATCTTTCCGGAAGGCACGCGCTCCAGCGATGGCCGACTGCTGCCCTTCAAGAAAGGGCCATTTCACCTGGCGATGGATTCGGGAGTGCTCGTCGTCTCCAGTCACGATGCTGGGGACCTTTGAGCGCTGGCCGAAGACGCCGCTTTGCCTTGCGGCCGGGAACGGTAACTGTCGTGTTTCACCCGCCCATCGATCCGCACAGTTATGCCGATCGGGATTCGCTGATGAAGGCGGTCGCGGAGATCATTGCCAGCGCATTGCCGGCGGAGCGCCGGTGATTTCCAGTTGTAGTGGATGTAATTAGGGTTCGGCCCGATGCAATTGTGCCCACCCTCTCGCCAAAAGCGGGCGAGAAGGATGGGGCACCCGGCTCTTGACATCGGCGGGTGGCCCAGGCAACCATCCTGAGGGTGCCCCACTCAGCTTTACTTCTTTTCGATTAGCCGCGCCGTAGCACCGCGCCATCGCGGTCGTCATGCAGCTTGATGGGGAAGATCAGAACGTTCCAGCTCCAATGCGGGCTTTCGACGGGCAGATGGGAGGCGCCTCGAAATCCGCGCCGGTCGATGTAGGTTTCGCGGGTATCGGCTACGGTGCGCACGATTTCGCGCCATTCGTCTCCCAGCTGCGGAAATTGCTCGAACAGGTTCTTGCCGACAAACCAAGCGCGCTTGTGTCCATTCATCGCAGCGAAGTAGTCGTTCACGTACTGCCAGTTGCCATCGCGATCCAGGACCTCCAGCGACGATGTCGTCGCCCATGGCCATCGAGATGCGCGAATAGTAAAAATCGCGCGCATCGACCACCACCGGACGGCCGCGTTTCTTGCCCTCGAAGGAACGCAGCGCAGCAGACCAGGTCATCCACCGAGCTGTATCCCTTGAGCAGATGCATGTCGGCGATGCCGCCAAACTTGCGCTCCAGCGTCGCCGACAAAATGATGATGGGGACCTGGGGACGTTTGCGGCGCAGCGTCTCGGCAACGTCGGTGCCGAATTTGCCCGCGCCCAAGTGGTAGTCGAGCACCGCGATATCGATGTCGTCGCAGTTTGGCTTCGGCTTCCTCAATGGAGCTGGAGCTCACCACCTCGTAGCCCTTTTGCCGCAGTATGGCAGAGCGCAGTACCAGGTTGTCTTCGCGATCGTCCAGCAGCAACACGCGGATCGGAGTCGGGCTTACGGCATGGGGGCCGGCAGCTTGCGGCGAGCACCGGGTTGGAGATGTCTTCGCTCATGGCTAAACCGTTAGAAGCAACTCAGGGGCACCACGGTAACCTGTGGGTCGTCAACACTGATAAAAAGCTCGTAGACGAGTGCGCGGCGACCCAGAGATCACGGTTTGTCTGGTTCAGCGGCAGAGTCGCCTTTGCTGGCCAGCCATGATGGCCCGGACCGCTTTCGCAAGCTCCGGGAGTTTATTGAATATGCCGACCGCCCGCAACCATTGTTTGTGGTCGAAGGCGGGAGATCCACTGACCATCGCCCCAGCCGGAATATCTCCGTGGGTGCCGCTCTGGGCGGTCACGACGACGCCATCGCCGATATTGCAATGTCCGGCAACGCCCACCTGGCCGGCAAGAATGACATTCTTGCCGACCACCGTGGAGCCTGCCAGCCCCACCTGGGCGCAGAGCAGCGTATGCTCGCCGACCGCGGAGCCGTGTCCGACCTGCACCAGGTTGTCGATCTTAACCCCGCGCCCGATGCGGGTTTCGCCAATGCTGGCGCGATCAACGCAGGAGTTGGCCTGCACCTCAACGTCGTTTTCCAGCACCGTCGGGCCGGACTGCGTGATTTTCTCCCAGCGATCGCCGTCGCGGGCAAAGCCGAAGCCGTCGCATCCGACAATGGCGCCGTTTTGCAGAATGACGTTGTCGCCCAGGCGTGCAGTATTCGCGCACGACCGCGTGCGCATGGGCGAAGAAATTGTTGCCGATGCGCGCGCCGCGATAAATGACGACGTGCGGCAAGAGCACAGCATCGTCGCCAATCTCGACATCTTCGTCGATCACGACGTAGGCCGCCACGTGGGTGTTCTTGCCAATTCTGGCCGTGGCGTGCGATCACCGCGGTGGGATGCACACCGGCCTCGTACAGCGGGGACTGGTAAAACAGATCGATCGCGCTGGCGAATGCCAGGTAGGGATTCTTGCTGCGCAACATGCCGGTCGAGATGGCCGGGAAGTCCTCGGCAACGATCACGGCGGAGGCGGCAGTGGTCTTGGCGGCGGCGGCGTACTTGGGATTGGCGACGAAGGTGATCTGCCCGGGGCCGGCCTCTTCGATTCCGGCAACGCCGGTGATCTCGGCGTCGGGGTTCCCGTTTTCCAGTGTGGCGCCCAGCGCAGATGCGATTTCAGCAAGTTTCATAAGTGGCATATCTCGCGATCGCAAAACTCCCCACGCTGGCTAGCGCTTCACCCGAAACATCGGCACCTGGCGCGTGTCTTCGGGGCGACGGCCACGGCGCTGTGATTTCTTGTCGCCGATGACACCGATCACCGTCATTTCCGCCAGGGCGGAGCGGGGAACAAAAATGCGCTGCGTGTTGGAGCGCGTATCGGGCGGAATAATCGGAAAAGCCGTCGGTCCCTTCCTGCAGCAGGTCGTTGGGCATCATGCCTTCGATCGTTTCGTTGTCGCGGAAGCGCAGACGGACCCACAGTCCTTCCATGCGAGGCCGCGAAGTGAATGTCTTGCGGGTGAGCGATTCTGAATCGCCGAATTCGCGAACGAAGTAAACGCCCTTGACCTCGCGTAGCTCGATGGAGACTACATTGCCGGCGGTGTTCAGTAACTCCAGCTTGCCGTCAGCAGATAAACGCAGCGCTCACGTAACCATTTACGGTGTCGCGATCCATCTTGCGGACGATGACTTTCTTGTGCGTGGTGGACATAGGCTGAATCGAATGCGCTCAGCCGATTGTCGCACTTTTACTCAAAATCTGCCCTCAGGAAGCTACTTTGTAGCCAAATCGTCAACTTTGTGTTATTGTTCGCTTGGCGGCGAACCCAAGTGCAAGAATCCCTTAAGTTACTTCAAAAGAGTGAGTTGCAGAGTTAGCGACGGTCTTTTGAGCAGTTTTTGGATAGGAAGAGTTCCGATCCAGCGGGCGGGAGGACGAATCGGCTCAGCGGCCTGGTGTTTCGGGCACCCTCTGGTTCGCACCTCGTTCGTTGTTGGAGTTCGCCTTTAGAAACATACATTTAGATGGCAGACTACATCTATAGCATGGAAACCCGGCTCACACCGGACCAACAACGTGGTGTGAACCTGGTGCAGGAAATTGCCCTTCATGCGGGGCTGAATCTTTATCTCACCGGCGGCACGATTCGCGACCTCATCACCGGATTTCCCATCCGGGACATCGATCTCAGCATTCAGGGTAATCCGCTCAAGCTTCAGAAAGAACTGGAGAAGGCGGGTATATCGGTGCAGGGTGTCGATGAGGAGCTGCGGACACTTTACCTGCTGATGCCAGGCAACGTGCGGGCCGAGTTGAACATGACTCGGGCCGAGACCTATGACAAGCCCGGCAAGCCACCCGCCATCGCTTCCGCAACCATCAATGAAGATCTGCGGCGTCGCGACTTTACGGTCAACGCCATGGCGCTGTCGCTGAATCCGGGCTCGCGCGGATTATTGCTCGATCCCTTCAACGGGGTCGCTGACATTGAAGCCAAGGTGCTTCGCGTCCTGCATAATTACGCGTTTCTGGAAGAGCCGGTGCGGCTGATCCGGGCGATCCGTTTGAGCACACGTTTCCACTGGCCCCTGGAAGAGCGGACGCAAGCGCGCTACGACACTGCCAAAGAGAACAACTACATCGAGAATATCGGTAAGCGGGCCGTCGGTTACGAACTGGAGCAATTAGCGCACGAAGATGATCCTTTGCACATCATGCGCGCGCTGGACAAAGAAGGCTGGCTGAAGGTGCTGCATCCGCACTGGAGCATGGCCAAAGTCGACGCCAGCGAATTGGGCCAGGTGGTGAAAGACGCGCCAGATGATGAATGAGCTCGGCTACTCGGTGGAAGCTGGACCAATCGTGATGTACTTCCTGACCCGGCGCATGGGCGACAAGGACACATCCGAAATCCAGCGCATGATTCCGCGGCGCGATTTCGTGGACAAGTGGAAGCACTTGGAAGGTGGGGCCCACGATCTGGCCAAGAAGTTGACCAGCAAGGAGGCAGGCACACCGTCAAGATCATGGAAGGTCCTGTCGAACGCCTCGGCGGAAGATATTTTGTTTCTCAGCCTTACCACCAAACAACAGGCAGTCGATCAGAAGCTGAAAAATTTCTTCACCAAGTGGCGGCAGATGAAGGAGAAGTTGCCGTTCCCGGAGATGGCAGAGTTGCGAATTACGCCGCAGCTCCCGGAATATCCCGAAGCTGATGGAAGAAGCCTTCCTGCTGCTGCTCGACGGCAAGCTGCGGTCGCACACGGAGATCATGAGTTTCCTGAAGCCGTATGAACCGCCGCCGCCCCCGCCGCCACCAGCGCCCAAGCGAGGGCGCGGCAAAGCCGCGGCGGCAAAAGGGGTTGCGCCCGGCAGTGAACTGCCCGCTCCCGCGAAGCGAGGACGCAAAGCGAAGGGGACATCGGCCCCGGCGGTCGCGCCTGCTCCGGCGCCTGCCGTAGCTGCGCCAATTGCGGAAACAAAAACGCCTGCAGGAGCGAAGAAAGCTGTAGCGGCTCCCGAGGCGAAGAAGGTGGTGGCATCGGTTCCTAAGCCCGTGAAGAAAGCTACACTGGCAAAGAAGTCAACCAGAATAGCGGCGAAAAAAGCCGCTCCTCCCAGGAAAGCTGCTGTGAAGAAGGCTGTGTCAGCCAAGAAGGCGACGAGGAAGAAAGCCGCTCTCAAGAAGCCAGCGCGGAAAGCGGCGAAGAAGAAGAAATAATCGTAGGCAAGATACCGCCCTATTTCGTCCAGTTCTCCAGCGAAAGCACGGGGATTCGTTTAAACTCACGTTCGTTATTGGTGGCGAGCGTGAGATTTAGGGCCAAGGCGTGGGCGCCAATCCACATGTCATTGCTTCCAATGATCTGGCCTTGTCTCTCCAGGGTTGCCCGGATTTCCCCATATGCCTGTGAAACCCTCGAGTCAAGCTCCGCAACTGGAACGTCCTGGACCAGTTCCTGCAACTGGGCGAGAGCTTTGGCTTGTTGGCTGCTCTTGCTGGCGCCGTAGCATAGCTCTCCATAGGTAATTGCCGACATGATCAACTGTCCTGGCTTGAGCCGCTCGAAACGGGCCCTGACCTCCGCTGGCCGATGTTTGGCGATGTATATACACGTGTTCGTGTCCAGCATATAACGGGCGTTCATAGTGCATCCCGCTTTTGGGGTGGCGGGTCCTGCCGCCCCTCGGACATAAAGTCGCTTGGCATGGCCGCCAGCGCGGCGAACGCGCGCCCCAGATTGCGTTTTGGTTTTCTGAGAACAATCTCATCTCCGCGGCGAAAGACTTCCACCTCGCTGACATCGAAGCGAAATTGCTTTGGCAGGCGCACTGCCTGGCTATTGCCAGATTTGAAGATACGAGCTGTGTTCATCACCACCACCTTCCCAGCCTAAAGTATATACCGTGCATATATACATGTCCAGTGGGGAGACGAAAAGGATTGCTTTGGGCTGCGCAGGTGGTCGGAAATTCAAGCTCAGGCGAGATACGGCTGCAGATTCTGCTCGATGGTGCTTTGGTCAACATCCTCGCCGCGGTTTAGCCGCTCCAGGATTTCGTCGACGACTTGCTTGGCCTGGTTGCGCTCGCGATGCAGCAGAAAGCCGTCGAAGACGTGCTCCCCGCGCATGGCCTCCTGGATCTCGGTTTCCTTGTCGTGTTCTCCCAGTTCCGTGAAGTACACCACCTTGTAGCGGCCGCTGAAATCGGCTTCACGATAGATCTCGAACATCACTTTCTTGGTGTCGGTCATTAGGGGCATGGCTAATCGTCTCCGGCCGCTGTAGCAGGTTGCGGTTCGGCTGCTACGGGGGGAATCCCATCGGAATATCTTCCTGCATACGCGATTTCTGCGTCAATGCCATACGCAAAGAGCGCTCGTACTCGGCGAGTTGGCGGTCGAGATCCGTTGCCGCCGCCGCTTTCTTCAGTAAGGTTTCCTGGTAGCGCTTCAAGAAGTAATCGATGGTCTCAACACGGATCTTGATAGATCCCGTCGGCTTATTCTCGTCGAGGTCCTTGAAGGAGAAATAGGGCGTGCCCGAGTTCTCGATGATGTCCTCGATCACGCTGTAGATGGGGGCATCGTGTCCGCACTTGAAGTTGCTGACCTCCAGCGCCACCAGGTTGGGATGACGCGCAGTAAATTTCGCCGCCCAGATCTTCTGGTTGGTGCTGGCGGAGTAGGCGTTCTTCCACACGTCGCGAATGTCGAGCGCATGGGTGATCGCGCCGGAGCGAACTTCGTCGCCGAAGAGCCGGTCGAGCAGGTCTTCGTCGGTGGGCAGCATGCTCTGCGAGAACACCGGATAGCCGAGCTTCTGGAACTCCTCCATGATCTCGTGGTTGAGGCCGGGATCGTGGTGATAGACGCGGCCCAGCATGACGATGCCCAGACGGTTCTCGCGCTCCAGTGTGTCCAGCACCTCGCGGGCGCGTTTGCGCAGGCTGGCGTCGAAGTCCTCGAAGGCTTTGTAGCCAACCTCGATCGCGCGCTCGTTCTCTTCTTCGGAGAGGCCGAGGATCGGCTCCCAGGTCTGGAACATCTGCAAGGTAAACAGCTTCTTGTCGTCCAGGTTCACGATGGGATCGAGATACTGAATGCCGTTTTCCTTGAAGACATCGTTTTCCTTGATGAATGCCGCTTTCACCGCGTTCGGCGTGGCCGTCACGGTGGGGCAGGCATTGCTGCCGCTGCAGTTCTTCAGCGGCTGATGCAAGGTGTCGATCATGGGGAAGAAGATGGCATCCAGCGGCTTCTTCTGGTGCTTCTGGAAGATCAGATTGTAAACGTGCGGGATGCCGACCTTCGACGGGAAGCACGGGTCGATGGCGCCGCGGCCCGCGCCGGCGCGGTACATGTCCTGGCCGGTGAACTCCGAGTACACCAGGTTCTCCGGCTCGAGGCCTAAGCTCTCCAGATATGCGCTGAACAACGGCGCGTACAAATACATGTTCAAGACGCGCGGCATTCCGACGCGCAAGCTGGAGCGCTTCTTCATCAGCGCGATTCGTTGCTTGGCAGCCGATGTCCAGGCGCGGGCGGGAAGGGGATCGGCAACCTTCTGCGGATTGCGCGAGCGCCACACCTCGCGGGCGGCGATGTCCACAAGATTCGGATTCGCGTTCTTGATCGCGTCCAAGCCCGCCTTAATGCCGCGCATTGCGCCGACGTCCTCGACCTGTCCCTTTTCGCAGGTTGAGATGATCAAGCGCCGTTCGCCAGTCTGAAGCGGAACCTTCGACTTAAACACCGGCAATGGCGAAGGGGTCTCAACCTCGCCCACGGTCACGTCAATGAAGGTGCGCAGGCAGTTGTTCTTACAGAAATAGCAGCGCGTGTCCTCGTTGCGGGTAGTGCGGTAGCCGATGTTCTGGACCGCGTCCAGGCCGATGAAGGTAGTGCGATGGCCATTCTTGTAGAGGCGAATGACCTCCACACCAGCGCCGATGGCGCCCGACTCGCCGCAGTGCTCGTGCACGATGACTTCGGCTTCGTGATCAACGCCGTGGAAGTGAGAGCGAATAAAGTCAACCTCAGACTTCACCGCGGCCAGGTTTTTCTGCGTACCTCCCTGCAGGATGAAGCGCGATCCCAACTTCGCGAGGTTGGGAATTCCGGCGACATAGAGGAAGATGTTTTTCGGCAGAACGTTCGCCAGTCCAGCGAGGATTTCTTCGCCGCGCCAGCCCTGGCGCTGGAAGTTCACGATGTCGGACTGCATGAACACCGCGCAGCCGTAGCCGAAGATGGGCATGGTGTGGGCGGAGAAGGCGATGTCAGCGTAGTCCTCTACCTTGTAGCCGAGCGACTCGGCCGTGCCCTGTAAGAAATAGCCGTTGCCAGCCGAGCATTGAGTGTTGAGCTTGAAGTCCTTGACGCGACCGTCCTTCAAAACGATCAGCTTAATGTCCTGACCGCCGACATCCACGATGACGTGGGGATTCTTGTAAAACTTCATGGCCGATTCGGTGTGCGCTACCGTCTCCACCAGCGCGACATCGGCCTTGAGCACGTCTTTCAAAACGTCCTTGGCGTATCCGGTGGTGCCGACCCCGAGCACTTCCAGACTCGCTCCCTGCGACTCCACCTGCTGGCGGAGCGCAACGAACATGTCGATGGTGTCCTGGATGGGATTCCCGCCCGACAGTTGGTAGGCCTTGCAGAGCACATCGCCGGCTTCCGAGAGCAGCACAGCTTTCGTCGAGGTCGAGCCGCCGTCCAGTCCGACGAACCCGCGCACCGTCTCGGCGACACCGAACTTCGCGCCGACGAATTTCGGAATCGTGTACTTGTGCTTGAAAGCGGCGAGCTCTTCCTCGGAGGTGCTCAAACCAGCAGCGCCCGACTTCGCCTTCTCCGCTTGCCGGCCGACCGAGATGTAATCCTCCAAACACTCGGTACCCAGGTAGGCTCCGACTTCGGACTCTTCGTCCTTGCCAAACTCCACCGCGCCCAGCGCAGCAAAATATTGCGCGTTGTCCGGGACCTTGATTAACTCTTCCGGCTTGGCGCCCTCCGGAAGCTGGACCTTGCGCTCCTCCCAAGTGCGGGGTATGTTCTGCTGCCACGCCTCCTTCATTCCTCGGATGAAACTGTTTGGGCCACCCAGCAATAGCACGTGGGGACGCAGAGTGTGTCCGCGGGTGAGCACCGTCAGGTTCTGAAGAACGATGGCGTCGAACAGGGAAGCCATCAATTGATCGGGCGGGATACCCTGCTTTTGCAGGCCGTTGATGTCGGTTTCGGCGAAGACGCCGCACTTGCCCGCCACCGGATGCAGCTTGATGCCGGTGTAGCCCTGGTCGCAGAGTTCCTCGGCTGGAATCTTGAGCTTCGCGTTGATCTTGTCGATGACGGCGCCCGTGCCTCCCGCACATTTGTCGTTCATCGACGGGATTTTTTTCTTGCGGCCGGTATTCTCGTCCTCCTTGAAGACGATGATCTTGGCATCCTGACCGCCCAGCTCAATGACGGAGTTTACTTCGGGATGCATCTTTTCGACCGCCAGCGAGACCGCGGTAACTTCCTGCACGAACTTGGCGCCGACCAGGTTGGCCAGCGCGCCTCCACCCGAGCCGGTGATGAAGATGCGGCAGTTGTGCGGAGCAATGCCAACTTCCTCCTCCATGCGCTTGAGGAATTCCAGCAATTTTTCGGGCTGCTTGGTTTCGTGCCGCTGATAGTCCTGCCAGATGATCTGGTCAGTTTCGGCATCGACAATAACCGCCTTTACCGTCGTCGAACCAACATCCATGCCGACGGTATAGACCGCCTTGAAGCCCGACTGCGCATTCACCTCGCGCGAGCGGGCCAAAACGCGCGCGGGAAGCGAGTCTTCAGCGGGAGTCGGGTTCAGAAGGGCGTCAAGCTGGACGTCAACTTTCTGCTCGCCAGTGCTGCACGACCCGTGTTGGTGAGAATGCGAACCCACTAGTCCTCCCCAAAAAAATCGAACCGGCGATGGAATACGTCAGTCGCCGAAATTGCCGCTGACCCCCTGAAACCCATTCTTGGCCTGCGTAAACAGCCAGCGAATCACGCGCTGATCGTTGTAGCAAAAAGCCAGGATATGGTTCAGGGTGGAAAAACAACTCTTCTGGCACTCTTTCTTCATGTCCTTCAACTGCTTGCTTTCGAATTTATGGTTCTCTATCGTGCCCCAATCATAACCTGCCGAGTACATGGGAAAGCAGGGCGCCAGTGTGCCGTCCACGCGAACGATCAACGAATTGTGACCGGCGCGGCAACCCCAGTCGTGCAACTCGCCTTGGACGAAGTCCTTCATCTGTGAAAGCCGTTCCACCGAGTTGACCATGTGGTAGCCGGACTTTTGCTTCTCCACCAGCCAGTCGACCAACTCGCACACCATGGGGTGGTCTTCCTCCCGGATGAAGGTCGGGTTGGAGTAGAGGTGCTTGAAGTGCGGCTGCTCAGTCATCGGCGATTCGCAAATGTGATAATCCGTGGCAATGCCGCTTTCGTGCGCCAGTTCGGTTAGCTGTCGCACGTCGTCCATGTTGTTATGGCAGATATTGATGTTGAGGAAGACGCTGTAGCCGTACTTATACTGCTTCTTGACCAGGTAATCGAAGTACGAGCGGATGGGCACCATCGCCTTCGGCAGTCCGGGCTTGACATCCCAGGCATCCACCGCGATGTTGAAGGTGGCGACGCCTGCGTCAGCCAACTTGTCGATGACCTCAGTCCGCAGCAATCGGGCGTTGGTCGGCAGATAAATCCAGAAGTCTTTCTTGGCGGCGTAATAGACGATCTTGTGGGCGAAGTCGGGACGCAGAAGCGGCTCACCACCCATCAGCGCCAGCACCCGGCATCCCGTGTCGTGCAGCCAGTCAATGGAGCGTTTGGCCACATCCTCGGTCATGCCGCGCACGCTGTTATCGAAGGCCCAACAGTAATGGCAGTCGAGGTTGCACTTCCACTCGTTAAACAGGTAGGCAATGATGGGATGGAACTCGCCCGGCATTACACGCGAACGGAAGAATGGGAACGCCCACCCTTTGGCCGCGCGGTAAATGTGCTTCACTTTGTATTTGCGACGACCGTTTTTGGGGAAGAAATCCTCGTCCGCGGCCGACATCAATTCGGGGTACTGCGGGAATACGGGAGTTGGCAGCTTCTGCTCTTTGCCATCCGGAGGCGGCGGCAACAGCCGTGGCTGCTCGGGCGGCTTCATGAGCAGGTCGTGTAACTGCACATCGAGACGAAACGTCGGGGCAGCCTGCGTACCTTCTGGTACCTGCACTTCCGGCATGGGCGCTATGACCTTCCTTCCTTCTTATCGTTCACCTAAAACATCCAATGTGCCACTAATCGCCGTAGGCGGCGGCCACCGTCAGTTTCTGCGGAGGAGCCACCGGCACGCGGGCCAGACGTTTTTTGCCGTTCATCAGATCGTTGACATGCAGCACGAAATTGGCTGCGACGCCGGCGTATCCATGGACGTGCGGCACTGGATAGAACAGGTTGCGCAACTCGGGATGCTGAGCAACGTAACCTTTAATGTCTTCCAGCCGTTTGCCCGTTGACTTCAGGGCCTGTTCGAACTCGATACGGGCTTTGACCTTGGCTTCGCCCAGCGCCATCTGCACCCGGCTGTGGGCATTGATCTCGCCCTCACCCGAAGTCTCGATGGGCAGGAAGATCATCTCCTTGAAGTGGTTGGCCACCGCTGACTGCACGCCGTCCGACTGCGACGACGGCATGCACCCGAAAGGCTTCAGCGCCAGCACCATGTGGCAAAGATGGTTCTTGGTGTACCAGACGTTCTTGCCGACCTCGAGATGTCCTTCGCCACCGCGGGCGAATTCGTTGTAGAACGGATTGGCCATCGCGGCCATTTCTTTCTGGTCAATGAGGTGGTGGGCGATGTTGCCCAACCCCTCCACCACGCGATGGTACTGGCGTGCATAGAAATGCTCGCCTACGCCCCACAACCACTGCTTCTGGCGGAACTTCAACTCGTTCACCGCCATCTTGCGCAGCTCATACCACTTAACTTTCTTGTAGGGAGCATCGAGCGACCGGCGGGCGGCGGCGCGCGCTTTGGCTTGGTACATCATGTACATCACCCAGGTCCCGATGGGCTCCACCAGCACCTGCGCGCCTTCACGCTCCAGGAATTCGAACATATGGAAGTTGCCATCGCCCTCGGTGATTTGTGCCCAGAATTCGCCGATGATCTTGACCACCGGTTTCACCCGCAGGCGATCCACCTCGATGGTGGCGAGCTGTTCGCGGACAGCCGCCAGCGCCTCTTTATATGGGTTGCCGTAGAGCTGCTCGCGGACTTTGAGTAGCGAATTGACCCAGATCTCCCACTTCTTGCCCTTGTTGGCGACGAATCTTCCTGGCCATCCACTCCGGCAGGTCCTCGTGGTCCTCGAACGGTTTGCGCTCGCGCAGCAGAGTGCACAGCGTGTCGATGGACGACTGGAAAACTTCATCCGTCTTGCCCTTTTCAGACTTCGTAAGGGCGGATGCGGTAGATCATTTCGTTCATGATGTCGCCGAGGTTGAGGGCATTGAACATGCCCATGCCGAAATCTACCGTGAACTTCAGCCCGGCTTCGCCGGAGGCGGCCTTCACGCCATCGTTCTGCTGGAACAGCAGCACGCGGAAGCCATCGAAGCCGGCGTTTTGCAGGGCCAGGCGATATTCCGATTCGTACATGCCAAAGCGGCATGGACCACACGAGCCGGCGGTAAAGAAAACGTGGTTGTTGATGATTTCGTTTTTCGTCATCCCCCGCGCTTCCAGGCCCTGGAGGTACTGCACCAGGTTGCCAACCGTGAAGTAAGTGGGATTGCACTGCCCGTTGTTGCCGTACTCCTTGCCGAGTTGGAACGCCGAGACGTTCGGCACCGGCAGAATCTCGCAGCGATATCCGCAGCCTTCGAATACCGCCTGAATCACGCGCTCGTGTTTCCAGGTCAGGCCACCGAAGAGGAGGGTCACCTTATTGCGTTCCTCCGCGGTGAAGGGCTTCTCCACCGGGCGACGGAAATGGCGGACGGGGCCATTATCAAGACCCATCATGCTGGCGAGGCGGGCACGCTCTTGCGCCAGCTTCCTCTGGATCTCCTCTTCGGACTGAGGACGCGTCAATTCATCTACTGGAAAATCTATGCGAGTCACGGGCGTAGTAACCTTCCTCTGCTGGGAGTGAAATAGAGTATCGGCTGCTGTTTCTTGATTGTATGCTTAACGGTGGGCGGCCAAGATGACACAAAAGGGGCATGAGGGTTGCAAGGATGGCCGAAGCGGGTGAAAATTCTCACGGCAAAAACTATCTTTGCAAAAGCGGATTACTTGCTGTAACTACCGATGAGCGCCAAAAGACTTGCGCTGACGCTCTCCCCAAGGGTTTCAAGATTATGCAATTAAGCGCGGAGATTCAAGCGCAAGAGGAAAATTGTTGGCAATTAATTTGCTAGGAGGCATCGGATTCGCCACCTCGGTGCTAGTGAAGTAATAGCGCGATCTCATTGGACGCTCTGACGTTCGGAAATTAATGTCTAGCACCAGACATATAGGATGAATTAAATGTCGTACACCAGACATACAGCTACCAAATCCCTTTGTCGTTGCCCGTAATTCGAAGCGCCACTGCGGCAGCGGGGGCGAGATAAGGAAGCAGGGAAAGAGGCAGCGTTTGCCCTGACGACCGGGCATTGTGGGGTTGCCCACTATAATCGTCAGTTGCTCCGATTCTGAAATGGCAAGCAATATCGCGGCCGCTTCCGTGCGGTCGCCACTGAAGCGAGGTTGGCTTGGCCTATTACGACCTGCGAGATTGGATCTCCGCGCTGGACAAAGCGGGAGAATTGAAGCGCATCAAAGCGGAAGCCGATCCGGTGCTTGAGATTGCCGAGATCACCGACCGGGTCTCCAAATGGGGACCTCGGGGCAAGCATGGTCCCGGCGGACCAGCATTGCTGTTCGAAAACATCAAGGGTCATCCCGGAGCCAAGCTGCTGATTAACCAATTCGGCTCTGCACGCCGCATGAGGTTGGCGCTCGATGTCGATTCGCTCGACGAGATCGCCGAACGGATCAAGTACTTCATGGACGTGAAGTCGCCGCAAGGGCTGCTGGACAAAATCAAAATGCTGCCCATGCTGGCGGAGATGGGGAAATTTTTCCCTAAGGAAGTTTCCAGCGGTCCCTGCAAGGAAGTCATCAAGCGCGACAATTTTTCTCTGTTCGACTTTCCCATCCTGCAATGCTGGCCGCAGGACGGAGGGCGCTTCATTACCTTGCCCTCGGTGATCACCAAAGATCCCAAGACAGGCAAACGCAACGCCGGCACCTATCGCATGCAGGTATATGACGAGCGCAGCGCCGGTATGCATTGGCAGCGTCAGAAGCAGGGAGCCGAGCACTATCGCGAACAGATGCGCCGGGCCGCGGCGGCCGGCGAGGCGCATCCCGCCACCGCCGCCTTGGACATGATGGCGCGCTCGGGTGGCGGCTCGCGCGTCGCGGAAGGGAAGCAGGTCGCAGGGAAGATGGATGTCGCGGTCGCCATCGGCACCGATCCGGCGATGATGTTCTCGTCCATCGTGCCTGCGCCGCCCGATATTGAGGAGTACATGATCGCCGGATTCCTGCGGCAGAAGCCGGTCGAGTTGGTGAAGTGCGAGACCGTCGATCTGGAAGTGCCGGCGACGTCGGAGATCGTGCTCGAAGGCTACGTGCAATTGGACGAACTGCGTATGGAAGGCCCGTTCGGCGACCACACCGGCTTCTACACGCCGGAGGACCTTTACCCGGTGTTCCACGTCACGTGCATCACTCATCGCAAGGACCCGATCTACTCGACCACCATCGTCGGCAAGCCCCCGATGGAAGACGCGTGGATGGGCAAAGCCGTGGAGCGGATCTTCCTGCCGCTGATGCGAGCTCACCATCCCGGAGATTGTGGACGTGAACCTGCCGATCGAAGGCATCTTCCACAACCTGATGATCGTCTCCATCAAGAAATCGTATCCCGGCCAGGCGCGCAAGGTGATGAACGGCATCTGGTCGCTGGGCCAGGCGATGTCCACGAAATGCATTCTGGTGGTGGATGAAGACGTGGACGTGCAGGACCTCGGCGACGTCACGCTGAAGGTGCTGAACAATATCGATCCCGAGCGCGATATCCAGTTCACGCTGGGCCCGGTGGACTCGCTCGACCATGCGTCGCGCCTGCCCGACTTCGGCTCCAAGATGGGCGTCGATGCCACGCGCAAATGGCCGAGCGAAGGCTTCACGCGCCCCTGGCCGGACGAAATCCGGATGGACGAAAAAACCAAGGAGCAGGTAACGAAGCGGTGGAGGGAGTTTGGGTTGGAGTGAGGATTGTCGCCGTGCCAGATTGCAAATTCTTCGGACTGTGATGTACCGTATATGGTACACGGTTAACAGGAGGTTCGATCGCGACAGGGAGGCCAGGGCCGGAGAAGAGAGTTCCCGCGATTTTTTATCGCACGGAGACGGGTGGCGAACCTCTACGCGACTGGCTCAGGACGCTTAGCAAGAATGACAAGCAGCGCATCGGAGAAGATATCAAGACTATTGAGTTTGGCTGGCCAGTGGGAATGCCGGTTGCGCGGCCGCTGGGTGGTGGCATGTTTGAGGCCCGCACAAACCTAGCAGGGAATCGAATCTCTCGGGTAATTTTTTACATCGATACGAAGCAGCGAATGGTGCTGCTTCACGGCTTCATCAAGAAGACCCGGGAAACGCCAACTGAGGATTTGAGTCTTGCCAGGGCCAACAAGGCCAAACATGAGAAAGGGTTGAAAAAGCCAAAATGAGCAGCCGAAGAACCATCGACCACAGCGGCTCCAGTTTCGACAGTTTTCTGGAAGAGGAAGGCCTGCTCGAGCACGCGGAAGCGGTCGCGATCAAACGCGTACTGGCCTGGCAGTTACAGAGAGCCATGAACCAGAAGCAGGTCACTAAGAAACACATGGCTGAACGACTGCGGACCAGCCGCACCCAAGTGGATCGCCTGCTCAATCCGTCATACGTCGGCGTCAGTCTGGAGGCGGTTGCCAAAGCTGCGCGTGCCGTGGGGAAGCGGATTAGAGTCGAAATTGTTGATGCAAAGCGTGCGCACAATGGCGCCAAGGGCTTGGCCGGAACCGCAGCCCGGCTTTCCGGATCCGGCTCGCGCGCCAGGAAACGAATGCGAATCGTGACTGACTAATTAGAGGCTGCAACTATGCTTACCCGTCCCGATCGTTCCGAATACGCCGAGTACTACAAGAACTACATCGCCCGTGTTCCCGAGGGCCCAGTCCTCGATTTTCTCGCCAAGCAGCTTGAAGATTATCGCCAACTCTTGGCGGGCGTTTCCGACGAGGCGGCCAATGCGGCGCCCGCTCTGGGGAAGTGGAGTATCAAGCAGGTGCTTGGGCACTTGTGCGACGCCGAGCGCGTCCAAGCGTACCGCGCACTGCGCTTTGCTCGCGGCGATGCAACCGAGTTGCCCGGTTTCGAGCAGGACGATTACGTCCGCGAAGCGCATTCGAACTCCCGCAGCCTCGACGACCTGCTCGCCGAATTCGAGAGCATCCGCAAAGCGACCATCGCTCTCTTTGGTTCATTGCCTGATGAGGCCGAAACGCGCGTTGGTATTGCCAATGGAAATCCAGTGACCGTCCGCGCCCTGGCGTACATTGCGGCCGGCCACACGCAACACCACTTCGAAGCGCTGAAAGCAGGTTTGACCGGGCGGGCCGGAACAGCCCGCTAGCGCCGGCTCGTCGCGTAGGCGCAGCACACTGGCCGGATTGTTATACTGAAAAACGATCATGGGAATTGTTAAGAACATTGCGGCGATCGCCAAGGGCATGAGCGTCACCTTCCGGGAAATGTTCAACCCGACCACAGTGGAGAACTATCCTGATGGTCCCGGTCCCACCAGGGGCGCGATGTTTCAGGAACGTTTCCGCGGAATGCACGTACTGCAGCGCGACGAGAACGGACTGGAGAAATGTGTTGCGTGCTTCCTTTGCGCTGCCGCCTGTCCCTCGAACTGCATCTACATCGAAGCCGCCGAGAACACGGCCGAGAAACGGGTGAGCGGCGCCGAGCGCTACGCCAAGGTTTACAACATCGATTACAACCGCTGCATCTTTTGCGGCTATTGCGTGGAAGCCTGTCCCACCGACGCCATCACGCACGGTCATGGCTTCGAGCTGGCAACCTACAATGCCAGCAGCCTGGTCTATCGTAAAGAGCAGTTGCTGGCAGGAACCCCCGCGCACGAGGGCGCTAATGCCGTCTTCAGCCAGTACGAAAACACCAGACTGATTCCCAACAAGTGAACTGATTCACACACTTCGCCCAAACCAAACAAACTCACCGCTCTTCCGGCTCGATCCACTTGGCAACCGGTTCAGATCGAAACGTTGCCATTTTCTCCAGCAGTCGCGCCGGATCCTCGTCGTCCAGCACCAACCTCCGGGTGTCTTCGCGCAAGAATCCTTCGCGCACGGCGTGGTCAAACAGTTCCAGCAGAGAAGCGTAATAGTTCTCGACGTTAAGCAAACCGCAGGGCTTCCACTGGAGGCCTAGCTGCGACCAGGTCACCACTTCGCAGAATTCTTCGAGTGTGCCGAAGCCGCCGGGAAGCGCGATGAAGCCGTCGGAGAGATCCGACATTAGCGCCTTGCGCTCGTGCATGGAGTTCACAATGCGCAACTCCGTCAGGCCAGTATGGCCAACTTCCTTGGCCATTAGCGATTCGGGAATCACGCCGATCGCACGGCCCCCTAGCGCCAGAACCGTGTCAGCGAGAACGCCCATCAGGCCTATGTTTCCGCCGCCGTAGACCAGTTCGATTCCGCGCTCGACCAGCAATACTCCGAGCTGTTCAGCGGCCGCACGATAAGCCGGACGCCGGCCCGTATAGGAACCACAGAAAACGCAGAGGCGTCGAAGGAGCATGAAGGGTTGATTGTATCGTTTGCGCGGCTATAGGGGTCCTTCGGCTCCCGAGGCGTCTGTTGTCGCCGACGCCTCCTCCGCTCAGAACGACACTTCAAGATTGTCTCTGTGTCTCCGTGTCTCTGTGGTGAAGATTTTCCTCGGTGCCTCCGTGGTGAAAATCCTTGACACAAACATCTGAATCCTTTAATAACTATTATCATCTGATAAGTATGCGCCGGGAGACTTACAACGAGTTTCGCCGGTTGTGCCAAAAGCACAGCCTGGCGGCGACACACCAGAGGCAAAAAATCTACGAGGCGCTGGTGTCACGACCCGGGCATTATTCGCCGGAGGAGATCTACGAGCAGGTAAAACAAGACTTGCCGTCGATCTCACTCGCGACGGTTTATAAGAACCTCAAGACCTTCGTGCACGCTGGCATGCTGCGCGAGGTCAGTCCTCATCATGGCTCCTGGCGCATCGACGCCAATCACCATCCCCATCACCATCTGGTTTGCATCCGTTGCCGGTCCATTACCGACTTGGACTTCGATTCGCTGGGTCCGGTCAAACTGCGCGGCAAACTTCCTTCAGGTTTCAGGCTGGAAAAGTTTACTATTGAGGTGCAAGGCATCTGTAAGGCCTGCACCGCAGCGGAAACCAAGCAGCATTAACACGCAATTGCAGTTGTGCTCGACACGGAGAAGGTCAGGGCCCCGCAGCCCACAGTGGTGTGAAGCTCTGCGGTTATCTCGCGATAGGCCCTGAACCAGGGATATTGCCCGGTCGGGTTAGTTACGAAAGTCCAAGGCACTCTCGTGCCGGACGCCGGCACGCACTGCTTTCCGCCTCAACCCGCGTTGCCAAAGGTCCCTAGGGCTTCATCCGAATCGAGTGCAACCCTACTCCCTCGTCCCTCTTAATGGCCGTCAGGTAAGGCGGCTAGGCCTTCCGGTCGATGTTGACGCCGCCTGCAAGGTCCCCCACCTTCCAGCCAGAGTGCCCCCCTGTGCCCGAAAATGGCCCCTGCCGCCGGGGACGCCCCCGTCCTATGTCACAGACGGTTGTGATCTATGTACTTGTTGGGTGTGCGGTAGGAGTGTTCCGCTGGACTGTATCTGGAGTAAAAGCTTGACTTGCCGCCGACCTCCCCAGAACGCTCGAGCGCTAAACATGAGGGTTCCCCGCAGTTTTGCTGATCACGTCGTTAAGTGATCGCCGACACTCACGCCAGTGCGGGCAGGAAATGCGGCGGCAGGGCAGGGTTTCCACCCGGAGGCGCGTTGCACGCGCGATCCGGCCGTATGACACGGGGATACGATTTGAAGTACAGGGGGTCGTTGTGCTTACACCATATGGCTTGGACATCATAGAAAGTTGCCTGACTTGCAAGATGCGGGCCGAGCACATATTTTGCGATCTTCCGCCTGCGGCCTTGCAGACATTTGAATCCATCAAATACGCCACTGCCTACCCGAAGGGCGCTGTTCTGTTCGTCGAGGGCCAAACGCCGCGCGGTATTTTTGTGCTGTGCAAAGGCCGCGTCAAGCTCTCCATCTGTTCCACCGACGGCAAGACGCTGATCCTGAAAATTGCCGAACCGGGAGAAGTCCTGGGCCTCAGCGCCACGGTGAGCGGAAAACCCTACGAACTGACCGCCGAGACCATCGATCCGTGCCAGGTGAACTTCGTCAAACGCGAAGATTTCCTGCGCTTTCTCAAGGAACACGCCGATGCCTGCCTGCGGGTGGCCGAGCAATTGAGCGAAAAGTACAACAGCGCGTGCCGCGAGATCCGCTCGCTCGGGCTTTCGCACTCGGCGGCAGAGAAACTGGCGAAGCTGCTGTTGGAGTGGAGCGCCAAGAACGGCGAAGCCACCAAGGCGGAGCCGCGGGTGAAGCTGGCCCTGACCCACGAGGAGATCGCGCAGATGATCGGCACCTCCCGCGAGACCGTAACGCGCTTGTTTGCCGATCTGAAACGGCGGCAGATTGTACAGGCAAAAGGTTCAACTCTGCTGATCCGCAACAAGGCAGCTCTCAAGGCACTGGCGATTACGCAGTGAGCTAAAGGGCTGTGATTACTGCCGATTGCGGCTTCCGCAGCGGCGCGTCGGGACGTGGATTGATGGCTTCTGCCGCTATTCCGAACCAGGCTGGGCAGAGCAATTGGCCCGCGCCGTGTGAACAAGGTCACGGAAATCGGTGACTGCAATCACTGCATTGCAGCGGTCTGGAGACGTATTAACTCGATTATGGAGAGCATGATTCAGTCGTCGAGTTGCCTGACCTGCGATTTCCGTCCCGATCGGCTCTTTTGCGACATGCCCGCGGAGTCGTTGAAATCTTTCGACGAGATCAAATCGCTCACCTCTTACCCGAGGAGCACGGTCCTGTTCGCCGAGGGGCGGCCAGTCCGCGGCATTTACATTTTGTGCGATGGACGGGCCAAGTTGTCCATTTGCTCCGATACCGGAAAACGGCTGACCCTGCGCATTGCCGGCCCTGGAGAAGTGCTGGGACTGGGAGCTGCCCTGTCCAATACCCCTTACGAGGTCACGGCAGAATTGCTGGACAACTCGCAAGTCGTTTTCGTTCGCAGAAAAGATCTGCTGAAGTTCTTGCGGGAACATCGCGAGGTCTGCCTGCAAATCGTGCACATGTTGAGTCAGGACCTGCATGGAGCCTACGAGCGGGTTCGCACCATCGGCATGATACGCACCCGCCGGCCGCGCATCATGTTCCGCCCACGCGCTATGCTGGTCTAAGCCAAGTTTCCCTCGCCGCCCGCGATGCTTCGCGGGTCTTTCTTGGAGCGCACGATGCCGCTGTCCGGTAAATTCCTGGCCCGCGTCTCGACGCTCGTTCGAAATTGGCGGGAATCCGGGAGCCGCGGCGCCAGCCTTGCCGGTGCCCTCGGATGCGCGAAAGCGCGTGAACAAGGGCCACCTTGGTCGGGGACGGGCGGATGGTGACCACGTCACCTCCGCGTGAGAAGCAACCGGGGTGACCTGAATCACACCCGCGCGTGAGTCCACTCACTGCCCTTTCCCGTCCTCATCGGCGATGGTTATAGGTGACACGGCACAGGTGCTGGGTCCGGCGAAAGCGAGGGTTTCGGTGAAGCGTTGCGGTCTGGTTTCTTGTTGCCTTGCTGCTCTGCCACGTGTGGCGGTGGCCAAGACCCCCCCCAAGATGAGCAACGAGGACTGCCTGGCTTGCCATAACGATTCCACTCTCACCAAAGACGAGAACGGCAAACCAGTCAGCTTGCATGTGGATGACGCGAAATTCAAGGCCTCCATCCACAGTGTCTTCGGGTGCACCGATTGCCATAACGACATCAAGGCCTTTCCCCACGATCCCACGCCGGCCAAGCCGGTCTGTGCCACCTGCCATGCCGACGAGCAAACGGCCTACGATCACGGCGTCCATGCCAAGGCCGCGGCGGCAGGCAACACCAATGTCGCCAAATGCCAGGACTGCCATGGCAGTGTGCACGAGATTCTGCCGGCCAGCGATCCCAACTCGAAAGTAGCGCGGGCCAACATTCCGCAGACCTGCGGGGCCTGTCACGGGCAGAAATTCGTCATGGCATCGAGCGGAGTCAGCTCCGCTCCCTTCACCTCGTACCAGCAGAGCGTGCACGGCAAAGCGGTAGCTGCCGGTTCCGACAAAGCCGCGGTCTGCACCGACTGCCATGGCGAGCATGACATCCTGGCCGCCAGCGATCCCAAGTCGCCGATCAACAAATTCAACGTTCCGGCAACCTGCGCCAAGTGCCACGACAACGTCAAGCAGGAATACGTGCAAAGCATCCACGGACAGGCGATCGCGCGCGGCAACTGGCAGGCGCCGGTGTGCACCGATTGCCACGGCATTCACACCATCAAGGCGCCCAACGATCCGAATTCCTCGGTGGCTGCGGCCAATGTGGAGAACACCTGCGCCCCGTGCCACGCCAGCGTGAGGCTCTCCAACGAGTTTGGCGTGCCCGGCGGCCGGGTCAATTCCTACCTGTCCAGCTATCACGGCATGGCGTCGAAGATGGGTTCCACCACGGTGGCCAATTGCGCCAGTTGCCACGGCGTGCACAACATTCTGCCGTCCAGCGATCCGCGCTCCACCATCAATCACGCCAACCTGGCCAAGACCTGCGGCCAGTGCCATCCCGGCGCCAACGAGAAGTTCATCAGCTTCAAAGTGCACCTGACGGCGCCTGGCGAAAGCCGACTTCGGCAGCAAGGTCATCGGCTATATCAGCAAGTTTTATATCTGGATGATCATCGGCGTGATCGGCGGCATGGTGCTGCATAACCTGATCGTCTTCCGCAAGAAGCTCATCCTGCACCGCATCGGACAGCCGCGCATTCTGTTCCGCATGACGCTGGGACAGCGCAGTCCAGCATCTTATCCTGCTCACCAGCTTCTTCACCCTGGTGCTGACCGGCTTTGCCTTGCACTATCCGTCATCGTGGCTGGCGGTGGTGTTCGTCAACGAAGCGGTGCGCAGCATCGTCCATCGCATCGCCGGAGTGGTGCTGATCGCGCGTCAGCTTGTTCCATCTCTGGTACCTCAGTCAAGACCCCGGACGGCCGCCGCCTGATCAAGGACATGCTGCCCGACTGGAAGGACGTCACCGACGCACGCGACGCATTCCGCTACTACCTGGGTTACAGCGACCAGCGTCCGCTGTTCCGCCGCTTTACCTACGCCGAGAAGGCGGAGTACTGGGCGCTGGTGTGGGGCATGTTCGTCATGGCCGGCACCGGATTGATGGCCTGGTTCAAGGTCGGGGTCGGCGGTCGGGTGCCGGGCTGGTGGGTCGATGTCGCCCTCACCATCCACTGGTACGAAGCCATACTGGCCACCCTGGCCATCGTCGTATGGCACTTGTACGGAGTGATATTCGATCCCGATGCCTATCCCATGAATTGGGCCTGGTATGACGGCAAGATGTCGATCGAGCACTATGAGCATGAGCATCCGCTGGACCTGCTTGCGATTGAAAAGGCCAAGGGCTCGGAGGAAGTAGCAGCAGCAGCGGAGCCGGTCAAGGCGGCCGTGAAGGAGCAAGACGAGACGGTCGGCAGCCAGGAAGTAGAGGCGACGCCGGAAACGGCCTGCAACTTTGGGGTGAGCTAAACGGCGCGTTCGGGTCTTTTTGATTGCAATACGATTTTGATTGTGGTAATTTGCAACACTGAATGTGCGTGATTTGCACTGGGGTGAGGCTAAGAAGGGACAATTAAATAAATGACTGAGGACACGCAAGAGGGATCCTCTACGCGATCATCCGCCAGTTTCGCAAAATCTCATTAGAAATCCCATCAGCCTGATCGGCCTGGCGCTGGCCGGCGTCGCCTTCGCCAACATCGTTCTGCTGGTTCTCATTGACCTGCTTGCCAGCCAGCCCTCTCCCTACATCGGCATTCTCGCCTACATGGTGGCGCCGGGATTCCTGGTTCTGGGACTCATCCTGATCCCCATCGGGATGGTGATCGAGCGGCGGCGGCGGCTGCGCGCTGTAGGTGCGCCGCCTCATTTCCCCAGGCTCGACCTCAACAACCCGGCGCAACGCAGCACCGTCGCCTTTGTGCTCAGCTTCGTGGTGATCTTCGCGCTGATGAGCGCCGTCGGCAGCTACCAGGCCTACGAGTTCACCGATTCGGTGGATTTCTGCGGCCAGTTGTGCCATACCGTCATGCACCCTGAGTTCACCGCCTATGAGGCCTCGCCTCACGCGCGTGTGGCTTGCGTCGAATGCCACGTCGGATCGGGCGCCAGCTGGTACGTGAAGTCCAAGCTCTCGGGCATGCGCCAGGTTTACTACACCGCCCTGGGCACCTATCCCCGGCCCATCCCCACGCCGGTGCAGAACCTTCGCCCGGCGCAGCAAACCTGCGAGCAGTGCCACTGGCCGAAGAAATTCTGGGGGGCGCAGCTCAAGACCTTCACTCATTACGGCGACGATGAGCAGAACACGCCGCGCGTGCATCCGCATGCTGATCAAGACCGGCGGCGGCGATCCCAAGCTCGGACAGGCCGGCGAAGGCATCCACTGGCACATGAACATCGCCAACAAGATCACCTACTTCGCCAGCGACGAACAGCGCCAGGTGATTCCCTGGGTGCGCATCGAGGACAAGAACGGCCAGGTGACCGAGTACATCGCGAAGGACAGCCTCCCTGACCCAGGCGCAGATCGACAAGGCCGACAAGCGCCGCATGGACTGCATCGACTGCCACAACCGCCCGACGCACATCTACGTGCCGCCCGATGTTTCCGTGGACCGGGCGATTAGCGGGCGCACCATCGATGTCACCCTGCCCTTCATCAAGCAGCAGGGCGTTGCAGGTGCTGACCGCCGACTACAAGACCACGGACGAGGCGCGAAAGCGATCGCCGCCAACATCACAAAGTTTTACCAGGACAAGTATCCGCAGATCGCCTCGGCCAAGGCGGACAGCATCAAAGGCGCGGTCGTCGAACTGCAGCGCATTTACAGCACCACGTTCTTTCCCTACATGAAGGTGAACTGGAAGACCCACCCCAACAACATCGGGCATTTCTACTACCAGGGCTGCTTCCGCTGCCACGACGGCAATCACGTCAGCAAGGATGGCAAGGTCATCAGCAAGGACTGCAACTCCTGCCACACGGTGCTGGAGCAGCAGGAAAGCGGCACGCAGGTCGCCGCGTTGCCGACCCCAAACCTTCAAGCATCCGGTGGACATCGGCGACCTGACCGCCGTGAACTGCTCCGACTGCCACAGCGGAGGAGTCGGGCCGTAGGGCGGTCGCATCTAAGGGGATGGGGCGCCGTTGGCGGTGTTCAGCAAGATGGTCAACGGCGCGACATGTTCGGGCTTGACGTAACGGTTCACCAGGAATCGTTTGCCGTCTTTGGCCACGTCATAGGTAAACACGTCGGTGGAGGATATTGAGGCGCGTCCGTGAATCTGGAATAGAGGTACGGGCGTGGCGGTGACGAAGATGCTTTCGCCGTTGACTGGTACCGCCATCAACATGCCGCTTGGCGAGATGTAGTAGACCTCTTTGCCGTCTCCGCGCCAGCGCGGCTCCGTGCCGCCACCGCGCGACACCTGCCATTTTCCCGCCGCGCCGGGAAACGACGTGACGTAAATCTCCCAATTGCCCAAATCATCGGAGGCATAAGCCACCCATTTTCCATCGGGAGAAATCTGTCCGTTCGACTCGCTCGCATTGCCGGTCAGAAGCCGGGTCGGCTCACCGCCCGCCACCGGCAGTAATTCCAGATGTTCGCCAGATGCGCCCTGCCGGGTGAACAGAATCTGGCGGTCGTCTGAAGACCAGGAATTGGGAAGGATGTCGTCCATGGAGGGAACGGTGAATCGCTTGCGCTCGCGCTCCAGGCCGGTCGCTCGCTTCAGGTACAGACTCGCGCCGTCGGCGTCAGAGCGATAAGCCACCATGCTTCCATCCCGCGACCACACACCGATCACCTCTTCTGCCGAATCGAAAGTGAAACGCGAGTTGCCAGCTCCTGCGGTGCTTTCGACCCAGATGTCCACGTTATTCGCCTGCGGGTCGGTGATATCGAGGGCGACGCGACTTCCGTCGGGCGAGAGCGTGGGGTTGGCCATGATGGCGGGACTGCCAATGTGGCCCAGTTCTTTGCCCGAGCGGTCCATCCAGGTAAGGGCCGACTGCGCCGCTCCGACACTGGTGTTGTAGATCAACGTACCATTGTTGGCGACCGTGAAAGCCGACCAATACGTGGAGGGTTGAAATCCGACGATATTCGCGACCACGCTCGTGCTCCCCGAAGCCGTGCCGGCAGACACGTCAAAGCCAATGCTCACCAGCTGCCTTTGCTCATCTGCATAGAACAGATTGTGGGCGTCGTAGCCAAAGCTCGAATGGCAGCGGGCGACAAGCTTTCTCTCCTTGCCCTCCAGAGAACTGAGGTAGATGCCGCTCGCTCGGTCGTCCTTGAGGTTGCCGAAGGTTCCCGCCCAGAATAGAAAATGCTTGCCATCGGGAAGAAAGACGGGCCAACGATGGGATTGATCGTCCGCGGTCCTAATGCTCTGCGTGGCCGGGGCCATCGCCGACCCATCTGCGTTGACGCGCCAGATCGAACTCTCAGCGTTCGGGGAATAGATGATCACACCCTGGGTTCCCCAACTGCCGCCGCGGGCCACCAAAGCGGTGGCGAGGACCTGGGGTGTGCCGCCGGCGATGGCCATTTTCTGCAATTTGCCGTTGGCGAAAAACGCGACGTAGGCGCCGTCGGGCGACCAGAAGGGATAACTCGCGCCCTGGGTGCCGGGCAGAAGGGTCACGCTGGGCGAGCCGATGCGCTGCACGTAAAGCATGGGCAACGCGGAGCTTTCCTCGGGCGCGACAAACACCAGCATGGAGCCGTCGCGCGACAGCGCCATGTGGCTGATGTTCATTTCATCGGGAACCGCCAACGCAAACTGCATGCGCGTCGTGGGCTGCGGACGCCGCGCCACAAACCATGTCCCTGCCGCGACAACCAGCAGCGCCAGCGCACCGGCGAGCCAGGGCAATAGCGACCTTCGGCGAGGTGCGTCCACCGCCGCGGCGCGAACCGCCGCGCTGGCCTCGCTTCCGGATAGCGCGCTCAACGCAAAAGACAAGTCGTGCGCCGACTGGAAGCGCTGTTCCGGGCTTTTTTCTAAGCACCGACGCACAATGCGTTCGAGCGCGGGAGAGACTAGCCGCGTGGAATCGGACGACGAAGTGGACAAATCGGGCGGATCGTCATTCAAAACCGCAGTCATGGTCTCCGCCGCGGTGCCGCGGCGGAAAGCGCGCGCGCCGGAGAGCATTTCGTAGAGCACCGCGCCAAACGCAAAAATATCGCTGCGCGGATCGGCGGCCTCGCCGCGCACCTGCTCCGGCGCCATGTAGCTGGCCGTGCCCATCACCATGCCCGCTGCCGTGTGCGAACTGGTGAGGGTGGCCTCGTCCGGTTCGGCGCCGGCTTTCTGCGCCAGTTTCGCCAATCCGAAATCCAGGATTTTGATGCGCCCGTCCTTGGTGACGAAAATGTTTTCGGGTTTCAGGTCGCGGTGGACGATCCCCTTGTCGTGCGCCGCCGCCAGTCCGTAGGCGATCTGCACACCGTACTCGATCGTCTTACGCTGGGGCAGGGCGCCGCGATCGAGCAACGCCCGCAAGCTTTCCCCCTCCAGCAACTCGGAGACCAAAAATGGCGAGCCGTTGTGCTGGCCGATGTCATGAATGGCAAGAATGTTGGGATGGTTGAGCGCGGCCACCGCCCGCGCCTCCTGCTCAAAGCGACGCAGGCGGTCGCTATCGCGGGCGAAGGATTCAGGAAGAATTTTCAGAGCTACATCGCGCCCGAGGCGCGTATCTTTCGCGCGATACACTTCTCCCATGCCACCGGCGCCCAGCGGAGACAGGATTTCATAAGGACCGAGTTTCGAGCCGGAGGTTAGGGGCATGAGTGCGCGTAATTATAGACTACGCAGGTAGTCGCCGCGGATGCGGCGAAGCTGAGAGATAATCAGCAAACCCGTAAGCTGGGGCACACTACCACCAGCTCTCGCTTGCCAAGGAGCGCAACGATCAGCAATAATAGGTCTTTGCCTCCAGTAGCGGGGCCCTGGCAAGCGTTGCAGTTGTGCTTGATGGGGTGTAAGTAGCGGGGGTCCAAGGAGCGCCTTGCTGCGTCCCTTGGGGTGTGGAGCGAAGCTGTGGTTCGCTGGAGCACCCGCCCGAAAGGCGCGAATCAGCGCTATCGGGGACTCGATCATCTCGCCTGAGGGAATTTGTGCCACCGGCGCTTCCCAGCGCTCCCAACTAAATCCGTCGTACTAGATTGGGGAGGGAAAGCGCATACGTGTGGACATTGCCGTGCAGGAAAGGAAACAGCCTCTGTGTTAATGATTCGCCTGTCGCGCCGCGGTGCGCGCAAACAACCTTACTACCGCATTGTGGTAATCGAGAAGGACCGTGCGCGCGATGGCCGCTCGGTGGAAGTGGTCGGCACCTATAATCCGCGCACCAATCCCGCCAGCGTGGAATTGAAGCGTGAGCGCATTGCGTATTGGACCAGCAAGGGCGCGCAGTTGTCTGACCGCGTGAAGAAGCTGGTGGACAAGGCCGCCAGCGCCCCGGCTCCGACTGCTGTCGAAGCTTAAAGTTCGAAGCAACCTTTCGGTGTCAGGAGCCGCCTCAGCGATGACGAACAGCGCCGTGAACATGCTTGCGTTGGTGGAACACCTTGCCAAGGCCGTGGTGGAAGCTCCTGGCGAGGTGACGGTGGAAGCCTTTGAAGAAGGCGGTCAGACGGTATTGGAGCTGATTGTGGCCGAGAGCGATTTAGGCCGGGTGATTGGCCGTCAGGGACGCATGGCCCGCAGCTTGCGCACCATTGTGAATGCGGCCAGCCTGCGCACTCGCAAGCGCTATCAGTTGGAGATTGTGGAATAGCCGGCGACTTCATTACGATCGCTCGCGTGCTCGGCCCGCAAGGACGGCGCGGTGAAGTCATGGCGGAGTTGCACACCGACTTTCCGGAGCGCTTTGAAGAGCGACGGCAGTTGTCGGGCTTGGCGCCCAACGGTGCGCGTCGGGAGCTGCAACTTGAAGAGCACTGGTTTCACAAAGGCGGCGTGGTGCTGAAGTTTGCCGGCGTCGAGAGTATCAGCGACGCCGAGCAGCTTGCCGGACTGGAATTGCAGGTCCCATTCGAGCAGCGGACCGAGTTGGAGGCGGGCGCAACGTATGTGAGCGACGTCGTCGGCTGCGAAGTCTGGATGAGAAATTCAGACGGCCAGCAACTGTTGGGGACGGTCAGCGAAGTGCAGTTTGGGGCAGGCGAGGCTCCACTGCTGGTTGTGCGAGCGAAAATTGGCGCTGAGCAAGAGATTTTGATTCCGTACGCGGAAGAGTTTTTGAAGTCGGCTGACTTCGAGCGCCGGCGCATCGAGATGGAGTTGCCCCAGGGACTGCTGGCGTTAGAGTCGCCCTTGGGTGGGGACGAGAAACAGCGGCAAAAGACGGAAGCCGACGAAGCGCGGTCGGCGGGGGTTCGCCGCAAGCGAAGGAAATGAGATCAAATCCCCGGGCGCCCCAGGGCGCGAATTGGGGAGGCCCGAATGAAGTTCGAGATTCTGACGATTTTTCCGGACTTTTTTCGGGGGCCGCTGGATTACGGCATTGTGCGCAAGGCGCGCGAGGCCGGGCTCATTGAAATTGGCATCCACGATCTGCGGGCGTTCACCCACGATCGGCATCGTACGGTGGACGATCGGCCGTTCGGCGGCGGTGAAGGCATGGTGCTTAAGCCCGAGCCCATATTCGAGTGTCTCGAATCGCTTGAAGTTTCGCCCCGCGAAGAGCGCATGCGCCACGATTCGCGCCAGACCGTGGTACTGCTTTCGCCCCAGGGCGAGTTGTTCACGCAGGCGATTGCGCAGGACTTGACGACGCGCGACCGCGTGGTGCTGATCTGCGGACGTTACGAAGGCGTGGATGAGCGGGTGAGCCAGCACCTGGCCGATCGGGAAATCTCGGTTGGCGATTTCGTACTGAGCGGTGGGGAGTTAGGCGCAGCCATTATCGTCGATACCGCGACGCGATTGATTCCTGGCGCGCTCGGCAACGCGGCCTCGACGCAGCAGGAGTCGTTCACCGCGTCGGTTGTGGCCGAACAAGAAAAGGTTTCAGGCGAGCCGCCGAGTTCCACGTGCGGCTCGGGCGGATTGCTGGATTATCCGCACTACACGCGTCCGGCAGAATTTCTCGGGATGCAGGTTCCCGAGGTGCTGGTGAACGGGGACCATGACGAGATTCGAAAGTGGCGGCGCCGCAGCGCGCTGCAAAAGACGTTGCGCAATCGTCCTGATTTGTTGCGCGATGCTGACTTGAGCAAAGAGGATCGCAAGCTGCTGGCCGAGATTGAGGCTGAGCAGGGAAGAGCGTGAAGTCGCTAGTTCCGAATTGCTAATTGCTATTTTTGGCCGCCGCGAGGCGCGCGACACGGAAGGAAAAGAACAATGTCGAACAACTCACCGATTATTGACCGGCTACTCGCCAAGACGCGGCGCACCGATCTGCCCGATTTTAAGCCCGGCGATACCGTCCGGGTCCACGTGAAGATCAAGGAAGGCGACAAGGAACGCTTGCAGGCGTTCGAAGGGGTCGTCATTTCCAAGAGTCACGGAGACCAGCCCAGCTTCACCGTGCGCAAGATGAGCTTTGGGCAGGGCGTCGAGCGCATCTTTCCCACCCATTCGAAGGTCATCGACAAGATCGACGTGCTGCGTTCGGCACACGTCCGTCGCGCCAAGCTCTATTATCTGCGCGCACTGCGGGGCAAGGCTGCCCGTCTCCGCGAAGTGGATACCAAACGCACCTAAGGATGGTGTGAGAGATCAGTCGGAATGGCGATGCCCACCGTGTCTGCCGATGCGGTGGGCGTTTTGTTTTCCGGTGGCGCAGCTCGCGGTTGGGCTGTTTCATTTTCGAAGGTCTGGCGGGAGCTCCCGAGTGACGGCAGGTCACATCGAAGTGTCACTAATCATACTGAACGAGAACCGACAGAGTTACCCGACGAAACGAGCAATGTTGCTTCTGCCGTGGTAATGAAAAAAGGGCCATTCATTGGAATGGCCCACTGAAGTTGAAACTGAAGGAGGAGGTTCCAAACGCCTTTGTGATGCTTCAATCTAACTCAACAGCTTGCGCTTCCACAGCCCAACCAGTCCGGTAGCCAGCAACAACAACGTTCCCGGCTCAGGAGTACCCTCCAGTTTCGGATCGATGGTCAAAAACTCCTGCGGGTCGTTGAGATTGGGGTCGTGCTGGTCAACCGGAGTAATGATGAAGACGTGATCGAAAGGCACCCCTGGATAGCCTAACGCGGCTTCGGCGATCGCGGCGTCCAGCCAGAATTGAGCACCCTGACCAACCTGTAGTGCCGGGTCGAAGATGTGCCACACCGCATAATTCATGTCCATCCACAAGTTCGAAGGCGTAACTTGTGTCTGCAGCAAAATCCATCCCGCTTCTCTGTAAAGAGCCAAACCCAAGGCGTTCTCCTGGCCGGCGAAACGGGTCAAGGTCATGTCGTTGCTGCCCAGGTTCGTAACGTTGGCTTGCCACGATTCGCCAATGGAACCGCCATGCAAATAGTCATCGCACATGGCATCGATTGGGTTCGTAACTCCTGTCATGCCAAGGGTGTAAGGGTAGCCGTTCTGCCACAGGCCTCCGGGGAAGCTTATGAGGGTAACCGATACCGGATTGGTGGAGTTCAGGCTAGGGATTGGACCGGCATAGGCACATACAGCGGCCAGCAATACTGCGACAAGTAGCGCGAATTTTTTCATAAATCCTACGCCCAGCTCTCTCGGAAAACCGCAGAAACCTAGCGCCCGCCGTCGCACCCTGCCGCCTTCACCAGAAACCGTCTGTCGCTAGCCAGGTTGCGCAAGCGGAGGTTCCGAACCCACCCGCAGTAGCGCGAACGTGTACCCTGCGCTTACGATACACGTAGTTCTTAATACTCTGCAATCGGAGTTCCGTTAGTTTCCTTTGAGAATCGCTATTTTGTTGTACCTTAAGTGCAAGACTTTGCGATAATGTTCTTAGATTTTTCCACCGTTGAGACCCTGCTCTAGTAGGGTCGTGACGGCACTTAAGTGCCGAAACGATGCTGGCATTCCCCAACGAGACGGGGGTTACTAACAAGACCCGACGGCGCTAGTCGCTATCCTACTAAAGCACTTAAATGGGGCCCTTTTCAAAGGGAAATGGCCGCCATCTTCTTAGCGTCGCGAAACACTGCCTCGAACATCGCTGCGGTCAGCTTTCCCGTCGCCGTGTTCTGGTTCGAAGGGTGGTACGACGCCAGCAGTATTAAGCCATTCGGCAACGAATACCGTGCGGCATGGGCGAAGGTATATCCCGCCTTGCTCCGCAAGATGTCGTTCCGCTTCAGGTAATTGAGATAGGCATCGAAGGCGATCTTGCCCAGCGCCACCACAACCTTGACATTCTTCAGTATGCGCAGTTCGCGATCGAGGAAGAGGGCGCAGTTAGCGAGTTCCGAGGGCAACGGTTTGTTGTCGGGCGGCGCGCAACGCACGGCCGCGGTGATGTAGCAGTCAATCAGCTTCAATCCGTCGTCACGCTGTTCGGCCTTGGGCTGCGATGCGAAGCCCACCTTGTGCAAAATGGGATACATGAATTTTCCCGACGCATCCCCAGTAAACGGACGACCGGTGCGATTGGAGCCGTGGGCCCCAGGCGCCAATCCCAACACCAGCACGCGGGCATGGGGATCGCCGAATCCCGGTACCGGTCGCGCCCAATATTCGCACTCGCGATAGGCACGGCGCCGCTCACGGCCAACCTGCTCGCGATAGGCCACCAGACGCGGACACCGGGTACAGGTCACAACTTCTTGGTTTAGCAAGGTGAGGGCGGAAGTCATTTTTCTCATTGTAGCGACGGAAGGGGGAACAAGTGGGAGTCCTCCAAGCCAGGTAAAGCATTCCAATCTCTGACAAGGCATCCTTCAGTGCGCCAAACAGCTTCCAACTACGAGCTTCCGGTCGCATCCCGAAAATCTTCGTAAGTAGCGATGTTAAGGAGACTGTGAGGAATGTTGATTATCCTGCTGGTTATTCTGTTACTGTTATCGGTCGGGTCGTTCCCGTCCTGGCCCTACAGCCGCGGGTGGGGCTATTATCCATCTGGCGGTCTGGGCCTGATCGTGCTGATTCTGGTAATTCTGTTATTGCTCGGCCGCATTTGAATGCTGGCAAGTTCGATGAGACAGGCAATTCCGCGCCCGTTCCAGGCGAAGTTCTGCATCACGCTGATGATTGGCGTACTTGCAGTGGCGCCGTTTTGCGCAGGCTACTCGGTACTGACCCACGAAGAAATCATTGATCTGCTCTGGGGCCAGCAGATTCAGCCATTGCTGCTGGCGCGATTCCCTGGCGCCACCCCGGAAGAGCTGGTGAAAGCCCACGCCTATGCCTACGGCGGCAGCGTCGTCCAGGACATTGGCTACTATCCGTTCGGTAATCAGGTCTTCAGCGATCTGACCCACTATGTCCGCACCGGCGACTTCGTTCTGGCGTTATTCAGCGATGCGCAGGACCTGGACGAGTACGCTTTCGCTCTGGGAGCGCTCTCCCACTACATTGCCGACATCAACGGACATCCCTACATCAATTTGTCGGTTGGCATCGCATATCCCGCGCTGGCGAGGCGGTACGGGCCAGCAGTGCCCTACAACGTCGACCACAAGGCGCACATTCGCACCGAGTTCGGCTTCGACGTTTTGCAGGTGGCGAAGGGCCGCTATGCGCCGGAGAATTACCACAACTTCATCGGGTTTGAGGTCCCCGCATCTCTGCTGGAGAGAGCGTTTTACGACACCTACGGATTGAAGCTGTCCGACGTGATGCCGAACGAACAACTTGCCATCGGAACCTATCGTCGGAGCGTCAGCGGGATCATTCCGGAGATGACAAAGGTCGCCATATTGGTCAAGGGAGACGAACTGAAGCGCGAAATCCCAAACTTTAACCGGCAGCGTTTTCTCTATCGTCTCTCGAAGGCCGACTATAACAAGTCGTGGGGATCGGGATACCAGAACCCGGGGCCGGGTGCGCGTTTTCTTGCTGTCCTGTTCAAGGTTGCGCCCAAAGTGGGGCCGCTCCGCGCAATGGACTTCAAGGATCCGACCACTAAAACCGAGGACCTTTATTTCAAGAGCGTGGACCAGACGATTGATCGTTTCGGCAAGGCCCTCGGCGAGGTCAAGAATCGTGATCTGCAGACGGCAAATATTGATCTCGACACGGGTAAACCGACCCTGCGCGGCGAATATCCTCTGGCCGATGCGACCTACCGGGAACTGCTCGACGGACTGGCCGACGATCATTTCAACCACATGGATGATGCATTGCGGAACAACATTCTGGAGTTCTACGAGGGATTCGGATTTCCCAAACCGGGTACGCGCATTGACAAATGCGTCGTTCAGCGCTGGCAGAAAACCTGGGTCGAGCTGACCCAACTACGGGCGACCGAGTTGCTGGGTCCGCTGAACCCGGTGCACCCCGCGACAACCGGCCAAATGTCGACGCTGCCGGCAGATTTATCCAGTCAGCCCTGTATGGAATGATTCAGCGCCCGGATCCCGGCGGGCCTTCAACCGGCAGGCTGGATCCATACCGCCAGCTCTCGTACGGTTTGACCACCCTGCGCGGCTCTCATACACTTAAGCTTAGTGGCAATTAGCGGATGAGCGCTGGTTGCTGCCCAAGCAGAGGAACTCGCCCTGCGGGCGCGGATCACGTTCCGCACATTCATCGCCGGTTGCATTCCCGGGCCGAGCGCAGCCACATCCACAGATGAAGGCAACTCCTTTGACGACTGAATCGAATACGAGCGAAACGGACGCCGCCACCCCCTCTGAGCCATCCAATCCTTGCAAGCGCGAGATCACCATCGAGATTCCAGCCGACGTGGTCAACGCTGAATCCGAGAGCGTCGTTAACCGCTATCAGAAGCTGGCGCGAATCCCCGGTTTCCGCAAGGGCAAAGTCCCGGCTTCCATCGTGCGCCAGCGTTTTGCCGAAGAGATCAAGAACGAAATCGTCGAGGCCCTGGTGCCTCGTTATTTTCGCCAGGAAGCCCAGAAGCAAAATCTGTTGCCGGTTTCGCAGCCACGAGTCACCGATCTTCAGCTACATGTGGGCGAGCCGCTAAAGTTTACGGCCTCCTTCGAAGTGCTACCCGATTTCAAGATCGCCGCCTACGATGACCTCCGAATTTCAAGGCTTGACACCAACGTGAGCGAGGAGGACGTGGAAAACGCCCTCAACAACTTGCGGGAACAGCACGCCACCTACAATGCTGTGGAAGAAGAGCGTCCGCTGGCGGAGGGTGATTTTGCCGTCGTCGGCTTTAAGGGCACGCCCAAGGAAAGCGAGCAGAACGCCGATTCCAAGCCCGTCGAGGTGGACGAGGTCATGGTGGAGATTGGCGGAAAGAATACGATTCCGGAGTTCACCGAGAACTTGCGCGGCGTCAAGCCGGGCGAGCAACGTAGCTTCGAAGTGAAGTATGCCGACGACTTTTCCGACAAACGACTCGCCGGCAAGGCCATGACCTACGAAGTGGACGTGAAAGCCATCAAGACCCGCAGTGTTCCCGAACTGAACGACGAATTCGCCAAAGAGCTGGGCACTGACTTTACTTCACTGGATGAACTTCGTAACCGGCTTCGGGAGAACATGAAGGCGGAGAAGCTCCATGAGGCCGAACACCAGGGTAAGGACCAAATCGTCGAGGAACTAGTGAAACGCAACGATTTCCCGGTCCCCGAAGCGATGTTGGACCAGCAGATTGATCTTCGCCTGGAGCGTGGGTTGCGTGCTCTGGCGGCACAAGGCATGCGCACGGAAGACATGAAGCGCATGGACTTTGCCCGGCTGCGCGCCGGGCAGCGCGAGGGCGCCCTGCGCGAGGTCAAGGCATCTTTGATCCTGGAACAGATTGCCGACGAGGAAAAGATCGAAGTCAGTGACCAGGAATTCGACCATGAATTGGAAGCGCTGGCCAGCCAGTCGAAGCAGACCCTCGAACAGGTCCGCGCCCGTTTGACGGAGGATGGCGGGCTGGATAGAATTCGTCATCGCATCCGCAAAGAGAAGATCCTGGATTCTCTGTACCGCAGGTCCGCATAGGGCGGCCTGCGTTCCACCCCCAACTTCGACCCTTGGGAAGAAGTGTGGCCGGTAGCGTGAAGGGAGCCGCAAACAATGCTTGTGCCCATGGTGATTGAGCAGACCAGCAGGGGCGAGCGGGCTTACGACATTTATTCCCGCCTGTTGCGGGACAATATTGTTTTTCTCGGCACTCCTATTGATGACAATGTCGCAAACTTGATCATCGCGCAAATGCTGTTTCTGGAGGCCGAAGATCCGGAAAAGGACATTTCGCTGTACGTGAATTCGCCCGGTGGTTCGATCACCGCGGGCATGGCGATCTACGACACCATGCAGTTCATTCGTCCGGACGTGACCACCATCTGCATTGGCCAGGCGGCCAGCATGGCTGCTTTGCTGCTGGCGGCGGGTGCGCCCAAGAAACGCTTTGCCCTGCCCACTTCGCGCATTCTGATTCACCAGCCGCTGATGTCGGGCCTTTCCGGTCAAGCCACCGACATTGACATTCACGCGCGCGAAATCCTGCGCATGCGCGAGATCACCAGTCAATTGCTGTCGAAGCACACCGGCCAGCGCCTGGAAAAAGTGGAGCGCGACGTGGAGCGCGATTTCATCATGAACGCCCAGCAGTCCAAGGAGTACGGCTTAATAGACGACATCATTTTCAAGCACAAGTAAGGTGCGCAACTTAATACTTGCCTAGTGCGGAAAATTTGCCCGGCACTGCTTCGAAAGTTGTATCTAATCTGTTACCGGGGTGCCTTGTAGCGCGGCGAATTGTGGTTGAATAGGCGTAGGTGCAGTCGCACTCAATGGTTTCCAGGAAGGTTGCCGATGGCCGATAGCGGCGGACTTCTTGCAAGGGGCATCACGGCTCCTTCCGTTTCGGACGAACGGGAAATGCAGCACGGAGACGCCGAGTCCCGGCTGACAGCGTGTGAGGTAAAGGAGTTTTTCCGTGAGGACCAGAACTGGTTCCGACGAAGTATTGCGCTGTTCGTTTTGCCACAAGTCTCAAGACGCCGTCGCCAAGCTGATTTCGTCTCCCACCGACTATCCACGGGCCTACATTTGCGATGAGTGCGTTGCCGTCTGCAACTCCATTCTGGAGGACGACCGCTCGGAAACTCACCCCGCCGCCACTCCTAACCAGCTTCCCAAGCCAGTCGAGGTGAAGGCCTTCCTCGACGAGTACGTCATCGGGCAGCAGCAAACCAAGAAGAAACTCGCGGTGGCGGTTTACAACCACTACAAGCGGGTTTATATGAACCGGCAGCGTGGTGGTGACGTGGAACTGGCCAAGTCGAACATCATGTTGATTGGTCCCACCGGGACCGGCAAAACCTTGCTGGCGCAAACCCTGGCCAAGATGCTCGACGTTCCTTTCGCCATCGTGGATGCCACCACCCTGACGGAAGCCGGTTATGTCGGCGAGGACGTGGAGAACATCATCCTCAAGCTGCTCCAGGCCGCCGATGGCGATGTGGCGCGCGCGCAGACTGGCATCATCTACATTGACGAGGTCGACAAGATCGGCCGCAAGGACGAGAACCCTTCCATCACCCGCGACGTTTCTGGCGAAGGCGTGCAGCAGGCCTTGCTGAAGATCCTGGAAGGTACCGTAGCCAATGTTCCTCCCCAGGGCGGGCGCAAGCATCCGCACCAGGAATTCACCCCCGTGGACACGACCAACATACTGTTTATCTGCGGTGGAGCATTTGTCGGACTGGAGCGCACCATCGGAAGACGACTGGGCAAGCGTTCCATGGGGTTCCGCACCGACGAGGCCAAAGAAGCCGCATTCACCGAGAGCAACAAGCGCGATACCGAACTGCTGGCGCAGGTCCAACCCCAGGACCTGATCAAGTTCGGACTGATCCCCGAGTTCGTCGGCCGCCTCCCGGTCGTTGGCGTATTGAGCGATCTCGACGAAGACGCCCTGATTGAGATCCTCGTTAAGCCGAAGAATGCCATCGTGAAGCAGTACCAGCGGCTGTTCGAGTTCGAGAACGTCAAGTTGCACTTCACTGACGAGGCCCTGCGCTGCATTTCCAAGGAAGCCATGTTGCGCAAGGTTGGCGCCCGCGGCCTGCGCATGATCCTGGAAGAACTGATGCTGGACCTGATGTATAACCTGCCCGGCCAGAAACGTGTCAAGGATTTCGAGGTCACGGCTGAGATGGTTCAGAAGCGCAATGTGAACCTGCCCATCATGGAGAAGGCGGGATAATGGAAGCGCCCGCTCCACTGACCAGGCCCAAGTAAAACAAGCAAAAAATCGACTGGTGCTCGGGTGGGGCATCCGGCACAGGTTCAGTGGTTTGCTCGGGTTCCAAGATGGCCACCGCCCTGATACACTTGGTCGGCTATTTTTCCTAAATGAGTCATAACAGTTCCCCGAAGATTCGGTTGGTGCTTCTCTGGCACATGCACCAGCCTTTCTATAAAGACATGGTCACGGGCGAGTATCGCCTTCCCTGGGTCCGGCTCCATGGGCTCAAGGATTACTACGGGATGGTGAAGCTGCTGGACGAGTTCCCGCAGGTCCATCAGAACTTCAATCTCGTCCCTTCGTTGGTGGCGCAGATACAGGATTATGTCTCGGGCCAGGCGCACGACCCGTTTCTTGAGCTGGTGTCCAAGCCTCCCGCAGACCTAACGCCCTCAGACCGGCGCTTCGCCTTGAAATATCTATTCCAGGCGAACCCTGTGAACATGATTGGGCGCTATCCGCGCTATCGCGAGTTGTGGGAGCGCTATCGGGCAACCTGCGATCGTCCCGAAGGGCCGGAGGCCTACTTTGTCACGCGCGATTACGCCGATCTCCAGGTACTTTCCCAACTCGCCTGGTTCGACGAGTACTTGCTGGACGAACCGGATGTCGCCGCGCTGGTGCAAAAGGGTGAAGACTTCAGCCTCGGCGACCAGCAACTGGTCATTAGCAAAGAGCGCGAAATTCTGGCCAGGGTCCTACCCGCTTATGCCGAGGCTGCCCAGCGCGGATCGGTCGAGCTTTCCGCCACCCCGTACTATCACCCCATCCTGCCGTTGCTGTGCGACACCAACGTGGGCGAGCAGTCCAGCTCTGGGCTGAGCCTGCCCACGCGGCGGTTCCGCCGTCCCGAAGACGCCAGTTTCCAGATCGAACGCGCGCTGGACTCTCACCGGGCGCTGTTCGGGGTCCGCCCCAAGGGACTTTGGCCTTCGGAGGGAAGTATCTCGGAAGAGGCCGTCATGCTTGCGGCTCGACGGGGAATCGAATGGATGGCGACCGACGAAGGGGTGTTGGGGCGGTCCCTGGATTTCAATTTTGCGCGCGACGTCAGTGGCCATCTTTCTGCCGACGCCGCGGTGCGGCTGTACAACATCTACCGCTACGAAAAGGGCGACACGCGAATGCACATGGTGTTTCGCAACCATCGCCTCTCCGATCTCATCGGGTTTGTGTACTCGGGAATGCCCGCCCAGGAAGCTGCCAACCACCTGGTCGAGAACATCAGGAATTCCGCGCGCCCGGTCCTGGAGCGGGGACGAGACGCCGTGGTATCGATCATCCTCGACGGAGAAAACGCGTGGGAGTATTACCCAAAATCAGGCCGCGAGTTTCTGCGCTGCTTCTACGACGCCTTGCAGAGTGACCGGGAAATAGAGGCGGTCACGGTTGGCGAGGCCATCGCCCGGCACAAGGCAGACGATTTCGGGCAGCTTGCAGCGGCTGGTCCCGGGTTCCTGGATCAATGCCAACTTTAATATCTGGATTGGTTCTCCCGAAGATAACCGGTCCTGGGACTTGCTGGCGGAAGCGCGCGACTATTACGACCGCCATGCGCAAAAAGTCTCGGAGGCGCAGCGCAAGCTGGCGTGGGAGGAGTTGCTCATCGCCGAGGGCAGCGACTGGAACTGGTGGTACGGTCCGGACCATCACTCGGCCAACGATCGCGACTTCGACGAACTTTATCGTAAGCATGTCTCCAACGTGTACCACGCCCTCGAGGGGGTCCCGCCGGAAGAGTTGAGCACCCCGATTATCACCGGGGTGGTGCGTCCCAGCTACATTCCGCAGACCGCCTATGTGCGCGCCCGCGTGGACGGTCTGGTCAGCGGATACTTCGAGTGGATGGGCGCGGCCAGCTACACTTCCGATCAGCGTAGCAATACTATGCACGGCAGGCAGTTTCTGCTGGACGCCGTTTTCGCCGGGCTGGACGCGGATTCGGTGTCGGGGCGCCTGGACTTCCAGCATGGCGTGCCCGAAGGACCTTATCGCCTCGTGGTGAACTTCGAAGTTCGCCGTGACGAGCATGACCGCAAGTCACCCGTGGAACCGTATCGGCTGGCGGCGGATGCGCGGGGAGACAGCCTGCAAAAGTGGGTGTTGAGTAACGGGGAAGAGCGCCGTAAGCTGGCTAGCTTTTCGTCTGACAATGGCAACTCAACGACCAACGGCGTCGAGGTGGCGCTCGCCGAGATTTTCGAATTCCGCGTTCCCTTCGACCTGCTTCGCGCTCGGCAGGGTAGCCGTATTCGTTTGCGCTTCGCCATCTGGCGCGATCATCTGCCGGTGGACTCGTTGCCCCTGGAGGGCTGGATCGACCTTTTCGCGCTCCCGGAGGAAGAGTTGGAGAACAACCTGTACGGCTTTGCGGCGCAGGAGTAGCGGGCGGCGCAAGCTACCGATAATCGGTGGGGTCTAAACATTTGTCGTAGGTGTCACGGTCTATGGTGATCCAATCAGTACTGTTGATTCCGCGCTTGTTTTGCCGCGTGGGGCTAGAAGGAAAAGCGCACGCAAGTTTTATCCAGCGGGTTTGCTGTCTCGATATGGCTCGAACTTCATCAGCGACTTCTGACAAGTCTTGATCTTGGCTGAAAATAAGACCGATGTCGTAAACGCCCTGATTTGCCAGACGGATAACATCCAGAGCGATTCGAACATCTATTCCCTTTTCAGAGCCACGCAGGAATGTATGAAATGTGCCGTCCGGCAAGGTAACGCTTTCATTTCGATATCGAAGCGACCGACTGAACACGATAACTCCTGCTTTTCCCATCACTGCGAGTTTGCCTACCCAGAACTTATTCCAACGTGGGTCATCGCCCTGATCAGGAACACCCGTATAAAATCTGACGTGGGTCAGATTCCAGCCACGTGCTTGGCAAACGCATTCAGAAAGTCTCTGAACATCATAGTTGGGGTAGTGGTAACCGAAGGCTTCTTTCGCGGCCCGGTAGAGGTTTTGGCCGTCGATAAACGCGACCACGCGCTTTATAGCGGGTTCGGTGGGCACTTGTCGGGGTGAGCGCAAAAAATAACCCCGTCCGAGGCCTTTCGGCATGTCGGCCGGGGAGCAAGTTCATATTTACAATAGAACCACGCGCTGGGTTTGTCAAGGAAAATCCGGGCTGAAGAAGTCGCTACCAAAAGCTAAACTAGTTGAGCGTTGGCCCGAAGTGCGCCGCCATCTTCTGCGAGTTTCCGCTCCTCCCGCGACCTTCCGCGCCCGTAGGACTGCGTAAGGTGCATGCTCCTGAGAGGATTCATCAGGCAGGGAATAGCTCTAGCTCTATGAATCGGGCTGCCGCTTGGTTCCCGCAGGCCAATAGACAGGCCACCCGCGCTCTCGCGCAATCTGCTCCAGATCCTCGTTGGGATTGACGCAGAAGGGGTACCTCGCCATCTCCAGCATGGCTTGATCGTGGATCGAGTTGCCCACGGCCACGTCTATCGGTTGGCCAATGGATTCGCGAATTGCCACGGCTTTCAGTTCATCCGTCGGAACTCGAATCAGGCGATCGCTGGCGCAGCCCCCCTCCACCTGAACGCATGCCGCCAGCACATGCGGGCGTGCAATGCCGAATTGCCGGGCGGCATGTTCCACCAGCCAATTGTTGGTGGAGGAGACGGCCCAGAGATCGCACCCCTGCGCGGCCAGGCGGCGCGTCAACTCTTGCATTTCCGGGAAGACACGCCGGTTGACCACCTCGGAGAAAAACTCTCTGGCCGCCCGCCGCAACAGTTTGCAAGAGACCCCATGGTTCATGGTGACCATTTCCCCGCAAATCTGTTCTTCGCTGAGTCTGCCGGCCTGGTACTGCTTGTAGCGCGCCCGCGCCCACTGGGCGACCTCGCGGCCCACGATGCCACGCTCGATCTCCCAATAGAAGAAGTCGGCGCCGGCGTCACCGCTCCACAGGGTACCGTCGCAATCGAAGACCGCGATCGCCGGCCGTAGCGCCAGCACTGACTCAATAAACTGCAACGCTGCGCTGGGGCAGTCCGATCCGCTCAAAACTGCTTCTCCGAGGAGATCATGTCCGATCGCGACAGGCGCGCGTAATCTTCCGGAGTGTCAATGTTGGTGATGGCCCGCGCGTCGTCCACCGGCAGGTACTGGATGTGCTGCTGATGCTGGTGCTCCAGGTCGCGGGCCGTGGCGTCCAGGGGAGCGCGAAGGAACGCTTCGATCATTTCGCGGCCGACCAGGATGGGATGTCCATGCACCCAGTCCGCCCCCTGCTGGACTTCGGGCACGACGGCCCATATCTCTGGATCCGCGTTCAGAAAAGCGTCGTGCAGTTTTTGCAGCGTGGCCGGCAACACCGGGGGGCGGTCCGTCAGCGCGAGAAAAGCAGCGTCGCGCCCGTGATTCAGGACCTCCCGCACCCCCAGCCGCAAAGAGCTGAACTGCCCCCGCTCGGGATTGGGATTCACCACCAGAAACGCGCCGTGCGCATAGGTGACCGGCCCAATGGAGGCTGCGTTCCTTCCGGCGACTACGATGACCAGGTCGGTGATGGGCTGCAGAAGGTCGATGGTAGCTCCCAGAAAGGTGTTGGCAACTGGCGTTCCTTCGGCCACTGGGGGCCACGGCAGAAGCGCTTTGTCACGGCCCATGCGCGTGGAAAAACCGGCCGCCAGGACCACTCCGCAGATACTGGGAGACATCGCCATGCCACGAAGATATCAAAGCACGGTTGCGGAAACCAGCCAATACCATGGCGATGCCGTTATACTTCTGCAACGGCGCGATTGCTTTCGCATCGAACCTCCCATGGCCAGCCGGACACAATCTCTGAGCGAACAAGACCTTCGGGACCTGGGCTTCGGCTCCGTGGTTTCACAGGAGAGCCAACAGCGCCTGCTCAATCGCGATGGCAGTTTCAACGTAGAGCGCCGTGGATTGCACTTCTGGTCGTCGTTCAGCCTCTATCACGCCCTGCTGACCATGCCCTGGTGGCAGTTTCTGCTTGCCGGCATCGGCTGGTATTTGCTGGCGAACGCCGTGTTCGCGCTGGCCTATGTGGCTTGCGGTCCGGCGGCCCTGGCCAGCACCACCCCCGGTATCGACAACAATGCGTTCTGGCGCGCTTTCTTTTTCAGTGTAGAGACCCTCTCCACCATCGGCTACGGCAATATCGTGCCCACCGGCGTGGCCGCAAATGCCATCGTCACAATGGAGGCGCTAACCGGATTGGCGGGGTTTGCAGTCGTGACCGGACTCTTGTTTGCGCGCCTCTCGCGGCCCACGGCAAAGGTGCTGTTCAGCAGCCACGCTGTTATTGCGCCCTATCGCGACATCACGGCGTTCGAGTTTCGCGTGGCCAATGCGCGTTCCAGCGAATTGATCCAGGTCTCGGCTATTGTGCTGCTCAGCCGCTTCGAAGAGGTCAACGGCGTGCATACCCGCCAGTACTACACGCTGTCCCTGGAGCGGGAGAAGGTGGTATTTCTGCCGCTCACCTGGACGGTGGTGCACCCGATCAACGAAACCAGTCCGCTGCATGGCGAGACGCAGGAGTCGATGCGCCGATCGCAATCCGAATTTCTGGTGCTGCTCAGCGCTTTCGACGAGATTTTCTCAGCCACCGTCCAGACCCGCACCTCGTACACCTCCGACGATGTCATCTGTGGCGCGCGCTTCGCCAACGCTTTCATGCTGCACGCCGCGCAGAAGTTTACCGACGGCGCGGGCCAGAACAAGAAGGTTGCGGTGGACATGCGCCTGTTCGACATCGTGGAACCGGTCGACCATGCCTTGAATCGTTGATTATTTCCAGGGGTGCGGGCGCAATTGGTGCGGTCATTTCAGAAGTTCCGAGTTTCAAGTTCCAGTGAGCTCCTTTGGGTTGTCATAACGAAGCGCATCTCTCACGCCGGCAGTCGTCTGCCTGCGGTCGAAGGAGGTATTGTGGCTGAACCAATTGTTGGTGCCATCAAGCGAGCTTCTGGCTGGTCCATCGCGCTGGGCGTGTTGATGATCATTCTGGGGCTCATAGCAATGCTGGCTCCCTGGGAATTTGGCATCATGATCGTTCTGGTGGTGGGCTGGGCAGCTATCTTCAATGGGGCCGCGCAGTTCATCTATGCTTTCCGCACGCACAGCGGCGGCCGGGCGATTCTGGAAGCCATCCTCGGTGTGATCTACATTATCGCTGGCATTTACCTGCTGACCCATCCCGCCGGAGGTTTACTGGCACTCACGTTGCTGCTCGCTTGCCTTCTGCTGTTGTATGGTGTTGTCGCGCTGGGGCTGGCGTTTCACATGCGCCCGCTGGCTGGGTGGGTCTGGATACTGGTGGATGCTATCGTGACGATCCTTTTGGGCGTCTTGATCTGGGCCCATTGGCCGCTGAATGCCGAGTGGGTGGTGGGCACGCTGTTCGGCATCAGCATCATCATGTCTGGCGTCACGCGCTTGATGATCTCCATGGCCTTCCGCCGCATGGCGACAAACGCTGCTTAGATACTAGCGCAGAACATTCACTGCTAGGCATTGAGAGGGGCGCAGCTTTGGCTGTGCCCTCTTCAACCGCTGTTGGATTTGGGAACCGCAGCTTATCCCCTCCGGAAGTCATGAATTTCTTCTGCCCCGGTGCGGGATGAATCGTGCGGTTCAGGTTAGAATCTAAGATCGGACAAGACGGTTATTCCTTTTGCATATCGGGTTATGGATTTGAAGTGGATTGGGAACATCTATGATTCATTGCTGTCGAAATGAAGGGGCTGCCAGACTTGGCCTTGGATTAGGACCGGGTCTGTTCGTGGGGTGTGTCATCGTTGCCATGTTGTCGCTCGGTGCTTGCAGCCGCAGCAAGGCGCAAGGCCCTCAAGGCCCTCAAGGCCCGCCTGTCATGCCCGTTAAGGTGCAGGCGGTGGAGTCGCATGAGATTGGGGACACCTCGGAATACGTCGCCACCATCAAGTCGCGACACTCCGCCACCATCATGTCTGATGTTGAGGGCTGGATCGTTGACATCCGCGTGCATTCGGGCCAGTTGGTGAAGAAGGGTCAGACGTTGATGGAGATCGACCCGAGACGGCAGCAGGCTGCGGTTTCCAACTACGACTCACAACGCGCCGCCAAACAGGCCGCTCTGCAATGGGCCAAACTCCAGTTGGACCGGGCCCAGACGCTGTACCAGTCCGGAGTCGTCAGCAAACAAGACTTGGACCAGGCGCAATCCAACTACGATTCCGCTGTGGCCGACGTGAAGGCCTTGGACGCGCAGATTACGCAGCAGCAGGTCCAACTGAAGTACTACAGCGTGTTCGCTGCCACCGACGGCCAGGTGGGCGACATTCCGGTGCACGTGGGCGACCGCGTAACTAACACCACGGTGCTGACTACCATTGACGAACGCAGCGGATTGGAGGTTTACCTCACCGTGCCCTCCGAGCGCGCCCACGAAGTGAAGATGGGCGCTCCCGTAGAAGTGCTTGACGATGCCGGAAAGGTCTTGCTGAGCACTCAGGTCAACTTCATCTCGCCGCAGATCGACCCCAGCACGCAGGCCTTGCTGGTGAAGGCGCCCGCCGACAAGGCCGCAGACACACTTCGTTCCATGCAGTTGGTGCGCGCCCGGATTGCCTGGAGCACGCATCCCGGCGTTACCGTACCGGTGGTCGCCGTCTCCCGCATCAGCGGGCAATTCTTCGCCTTTGTGGCTGAGCAGCAGGACGGGAAAACGGTGGCCCGCCAGCGGCCGCTGGAGTTGGGCGCAATCTCCGGCAACGATTACGCCGTGCTAAGTGGACTAAAGGCTGGAGACCAGGTGATTACCTCTGGTGGACAGAACCTTTCCGAGGGCGCCCCAATCAGAATCGAACAATAGCTCGCCAGCCCAACTTCAACGAGGCTTCGCTTGTTTGCTGATTTCTTCATCAAACGTCCGGTATTTTCGACGGTAACGTCTCTGTTCATCGTCATCGCGGGGGCCGTTTGCATCCCGTTCCTGCCGATCGCGCAATTTCCCCAACTGGCGCCACCGCAAATCTCGGTAAATGCCTATTACACCGGCGCCAACGCGCAGGCGGTCGAGTCTTCGGTCACCACCTTGCTGGAGCAAGCCATCAATGGCGTGGAGGGCATGCGCTATATGACCTCCAGCAGCGGCAACGACGGCAGCAGCTCCATCAACATCGTCTTCGAGTTGAGCCGCCCTTTGGACATCGCCGCGGTGGACGTGCAGAACCGGGTCTCGGGCGTCCTGGGGCGTTTGCCTAACGAAGTCAAGAACACCGGCGTCACCGTCAATAAGGTGTCGACCTCGTTCATCATGGGCACGGGCTTCTACAGCCTCGACAATCGCTACAGCAAGGAGTTCATCAGCAATTACATCGACATTTACGTAAAAGATGCTCTCAAGCGCGTTCACGGTGTCGCTGATGTGCAGATCTTCGGGGAACGCAAGTACGCGATGCGACTATGGCTCGACCCCGCACGGCTGGCAGCGCGGGGGCTCACGGCTTCGGATGTGGTTTCGGCGCTAGCGCAACAGAACGTTCAGATCGCTTCTGGCCAGGTTGGGGCTGAACCCTCATCACCGACCCAGATGTTCCAGATCAGCGTGCGCGCTCTGGGCCGTCTCACCGATCCGGAGCAGTTCAACAACATCGTCCTTAAGCCCGGCAGTAATGGTTCGCTGGTTCGCGTCATCGATGTAGGGCACTCGGAACTGGGCGCGGAGGATTACAGCGCCCGGCTGCGTTTCAACGGGTTTGAAGGGGTGGGCATTGGCGTCACGCAGTTGCCCACCGCCAACGCGCTGGATGTCGACAAGGCGTGCCGCGACGAGCTGGAAAGGCTCTCCAAGCGCTTTCCGCCCGGGCTGCAGTACAAGGTTGCATTCGATACCACGACGTTTGTGGGTGACTCCATTCACGAAGTGCTGAAGACACTGCTGGAAGCCATCTTCTTCGTGATGTTGGTGATGTTGATCTTCCTCCAGGAATGGCGCAGCACCCTGATCCCGGCGGTGGCGATTCCGGTATCGCTGGTGGGAGCGTTTGCCTTCATCCAGCTTGCCAGCTTCTCGATCAACACCCTGACCCTGTTTGGTATCGTGCTGGCGACCGGACTGGTGGTGGACGACGCCATCGTCGTCATCGAGAATATCCAGCGCCACATGAGCGAGGAGCACTCGGACTCGCACGCCGCCGCCTCGGTGGCCATGAGTGAAGTGAGCGGTGCGGTAATCGCGACTTCGTTAGTGCTCATCGCGGTTTTCGTTCCGGTGGCATTTTTCCCCGGCACCACGGGACTGCTCTACAAGCAGTTTGCCCTCACCATAGCTTTCGCCATTGCGATCTCGGCCTTCAACTCGCTGACCTTCACACCCTCGCTCTCCGCCTTGCTGCTGCGGGGCGAGACCGGGAAGCGCAAGAACGTATTTTTCCGCGGCGTTGAACATGTCATCCATCGCACTACCGCCTATTACGTGGTGTCTTCCAAGAAGGCGCTGCGGCTGCGGTATTTGATCCTGGCGATATTTTTCGCCGGGCTGGCCGCGACTTACGTGGTGTACAAGACCGTCCCCACCGGTTTTGTGCCCGATGAAGACCAGGGATGGTTCATGATGACGGTGCAAGCCCCGCAGGGCGCTTCGGTGGAATACACCGCCAACGCGGTGCGCGAGATCGAGGCCATTACCAGTCGCGACAAAGACATCATAGGGGCGTTCACCGTGATCGGGTTCAGCTTCACCGGCAACGGTCCCAACAAGGCCATGATCTTTTTGACCCTTACCGACATCAACCAGCGCAAGGGCGAGCAGCAGTCCGCGGCGGCCATCGTAAACCGGATACGGGGGCCGTTGTCACAACTCACCGACATTCAAGCCTTCCCCTTCCTGCCGCCGGCCATCTCCGGCGTGAGCAGCCTGGGCGGCTTCACCTTCGAAGTGCAGGACGAAGGCGGCAATACCGTGCAGCAGTTGTATAGCGTGGCCCAGAAGCTGGTTCAGGATGGGAATTCGAGGCGGGAGTTGAGCGGCCTGTTCAGTCCCTTCACCGCCAACGATCCCCAGTTCGTGGTCAACATCGACCGGGAGAAGGCGCGCAGCTTGCAGATTCCGATCCAGCAGGTCAGCGACGCGCTGCAGGTGTACATGGGCTCGGCCTACGTTAACGATTTTGACTTCAACAATCGCGCCTATCGCGTCTACGTCCAGGCCGACCAGCCGTTCCGGCGGCAGCCGCGCGATATTCGCAACTTGTACGTGCGCTCCGATAGTGGAGCGATGATTCCGCTCGACAACGTGGTGAAGATCACGGAAGGTACCGCGCCGCAGGTGATTACCCACTACAACCTTTTCCGCTCGGCTGAGGTCGACGGCGCCGCCGGTCCCGGATACAGCTCAGGCCAAGCCATCGCCGCCATGGACGCTTTGGCGAAGAAAGACCTGCCGCTGGGATTTAACTATTCGTGGTCTGGTCTTTCGTTGGAAGAAATCAAGTCGGGCGGCCAGTCGGCCATGTTGTTCGGGTTGGGCTTGCTGCTGGTTTACCTCACGCTGTCGGCGCAATACGAAAGCTTCGTGCTGCCATTCATCATTTTGCTCAGCGTGCCCATGGCCATGCTGGGCGCGTTGATCGCGCAGTCGTTGCGCGGCCAATTGAACGACGTGTATTGCCAGATTGGCCTGGTGATGCTGATCGGCCTGTCGAGCAAGAACGCAATTCTTATTGTCGAGTTCGCCGAGCAGTTGCGCGAGAAGGGACTTTCCATTCCCGAAGCGGCGGTGGAGGCTGCCCGCATCCGTCTGCGGCCGATCCTGATGACCTCGTTTGCCTTTATTCTCGGCGTGCTCCCCCTGGTCTTCGCCAGCGGCGCCGGGGCGCAGAGCCGTCACTCGGTGGGCACCACCGTCTTCGGTGGCATGATCGTTTCCACCGCGCTGAACCTGTTCTTCATCCCGGTGCTGTACGTAATTGTGAAGTCCCTCACGGTAAGGGAGAAGGCGCCGGCCACCAACGCATGATCTATGTCTCAGGTGTCCCTGAAAGATGGTGGCAGGGCAGAGGCGGACTGCATTTGTATAATTCATGAGGATCTCATGCTCTGAAGGTGCACGACCTCAGACGCTGGTGAAAACTTCTGGAGAACTGGAGAACGCTTTTGGTGGGAGCCCCCTGCTTCAGCAGGGGGAAGCTGGACTTTAAGTCCAGCGGAAAAGCCCTCGTTTTCGAAAATGGGCTTTAGCTTCGGGTTTTCAAATTCCCGGCGCTAAAGCGCGTGATCAAGGTCCAACTTTTACCGGAGCGCTGAAGCGCTCCTTTCCCCGCATAAATGCGGGGGCTCCCACCAATGAAGTACATTCCACGGGTCATGCTCGTGCTTCTTCCGCAGCGGCTTGGAGCCATTCCCCTTCAAAGCGTTTCGCGATCTGCGATACTCTACATTGTGAACGTGAACAGGGACATGACGTTCGATGACTTCCGCGAATCCTTACAGCGCGACGGCCCGCCACGGGCACTGGATCACGCTCTCACGGCCTTGTGGTGGGATGCCAAAGGCGATTGGAAGACCGCCCACGAGTCGGCCCAGCAGGATGAGAGCCCGCGTGCCGCGTGGGTCCATGCCTATCTGCATCGCAAGGAAGGCGACTCCTCGAATGCGGCCTACTGGTATGGTCGCGCCGGCAAGAAACCTCCTCAAAGCTCGCTGGAACACGAGTGGCGCGAAATCACCAAGGCGCTGCTGGCGGAGTAGCTGTCAGGGTTGCACCTTGAGCGGCGCCAGATGTTTGTCCGCGAACTCCTGCCACTGCTGTACCAGCGATGTCGTTGACTGATGCAATTCGGGGACGGCTTGTGCCGCTTGCGTTGTAGGCGCCGCGTCCACGTCTTGTAACACGAATAGCATTTCCATAAGCGACGTGTGGATCCCCGAGAAGGTATCGGTGTGCGGACCGCCTCTTCGCCGGCCCTCCGCTCCTTCCAGCGATTCCAGTTCCCGGATGGCAACGTCAATGTTGGCGGCCTCGGCTCCGCTCGCCTTTTCGCGCATGGTCTTCAGTTTCTTCAGCGACGACGCAGCCCTGTCAACTACCGGCTGCAGGGCCAGCAAATCGTCATAGACCTGCTTCGACAACTCAAGTTGCTTTTGCAAATCGGAGTTCGAGGTCTTGACGCGAGGGTCCATTTCGATCGTCAGCGGCTGGGTGTACCGCTGTCCATCAACCGCAAGAACGACGTTGTATCTGCCCGGCATGACCCACGGCGAAGTCGGTGCCGGAGCCGTGTTCCAGGGAATCGCGGTAATCGGATATTCGGGCTTCATCCCTGGCACCGGGGCGTAATGCATGTCCCAGACAAAACGATGCACTCCCGCCGCGCTGGACAACGTTTGCGGCGGCCGCAGCCAATACGCGGGAATGGGCAGTTCAGGGTCAGGTGAAGGAACGGGATCGGCACTGGAGTATCGCCGCACCACAACACCTGCACTATCGAGCATTTCGAGCGTAACCGGGCCCGCCGCAGCCGACTTCAAGTAATAGTTGAAGATTGCTCCGTCCGGTGGGTTCTGTCCCGCGGGCTCGTCCGGCGGCATTGGCGTGTCGGAATAAGTGTCCCAACGAACCCGATAGGCCAGCTCGGGAGTGAACAAGAAGGCATTGCTAGCGACAACTTTTTCGTCCAACTGACGCAGCGGCGTGATGTCGTCGAGGATCCAGAAGCCCCGGCCATGCGTTCCCACCGCGAGGTCGTTGTCCTTGATGGTCAGGTCGCGGACCGAGGTTGCGGGCATGTTCAGGCGCAACGATTGCCAATGATCGCCATCGTCGAAAGAGACGTACACGCACCGTTCGGTGCCGGCAAACAGCAGGCCCTTGCGCTTGGGATCTTCGCGCACAGAATTCACGTTCTCGTTGTCCGGAATGCCGCTTGTGACCTCGCTCCACGTCGTGCCTGAATCGCGGGTTCGATAGATATGCGGCCGCAAATCGTCGAGCCGCAACGTGTTGATGGCCGCGTAGGCGGTTTGCGCATCGAAGTGGCTGGCTTCGAGGACGGAAACTTTCTGCCATGCCGACAGCCGTGGCGGCGTGATGTTGTTCCAGTGCGCTCCGCCGTCGGTAGTCAGCCAGATCAAGCCATCATCCGTTCCTGCCCAGATGCGCTGGATGTCGAGCGGCGACGGCGCGACCGCGTAGATTACCCCGCGCTGCCTGGACCGGGCCGAAGGCCCGCTGCGAAAGATGCCGACCGTTGCGGGCACCTCCCAGGTCTTGCGGGTGAGGTCAGGGCTGATCTGTTTCCAACTCTGTCCGCCGTCGCGGGTCGTCCACAGGGTGTTCGACGCGAAGTAGAGGAGATGCGGATCAAGCGGCGAGAACACAATCGGCTCGGTCCTTATCACGCGGAAGTCCGGCTTGGGTATCGCCACTGGCATCACGTTCTGCCCTTGTGCCGTGCGCCGGTCATAACGGGTCAGCTTGCCGCCAAAAACAATGTCGGGGTCGAGCGGATCAGGCACCACATAGCCGTACTCCTCTGCCGCCACCGGATGCCAATCACGAAATGTGATCTCACCGTCGTTGCCACGGTTGGAAACGCAAGCCGAGCCGCTCTCCTGCTGTCCGCTGCAAAGGCGATAAGGAAAAGCATTGTCGGCGTTCACGTGATACATCTGCGCCGTCGGCTGGTTGTACCATGAGCTCCAGCTCGCTCCCCCGTTCACGGTAACGATGGCGCCCTGGTCGCTGGTCAAAATGATGGTGTTGGAATCGTCGGGATTGATCCAGATGTTCTGATAATCATCCCCGCCGGGAGCGCCACGAAAGCCCGTCCAGGTCTTGCCGCCGTCCACGGACTTCCAGGTGACGGTGCTGGCGATGTAAACCACATCCGGATTGTTCGGATCTATTTCAGGCATGGGTAAATCGCCGCCGCCAATGCGGCTTTTGGGACGGGGGTCGGTGGTCGCGGTGGTCCAGGTGTCGCCGCCGTCGGCGGAACGATACAGTTCAACTTTTTCCTTGATCGCAACCGCGGCGAAGAGGCGCTTGGGATCGCTGCGAGCGATGGCTACATAGGCTTGCGCGATGGCGCTTGGCAGCCCTCCGGCCAGAGGATGCCACGTTTGTCCGCCGTCGGTTGACTTGAAGACGCCTCCATTGGCGCCGAAAAATTCGCCATTCTCCCACGGCCCTTCCCGCGCCTCCCACAAGGTGGCATAAACGATATTCGGGTCCGAGGGGTCGATCTTCACGTCACCAGCGCCGACGTTCTCATCCTTATAGAGCACCCTTTCGAAGGTCTGGCCGCCATCGATCGAACGATAGACTCCGCGTTCCGGGTTGGGGCCGTAAGGGTGTCCCGCAACAGCGACGAACAGACGGTTGGGATCGTGCGGGTCAATGGCCAGTTGCGAAATCTGCTGGCCATTGCGTAGTCCAAGATGCTTCCACGTCGCGCCGCCATCGGTGGATTTGTAGATCCCATCACCCACCGACAGGTCCGGACGATGTAGCCCTTCACCGCTGGCGACATAGATGACGTTGGGGTCGGAAGGCGCTACCTCCAGGGCCCCGATCGAGCCGGTTGGTTCGCGATCGAAAATAGGCGTCCACGTCCGGCCGAAATCGGTGGTCTTCCACACCCCTCCGTTCACCGCCCCGATGTAGAAAACATTCGGCTGGCCGGGCACGCCCGAGACCGCGCGGGTACGTCCTCCGCGAAAAGGTCCCACGTTTCGCCAATGCATTTCGCCGAGAAGCTTGGTGTCGATCGGTTGCGAGTACGCCGAAGGAACGAACGAAAACAATGAAAGCAACAAAAGTGCAAAGGTTAGAAGCATATTTTGCATTAGGTCTATCAACGCTTCCCGACGTTGCTCGCGCGCTGTGAGTTTCTATGAGTACACTGCGAAAGTGTAATCTATTCACACACATCTTTGCAGGGATAGAGGACTTTCGGCTTGAAACATCATGCACGGCGTTTTCGTCAGGCTCTGCTCGTTCTCCTGGTTGCTTCCTTCCTCAGCTTCTCCAGCAGCGCGCAATCCGTTTCGCCGGATCTCTTCGGCGGCCTGCAATGGCGAATGATTGGCCCATTCCGCGGCGGCCGCGTGGTTGCGGTGGCCGGCGTGCCGGGGGATGGCGCCACCTTTTACTTCGGCTCCGTCGGGGGCGGCATCTGGAAGACGACTGATGCCGGCGTGACGTGGACGCCGGTCTTCGATGGACAACCGATCGCTTCGATTGGGGCGCTGGCGGTGGCGCCCTCCAATCCTAATGTGCTGTACGCGGGCACCGGCGAATCGGACATCCGCGCCGATCTTTCCTCGGGCGACGGGGTTTACAAATCGCAAGACGGCGGCGCCACCTGGAAAAACATCGGCCTGCGCGACTCCCGCCAGATCAGCCGCATTGTGGTTGATCCTCACAACGCGGACGTTGTGTACATTGGAGCGCTCGGTCACGCCTATGGCCCCAACGACGAACGCGGCGTTTACAAGTCAATCGACGGAGGAAGCACCTGGACTCGCGTGCTCGACAAAGGGCCGAGCATCGGCGTTTCCGACCTAGCCATCGCGACCGCTGCTACGAATATTTTGTTTGCCGGCACTTGGAACGCGCATCGTCCGCCGTGGAGCACCTACGCTCCATTGCAGGGGCCGGGTGGAGGACTCTATCGCTCGACCGACAGCGGCGCCACTTGGACACAAATGACCGGCCATGGATTGCCCGATGGAGACTGGGGACGAGTGGGCGTCGCTGTCGCTCCGGACGGTAAGCGTGTGTACGCCCTGCTGGATGCAGGCAAAAAGTCCGGCCTTTATCGCTCCGACGACGGCGGTGACACCTGGACGCTGGCCAACAGCGATGCCCGCCTCACCAGCCGCGCTTGGTATTTCAACTGGATCACCGTCGATTCCAGCAATCCCGACGTGATCTACATTCCTAATATCGCGCTTTACCGCTCCGCCGATGGCGGCAAGACCATCTCCATCGTGCGTGGCGCACCGGGCGGCGACGACTACCATCAACTCTGGATTGATCCCAAAAATTCTGCGCGCATGATCGTTGGCACCGACCAGGGAACCTCCATCAGTCTCAATGACGGCAAGACATGGTCCTCCTGGTTCAACCAGCCGATCGGGCAGTTCTATCATGTGATCACCGATAACGAGTTCCCCTACCACGTTTATGGCGCGCAGCAGGACAGCGGCAGCGCTGCGGTCTTGAGTCGGACCGACCATGGGCCGATCACGGCGCGTGACTGGTTCATGGTCGGCGGAGGCGAAAGCGGATGGCTCGCGCCCGATCCCAGCGATCCAAACTTTGTTTATGCCACCGGCGTTTATGGCAGCGTGGTTCGCTACGATCGCCGCACTTCCTTGAGCCAGGACATCACTCCATGGCCAGCCTCCAATTTCGGCAGCGAAATCAACGAGCGCAAGTATCGCGATCCGTGGACGCCGATGCTCGTCTTCTCGCCGGTTGAGAAGAATGCGCTTTATCTCGGTACGCAGTACGTGATGAAGACTACCGATGGCGGCCTGCACTGGGAGAAGATCAGTCCCGACCTCACCGGGGCTGCGCCGAACGCCGCAAGCGATAAGCCCGCCACACCTGTCACGGTGCAGAACGCGAAGGAACGAGGCTTTGGCGTGGTGTACAGTATCGCGCCATCGCCGCTGAAAGCTGATCAGATATGGGCCGGCAGCGACACGGGCTTGCTCCATCTCACTTTGGATGGCGGGAAGACGTGGCAGAACGTTACTCCGAACGGGGTCGGCGACTGGAGCAAGATCGCCATGGTTGAGGCATCGAGCTTCGATCCTGCCGTGGCGTATGTGGCGGTGGATCGCCATCGGCTCGACGATTGCAAGCCATACCTCTATCGCACCCGGGATTACGGCAAAACCTGGCAGCCGATTGCGGCTGGCATTGGCGAGCAATCTTTCGTCAACGCGATTCGCGAGGACACGGTGAAGAAGGGCCTGCTCTTCGCGGGAACAGAGCTGGGTATCTACGTTTCATTCGATGATGGCGACCACTGGCAGCCGCTGCAATTGAATCTTCCCGTCGCCTCCGTTCGCGATATCGACATTCATGGCGATGACTTGCTGGTGGCCACGCACGGCCGGGCGTTCTGGATTCTCGACAACATCACGCCGTTGCGGCAGATTGCCAGCCAGCCGCAGAATGCAAACTTCCTGCTGTATCAGCCAGCCACGGCGATTCGCATTGACAACGACGTTTTCCTGGGCTCGCCTCTGCCTCCGGAAGAGCCCGCGGCAAAGAACCCACCCGACGGCGCTGTGCTCGACTACTATCTGAAGGCCCCTGCGAAACGGGTGACACTCGAAATTTATGGTCCCAACGCGAAATTGGTGCGCCGCTTTGCGAGCGGCGCAAAACAACCAACCTATCCTCCGCTGCCCATCGCGCCCCGCTGGCTGCAAAAGCTCGCGGTACTGGAAAACAGCGCCGGCATGCACCGATTTGTCTGGGATCTCCGGTGGAGCAGCTCCGGAAGCCCCGAAGAACTCGAGGAGGACGAAGCCTACGGGGCTCCCCGAGGGCCAAGGGCCATACCTGGTATCTACAAGCTTAGTCTTATGGTTGATGGCGAAACCTTCACGCAACACTTGAAGTTAGAAATGGATCCGCGATCGTCCGCGACCTCCGCAGAACTTGACGAACAGCTTCGTCTCGGGCTGGAAATCTTTGGCGAAGTGCATCGCAGCCGGAAGGCGGTAGCTGAAATCAGCGGAGTAAAAAAACGTCTCGACGAGGTGCAGCAAAAGCTCGGCGGCCACCAGCCCGCGCTGCTCAAGCCGCTGACGGAGTTACAGGCGGCGATTACGAAAATCGAGAAGGGAAACGGCCCTGCGATGATGGGACTGGGAGCTGCGAACGCTGGCCTGGCTTCGGCGCTACGCGTCGTGGAAGGCGGCAATCGGACGACGCCCTCGCAAGCGGTCGAGCTGTATCGCCAGGCCGATGAAGCCGCCAAAGCGCGCATCGAAGAGTGGACCAAACTGAAGAGCACCGAGTTGCCGCGCCTTAACAAGGCGTTGCAAAAGGGTGGCATCTTGCCCATCCAGATATCGCAAATCGAGTACGAGGCGGAATTTCGGGTGTCGCAGTAGTGCATTTGTCACGCAGGGCTGTGATTCAGCTCGCTGAGTTTCCCGTAGAATAAGACGACCCTTGAGCATGGAAGGAGAGTGCAGATGCGAGGCGACAAAAAGGTCATCGAGCAGTTGAATGCGGCTCTTAGCGCGGAGTTGACGGCCATTGCACAGTACATGGTACAAGCGGAAATGTGTGGCAGCTGGGGCTATCACCGGCTGGCCGGGCTCACCAAGGCGCGGGCCATCCAAGAGATGCACCATGCCGAAGGACTGATCGAGCGCATCATTTTCCTCGACGGAACTCCGGCCATCAACGTCCCTTTAACCCCCAAGGTGGGCGCCACCGTCGAGCAGCAACTGCAATTCGATTATGCCGACGAAGCCGATGCCGTGCGCCAGTACAACGCGGCAGCAAAGATCTGCCGCGAAGTCGGCGATGCCGGATCGAAGGACCTGTTTGAGCGGATGATCCAGGATGAAGAAAGCCACGCCGACTTCCTGGAGGCTCAGATTCATTCCATCAAGGAAATGGGAATTGGGGCGTATTTGTCTCAGCAACTGGGGAGCGCAAAGTAGAGTTGCAAATTCGCGTATTGGCTGTTCAGCTAAGAATTGTCGACCCATCCCCGCGGCGTACCAGCATTATTCATGACCGCGCGTAGTTTGGGGTGTCATCCTGAGCGACGAGCGCAAACGGGCTTCAGCAAGCACCGGGTTTGTGCTTGCTGGGGTGTTGGAGCGAGGAGTCGAAGGACCCCTATGCCTCCCAACAATCTCGAGCTTGTTGCTAAGCCCCGGAGCTACGCTGTGATTTCTTGCAGCGATAGGGGTCCTTCGACTCGCTCCGCTCGCTCAGGATGACAGACAAAAAAGCAGGTCCTTCGCCTGCGCCGCCGCCCGACCCTCACAATCACTCCAACAAGCGCAAAGACGGCGCTCGTTGGGGACCCTGCACCGGTTTACAAAACTTATGTTTTCTTAACAACCGCGCTACCACGGGCGTGTTTAGGTTGTTATTGACGCGAGATGTCAGCTATGACTCCAAAGCGAAGGCCCATTGCGATTCTGAAGGTGTTCGTGGCCGTAGTCTTCATCGCCCTGCTCGCTGCGCCCAAACTCTTCGCCGCCGCGCAAAAAGAAGGAACCGAACCGACGGGAGCGCCGAAATCAAGAGTGAGGGCAGTGGGGACCATCAAGGCAATCACTGGCAATACCATCACTGTTACAAGCGATACAGGAGCAGAGGTCAACGTCATCCTCCAACCGGCCACGCGTTTAGTGCGAAGCGCTCCCGGTCAAACTGACCTGAAGAGTGCATCTCCAATCCAGATGCAAGATTTGCAGGTGGGCGACCGGCTTCTGGCCGGCGGGACAGCCGTCGAGGGCGGCAAGTCCGTATTGGCCACGACGGCGATTGTCATGAAGAAGGCCGACATCGCCGAGAAGCAGGAGCAGGAGCGCGCGGCGTGGCAGAGACACGGTGTTGGAGGCGTGGTAAAGGCAGTGGATGCCGCAGCGGAAACGGTTAAGATTTCCACCGGCACGTTAGCCGCGGAGAACCTTACCATTCACGTTTCGAAGAACACCATCATCCGCCGCTATGCGCCGGACTCGGTCAAGTTCGATGACGCCAAGCCGGGCACGCTCGACCAGATCAAGCTCGGGGACCAACTTCGGGCGCGCGGCACGCGCAGCGCCGACGGCAGTGAACTGGCTGCCGAGGAGATTGTTTCGGGCACCTTCCGCAATATCGCGGGCACGGTGGTCACCACCGATCAAGCAAATAACTCAGTCACCGTGCTGGACCTGGCAACCAGGCGGCCGGTGATCCTGAAGATAACCGCGGATTCGCAAATGCACAAACTGCCGCCCATGGTGGCGCAACGCATTGCCATGCGCTTGAAAGGCATCACGCCAGGCGGCGGAGCGGGCGGCGCCGCGGCGGCGGGTGGGCCGCCGAAGATGGGGAACGCTCAGACGCCATCGAACGGAAATGGCCCAGGACGCCGCGCAGGCGGCCCGCCAGACTTCCAACAAATGCTGAGCCGCATGCCCGTGGTTACGCTCACCGACTTGCAGAAAAGCGACGCCCTGATGATTGTGGCCACCGAGGGCAGCCCCAATGCTCCCTCGACGGCGATCGTTCTGCTGAGCGGTGTCGAGCCGATTCTTACCGCTGCGCCCAGCCAGGCGGGAACCATTCTTTCGCCTTGGAATTTGTCCACAGGCGGAATAGCGGGCGCGATAGGAGATACTCCATAACTGCGCCGTTCATGAAAATACAAACGCCCCCGATGCGAACATGCGCCATCGTCGTTTTGCTTTTGTTCGCACTTCTTACGGCCAAAATGCCCGCGCAAACTGCTTCCGGCACGCTGCGTGGCCGCATCACCGATCCCTCGGGAGCCGTCATTCCCAATGCGACGATGGCAGCCACTACTGCGGAGGGCAAGTCGGTCACGGCGGTCACCAATTCGCAAGGAATCTATGAATTCAAGGGACTGGCGCCCGGCGATTACACGGTCACTGCGACCGCGAAGGGTTTTGCAGTTGACCAGGAAGAAGCAGTCCAAGTTGTAGCCGGACAAGTTCAGCAGTTTGATATCGCGCTTTCCATCGCCGTGAAAAAGGAGAACGTGGAGGTTCAGGAAGAAACGCCCACCGTCGATGTCAGCCAGCAAAATAGTGCGGGCACGCTGATCTTGAAAGGCAGGGACCTCGACGCCCTCTCCGACGATCCCGACGAGCTGTCGTCGGAGCTGCAGGCGCTCGCCGGCCCGTCGGCCGGGCCCAATGGTGGGCAGATTTATGTCGATGGATTCACCGGCGGGGAGCTGCCTCCGAAATCCGCGATCCGCGAAATTCGCATCAATCAGAATCCCTTCTCCGCGGAATATGACAAGCTGGGCTATGGGCGCATCGAAATCTTCACCAAGCCCGGGACAGACCAGTTCCATGGCCAGGTCATGATCAACGGCAATTCCTCGGCTTTCAATGCCCTGAATCCGTTCGTGACCGAAGAACCGGGCTACTACTCGGAGATCTTTAACGGCAACCTTAGCGGCCCGCTGGGGAAGAAGGCGTCCTTCTTCTTTACCGCGCAACAGCGCAACATCGACAACGTCAGCGTGGTTGTGGCGCAGATCTTGAATTCGGACAACATCATTGTTCCATTCAACACCACGGTTCCCAGTCCCGCGACGCGGCTGAATATCAGTCCGCGCGCCGACTTCCAACTCTCGAAGGACAACACTTTGACGGTGCGCTATCAGTATGCGCGAAACAACCAGGACAACGAAGGCATTGGACAGTTCTCGCTTCCATCGCAGGGCTTCAACTCCCACAGCACGGAACAAACAGTGCAGATCAGCGATACCCAGGTACTAAGCCCGACCATGGTGAATGAGACGCGCTTCCAGTACATCCGCAACAGCAGCAATCAGATTCCAATCAGCGACCAACCAACCCTGAATGTGCTGGGGGCCTTCAACGGTGGCGGCAGCCCTGGAGGCACGGTTGTCAGCCACCAGGACCACTACGAACTGCAGAACTACACCTCCATGGCGCATGGCCGTCATTTCATCAAGTTTGGCGGACGGTTGCGAGGCACGCTGTACTCCAGCAACAAGGACTCCAATTTCAACGGGCAATTTACTTTCCCTTCGCTGAACGCGTATCAGATCACGCAAATCGGCCTGCAAGAAGGCTTGACCCCAGCACAAATCCGGGCGCTGGGCGGCGGCGCCAGCCAGTTTTCCATCATCGCCGGCCAGCCGCTCTCGGACATCTCCATGATTGACGTTGGTCTGTACGCGGAAGACGAATGGAGAATCCGGCCCAACATTTCGTTGAGTTACGGTTTGCGTTATGAAACCCAGACCGGCGTCCCTTATCAGGGGGAGTGGGCTCCGCGCGTGAGCCTGGCTTGGGGACTTGGCCACTCCAAGGCTGCGCCGAAGACGGTGCTACGCGGGGGATACGGAATCTTCTACGACCGTTTTTCCTACAACTATCTGCTACAGGCGGAGCGCCTGAATGGGATCACCGAGCAGCAGTACACCGTTACCCAACCTGATTTCTATCCGCTGATTCCTTCACCCGGCGAGCTGAGCAAGTTGGCGAAGACTTCGCCCACCATTTACCAGGTTGCGCCCCATCTGCGCATACCGTACACCATGGAAGCGGCGTTCAGCGTGGAGCGCCAGCTTGCCAGGAACGCGACCATGTCGGTCACCTATCTGAATTCGCGCGGAGAACATCAGCTCTTCCTGCGCAACGCCAATGCGCCGCTGCCGGGAACCTACAATCCGTCAGACCCCACCAGTGGCATTCGTCCGTTCGGCGGGACCACCAACATTTATCAGTACACCTCGGAAGGGGTTTACCTGCAGAACCAAATGATCGTCAACGGGCGCGTCGAGCGTCGGAACGAAGCTCTCGCTGTTTGGCTTTTATTCCCTCAATTTCTCCCATAGCGATCTGGGAGCTAGTACCGGGGGTGGAGGCGGCGGCTTCTTTGGCGGCGGCTCCAGTTCCGCCGAGTTCATCATGAACTCCTACGATCCCATGGAGGACTACGGCCGTGCCGCATTCGATGTTCGCAACCGCTGCGTCATCGGGGGAACCATCTCTCTGCCCCACGCCTTTCGCCTCAGCCCGTTTATCCTCGCGAACTCAGCCGCGCCCTTTAACATCATCGTCGGGCAGGATTTGAACGGCGACTCTATCTTCAACGATCGTCCAGCGCTGGCCAGCATGCCGGGTCCCGGCGGAGTAATCAAGGTCACGCCCTACGGCACCTTCAACACCGTGCCGCTTCCGGGGCAGACCATCGCCCCCATCAACTATGGCAGCGGCCAGAGTTTGTTTACCTTGAATCTGCGGCTGAGCAAAACCATCGGGCTGGGGCCTACGACGGAAGCCCATAACGCCGGCGGTCCTGGTGGTGGCCCGCATGGAGGCCATGGTGGCGGCCACGGCGGCGGACTGGGCGGTCGCGGACTTGGCGGCGGGGGTGGCAGTCCGTTCAACTTCGGAAACGAGACTACTCACCGCTACAACCTGACCTTCAGCGTCAGCGCGCGCAACCTGCTGAACAAAGTCAATTATGCGCCGCCGATCGGCAATCTCAATTCGCCGATCTTCGGCACCTCGAATGCGTTGGCCGGCCCGCCCTTCTCCTCCGGCTCAGCCAACCGGCGCATTGATCTACAGATGCTGTTCTCGTTCTAGAAGCAGGGGCCCGATTTGACTCTCTCGATTTGGCCGAATAGCCCGGCGCTACTGGGCAGGGATGATCCCAAAATCGAATACCTTGCTCGCTGTTGCCGCCCCGGGAGCGAATGCGCCACCGACTTGTGAACTTAGGAAACCATACTCGCCAGAGCGCAATGGCGCGTTGGGTGTCACCTTGTAGACGCCTGCGCGCAATTTATGAAATGTGAACGGGACATTGGCGTTGTCTTGAGTGCCAGATTGGGAGCCAAAGGCATTCGCCTGCATCACGACTGTCTCTCTTGTGTCGTTCTTGACCTCAAAGCGTAGCAAGGTAAACTCGTTGGGCGTACTGGTGCCGAAGGAGGAGTGGCTCAGGCCTGCACTCTTCTCTTCAAAGTAGAAATAGAACGCAGCGTCAGGGTCTACGGTGGATATGGCGGCATGCCGCGAGCGAACCACAGCCTTCCACTTTACTTTAGCAATGCCGTACGTCATTGCCGATTTAAAGACACCGCCCGATTTACCTTGCGTATAAACCGTTGGCTCCAGTTCCACTAGTTGGCGCTTGCCGCCGCTCGTCTTGTGGTAGATATAGATTCCGGCGTCGTGATCAACGAGGGGATCGTTCGGGTCTCCAGGCGCTGCCTTCGCTGGACCGCTGTTTGAAGGGGTCATCATTGCCTTGATCACGCTAGCTGGTACCCCAGCGTTGGTCAGAGCAACAAGGCCCTTCGTTGACACGTCAAAATTGCTTGTTGTCGTCTGAATCTTAGTGACAATCACGTCTTCCGGTAATTTGTCTTTAACCATCTCGACTACAGCCTGATTGGTCAGAACTGTCGGATCCGTTTGCGATATTGCTAGGCTGCAGAGAAGGAAAACAAGGAAAACTAACAACAAGGGCGAGCGGCGCATAATGTATGACTCCCCAGACACACGACTTCTGCGAAGTGATCAATGATGTTAGACATTTAGGCCTCAACCGGACGATTTGGCAGTGACCGGCGGTACAGGGTGGCGTGACAATACTGCATCACGCATTCACGCCCACCGTGGCAGCGGCACAGTGCTCCAGTTCATGCGCGACCGCGATGGACAACCGGCGGATGCCTTCGCGAATTTGTTCTGGCTGCGCGTTAGAGAAATTCAGCCGCATGTGCGAGCCGCTTTCTTGTCCCGAGGGGAAGAAGGGGTCGCCCGGCACAAAGGCGACGTCCTGACGCAAAGCTGTATCCAGCAGCTTCATGGTGTCGATTCCCGGAGGCAGCGTAACCCATAGAAACAATCCGCCGTGGGGATGCGTCCATGAGACCTCGGGCGGGAAGTAGTCGTGCAAGGCCTCCAGCATCGCATCGCGACGTTCCTTGTACACTCTGCGAATCAGCTTCACGTGCTCTTCCATGAAGCCATCGCGCGCCACCTCGTAAGCCACCATTTGTGTGAAGCTGCTGGTGTGCAGGTCGGTGCTCTGTTTCAACTGCACTAGTCGGCTGATCACGTCGGGCGGTGCCACGATCCAGCCCAGCCGCAGTCCTGGCGCCAGCACCTTCGAAAATGTGCTCAGGTAGATCACATTTCCCAGCAGATATCCGTTATCGCGCAGCAAGTTGGTGCGATCCAGCACTACCAGTGGCGGAATGTGCTCACCCTCGTAACGCAGCTGCCCATAGGGATCGTCTTCGATGATCGGAATACCGTACTTGTCGGAGAGCAGCACCAGTTCGTCACGCCGTGAACGCGACAGCGTGGTGCCACCCGGATTCTGAAAGTTCGGCAGGATATACATGAACTTCGGCCCGGAACGAAGTGCGCGTTCCATCTCTTCGATCTGCAACCCGTCGTCATCGGTGGGGACCGTCACGTATTCAGCGCCCATCAGGTCGAAGGCTTGCAATGCGCCCAGATACGTCGGCGACTCCACCAGAATGCGATCGCCGCGATTGATAAGCAGCTTGGCGATCAAATCCAGCGCCTGCTGCGAGCCCGAGGTGATGAGTATGTTATCGACGGTAGCGATAATGCCATAGCGCGCCATGTGAGCCACGATCAGTTCGCGCAGGGGAAGGTAGCCCTCGGTCGGTCCGTATTGCAGCGCGATAGACGGGTTGGTTGTCAGTACCTCTTGACAGGCCTCGCGGAAACGCTCCACCGGAAAGATCTCTGGCGCAGGCAGGCCGCCCGCGAAGGAGATTACTTCAGGACGCTGCGTGAGCTTCAGCAGTTCGCGGATGATGGAACTCTTGGCTGACTTTGTGCGTTGCGCGTAGCGATGTGCCCAAGGCGCGGCCATACACACCTCCCCGTTACAGATCAACTTAGCGCAGGTTCCATCCCTCTGTCTGTGACGCACAAACCAACGCCGGGTGACCCCACCCCTTAAGCCTCAACCGAACAACGTCATCTGTTCCGCTTCTTGCTGCCGTGGATGCGCCCTCTGGCTGCGCGAGCTGAATTCGCGGCTGATGCCGTGCTTCTTACGCAAGTTCGCCATCAATTCCGAAATGCGTTTGCCATAGGCCTTGCTCACGAAGGCTCGGTCGGCGAAGCGCTTGCGATAGGCTTCTACCAGCTGGGGAAATTCCTTCGCCAGAAACGGGAGGAAAACGCTGGCCGAGCAGGGCTTCAGGAACAACGGGTTGGCGTAAATGTATTTTCCGCCGGCTAGCTTGGTCGCGTGCACCACCGCATCCAGAGCCGCGGGCGAATCCGTAATGGCCGGTAGCACGGGTGCGCAGATGACACCGGCGTTAACCCCGGCAGCGTTCAGTTCGCGCACGGCACTCATGCGCAGATCAGGACGCGGCGCGCGCGGCTCCAGAATACGCGCCAGCTCGGCATTCATGGTTGTAATGGTGATATTCACGAACAGAGAGTTGTGCTCTGCAACCTGCCGCAGCAGTTCAACGTCGCGCAGGATCAGGTCCGACTTGGTGACAATGCCGATCTCCAACCCATGGTGCAAGGCCAGTTCTTCCAGGATGCCGCGTGTGACCTGGAACCGCTTTTCCGCCGGCTGATAGGGATCGGTCGCCGTGCCGATGGCGATCTCCTCGCCACGCTTCACCTTCTTCAGCTCTTGCCGCAGCAGCCACGCGGCTTGCTGCTTGACGTAGATCTTGCGCTCAAAGTCCACTCCGTCACGCATCTCCATGAACTCGTGGGTGTAGCGCGCATAGCAATACTTGCAGGCGAACTCGCAGCCCCGGTAGGGATTGATGGTCCACGCAAAGGGCACGCGACTGGAGGTACAGCGATTCAGCAGGGCCCGCGAGGGAAGCGTGAAGTACTCCACCAGGTGGCCCTGGCGGATGGATTCCCCTTGCGCCGCAAGCTTGGCGATGCCCACCAGCGGGGCAGGCTGGCTCTCGTCAGTCTGGAGTAAAGAGGGGTGCATGAGCGTCTCTATATTCGCTTTTTGTTCGCCTCAGTAGGCTAATCCCATAACGATTAGAAGTCAAATGATCGGCGAATGTCTGTGCAGTTCGCAGGGCTAACAAAGCTTCTTAAGCCGGAGTATTTATGAGCGCGCGCGACTTCTTAAATTGTCATCCTGTCTATAACAACGACGGCGGTGTCAAGGGCGCACGAAAGCGGCGACGCCCACGGTTTTAAAGTAGCGCCATTTCGCTCTAGTGGAAAACACCATCTCTGCATAGGACCAAGACTCGCGCGCTACGAGAATCACTGATGGCAGCCTTCGCTCCACCAACCATCTATTCGGTTTGTTTCACCAACCATGATTCTTGTCTTCGAACTCCCAGACCCTTCTGGGAGGCAGGGGGCCCACTCAAGTGACCGGTCTTATTCCGACACCACAGGATGACTCGGGCTGCCCTGCGTGCGAGCGGCGGCGTAGGGTTGTTGGCTGCGCCACATCCAGTACAACCGCACCGCCAATTTGCGCGCCACCATGACCTTGGCCACGGCCGAATGCTTGCGGTGCTTCAGCCGCTGATAAGCGCGCTTCAATTCTGGGACCAGGCGCGCCGCGCTCTGTCCCGCTTCCACCAACAAACTGCGTACCAGGGGATTGCCTTGCTTGCTGATGCGGCCCAACCGCTGCCGCCCGCCACTGGAATGCTCGGCCGGATTCAGCCCCAGATAGCTGACCACCTGGCGGCTGTGGGCGAAGCGCTCGATCCGGCCCAGCGTCAGCGCGAAGGCCAGGCTGGTAATGGGACCGACTCCGGGATGGGTCTGCAACAGCCGCGCCACGGAATTCTTCTTCGCCTCCTGCTGAGCGGCGAGGTCCAACTCGGCGATGCGGCGATCCAACTCATCCAGCAACTGCAGCGAATCGTCGCGTCGCTTTGCCGTCCACCCGCTCAGCGGCAGGGCTTCCAGCAACTGGCGTCCCGCCGCGCTCCACAGCTTGCGCTTTTGCTGCACTCCCTGATTCAGCGCCAGATGCTGCAACTGGTTTTTCACCTGTCGCCGCATGGCCACCAATTTGTGGCGATGCAACAGCAGTTGCCGCAGGTCGCGCTGCTCCAGGCTCGGCACCCACAGCTCGGGAAACTGGCCTTCCAGCAACAGCCGCAACAGCAGAGCGGCATCGCGCCGGTCGGTCTTTTGCTTGCGCACTTCCCGGGCCCGGATCTGGGCGGCGTCGCCCAGGCGCAACTCGTGGCCCAGCTCGGCCAGCAAGCGCTCAAACCACAAGGTGTTGCCGCAAGCCTCCATGCCCACGATCACCGGGCCTTGCAGCCCAGCGTAGAACGGTCGCGCCTCGGCCGCGGTCAGCTTCCGTTCCGTGTACTCGCCTGTTTCCGTGTCGACCATGGCAATTTGTTGGAAACTCGGATGGAAATCACAGCCTATAATCTTCATGACGGCTCCTTTCGTCCGAGTCTTGGCCTTTTGCGAGAACAAGTTTACTCGGCACGGTTGCGAGCCGTCGTTGTTATGAAATCAAGCGACGAGGTCGCCGTGGCGACCGAGGAGTCGAAGGAACCCTATCGGCGCCAGCAATCCCAGACTTGTTGTTGTGACGAGCGGCCCGCTGTGAATCCTTGCAGGTATAGGGGTCCTTCGACTTCGCACGAGTCCGCTATGGCGGACTCGTGCTGCGCTCAGGATGACAGATCATCACGGGCAGAGACGGCTGTGTGAGCACTGAATGCTGAGCACTGAATGCTGAGCATTGACGGCTGACGGCTGACGGCTGAAGGCTGAAGGCTAAAGGCTGAAGGCTGAAGGCTAAAGGCTAAAGGCTAAAGGCTAAACCGCTCCTAACTCGTGGCCGTCACCGCGGCATCGCCGGCGAACTCCACGTTGGGCTTCCGCGGAATAATGCCGGCCTGGTGGCCCATCTCCAGCAGCTTGACGATCGCCTCGCGGCCATCCTTGCCGTAATCGAGGGTGCGCTCGTTGACGTACATGCCCACGAACTTGTCGGCCATTTGCGGATCCAGGTCGCGGGCGAACTGCATGGCGTATTGCAAGGCTTCCTCGCGATTATCCAGGGCGTACTGGATGCTGTCGCGCAGGGCCGTGCAGCAGGCAGTCGATCAGTTCGGGACCAAGTCGACGGCGAATGGCGTTGCCACCCAGCGGCAGCGGGCAGTCCGGTCTCATCGCGCCACCACTTGCCCATGTCGAGAATCCTGATGCAGCCCCGCGCTGGTTGAAGGTGAGCTGGCCCTCGTGAATGATGAGTCCGGCTTCATACTTGCCCTGCGAGCACTTTGGGAATGATCTCGTCGAAGGGAACGTCTTCGGTGGCGATATCGGGGGCGAACAGCTTGAGCGCCAGATAGGCGGTGGTCATGGTGCCCGGCACGGCGATTTTGCAGCGCGTGATCTCGTCGAGCGGGATGTTGCGCGAGGCCACGATCATGGGACCGTAGCCCTCGCCCACGCTGCCGCCGCTGGGCATCAGGCGTACTTGTCCTGGATGTACGGGTAGGCGTGAAAGGAGATCGCGGTGATGTCGTAGAAGCCGTCCATGGCTTTGCGATTGAGGGTTTCGATGTCGCAAAGCGTGTGGGTGAACTTCACTCCCGGAACGCGGATCTTGTTGGTTGCCATGCCGTAAAACATGAAGGCGTCGTCGGAGTCGGGACTGTGGGCGACGGTGATTTCGCGCGCGTTGTTGGCGGAATTACGGCTCATAGAAAAAGTGGCGCTGGGATACAGTTTTCCGGGAGCGGACCTTCACCGGCTGCGCTGGGCGCTGCCGAAAGGTCCGCGTCCGAGTTTTCTATTTACAAGCTGCGACGCAAACGAAGTCGCGGCTGCGGCGGCCACCGTCACCTTCAGAAGTTCAGCAACCAGGAACGGATACAAACCGAAAAATGCCGCGCGTTGCCAACTATGCGTCATTACCGCCAGCCAACTGAGGCCTCCGGCGAACAGCACCAACTCGGCAATCGTGCCAGCCACCAGGTTGCGCACAAATCCGCAATGGTCCGCGCTCCGCGATCCATCCCGCCAGGAAGGCGACGACCGGATACGCCCACAAGTATCCCGCCGTGGGACCGAACAACTGGGCCAGCCCTCCCGGACCGGCCGGACTAAACACCGGCAAGCCCATGGCGCCCCACGCCAGGTACAGCGCGGCGGCGGTAAACCCGCGCCGGCTTCCCAGGGTGAGGCCAATCAACAACACTCCAAAGTTCGCCAGGGTCAATGGCACCGGGGTGAAGGGCAAAGGGAAGACCAGCCGGGCGCAGACAGCAATGACGGCGCTGGCGCCAATCACGATGCCCGCCTGCTTAATCAAACTGGAAGACGATTCAGCGACGCTTGCTTCGGTATGTAGTGCAGTTTTATACATTTCTGCCTCGCGACCAAGATAACCAGATTATGAAGTCTTTTCTTCGGCGGTGCTTTCCGCGGCGCCTTCAATCGTTGCCCGGACTTGGGCATCCATCTGCTCCTGCCGGAGATGCCGCTTAACGCGGAAATAGAATGCCAGTCCCACGATGACCAGCGCCACGGTGCACAGAACCAGAAGCGCAAAAAATAGCTTAATCACCACAGAGCCTCAGGATATCAGATCGCGGATACTTGAACTTCAGATTGGGCGGCCGATGCGCCCCATCCAATGCAATTGCAACGGCAAGCGGTCCTAGACACCGACCGGAAACGGCTTGGCGCTGTGCTCTTCGCCGCGCTCGCGCATCAAGTTGTCGAAGCGGCCCTGGAGCAACGACATCAGGCCGGTGTACCAGTATCCGAAGACGAACAAGAACAAGAACGGCACCGTGATGTAATTCTCATTCGCAATGGCGTACCAAACTGTCAACGCAAAATATGTGCCAATCAGCAGTTCCAGATACGGTACCCAGCCCAGACGCTTGCGATACTTTTTGGCCGCAATGGCCTTGTCGCGTTTGTTGACCACGCGGTACTTCGGGGTGCGCGCAAATGCGCTCTGATGGCCAGCCAGCGCCTCCAGCACCGCCTTGCTGTTAGTGATGGTTAATCCAATCCCCAGTGCCATCAGGGGTGGCAGATACCAGATCGTGCGATACCAGGTTCGCGGAAACAGCTCTTTTTGCGAAACCAGGTAAAAACTCGAGATCGAAAACGTGGACGCCAGGAACAGCGGCAGGTCAATATAGACCATCTGGAACCAGCCCTGATAGAAACGAATAATCATGGCCGGCAGCAGCAGCGTGCTGAGCACGATCATCAGCGGATAGCTGATGTTGGCGGTCAGGTGATACCAGGCTTCCATCTTCTCGCGCCTCGAAACATTCGCGCGCAACACCTTGGGCAAGTCCTTCTTGGCGCATTGGATCAGGCCCTTGGCCCAGCGCGCCTGCTGGGTCTTGAACGCCGTCATTTCGATAGGCAACTCCGCCGGGCATTCCACGTCCTGCAGGTAGCGGAATTTCCATCCCTTCAACTGCGAGCGGTAGCTCAGGTCAGTATCTTCGGTGAGCGTGTCGTGCTCCCAGCCACCGGCGTCGTCGATCGCCTGGCGCCGCCACATGCCGGCCGTCCCGTTGAAGTTGAAGAACACGCCCGCGCGCGAACGGGCGCCGTGTTCCAGTATGAAATGGCCATCGAGCAAGATGGCCTCGACCTGCGTCAGATAGGAATAGGTGCGGTTCAGGTGCGTCCAGCGCGTCTGCACCATTCCGATTTCCGGTTCGGCGAAGTGGTGAATCACCTTCATCAGCCACTCGGGTTGGGGCGTGAAATCGGCGTCAAAGATGGCAACGAACTCCCCGCTCGACACCTTGAGCCCAGCATCGAGGGCGCCGGCCTTGAAGCCTTCACGGTTGGCGCGATGGAGATACGCTGATGTTGTGACCCATCGCTACGTAGCGGTCCACCACCGCCCGCGCAACTTCCACGGTCTCGTCAGTGGAATCGTCGAGCACCTGGATTTCCAGCTTTTCGCGGGGATATTCCATCTTGCAGACGCACTCCACCAGCCGGTCGATGACGTACTGCTCGTTGAAAATCGGCAGTTGAATGGTGACCCGGGGCAATTCGGCGAAGCGCGACTCCGGGTCGGTCACTTTATTCTTGCGGTACTTGTAGTACAGGTAAACCAGTTGATAGCGGTGCATGCCGTAAAACGCCAGCAGCACCAGCACCACGAAGTAAGGAATCAGCAACGCCATGTCGAAGGCGTTGGCGTGATAGAGGCCTTTGAACGTCGGATCCAGAAAATGTGATCTCAGGTAGTGGCGCATCCCATGCGGTTCCACCAGCAGACTGCAAATCAAACTGAATGCGGCGCTCAGGAATGTACTCTCCGTGAGAAAGGATTGCAGACCCTACACCACGCCCGCCGTCGCGGACGAAGAAGCCCCCCTAACCGGTTGATTGTACCCGACGGGACGGCAGGAAACAGCGGGAACTCGGCCGCGCTTATTACTGAAATCGGTACAACGACCAAACAATAATGACTCGCTTGGCGCTGAACCCAGACTCCGCTGCATTGACTCTTAACTGCGAACAGCTAACAATGAACCACGCGGAACATGATGAGCCGGCAGGCAATAGTTGCGGCAGTACTTGGTTGCCTCTTGAGCGGTCCGTTCATCCTAAACGGGCAAACGGCCCCATCTGCCGCAGGGTCGACAACCAGCCCCACCTCCGCCGCCCAACCTTATCCCGAACAGGCCTATCTGTCACCCACGCGTTATACCAATGGCTTTTTTGGCTTTTCCTTCGAGCTTCCGGCCGCCGCGCATCTGGAGCCGATTCCGCAGCCAGTTGCCGCCGATGGACGGATTCAACTGCTGGAATTGGGTGGCCCTCCGCCCGCTGATGCAACGGTTTCAATCGTCGCTCTTCCGCCACGGAGGCGGGAGACCGTGGACGCGAAAGCTCTGCTTCGCAAGGCGCTTGATCAGGAATTATTCAGGGGAGTGGAAGAACTTCGCGGCCTGTCGAAGACCACCCTTGCCGGCCACCAGTTCTACCTCTACGAAACCCGTCGCGGCATCGAGCACCACATGCTGGCTGCGGCCAATCTCGATGGCTATGTGGTGCTGGTGCAGTTGGGCGCCCACGACGAGAAGATGGTGAAGGATCTGGAGTCGGCTTTCCAGCACCTCGTCTTCTTCGCGACTGCGCAGGTTCGGCAATACATAAACGCGGATGCTCGGGCGTATGAAGGCCCGGCGATCTCATCTCATCGTATGGCCCAGTTGCGAGCCGATCCGCCGCGAAGCCATATTGATCCTGGCAAGCTCGAGGGCAGCGTGTACCGCAATTCAGCGCTTGGCCTCCGCTACCAGCTTCCGCCAGGATGGTTTGTGGAATCGCAAGGAGCGATATTGCCGGCTATCGAACGCGCGCGCGCGACCAATCCGTTGGTCGCAATGCTCGACGGCGGGACACCTAACGCCGGTGCTGCCGAACGTCAACTGATGAAAGCGTGCAGCCGAACTCTGGTTTCAGTGTGGGCGAAGCGACCTGCAGCGGATGGCCAAATCCCCTACGATGACTTTGGCGAGATAACGCTTTCGGCGATATCGGCAGAGTGTTTTCCAGGCGTAAGGTTTCCGGCAAGCGCAGCCGACGCACAAGCGGCCCGGGATTTTCTGCTACTGATCGCGCTTACCCATCCGGTCCTGCGCGACATGGGCGCCGCAAGAGCTTTCACGTCCCAGGGTATGGTCTTTCTCTTGCTTCACGGAACCATTGAATTCAAACCTCCTAATGATGAGCTCTCCCGGCGATTATCGATTGCCATGGCTATTACCCAGCGGCGAGGCTACCTGCTGACCTGGTTTTTTGCCGCTCCTCATGACAGCGAATTGGAGCCATTGCTGGAACAGAAAGTCAGGTTTGATCCGGCGCCGGCGAGCAAAGAGGCCGGCGTCACGACGGCGAGAAGCAGCAAAGCGCCCACCACGGGGGATGCGTCGGCTGCGGGAGCTAGTGCGAACTCTGCCACAGGCGCAACCTCGCAACCGTCTGCTGACTCCAACTCGCGGACGAGCGCAAGTCTGCCCGGTGGCGGCTCGACAGTAGATAGCAATCCGGCGTCGGCATCTGCGAGTGGCCAGAACGGGGCCTCGCATTCAATCGGAACAGCCTCCGGGGACGCTGCGCAGCAGCAGAGCAGCCCTTCCGGTCCTCCACGAGCGACGCGTCCAACCCTGCTCCGTCCTGGCGAAACCATAGAAAGCCAGCAAGGGAAAGGGCCGCCGATTAAGCAGCATTAATGCGAACTACCTATTAGCGTCATCGCGTTTCCCAGTTGGACCCCGCCGAGAACTTAATCGCAGTAACCAACCCAGAAAAAATGGGCGGAGCCGAAGCTCCGCCCATTACGTGGACTGCGACTGAGCGCAGTGCAGCGCCGCTACCGCGGCGGGTTCTTCTTGTCGGGTACAGGTTTAGTCGGTTGCTTCTGCTGCGGCGCCGGGTGTTGCTGCGGAGCAGGCTTAGCCTGTGGCTGTGGCCGTTGCTGCGGCGCCGGGCGCTGCTGCGGAGCAGGTCTAGCCTGTGGCTGCTGCGCAGGACGTTGTTGTGGGGCAGGTCTAGCCTGCGGCTGCGGCGGTTTCTGCGCAGGGCGCTGTTGCGGGGCAGGCTTAGCCTGTGGCTGTGGCCGTTGCTGCTGCGCAGGCTTAGCCTGTGGCCGCGGCGGTGTCTGTGCAGGACGCTGCTGCGGGGCAGGCTTAGCCTGTGGCCGCGGCGGTGTCTGTGCAGGACGCTGCTGCGGGGCAGGCTTAGCCTGTGGCCGCGGCGGTTGCTGTGCAGGACGCTGCTGTGGGGCGGGCTTAGCCTGTGGCCGCGGCGGTTGCTGTGCAGGACGCTGCTGTGGGGCGGGCTTAGCCTGTGGCCGCGGCGGTTGCTGTGCAGGACGCTGCTGCGAGGCAGGCTTAGCTTGCGGCTGCGGCGGTTTCTGGGTCGGGCGCTGCTGCGGGGCAGGCTTGGCTTGCGGCTGCGGCGGTTTCTGGGTCGGGCGCTGCTGCGGAGCAGGCTTGGCCTGCGGCTGTGGCCGTTGCTGAGGAGCAGGACGCTGATTTGGCCGAGCGTTCATCGGCGCCGGTCGCGTGGCCACAACAGGCCGAGCAGGAATCACTGGAGCGATCGGTTTGCCGGAAGGAATGGGCTTGGCCGCTGCCAGAACGGCCGGACGCCCGTGATTGACGGAGTCAAACTGCTGGCGGTTTTTTGCTGCCGCCCGCTGGTGCTGCAGCTGGGTGGTCATCGGAGGAACGCGCCGCTCACGCAATGCGGCGGTTTCCACCCGCAAAGGCCTGCGAGTGACACCTCCCGGACCGTTGTAGCTGGCACGGTTTATCGTGGTGTTGTTGATGGTGGTGTTGTTGATGACCGTATTCGTTACCGTACGGTTGTACACGTTAACGTTGGTGATGTTCACATTGTTGACGGCACGGTTATAGTTGAAGCGATCTCCCCTCCAGTAGCCCCCTTGATAACCGACGCCGACATAGCCGTTTCCATAGTTAATCCCGCCGTAGTAGCCGACGTAACGACCCCAATAGCCGTAGTGGTAGCGATACCTACCGCCGAGGAATCCCCAATATCCGGGCGTCCACAGGAAGCCCACCTGAGGCGGCTGTACCCAGGCGCCCGGCACCCAGTAATAGCCTTGAGGAGCGTAGCTCCAATATCCGGGGGTCCACAGATAGCCTTCGCCAGGGACCGGAGGCTGGGCATATTCCGGCAGTGGTGGCGGGGGTTGCGGGGCTTGCAGCACCGGCTGGCCGTAGGTTGCATCTTGGGTGCTGGTGTCGTAATCGTTATTGGAGTCGCCCTGGTCCTGATTGGAATAGCCCTGCTCCTGCGCGGGCGCAGGCTGTTGAGTGCCCTGGTCCGATGGCGCAGGCTGCTGGTAGGCCTGCTGTGCCGGCTGCTTCGCAGACTGTGGCTGCTGATAGGTTTGCTGCGGCGCCTGGTTTGCTGGCTGACTTCCGTCCGTGGGAGCCAGATTGGCCGCAGCTGCTGGATCCTGCGACTGATCGGCCTGCGCCGGCTGATTCTGGTTCTGGGCAGTATTTTCCTGGCTGCCCTTGTTGCATCCTGCGAGTCCGAACGTCAGCACGATGGATGCGGCTGCCAGAAGGAGAAGAGAAGATACTTTGCTGGTCTTGCTCATAAAAGATTATTCTCCACGAGTTAGGATGCAGAATTTCAGGAGGAAGTCCTGGAACACAATAGTCTTAGCTGCCAGTTCAATGCCTCGACCGAATAACGAGTAACCGGACATACATTATAAAAGTCGGCCGTTTGCGATTTCTGTTCAGAATTGTACAGTGTTCAAGATCGTAAAGTCTGCAAGCCTTGCCCCGCCAGAACGTCTCAAAGACCTGGGGTTACGGCGAAAAACGGTCCCCATTCCCGGTCCGAGTCCGCAAAATCTTGTAAGGGACCTAGTTCAAGAAGAACTTGGTGTACAACGTGTCCCGCTGCACGGGACGGAAGCCCGCGTCGCGAATGATTCGGCGCAGCTCTTCTTCGGTGGTGCAGTTGCGGACTCCAGCCGCGCGCACCACATTTTCCTCGATCATCACCGAGCCGACATCATTGCCGCCGAAGCGCAAGCCGGTCTGACAGACCTTCAGGCCCTGCGTCACCCAGCTCGACTGCACATTCTCGAAGTTGCTGAGGAAGAGGCGCGCGATGGCCAGCGTCTTCAGGTATTCGACCGCGGTGGCTTCGTCCCAACCGCGTCCGCCGAGTGCGGTATTTTGCGGCTGGAACGACCAGGGGATAAACGCGGTGAAGCCCCCGGTCTCCTCCTGCAAGTCGTAAATATGCTGGAAATGGTTGATGCGGTGCTCGTAGGTCTCGCCGACGCCAAACATCATGGTCGCCGTCGTTCTCATGCCGAGGTTATGCGCGGTGCGGTGTACGTTGAGCCAATCGTTGGTGAGGCACTTCAGGCGTGCGATCTTGTAGCGCACTTCGTCGTCGAGGATCTCGGCGCCGCCGCCGGGGATGGAGTCGAGTCCGGCCTCGCGCAGGCGCTTGATGGTGTCTTCGATGGTGAGGCCGCTGACTTCGGCGATGCAGATGATCTCCGACGCCGAGAAACAATGCAGATGGACCTGCGGAAAGCGCTGCTTCATGCCGCCCAGCAGGGCTTCATACCACTCGATCTTCAGATCGGGATGCAGACCGCCCTGCAGCAGGACGCCCGTTCCCCCTAATTCCACGGTTTCGCGCACCTTGTCGTAAATGGTTTCGAAATCGAGCAGATATCCCTCCTTGGCCATCTTGCCCTTGAGGGGGCGATAGAAGGCGCAGAAGGTGCAGTACTCGGTGCAGAAGTTGGTGTAGTTGATATTGCGGTCGATGATGTAGGTCACTACGCCGTCGGGGTGGAATCGGCGGCGCACCGCGTCGGCTTCCATCCCGATGCCGATGAGGTCATCGGAGCGATACATTTCGAGCGCTTCAGCTTTGGTCAGAGACATAGAACGTCACAACCCACAGTGACATTCTAACCGGGCAGAGAGCGGGCAGGGAAGCGGGATGTCCGTTTTGTGTTGTGGTTGGCGAAATGGTGTTGTGGGAAAACCTTGACCGCAAGCTGGCGCATCCAACTCTAACGGTGCCTCGCTCGCAACAATCCTGCGCGACTGGCGTTTATAGCGGGGTGTCCTCAATGCAGGACGGAGGCGGTGAAGCCAATGAACTTGCCGGTATGTGATCCAAGAAAATGCGCCCGCATGGTGGCGGCAGCCCTGCTTTTGACACTGCCGTTTCCCGCACGCGCCGTTCTGGGCGATAGCGCCGCCTCGGTCCTCACCGACCAGGCCCGCATGAAGGGAACGCTCCGCAGCGTGGACCGTGGCGCCTATGTCATACATGAAATCACCAGGCCTGGAACTGTGGTGCGTGAATATGTCTCGCCCGCAGGAGCGGTCTTTGCGGTGGCCTGGGAAGGCCAGTTCGTGCCCGATTTGCCGCATCTCCTGGGTCCGTACTATGCGCAGGCAAACCAGTCCGCGTCCCAGCAGCCGCGTGCCAGACGCGCTCCCATTGTCATCGACACACCTGGCCTGGTGTTCCAGCAAACCGGCCATGTGCGCAGTTTCCACGGAGTTGCCTACATCCCGCAACTAATGCCCAACGGCGTACCAGCCAGCGATATTCGCTAAGGAGAAGACGGCGTGAGAAGAATTGGCCTGCTGCTCGTGGTTTTTAGTGTGCTGTGGATGGCGGCTTGTGGTTCCAGCGGCAACGGTGGCGGCTCATCGTCGATCACGTCGGTGACCGTGAGTTGCTCGCCGTCAACCATTATATTTGGCCAAACCAGTCAGTGTTCAGCAACCGTGATGGGAACGGGAAACTTCAGTTCGGGCGTAACGTGGTCGGCGAGCGCCGGAACCATCTCGGCCTCGGGCTTGTTCATGCCGCCGTCCGGGGGCAGTGTGCAACTGCTGGTCACCATTACGGCGACCTCGACCCAAGACACCAGCAAATCGGGGACGGCCACGGTGACGGTGAATCCGGAGGGCCCGCCGCTGAGCAATGTGCAACCCATCCTTGTTGACTCGGGCCCGGCGCCGCAGAGCTTTTCCACCGTCAACGAGGCTTTTACGACTGTGACGGTGTGCTTGCCCGGCAGTAGCACGTGCCAGACCATCGATCACGTTCTGGTGGATACCGGATCTTCCGGCTTGCGCTTGTTGTCCTCTGCGGGAGGTGGTCAGCTGACCCTTGCACTCCCGCAAGCGAAAGACTCCAGTGGAAACCCGCTGGATGAATGTTTGGCGTTTCTCGACGGCTATATCTGGGGCCCGGTGTCGACGGCCGACATCGCCGTGGCGGGTGAAAGAGCATCTTCGGTCCCCGTGCATGTCGTTATCCCCTCCTCGGCCTTACCCGCGCCCCCAGCCAGTTGCGTTAGCCAAAATCCTCCCATGGGAAATGGAAATGAGGGTGACAGCCTGATGAAGTTTGGCGCCAACGGCATCCTTGGAGTGGGCTTGTTTCAGCAGGATTGCGGTCCTGCTTGCACCTCCCAGCCCGCCCCAGACGTTTATTACGATTGTCCCGCATCGGGTTGTAATCCCACCCCGGTCACACTGGCACAGCAGGTGCCCAACCCGGTGACCAAGTTTGCCACCGACAACAACGGGGTGTTGATTCAATTGCCGGCTGTGCCCAATGGCGGTTCCGCCAATGTGAATGGCTCCCTGATTTTTGGCATCGGCACCCAATCCAATAATGCACTCGGCAGCGCCGCCGTCTACGCCGTTCCCAACAGTGGTAACAACCCGGGAGACATCATCACCACGTTTAGCGGAAACAGTTATCCTCTCAGTTTCCTCGACAGCGGCTCGAACGGAATCTTCTTCCTCGACAGCGCCACCACCGGAATACCGATGTGCACCGTACAGACCGGCTGGTATTGTCCAACCACCTCGCCGGACAACCTGTCGGCAACGAATCAGGGCGAGGACGCGAATGGCAACCCGGTTGGTAGTCCAGGGACGGTCAACTTCGCTATCGAGAACGCAGACATGTTGTTCAACACGAGCAACACAGCTTTTAGCACCGCGGGTGCACCGAACCCGGGCGCCTTCGATTGGGGTTTAGGGTTCTACTTCGGACGCAATGTCTTTACGGCCATCGAGGACCTGAGCACTCCCGGCGGTACAGGTCCATACGTTGCGTACTGATGAAAGGTGGTTTACAGCCGGCACCAGTGTGGTCGCAAAATGCCGCGCGGCAGTTTGACCGGCGTGCGTCAGTTCGCCAATCGCAGCGAAGCAAGCGGCTGCTAAAAAAGCGACGTTCGGGTATCGCCGGCCTGAACGATCCGCCCTCGACAGCCGAATCGCTAATGACTGAGGGGCCGCCTGTCACGCAGCATCGTGCATAGATCGGCGAGCTTTGGTGCCGCGCTGATTCTGGTTCTGATGCCGGTAGCGCCACCAGAAGTACAGTCCTGCCAGACCGCCAACCACCGCCAGCGCCATCAAGCCATACAGCAACGGCTGGTAATAGCGCCCGAGCCAGCGCAGGATCTGGCGTCCGTAGATCGATCCCAGATAGGCCAGCAATGTATAACGCACTCCGCGTCCCAGTACCAGGGCAGCCAGAAAATTCCTTCGTGGATAGTGCATGGCCCCAGCGGCTATCAGAAAGGGAACGAAGGGAACCGGAGGAGGAGCGATTGCCCCGATGGCCACCGACCAGAATCCGTAGCGCTCGAAGATGCTATAGATTTTCGCGGCACGTTTCTTGGAGACCTTCTTCACCAGAGTTTCCTTGCCGCCTTTGGCTCCGAGCCGGTAGGTCAGATATCCGCCCGAGGAGAGAGCCAATCGTGGCCACGGTCGCGTAGTACCACCAGGGCTCCTTGTGCGCGGCCGCGAGCACGATGGTAAGGGCGTCCATGCTGCCCGGCAGAGGAATGACGGAATTGTCCACCAGGCCTAGGACAATCAACCCCGGCCCTCCCATGTGCCGGAGCAGGCGCCAGATCGTTTTGTTAACGACTATTGCTGCAAGGAGGTGCATGCGCCTCGTTTCGAATCGCGCTTCTATAACTCATATTTGGTTAGAGGCAAAATGTCGAGCGGAAGTTCAGCAAAGAATCGTCGCCGGCAGGTACGGGCTCTGGTGCGAGCAGAAATGCTATTTGCGAGAACTTCCGAACGCCACCGGCCCCAGGAAGCGCAGCTCAGGGGCTGCCGCAATGAGTCCAATCTCCTGCGAATAGCGCAGGAAGAGTTGCAGGCCGGCGTGGTTTTGGCGGTCGAGATAGTAATGAATGTTCTCGGTGAGATAGGCATGAATGTCGGCTTCGCTCAACCTGAGCTTGGGCGACCACTCTTGGGCGATGATACGAAGGTTCTCCGGCTCCAGGCCATGGTCCCGCGACTGTTGAAACATTTTTACCAGGTCAAGATGGCGGGGCGCGCGATCAAGGGCATCGAGTCGTACTGCCCAGAAGGCAAAAACAAACGGCTGGTCCGTCCGTTCGTGCCACAGATGTGCCAGGTCATACACGAAGTATTCTTGGTTGACGGCGTCTGCAGGGCTGCGTCTCCAATCAGCAGCGCTGCGTCGTGGCTGCGCAGCATCGTGTCAAGCTCCGGGGCATGCGGCGCGAGCTGCCTGTGACCCCCGAAAAACTTGGCGAACAGCACCTGCAACAGCGCCACCGAGGTGCGGGATGAGGTGTCGGTAGCAACCGTCTCTACCTGCTCGATGGGTTTCTTGCTGACCAGCAGGATGGATCGGACAAAATCCCTGGCCGCGATCGCAATGTTCGGCAGGATTACCAGCCCCGGTATCTCCGCGTAGGTGACCGCCGGGATAATGCCGATGTCGGCCTGATTGGCGGCCAGAGCAGCCGCACAGGCGGAGGGAATGGTGTATTCGATGGCAAAATCGCGGGCCGCCTCTCCATGCTCGAAGTCCCACATCAGGGGCGCGGTATTCAGAAAGGAGATGGCGGAGATGCGCAGGGGAGCCATAAACACTTGAGTCTAGCAAAGCCCGGGCGGTGGTCGCGGTGCAACCTCGGGATGTGAGAGCTTGCCTGTTCATCGCCCATGCCCACCGGAAGCCCGTCACCACCACCCAACCGGGGCTGAATGCGATCGTCGGTCACCGATAAGGGTTGCCTTTGGCGGCGAATTGACTTACGGTGGAACACTGCATGGACACTCCGATGAGCGTTGCGATTATCATTGGCGCCTCAATGCTGCTGTCTGTCGCAGGACTGCTGGTGGTGCGTCGCTGCGTCAGCGTCGACTGGCTGAAGCGGCATCACGAGGTTGCCAGCTATTTCTTCCTGACGATTGGAACGGTCTATGCGGTGCTCATTGCCTTTGCCATCTATGTAGTCTGGAGCGCGTCCAAAGAGGCGGGCACCAACCTTGAACACGAAGCGAACGAGGTAGCCGACCTGTCTCATCTGTCCACCGCAATGCCTGACCCAGCGCGGAGAAAGATCATCTCCGGGCTCATGGAGTATCTCAACGCCGTCGTGGATGATGAGTTTCCGGGTATGGAGCAAGGTCGCTACAGCCAGCGCACCTGGACCGCGATAGGAAACCTGTGGAATGTGTATGGGGCGATCCAGCCCGAAACGCCACAGTTGCAAATCTATTTCGCGGAGTCTCTGAAGCACTTGACCCGGCTCTCGGACTATCGCCGGACCCGGCTGTTCGCCAGTCATGGCACGGTCCCCTCCACGCTATGGTACCTGTTGCTTAGCGGCGGGATACTGCTGGTTCTCTTTACGTATTTTGTCGGTCACGAGAGCGTCTGGGCACAGGCCGCCATGAGTGCGGCGCTGGCGGGGGTCCTGGCCTTCAGCCTGTTTCTAGTATGGTCGCTGGATAGTCCCTATTCGGGCGTGGCAAGCGTTACGCCTGAGCCATTCAAGCTGGAACTGGTACATGTCGCCTCGAGGATGCCAAAGTAATCTCCCTAACCATTCGATCGGGCGTCCATTAAGTCCGCTTTCGAGTCAGCGATACCTCACATGCACTGGTGATAGGCTCCCTTGACGGTAACCACCTTGATGGTTACTGTGCGACTGTGGGGGACATTTGCCGCCTGGGAGTTGTTATGCAGACCGAAACGCCAGTAAGAGCTCACGATCACGCGGTAACCCGCAAACTGCAATGGCTGGCCTTGTCGTTGACCCCCGGAGTGGGCTCCGGCCGCGGTCGCAAGCTGGTGGAAATGTACGGGGGCATTGACCGGTTGTTTACCGCGTCGCTGACCGAACTGGAAGCCGCGGGGCTGCCCAGCGCGGCGGCGCAGAGTCTGGCGCTGGGTAAGTCGATGGAACTGGCCAATGCCGAATTTGACCACGCCCGGGAACTGGGCGCTGAGGTGCGGAAGGGTGCGGTCGAACGCAGCTTGAGTTTGCTAAGTTCATTCAGATTGCGTTTGGATCAGCGAGCGAAGCCGAATATCACTTACTTCTCGCTCGTGACTTGGGTTTGGTCAACCCAAAAGACTACGAACGATTGACAGCACGGGTTGTAGAAACGAAGCGCATGCTGAACTCTCTGTTGAAGAGGATTCAGTTTGCCGCGAGAAACAAGCAAAACACGCAGTCGAGGCTTGTCTAAGCAGCTTATTCGGCATGACTTAGCTGACAGCTGACAGCTGACGGCTGACGGCACGGTTTCGCCGAAGGGCGAAACCATGCTAGCTTCTAAACGTAATCCGCATTATTGAGGTCCCATTTGTCAAAAGGTTTAGTCATTGTCGAATCGCCCGCGAAAGCGAAGACGATCCAAAAATATCTTGGCTCCGGCTATGAGGTGGAAGCCTCGCTCGGACACATCAAGGACTTGCCCAAGAAGTCGCTCGGGGTTGATCTCGACGATAATTTTGCCACCGAGTACGTGATCATTCCCGGCAAGGAGAAGGTCGTCGCCCGGCTGAAAAAGCTGGCCAAGTCAGCCGATGCCATCTATCTGGCGCCTGACCCGGACCGCGAAGGGGAAGCCATAGCCGCGCATTTGGCTGAGGAACTTGGCGGCGACTCGATTGACGGCAAGCGCAAGAGCAAAAAGGGCGCGGTCCCCATCCGTCGCGTCACCTTCAACGAAATTACCAAGCGCGCCGTGCAGGAGGCTTTTCTGCATCCGCGCGACATCGATTCCAACCTGGTGGATGCGCAGCAGACCCGCCGCGTGCTTGATCGCCTGGTCGGCTACCAGGTCTCGCCGCTGTTGTGGGACAAAGTGCGTCGCGGACATATCCGCCGGACGCGTGCAGACCGTGGCCTTGCGCCTGATCGTCGAGCGCGAGCGCGACATCAAGGCGTTCGTCAAGGAAGAGTATTGGACAATTGACGCCCATCTGCATGCGGCACAAGCCGCCGACGTTTGCCGCGCGGTTCATCGGAATTGGCGACGAGAAGACTCCCATTGCCAACGCTGAAGATGCGGCCAGGATCAAAGCTGCTGCGGAAGGCGCTGACTGGAGGGTTCGCTCCGTTGACAAGCGCGAGCGCCGCCGCAGCCCGGCAGCGCCATTTACCACCAGCAAGTTCCAACAGGACGCCTCGCGCAAGCTGCGCTTCAGCGTGAAACGCGCCATGATGATCGCCCAGCGCCTGTATGAAGGCGTGGACCTCGGCGAGGAAGGTACGGTCGGACTCATTACCTACATGCGTACCGACTCGCCCCAGGTGTCGAACGACGCCAAGGTCGAAGTGCGCGAACTGATTGCCAAAGAGTACGGCAACGAGTTCCTGCCTGAAGTGCCGAACACCTACAAGTCGAAGAAGGGCGCTCAGGAGGCGCACGAAGCCATTCGTCCGACGTCTGCTTCCCGCCATCCGGACCAGATCAAACAGTACCTCCAGGAAGACGAGTACAAGGTTTACAAGCTGATCTGGCAGCGTTTTGTCGCCTCGCAGATGAATCCCGCGGTCTTCGACCAGACGACGGTAGAGATCGACGCCAAGAATGGCAATGACACCTACCGCTTCCGCGTCACCGGTTCGGTGCTCAAGTTCGAAGGCTTCTTAAAGGTCTACGAAGAATCGAAGGATGCCAAGGACGAAGAGGACGAGGCGCTGAAGCATAAGCTGCCGGTGCTTACCGAAGGCCAGAAGCTGACCCTGAAGGGGGTCGTCGATGCCGAACAGCACTTCACTGAACCTCCACCGCGCTTTAACGAAGCCTCGCTGGTGAAGGAACTGGAAGAGCGCGGGATTGGGCGTCCGTCCACCTATGCGGCCATCATCAGCACTATCCAGGAGCGGCAATACGTGCAGAAAATCGGAGGGAAGTTCATTCCCACCGAAATCGGATTTGTGGTTACCGATCTGCTGGTCGCCAACTTCAAAGACATTTTCGATCTGCAATACACCGCGCGGCTGGAAGAGGAACTCGACGAGATCGAGGACGGCAAGGAACGCTGGACCGACGCGCTGGCCGAGTTCTACAAGAAGTTCGAGAAGGAACTCCATTACGCCGAAAAGCACATGGAGAACGTGAAGCGGATGGAGAAACCCACCGACGAGAAGTGCGAGCGGTGCGGCTCGCCTCTGGTCATTAAGTGGGGCAAGCACGGTTCGTTCTTATGCCTGCAGCGCATACGACAAGACTGATCCGAACAGTTGCACGTTCACCAAGGAAAACCCCATCGACCTGCCCGACCTGGACTCGGCCGACGTGCAGGAAACCATCGCAGGAAGAGTACTGCGAGAACTGCGGCCGGCCGATGGTGCTGAAGCGCGGTCGCTTTGGGCAGTTCATGGCTTGCACCGGATATCCCGATTGCAAAACTACGCGTCGTCTCGACCAGGCGAAAAAAGTCCCCGACATTCCGCTCGATGAGAAGTGCCCGCAGTGCGGACGCAACCTTCTGCTGCGGCACGGCCGCTTTGGCGAGTTTGTTTCCTGTAGCGGTTATCCGGAATGCAAGTGGGTGAAGCAGAACTACATCGGCGTGAAGTGTCCGAAGTGTAAGGACGGGGAACTGGCGGAGAAAAAAGCTCGCCGCGGCAACTTCTTCTACGGTTGCTCCAACTACCCGAAGTGCCGATTCACCTCGGCCCATAAGCCTGTGGCTGAGCCTTGTCCCGAGTGTGGCAGCCCCTACCTTCTGGAGAAGAACCTGAAGTCGGGCAACTTCCTGGTGTGCCCGAACAACAAACGTACCGAAGCCGACGAGCCCAAGACCGCCGGGAAGGGCCGCGGAAAGAAGAAAACCGGGGATGAAAGTACGGTTAAATGTGACTACTCGCGGGAAATTCGACCGGAGGCTGTTGCATAATAAAGTGATTGTCAATCCAAACCGCCCGGCCATAAGCCGGGCATTCCTGTGAAAAGGAGCAAATCATGGCAGGACAATTGAAAGGCGGGACGATCATCGCCCACCTGATCGTTAATGACGCTCCCAAAGCTTTGGACTTCTACCAGAAGGCATTTGGAGCAGAGATCCTGGGCGTGCACAAAACGCCCGACGGAAAGGTAATGCACGCGGAGTTGAACCTCGGAGGCGCCAGACTCATGTTGGCTGACGAGTTTCCCGGCATGGGATGTCCGTCGGCCAAAACGCTGGGCAACAGCCCGGTGGTGCTGAATCTGTATGTTCAGGAAGGCGTCGACGACCTGTTTAAGCAAGCTGTGGGCGCGGGGGCGACGGTGGTGATGCCGCTGGCGGACCAGTTCTGGGGCGACCGTTACGGTCAGATCCAGGACCCCTTTGGCCATCGCTGGGCATTGGGACAACATGTGGAAGACGTCGCACCGGAGGAGATGGAACGCCGTGGACGCGAGGCGTTTGCTCAGATGGCGAAGGCCGGCGGACAAAAGTAAACCATCGGCAACTTCAGTTTTCCTGGGGCGCCACGAAATATGGCGCCCCATCCTGCTGTCAGTTTTTGCACAACGATTTCGACTGTAACTTCCAGGGAGAGAATCCATGAGCACTTCGCAAGCCACACCTCAAGACGCCGAACTTATTCTGAAGCTTTACGATCTACGCCGTGAGGCAGTCATGCGCCAAGCCCGGGCCTTCCTAGTTGGTTTTGCGCCCAAGTCCGTGGACGATATTCTCGCCGTCACCAATGCGTTTGGCAGCAAGGAAAATGCGTATCTCCGCCAAGTGTACGGTTATTGGGAGATGGTAGCTGCTTTCGTGGTCCATGGGACCCTGAACGCGTTGCTCGTCTTCGATACTTGCCAGGAAATGTACTTCGCATATGGCAAAATTCAGCCGTTCCTGGAGGAATTTCGGCAGAAAACAGGGATGCTGGATTTTCTGGCAAACCTGCAAAAGGTGGTGGAGGGTTCTGCCGAGGGCCGCGAGCGCCTGGCGCGCGTGCAGAAGCGGCAGGCGGAGATGGCGGCGGCTGCTGCGCGGTAGCACGCCTAGCTCAAATATTCGCGAATATAAGGATCTTTGCTGCGCAGCAGATCGGCGGCGGTCCCTTCAAAGATGATGTGTCCATCCCGCAGGATCAGGAACCTGGTGTGCAGGTCGCGGACGCCACCGTCAGAGACCGGCACCATCTTGTTCTGCTTCTGATCGAAGCAGTGGCTTGCCATGGTGAACGCGTCTTGCAGGCGGTTCGTCACCAGCAGGGAACTGGTCCCGTATACATCGCGCTGTTTGACGATCAGCTCGATGATGGTGTTCGAGGTCACCGGGTCGAGGCCGCCGGTGGGAGAATCGTAAAGGATGATTTCCGGCTGGGTGATGATGGCGCGCGCAATTGCCACCCGTCGCCGCATGCCGCCGGAAAGCTCCGACGGCAACAGATCGACGGTATGCTCGAGTTCGACGAAGCGCAAGGCCTCCAGCACCCGGCCATGGATTTCATCGGTCAGCTTTCCCGTCTCCTCCATCAGGCGATAGGCCACGTTTTCCTCCACCGTCAAGGAATCGAAGAGCGCGCTCTCCTGGAAGACCATACCGATCTTGCGCCGCAGATCGAACAGGTCCTGCTCGCGCATCTGCGTGATCTCTTCGCCGAGGACCGTGATGCGCCCGGCGTCAGGCTTCAGTAACCCGAGTGCCAGCTTCAGGACCAGGGTTTTTCCCGTGCCCGCCACACCCATCAGGACCTTGGTTTCACCATGGGGCAGCTGAAAGGAAATACCCTCCAGCACGGGATGATCGAAAGCAATCTCGACATTTTCGAAGCGAATGGCACCATCGACCGTGGGCGTGGCGGTCGGTTGGCGCTGCTCGGCGGGCGGTGCGTGGCTCGACATGATTAGTACTGGAAGATCCCCATCAGCAGCCGGGTGAGGAAAAAATCGCTGACCAGGATGAGTACCGACGCCGCCACCACGGCTTGCGTCGTAGCTCGTCCCACGCCTTGCGTGCCGCCCTTGGCGGACAGGCCGTAGTAACAACCAATGCTGGAGATGATGAATCCGAAGAACACGGGCTTGCACAGTCCCATGAACACGTCTCCAAAGCGCAGCGCCTGGTAAGCGGTGGTCCAGTACTGGTTGGGGTCCAGCCCTAACAGCAGGTACGAGATCACAAATCCGCCGGTCAGCCCCACCAGGTCAGAGATGATGCTGAGGAAGAACAGCATGACCACGCTGGCGACCACACGCGGCGTGACCAGTTTCTTGGAGGGATCGACTCCCATGGCGCGCATGGCATCGATCTGCTCGGTTACTTTCATGGAGCCCAGTTCGCTGGCCATGCCGCTGGAGTTGCGGCCAGCTACCATCAGTCCCGTCAGCACCGGGCCGAGCTCGCGCACCATCGACAGCGAAACCAGTTTGCCGGTCAGCGACAGCGAACCGAACTGCTGCAACGTGCTGGAAGTTTGCAGAGCCAGCACCGCACCGGTGAAGAAACCGGTCAGTATCACGATAGGCAAGCGAGCCGACGCCGATGGAATCAGCCTGCAACAGGGTGTCGGCAAAGTAGCGAGGATGCCCGAAGATGTTGGTAAGCGAACGACCGGCGAGCAGGGAGTAATCCTGCACCGCCTCAACATTGTTCCTTCGCGATTTCCGTCGGCGAAAAGATTGGCATGGCTTGGTTCCGGAAAAGTGTTAAGAACGAAAATATACCAGAGCGGCGGGGACAGGCCAGCTTTTCTGAGGTCGAGGTGCCCTCCAGGGGTCCGTTACCAGAGAAAAACCAGCAGCCGTCACAGCCCAGTAAGTTGATCTCACTGGCGGCAGAAAGCCGCATTTGATTTGATACTTTGCGCGCAGCAGAGCGTTGGTTTACCATCCAAGCCGAGCTGTTGCCGTGGCACGCCAGGAGGCGGAGTATGGCGTTTCAGGTCGATCGAAGTCCATTCGATCCGGAATCAGGGTTCGAGTATTACATTTGCTTCAAACCTCCGACCGAGGTCGAGGGCGATGAAGTGGAGTCGCGGATTTCTGTCGAGGCGGCGCTCTCCGTGTCGGAAACCGGAGATGTGGCCGACCTCAGCTTTATGCTGCCTAAGATGTGCCGCAACGAGCACGCGCTTTCTTTCCTGAAACGTGATCCGACCGCAGCCTGCGTGGAGAACCGGGTGTTTATCGCACTGCCGGGACTGAACGGCGACGCCGTATTCAATGCTCCAGCCACCCTCGAGCTGGACCATGCCGGACGCATTGTCGCCATCGAAATCAACGGCTGCATTCCCAAGACCAGCACCTTTCGTCCCGGCCACGCGTAAGGCCGCTGTTCGCTATTCGCTCTTCGCTGTTCGCTTTTCGCCATCCACTAACCGGCAAATCTACGGAAAGATCAGAATCTGTGTATCAGTAGGCGTGCTCTAGAAAAACGCCTTGGATCAAATCTAGCGTCGCAACGCTCAGCTACTGAGTTTATGGGTTGCTATTCTGGCGAAAAGCGAAAGAGCGAACAGCGAATAGCGAAGTCCGAGGTATGATGTCGGCGTGGACGATGTAACTGCATTTATCCTGGCGGGCGGTCGCAGCTCCCGCATGGGTTCGGACAAAGCGCTGCTCTCGGTTGGCCAGCAGACGCTGCTGGAGCGGGCATTGCACACTGCTGCGGCCGTCGCGAACGCGGTCTTTATCGTCGGTCCGCACGCATCGCTATGCGCCATACGGCGATGTGGTCGAGGATGTCTTCCCCGATTGCGGCCCGCTGGGCGGAATCCATGCTGCCCTTTGTATGACCCAAACCGACCTCAACCTGATGCTCTCGGTGGATATGCCGTTGATGAGTTCGGATTTTCTCGCCTGGTTGCTGGAACAGGCGCGCGCGAGCAGCGAGTTGATCGTGGTTCCCGAGGCGCTGGGCGGGCCGCAACCGCTCGCCGCGATTTACCATCGCCCCGTGCGGGCCGTGGCCGAACAGGCGCTGAAGAGGGGCGACTATAAAATCGGTCATCTGTTCCCGCTGGCGCCTACGCGCTACATCTCCGAAGCGGAAATCGGGGCCGCAGGCTTCTCTCCGACGGTCTTTTGCAATGTAAATACTTTGGAAGAATATGAAGAATCTGGTGCAGGAGGCAGAGACCTTGGGGCTGAGAGGGACCGAGAGCAACGGCAAATGAACGAGCAAAAGCCCTATATCGAGTTCCAGGATGTGCACAAAGCGTTCGGCAGCAATGTCGTGCTCGATGGCGTGAGTTTCAACGTCATGCCCGGCGAGACGGTTTGCATCCTGGGACGAAGCGGCGTGGGCAAGTCGGTTGCGCTGCACCAGATCATGGGCTTCCTCAAGCCCGACAAAGGGCGGATCTGGGTCGCCTATGAAGACATCACCGACTATGGCGAAGAAGATCTGGAGCGCATCCGCAAGAAGGTGACCATGGTGTTTCAGAACGGGGCCCTCTTCGATTCGCTGACCATTGGCGAAAATGTTGCGTTTCCCCTGCGCGAGCGCGGCGGATTGCAGGAAGAGCAGATCTACCAGATCATCGACGGCCTGCTCGATATGGTGGGCGTGCGGGAATTCCGCGACCTGCTGCCGTCCGACCTTTCGACCGGGATGAAGCGTTCCGTCGCCATTGCCCGCGCCCTGGCGGCGCAGCCGGACGCGGTGCTCTACGATGAGCCCACCACCATGGTCGATCCGCTGATGGCCCACCTGCTGGGCGACCTGATCAAGAAACTCAAGAAGCAGTTGAAGCTGACCAGCATCGTGGTCACGCACGACATGGCCCTCGCCAAGAAGCTGGCCGATCGCCTGCTGTTTCTGCACGAGGCGAGCGCCATCTTCTTTGGCACCTTTGCCGACATGGCCAAGTGCCAGGAGCCGATCGTGCAGGAATTCCTCGAACTTGACTCCATGGACTTCGAGCGCTACTTCGGCGCGCAACGGCCGGCCCACGAGCCGCGGGTGTGACCAGACGTTCGCGGAGGCGCTTCGGAACCACTTCAGAATCCCTGCGCGACCAACCGCTCCACCGTGAGCGCTCCGCTCTGCTCATCGCGCTGGGTCCACTTCTCCAGATACTTGGCGACGATGTCGGTCTCGATATTCACCGGATCGCCCGGCTTCAGCGAACCCAGGTTGGTCATCTTCATGGTGTGCGGGATGATGGCGATGGTCAGGCGCAGACCTTCCAGCTTCGCCACCGTGAGGCTGATGCCTTCAATGGCGATTGAGCCCTTGAACACCACATACTTCTCCAGTTCCTCGGGGATGTCGATGAGCAGCCAGAAGTCGTCGGCGTTGGGAATCGGTTCCAAGGCCACGAAACGGCCGGTGCCGTCCACGTGTCCCTGCACCATGTGACCGCCCATGCGGCCGTCCGCCTTCAGCGGCAACTCCAGGTTTACCTGCGCGCCCTCGGTGATGCGAGAGAGCGAGGTCAGCCTCCAGGTTTCGGCGGCCAGGTCGGCGCAGAAGGATTGCGGCGTGATATCGAGCGCGGTCAGGCAGACGCCGCTGACGGCGACGCTGTTCCCCTGCTGCAACTCTTTCGCGGTGGTCGGGGCGTTGATGGTGATGCGGTGATTGCCGCCGCGTTCGACGATGCTGGCGATGGTTCCGACTTCTTCAACTAAGTCCGGTAAACATGATGATGACCTCGAAGTTGGCTGTTCGCAAGAGCGATTAGCATTAGCGAGCAAAAGCGAAAAGCGAAAAGTCGAAAAGCGAGCCAAAGCTACGTTCCCTGCACCACGTGCATGTCGTCCGTATACGGATCGCGCAGATAGCCTTCCACGGCAAAGTCTTCTCCGAAGCGATGCAGCACCAGCGATTTCACGTAAGCCGCTTCGCTGATGTGGCGATATCCGGCGCCCAGCGCAAACGGAATGGAACCCGTGCCCGCAAGAATCTTGGGTGCATAGTAAAAGAAAATCTTGTCCACCATGCCCGCCGACAGAGCAGCCCAGTTCACCATGGCTCCGCCTTCGATGATCAGGCTGGTGATCTCACGCCCGCCGAGATTGGCCATCACCCGCTTCCAGATCGGGCCGGCCGTCGATTGCCGGGGAGCTGCCGGGAAAGGGGATGGTGCCATCTTCCACGGGACGGCGCATGGGGACCTGCTCCACCATTACACCGCGCGATTCCAGTTCGCGCCGCTTGTTCTCCTCGGCGAAGCAGCAGAAGACGATGAGATCTTCCCGCGCCGTCTTGACCACGCGCGAGTCCAGCGGCAAACGCAAGCGCGAATCGAGGATCACGCGCAGCAACGGCCTGCGGCGGGGAAGCCCGGTGCGGTCGGTCAGCAGCGGATCGTCGGCGATTACCGTGCCCACGCCGACCATGATGGCATCGTTGGCGTGGCGCATCTCGTGCACGTGCGCCCGCGCTTCTTCGCTGGTGATCCAGCCGCCGCTGGCCGTCAGCGACCCTGGCGCGTCAGGCGTCCCGCTTTCTCCCGGAGGCGGAGCGATCTTTCCGTCGAGCGTCATCGCCGTCTTCAGCGTGACGAACGGAGTCTTGTGACGAATGTATTTCGCGAAGGCCTCGTTGAGTTTCTTGGCCTCGGCTTCACCCAGGCCCTCCTGCACCTCAATCCCGGCGTCGCGCAGCCTGGCCAATCCTCGGCCGCCGACCAGCCGGATTAGGATCGCGCATGGCGACGAAAACGCGCTTCACGCCGGCGGCGATCAGACGCATCGGCGCATGGGCCGGTTCGTCCCACGTGCGAGCAGGGTTCGAGATTCACATAGAGGGTGGCGCCACGTGCGCGCTCGCCGGCTGCTTCCAGCGCCAGCACCTCGGCATGTTTTCGGCCCTCATAAGTATGAGTGCCGCGACCGATGACCTTGCCCCCGGCTCGACCAGCACCGCGCCCACACACGGATTCGGAGAAGCCAGCGCCATGCCTTGCCTGGCGAGCTCCAGCGCTTGCTGCATGAACTGCTCGTCGCTTGAGGCGCGTACTCATTTCAGTCGAACAGCGAATTCACGAAGTCCTGCGGGTTGAAGGGCAGCAGGTCGCCGACCTTTTCGCCAACGCCACGTAGCGCACCGGCAAGCCCAGTTCCTTGCGAGATGGCCACCACCACGCCGCCCTTGGCGGTGCCGTCGAGCTTGGTGAGCACGATGCCGGTCACGCCGGCGGATTGCGTAAACAGCCGTGCCTGCTGCAACCCGTTCTGGCCGGTGGTCGCGTCCATCACCAGCAACGTTTCGTGGGGAGCGTTGGCACTGAAGCGCTGCGCGGTGCGCCGCATCTTCGCCAGCTCGTCCATCAGGCTGGTCTTGGTATGCAGGCGGCCGGCCGTGTCCACGATGACGTAGTCGATGTTGCGCGCTTTGGCGGCTTGCATGGCGTCAAAGAGCACCGCCGCTGGATCGCCGCCCGGCTTGTTCTTGATGACTTCGGTTCCGGTGCGATCGCCCCAGATCTCGAGCTGCTCGATGGCCGCGGCGCGAAACGTGTCCGCCGCCGCCAGCAGCACGGTTTTACCCTGGGCGCGCAAGGTGTGCGCCAGCTTGCCGATGGTCGTGGTCTTGCCCACGCCATTTACGCCGACCACCAGGATGACTTCTGGCTCGCCGTCAACTTTCTGGACCGGCCTTTTGTCGGCGGTATCGAGGATGGCCAGCAGTTCGTCTTTCAGCACACGCTTCAGTTCCTCGACATTGCCCACCTGCTTGCGATCGACTTTCTCGCGCAAGGCCGCCAGAACGGTTGAGGTGGTCGCGCGTGCCGAGATCGGCGGTGAGCAGGGTCGCTTCCAGATCGTCCAGAGTGTCGCGGTCGATCTCCTTGCGGATGGCGACGACCTCTTCAATCCGCTCGCTGAGGGTCTCGCGCGTGCGCGTGACCGCCTCTTTCATGCGTTCGAGGAAACTGGGCTTTTCTTCGGTGCTGCCAAACAGGGTTTGAATCATGAAGGAATCCGTCGCGAGAGTCGCCAAATACGCCGCGGCGGAGCTAATTTCTCCCGCCGATTACGATGCGTCGCGAACCTCCATTATAGACAAGCCCTTGCGCTGCCGCTGTGATGCGCGTTCGCGAATTGACAAGATATTTGTCCAGTGGCGTCCGACCAATAACCTCAAGGCGACCGGCGCCTCGGCAGAAAGCCGGACCACGCACATCGCGCCGACGACCGCAAATGAGACTTGCCCTGACCACCGCACCGGCCAACAGATCACGTCCACCTGTGCCTGACATCACTGCGGAGCGTGAGCATCGCATATATTGTGTTGTTCGCTACTGATGCGCGCATCTGGAGCGTTCCCTCCTGGAACGCCGAGGTCGCATAGGGCCAGAGGTTGCGAAATGGACTCCCACCTGATCAGTGAATTTCGTTCCATCGTTGGAGATGCGGGTTTGGTAACAGCGGCCGAGCAACTGCGCACCTACGAGTGCGACGGCCTGACCCTCTTCCGGGTGGCTCCCGAGTTGGTCCTTCTTCCGGCATCCGGGGGAGAACTGCAGGCGGTGGTAAAGATATGCCACCGGGAGCGAATCCCGTTCGTGGCGCGCGGCTCCGGCACCGGGCTGAGCGGTGGGGCACTGCCAGTCAAGGGGGGCGTGGTGATCGGCGTTTCGAGGATGAATCGCATCCTCGAAATTGATGTGCCCAACGCGCGCGTGGTCGTGGAACCTGGCGTCACCAACTCGGCCATCACCGCGGCGGTTTCAGCGCACGGTTATTTCTACGCGCCCGACCCCTCCTCGCAGGTGGTCTGCACCGTGGCGGGCAATGTGGCCGAGAATTCAGGCGGCGCGCATTGCTTCAAATACGGTGTGACCACTACCTATATTCTCGGGCTCGAGGTCGTGCTCTCCGACGGATCGCTCGTCCATCTGGGCAGCAAAACTATGGATTTCCCCGGCTACGATCTCGTCGGCTCGTTCGTCGGTTCCGAAGGCACATTCGGGATCGTTACCAGCATCACACTGCGCATCATCAAGAAACCGGAATGCACGCAGACCCTGATGGCCGCGTTCAATTCCAGCAGCGAGGCCGGAGGCGCCGTGAGCAGCATCATCGCGTCGGGGATGTTTCCGGCAGCCCTGGAGATCATGGATCGTCTCGCGCTGGAGGCGGCTGAGGCGGCGGTCCATGCCAACTATCCGAATTGCCAGGCGTTGTTGCTGGTGGAACTCGACGGCTCGGCACGCGAGGTCGAGCTACTGATGGAGAAGGTTGGCGCGATTTGCACGTCGAGCGGGGCCTGGGAGCTCAGGTTGGCAAAATCGGAAGCGGAACGCGTCGCGGTCTGGAAGGGCCGCAAAGCGGCGTTTGCTGCGGTAGGGCGAATCTCGCCCAATTACCTGGTGCAGGATGGCGTCATTCCCCGCACCGCCTTGCCGCGGGTCTTGGGAGAGATCGACCGGCTTAGCGCCGAGGCCGGGCTGCGTGTGGCCAATGTGTTTCATGCCGGCGATGGAAATCTCCATCCCCTGGTGCTCTACGATCGCCGCATCGCAGGGCAGGAGCAGCGGGCCATGACCCTGGCGGAGGACATCCTGCGCCTGTGCGTAGAGGCGGGTGGATCCATCACGGGCGAGCACGGTATCGGCGAGGAGAAGAAGCAGTTCATGCCGGTCATGTTCTCCGCCGCCGATCTGGACGCCATGCAGCGCCTGCGCTCGGCGTTTGATCCCTACGACCTTTGTAATCCGGGCAAGATGTTTCCCGGTACGGACACGAATTTTCAGAGGCCCATGGCTTACGAGCCACACCCCATCGAGAAAGCCGGGCTGGCGCAGAGATATTAGGTCGGTAAATATCGGAAGGCTTGCCGGCGTAGCGGGTGAGCAAATCCACGGGAGTGAACGATGAATGAACCTCAAGACGTACTAGACCGTGCGTGGACCGACCTGGAGGCGATTGTCGGTCGAGAGTATGTATGGCCGGCCTCGGCAAGCGATGCGATCGACGGGCTGCAGCCGGCGCGAATCGTCGCACCGGGAACGGCACAGGAGATCGCCCAGGTGCTGCAGTACTGCAGTTCCGCCGGGTTGGGGGTTATTCCGCGAGGCGGCGGCACCAAGATCGGCTTCGGCAATCGCCCACAGAAGGCCGACCTCGTCCTTTCCACCGAGCGGCTCAACCGGATCATTGAACACGCTTGGGGTGATATGACGGTAATCGTCGAAGCAGGTTGCACCATCGAAAAGGTCCAGCGTGCCGTCGGCGAACACGGTCAACGCCTGGCAGCTGATCCGCTGTGGCCGGAAAAGTCTACGGTCGGCGGCCTGACCGCTACGGCGGAGAGCGGAACCCTCCGGATTCGGTATGGCGCCGTGCGCGATCTGGTCCTCGGCGTGGAGGTGGCACTACCCGATGGCAGCCTGATCAAGGCGGGAGGCAAAGTTGTCAAGAACGTCGCCGGCTACGATCTCACCAAGCTCATGATCGGTTCGCTCGGGACCCTGGGGGTGATTACCCGGGCGGTATTCCGCCTGCATCCCCTTCCCGCGGCCACTGCGAGCTACAGCGCATCGCTGTCGAGCGCCGACGAAGCCGTGAAGCTGCTGCTTGCCATATTGGACTCGAACCTGGTTTACACCGGATTGCAGGTAAGGGCGGATGGACCTGACCATATTTCGGTTGACGTACGGACTGAAGGTATTCCCGAGTCGTTGCAGGACCAGTATGCGAAGCTCTCCAGGATAGCCGCAGGATACACATTTGCTGAATCGGTTAGCGATCCCTGGAAGGCGCGTCAGGAACTGTTCGCCGACGCCGGCGCCGCGGTGATCTGTAAATGCAGCGTTCTGCCCTCGCAAATGGGATCTCTGTGCGAGGCCGTATTTCGACATGCGAAGTCAGCCCAGGCGGCGGCCACACTCGTCGCCCAGGCAACCGGAGTGGCGGAAGTACGGCTGGATGCAGCCCGGCCTCCGTCCTTAGCCGAGGCAGTAAAAAATCTTCGCGCGGAAGTGGACCGCCTCGCTGGGAGCTTAGTTGTGCAACTGTGCCCAGCCCCCATCAAGGAGGCACTGGACGTGTGGGGCAGCGTAAAGGATGCAGCTCCGTTGATGGAGCAAATCAAAGGTAAGTTTGACCCGGCCCGGACGCTAAATCCGGGACGTTTCGTGGGGGCCATATGATCGAAGAAGCGGTCGCAACCCCGGTAAATGGCAAGACGAAGGTTTTCGATGATCACCATGCGCCGTCCGCAGACCTGTTGAACGTCTGCGTCCATTGCGGCTTTTGTCTCCAGACTTGCCCAACCTATGCGCTCTGGGGCAAGGAAATGGACTCCCCACGCGGCCGTATTCACCTGATCAATATGGCTGCCGAAGGCGAGGTTGGACTAACCGCCCTGTATGTATCACACTTCGACCACTGCCTGGGATGTCAGGCATGCGTCACGGCATGCCCATCGGGAATCAAGTACGGCAAGCTGATTGAGGCGATGCGCGCGCAGGTGGAGCGCCAGTATCGCCGGCCGCTATGGGAGCGGTTCTTGCGGCGAATGATCGCAGCGACCTTTAGTCGTCCCGAGAGACTGCGCAAGCTGGCGGTCGCGCTGCGTGCGTACCAGCAGCTTGGACTGCAAAGCCTCTGCCGTGCGCTGCATTTGACCGCGCTGCTGCCCGACAGTCTGCGCACGATGGAGCAGTTGATACCCGATCTCTCGCGCAAAGAGTCATCCGCCATTCTGCCTGAGCGTATCGCTCCGCAGGGCGAGAAACGCCGCACCGTCGCCATAATGACTGGATGTGTGCAGAGCGTATTCACGGCGCAGGTAAACGCCGCGACAGCGCGCGTTCTGGCGGCCGAAGGTTGCGAGGTGCTCGTCCCGCAGGATCAGGGCTGTTGCGGCGCCCTGCTGCTGGACCTGGGACAGGAAACAGAAGCATTGGCGATGGCACGCACGATGATTGACCGCTTTGAGCCGCTGGAGGTCAACGCGATCATCGTGAGCGCCGCCGGTTGTGGGGCCGTACTGAAGGAATACGGATATTTGTTACGCGACGATCCCGCCTACCGCGAACGCGCTCTTGCTTTTTCCGCGAAATGCAAAGACCCGTCCGAAGTGCTGGCCGAATTGCCCGCACGTGCACCGCGGACTCCGATGTCGTTGCGCGTCGCCTTTCATGATCCATGTCATTTGCAGCACGCGCAGGGACTGCGCGAACCTCCTCGCGCCGCGTTGCGCACGATCCCGGGAGTGGAGCTGTTGGAGCTGCCCGAGTCGGCGCTGTGCTGCGGCTCGGCCGGGGTCTATAACTTGCTCCAACCAGAAACGGGTCATCAGTTGGGAGAGCGCAAAGCGGCCAACATTATTTCTACTCGCGCGCAGGTGGTCGCAACCGGGAATCCAGGCTGCCAACTGCAGCTCACCGCCCTATTGAATGAAAAGGGACATCCCCTGCCCGTGAAGCACTACATGGAACTACTAGACGAGTCGATCTCCGGGAAGTAGTTTCGAGCACCCCACGGCCTCGCTGCGGACACAGAAGTGGCGTCCCAAGAGGCGTGAAACGTGGCCGGCGCCGGCGGCGCGAATCTGCCGGAGTGGCGCCGAGTGAGCCATCGGGGTGCAACCCTCTCTACGGACAGATATCTTGTCAAGCCACAGCGTTCGCGATCTTGCGGGCTGGATCGCAGGAATCCGGCCCACCTGCCCGTTCATCCAATCAAGATATCTCTGCGAGGAGGCCTCATGGGGAAGTGTGAGCACGTAAAGCAAGCCAATCCAAATGTCGCGCCCAGCGGCGAGGGCTGCAAGGAATGTCTCGAAACCGGGCAACGTTGGGTCGAACTGCGCAAATGCCTGAGCTGCGGCCACGTCGGCTGTTGCGATTCCTCTCCCGGTCAGCACGCCAACAAACACTTCAAGGAGACGGCACATCCCGTGATGCAGGCGTTCAAGTCCGGCGATTGGAAGTGGTGCTATGTAGACGAGGCGTACGTCTGATTCTGCGTCAGCCACCTCACCGGCCCGGCTCGTGTTGAGGTGCTTGAGCGCCGGGCCGCAAGTTTGTGTACTCTGTATGTCGGCCGTTGTACTGGCCTGGATTATTCATCAATGCGAGGTGTCATCCTGAGCGTAGCGCCCGCCTGGCCCGCTTCTTTTGCGGGTCGGGCAGGCGCGGAGTCGAAGGACCCCTATTGCCGCGGAAAATCACAGTATGGCACCATTCACAACAGCAAATCCGGGGTTGCTGGCGCTCAAGGGTTCCTTCGACTCCTCGGTCGCCACGGCGACCTCGTCGCTCAGGATGACACTCCAAGAAATTACGTGCGCTCATGAATAAGCCAGGCTGGTAATTCTGGCCGTGACAACCGATGGCATCTTCTAACCGCACCAGTCCGCTGCTTCGCCTCTGTGTGCTCGTCAGGCTCTGCCTGGTCCTCGCCCTCGTTGCGGCGACAGCCTTCGCGCAAGTTCCATCGCCCTGGGTCGACACCAAACCGCTGGCCGTCGATACCGGCGTCGACTGGTCTGAAGCTGATGCTGCGCCGCCTGCACACCACGGCGCGGCTGATGCACACCGTCGCTCATCCCGACGACGAAGACGGCGGCATGCTCACTCTGGAATCGCGCGGCCACGGCGTCAGCGTGTTGCAACTCACGCTGAATCGCGGCGAAGGCGGACAGAACAAAGTCGGCAGCAATCTCTTCGATGAGCTGGGCATTGTTCGCACCCTGGAATTGCTGGCCGCCGACCGCTACTACGGGGTCGAGCAGCGCTTCACCCGGGTCGCCGATTTCGGGTTCTCCAAGACTCCGGAAGAGACATTTCAGATGTGGCACGGCCACGACGTGGCGCTTGGCGACATGGTGCGCGTCATTCGCACCTTCCGTCCCGACGTGATCTGCACTCGCTTTCAAGGCAACCGCGCGCGACGGCCATGGTAATCATCAGGCATCCGGGATCCTGACCCGCGAAGCGTTTCGCGCCGCCGCCGATCCCGCACGTTTTCCGGAGCAGATTCGCGAAGGCCTGCAACCCTGGCAGGCGAAGAAGCTCTACATGGACAATGTTCGGGCCAACGAAGATCCGGACCATCAGCTGGAGACCTCGCAGTTCGATCCGCTGCTGGGCGAAACCTACGTGCAGTTCGCGCTGGAAGGGACTGAAGCACCAGCTTTCGCAGGGCGCCGGCGCCTGGACTGCGCCGGAAGGCACGCCGCACCAGCTATTACAAGCTGATCGATTCGGCGTTGCCGCAGCCTCCGGCGCAGGTGCGCACGAAACACGACTTCTTCGACGGAATCGACACTTCGTTGCCCGGCCTGGCGTCGCGGCTGGGCGCCGATGCGAGCAAAAGTTCCCGTGGCTGGGTCCGCAGCTTGAGGCAATTGCGAAAACGGTCGACGAAGCCACCACCGCGGCGCAGACAGAACGACCAGGCAGCAGCGAGGCCGCTTGCTGCGCGGACTGGACCTGACGCGCGCTCTGATCGCAAGGTTGAGAGTTCGGATCTGTCCGGCAGTCGAGAAAGCCGATCTGCTGGTCGACTCTGCGCACCAAGCAGGAACAATTTGAACAGGCGGCGAACCTGGCGCTCGGCCTCGACCTGGGCGTTGGTCCGGGCACTCCCGACGGGCGTCCCATGGCGGAAACCTTTTCCACCGGCGATGGCGATGTGCTCGCAGCCGTCATCACGGCAGGAAAGCCGTTCCTGCTGATGGCGCAAGCTGCATAACGGCAGCACGCTCCTCTGGACCTAAGCAGCTTACGCTCGACGTTCCACCGGGCTGGAAATCAGAGCTGTTCATGGACGAGGTCGCCGAAGCGCATCGCGCCCGGTGATGGCTGCGCGCTCACCTTCCGGGTGACGCCTCCCGCTGACGCCCAGCTCACCAAGGCTTATTTCCACCGCGACAATCCTGAGACCGACGCCATCTATCACATCGACAAGCCGGAGTACGTGACCCTCGCCCTGCCCCCGCCGCCGGTGTGCGGCGCGCGTTGCGTACAGCGTCGACGGCGAAGCGGGCGAGATCCGCAGCGTTGCGCGCACGCCCATGCACGACACCAAAGGCGATGCCTGGTCCATGCCGCTGGCCGTTGTGCCGCCGTTCTCGGTCGAGACTTCTCCCGACCACGCAGATCATTCCGGCGGGCGCCGAGTCCTTCGGCGGAGTTGAGCGTGGTGGTGCGCTCGACCGCGGACCGCGCCGCCGGCACCGTGCATCCCGAGATACCGGCAGGATGGAAGGTGGAACCGCAGTCAGCGACCGTCGAGTTCAACAAAACCGGCGAACACGCCTCCGAGTTCAAGGTGCTGCCGGACGGCGCCAAGGAAGCGCGCTACCAGCGTGCGCGCCCTGCTCAACGCCGATGGCATCGCGACTACAGCGAGGGCTACAGCCTGGTCGCGCGTCCCGATATTGGCGGCTTCTTCTATTACCAGCCGGCGCTGCAGCGGGCCAGCGTGGTGGAAGTGAAGGTCCCGCCCGGTCTCAAGATCGGCTACGTCATGGGCGCGGGCGATGACATTCCCGCCGTGTTGCGGCAGCTTGGCCTCGATGTTACTTTGCTGACCGCCGACGACATTGACCATGGCGACCTCAGCCGCTTCGGGACGATCGTGCTCGGCATTCGCGCCTATGACACGCGCGATGACGTGAAGAAGAACAATCAGCGCCTGCTGGATTACGTGCGGAATGGCGGCACGCTGCTGGTGCAGTACAACACCTCGCCCAGCGACTTCAACGCCGGACACTACACGCCGTATCCGGCGCAGCTCAGCCGCGAGCGCGTGACCGTAGAAGCAGCGCCGGTCACGATCCTCGATCCGCACAGTCCGGTTTGCCTCTACCCCAACCAGATCACGCATGCACGATTTCGATGGCTGGGTGCAGGAGCGCGGCCTGTACTTCATGGACCAGTGGGACCCGCACTTCACGCCGCTGCTGGCGTCGAACGATCCCGGCCAGGCAGCCGCAAAAGGGCGGCTTGCTGCTGGCGCAGTACGGCAAGGGCTACTACCTCTACACCGGCTATGCCTTCTTCCGGCAGTTGCCATTCGGCGTGCCCGGCGCGATTCGCCTCTACGTGAACCTGCTGAGCGTGGGACATGAGCCCAAGTAATCCGCGCCGAGCAGCCGGAACTGATCCGCGGCATCGGGCTCGCCAGCGCCACCACGCTGAACATGATTGACATGATCGGCGTGGGGCCGTTCATCACCATCCCGCTGATCGTGAGCGCCGCCGGCGGACCGCAGGCCATGCTCGGCTGGATTGTCGGCGCAGTGCTGCGCGCTGTGCGATGGGCTGGTCTGGGCCGAGTTGGGCGCGGCCATGCCCGGCGCCGGCGGCTCGTATCGCTACCTGAAGGAAATCTACGGGCCGCAAACGCTGGGTCGGCTGCTGTCGTTCCTCTTCATCTGGCAGCTTTCGTTCAGCGCGCCCCTTTCGGTTGCCTCAGGCTGCATCGGCCTGTCGCACTACGCCGGATATCTGTGGCCCGGACTTGGAACGCATCACTCGCGGCGCACACGCTGCATCTCGCTCTGCCGCTGGTGGGCGCGCTTGAGGCGCGAGTGGTGGTCACGCCGGCAACGTTTGTCGCGATCGCGCACCTGTGCGCTCGTGGTTTTCCTGCTATATCGCCGTATCACCGCCATCGGCAAGCTCGCGGAATTGCTGTGGGTGGTCGTGGTCGTTGACGGTGGCTGTGGGTCATCGTTGCCGGACTGACGCACTTCAGCGCTGCGCGTGCCTTCGATTTCCCGCCGGGAGCGTTCCGTCTCATCGCATGCTTTCTTTACCGGGATGGGCGCGGCCATGCTGATCGCCACTTACGACTACTGGGGCTACTACAACGTCTGCTTCCTCGGCGGGGAAGTGAAAGACCCAGGACGCACACATCCCGCGCGCCCTCATCCTCTCGATCCTCGCCGTCGCGGCGATCTACATCGTCATGAACATCAGCCGTGCTGGGCGTGATTCCGTGGCGCGAACTGGTCGGCGCAGTCGAACCAGCAGAACAACTACGTCATGTCCGTCTTCATGCAGCGCATCTACGGCAGCTGGGCGGGACGGGCAGTAGCCGCGCTTGATCATGTGGACGGCGTTCGCCTCGGTGTTCTCGCTGCTGCTGGGCTATTCGCGGGTGCCCTACGCGGCGGCGCTCGACGGCAACTACTTTCGCGTTTTTGCGCGCGTCCATCCCGCAGCATCGCTTTCCCACGGTTTCGCTGCTGGCCCTGGGCGGAGTCGCGATGCTGTTCTGCCTCTTGCGCCTGGCCGACGTGATTGCCGCGCTGGTGGTCATCCGCATCCTGCTGCAGTTCATTGTGCAGGCGGTTGGTTTGATGGTCCTGCGCAAGCGTCAACCCGATTTGCCGCGGCCCTTTCGCATGTGGCTTTATCCGCTGCCCGCGCTGCTGGCGATCGCAGGATTCCTCTTCATTCTGGTGGCGCGCAAAAACTTCCTCCGCGAAATCCGCTACGCGGTGGTCATTCTTGTTGCTCGGTCTGGCAATCTACTTCGTGCGCTCGTGGCGACGTGGCGAGTGGCCCTTCTCCGCCCGCCCGGCGGATGGAGGCCGCGGGATGACGGCAGCGTCGTCACCGCAACTGGTCACGCTTTGCCAGCGACTCGGCAACGTCGGCGTCCGAATCTGGACGCGACGGGCTTACCTTTCTGCCGCCGTACGAGTCTGACTCCCGATGGCCACGAGCGGAGCATGGCAGCGAGCCGACTTGCGCCCGCCAGTTCACGGCCGCGGCGGCGGTCGAGGGACCTGAGCCCATGTCGGAACTCGGCTCCATTCCCGAGCTTCCCATTGCGCCGTCCGCGGCGGCGCAGCATGCTCGGCCCGCTGCATGAGCCGCTGTTCCGCACGCTGTGGATTGCGGCCGTCGTCAGCTACACCGGCACCTGGATGCAGAACGTCGGCGCCGGGTGGCTGATGACCTCGCTCACCATGTCACCTCTGATGGTCGGACTGGTGCAGGCGGCCGGCAGCATTGCCGTGTTCCTGGTGGTCCTGCCCGCGGGCGCCATCGCCGACGTGGTCGATCGCCGCAAGCTGCTGCTCTTCACCCAGACCTGGATGGTGGTGGCCGCCGCAGCACTCGGCGTGCTCACCCTCGCGGGCAAAGTCACGTCCGTACGCTGCTGTTGCTGTTCACCCTGCTGATGGGCTTTGGCGCGGTGCTCAACGATCCGGCGTGGCAGGCCATTACGCCCGAGATTGTTTCGCACCAGAATTTCGCTGCCGGCATTGCGCTGAATTCCGCCGGATTTAACGTGGCCCGCGCGATCGGCCCCGCGCTGGGCGGCCTGGTAATTGCCGCCGCTGGTTCGGGCATCGCGTTCCTGCTGAATGCGCTTTCGTTCTTCGGCGTCATTTATTTCCTGTATCAGTGGAAGCGCAAGCCGGGACGCACGTCGCTGCGGCTGAGCCACATGTTCATCGCCATGTTCGACGGCTTCCGCCACATGCGCAGCTCGCCGCCGAGTGAAGGCGGTGCTGGTGCGTAGCGCGGTCTTCAGCATTTCCGCGAGCGCGTTACCGGCGCTGTTGCCGCTGCTGGCGCATCCCTTCGGCTCGCAAGGCTACGGGTCTGCTGCTGGGCTTCTTTGGACTGGCGCGCTGCTGGGCGCGACACTGATCCCGTTCTTCCGCCGCACAGTTTCGGCAGATGTGCTGGTTTCGCGTCTCCACCGCAGTCTTCGCCTTCACCACCTTCGCCGGAGGCCGCTGGCAGACCTTCCCGGTGCTGTCGGTGACCATGTTCGTTGCCGGCGTGGCGTGGATCCAGATTCTGGCCAGCTTGAACGTTTCGGCGCAAACCATGTGTCCGGGACACATGCGCGCCCGCGCGATTTCCATGTACCTGCTGGTGCTGCAGGGCGGTCTGGCGGGCGGCGCCGCGCTCTGGGGCGAGATTGCCGAGCGCCTGGGCATGGCCCGTTCGCTGTCCTACGCCGCTCTGGGCCTGGGGGTTGGTATGCTGGCGACCTTCTGGTTCCGGCTGCGTTCTGTGCGAAATCCACCCCAACGCCCTGGCAATGGATTAGAATCTACGATCACTGCTCTTCGGCCCACGACTTTACCTAGACCATTACAGTGGAGGCATTCTCGATGAACAAGCAAGTTGCGATGGGAATTCTGTTGCTGGCGCTCGGCCCAGTAGGAAGTGCGGTTGCGGCAAATCCGCAAGCCGCCATGCAAGCTAAACCCGACCAGAAACCCAGCTTTGCCATGGTGCTCGACCGTTCGCTGAGCAATGTCGAGCACGAAGTGGTTCCGGCCGCGGAAGCCATGCCGGAGGACAAATTCAACTTCGCCCCCACCCAGGGCGAGTTCAAGGGCGTGCGCACGTTCGCGCAGCAGGTGAAACACATTGCGGCCGTCAACTATATGCTCGGAGGCGCGCATTCTTAGTGAGAAACCGCCGGTTGACCTGGGCGGCGAAAACGGGCCCGACAAGATCACGTCGAAGGCGGACGTGGTGAAATTCCTGCAAGACTCGTTCACCTACCTGCACAAGGCGCTGAACAGTATCGACGAGAGCAATGTTCTGGGACAGGTTCAGAGCCCATTCGGACCCAACAAGGTCTCACGGCTCGGCCTTGCTATCGGCGCGATCAGCCATCCCTTCGATCATTACGGCCAGATGGTGGAATATCTGCGCATGAACGGTATCATTCCTCCGGCGAGCCGGCCGCAAAAGAAGTAGCTCGGTTCGGTTATTTCGCAACGGTTCCAGGAACAAGGCGCGAGGGATCGCGCCTTTTCTATTTGTGTGCCGAACATGTTCGACAGCTTGGGGGTGCAAGTCCCCTGTTCAACCTGGTGGAGGTGAAGGACTAGAGAAGCGCAAGGGCGTCGTCGAGAGGCGGGGTCTGAAAGGAGCGTGGATCAAAAGCGCGAGCCGATGAACAAGAACCGGATGAGGAGGCCTACGGTGCAGGGCGAGCGGGCAAATGATCGCGAAGCCCATATCCACCAAGTGCACTGGTGGTAAATCCGGCGGTTGTGCGCAGAAGGCGGTCGAACTTACTTCGGGAGACCCGCAGCATGTCCCGGAAATCGGGACTGAGAGTGGAGCGATCCATCCTGACCGTGCGGCGGGAGTCAGCAGAGGGCATAGTAGGCCGCAAGGTCGAAGGCCCGAACAGCAAGGAGTGGCGAGTAGGACGCAGGACTCGATGAGCGACAAGCGGCAGAAGAACCGGCTACAGATGTTGCTGGCCTTCACCGAGGAGGGGAGGAGTGAAGCTCCGAAGGCTCCGCGGGAAGGGATCGAATCGTTCACGGCGAACGGCGCAACTGAAAGCCCGGCTGGAAGCGAACAACTGATGGAGGAGGTCTGCGGGCGGGAGAACTGCCTGCGGGCCTTACGCCGAGTGAAAGCCAACAAAGGGAGCCCGGGAATCGATGGCATGACGGTCGGCGAGTTGCCGGGCTACCTGAAGCAGCACTGGCCAGCATTGCGGCAACAGTTGCTGAGTGGAACGTATCGGCCACAACCGGTGAGGCGAGTGGAAATAGCCAAACCGGACGGAGGAGTGCGCAAGCTGGGCATTGCAACGGTGCTGGATCGATTTATCCAGCAGGCGGTGATGCAGGTTCTGCAAGGCAGATGGGACGCGACGTTTTCCGAACACAGTCACGGCTTTCGCCCGCAGCGCTCGGCGCATCAGGCGGTGGCCAAGGCGCAGCAGTATCTTGCCCAAGGCAACCGCTGGGTGGTGGACATCGATCTGGAAAAGTTTTTCGATCGAGTGAACCACGACCGGCTGATGGCGGCGATGGCGCGGCGGGTGAGCGCCAAAAGGATGCTCAAGTTGATCCGAGCTTTCTTGGAGTCGGGCGTGATGGAAAACGGGTTGGTGAGTCCGGTGGGGGAAGGAACTCCGCAAGGAGGGCCACTGTCTCCGCTGCTGTCGAACCTGGTGCTCGACGAACTCGACCGGGAACTGGAGCGACGCCAGCACCGTTTCGTACGCTACGCGGATGATTGCAATATCTACGTGGCGAGCGAGCGGGCGGGAAAACGAGTCATGCAAAGCGTGACCGGTTTCCTGCGACGGCGACTCAAGCTCAAGGTGAACGAGGCGAAGAGCGCGGTGGCGCGACCGCAGGTGCGTAAGTTTCTGGGCTTTAGCTTTACCTACGGGGCCAAGCCGAAGCGGCGCATTGCGCCGAAAGCTCTGCTCCGCTGTAAGCAACGAGTGCGGGAACTGACGCGCCGGACAAGAGGAGTCAGTGTGGAACAGATGACGAAGGAACTCGCCAGTTATCTACGAGGCTGGAAAGGATACTTCGGGCACTGCGAAACACCCTCGGTGCTGCGTAAGTTGGAGGCATGGATGCGACGCAGGTTGCGATCCGTGATCTGGAAGCAGTGGAAACGGGGCAGGGTGCGGTTTGCGCGGCTGCGCCAGTGGAACGTCGGACCTGACCTTGCGGCACAAACCGCCGGCAGTTCCCATGGGCCCTGGCGACTCTCGGACAGTCCGGCCCTGCAGTTAGCTCTTTCCGTTGCTTACTTTGACTCGCTCGGTCTGCCACGGTTGTCCGTGGGCTAGCTCAACCGAACTGAACCGCCGTATGCGGACCCGCATGTACGGTGGTGTGGCAGGGGAGGAGAGGTGACTCTCCCCCCTATGCCGATTCGTCGAGTGACGACTTACGCGCCTTCAAACCAGATTGAGCCGGGCATACGTTAGGATGAGATACGCCGCCGCAGAGGCGTACCGCGCATGCATATACCTGACGGCTACTTGAGTCCATCCACCTGCGCAGTGCTATATGCAGCCGCGATCGCCGGGTGGTATTCCGCGCTGAAGCGCTTGAAACGCATGTTGCTCAGTCGCGTGGTGCCGCTGATCTCGGTCTTGGCCGCGTTTTCGTTCGTGGTTATGATGTTTAACCTGCCGCTGCCCGGCGGCACCACCGGCCACGCGTTGGGCGTCACCATCGCCGCTATCGTGCTCGGTCCGTCAGGAGCCATTCTCGCCATCTCCATGGCGCTGGCGATCCAGGCCCTGTTCTTCGGCGACGGCGGCATCAGCACGCTGGGAGCTAACTGCTTCAACATGGCGATTGTGGCCTCGCTAGTCGCCTATGCAACATACCGATTGCTTGCGGCCGGTCGCCATTGTCACATCCAGGCGAAGAGTTGTCGCCGCCGCCATCGCTGGGTATCTTGCGGTGAATGCCGCAGCCTTGATCGCGGCCATCGAATTTGGCATTCAACCGGCGCTCTTCCACGATGCCAGAGGCATGCCGCTGTACGCGCCCTATCCGGTGAGCATCGCAGTGCCCGCAATGATGATCGGCCACCTGACTTTGGCCGGGGTGGCCGAAGCGGCCATCTCCGCAGGGCTGGTTGCCTATTTGCAGGCCGCCGATCCGGCGCTCTTGCGCAATACCGCGGGAACGCTGCCAGCCACGGAAGCAGCGTCGGCAATCGTGCCTGCTGCCACGAACTCGCTGCGCAGGCTATGGATCGCGGTCGCACTTCTGCATGGTGCTCACTCCGCTGGGAATCCTGGCGGCAGGAAAAGCCTGGGGCGAGTGGTCTCCGTCCGAGCTCGCTACGCGGCAAAGCGGCAAGCTGCCTCCGCAGCGGACAATACCGTCCAGTCGTCATCGGTTCCCGCGGGAATGCAACGGCTCGCCAATCTCTGGACTGCTCCGTTTCCGGCCTATGCGCCCACCTTCGTGAAAAGCGCGCGCTTCGGCTATTTTCTTTCCGCCATGTTCGCAGTCGGCATCCTGTTGCTGGTTTCGCTGGTGGCGCAGCATTGGGTTGAGCGACGCCGGGAGGCGAGTCCATCCCCATGAAGCGCGGCCGGTTCCTTGCTTCGACCATGATCGGCTTCGCGCGTGCGCTGGCTCGCGCCATGGCGTCCGAGCAGATCGCCCGCCAAGCCGGACTTTTGCAGTCGCTCGACCCGCGGGTCCGCGTCATCGGGCTTTTCTCCATGGTCCTGGCGGTCGATGCTCTCGCGGCGCATTGCCGTGATCGGCGCCTTGTTCCTGCTCGCGGTGATTATCGCCATCCTGTCGAGGGTTGGCATCGCCATGCTGGTCAAGCGCGTGTGGCTCGTCGTCCTGGGCTTCACGGGAGTGATTGCGTTGCCCGCGATCTTTCTTACTCCGGGAGATCCGGTTGCCGCTTTTGCAGGGCGGCCAGTCCGCATCACAGTGCAAGGGTGTGCAGACGGCGACGCTGCTGATCGCGCGCGTGGAAACTGCGGTGACGTTCACGTCTTTGCTGGTGCTGTGCACTCCGTGGACGCATGTGCTCAAAGCGCTGCGCGCCTTTCGCCTGCCGCAAGAGGCGATCATGATGCTGGCCATGACGCATCGCTATATCTTCCTGCTGGTGGAAACGGCGGGACAGATGTTTGAATCACGCCAGAGCCGGACGGTGGGCCTCTTGCAGGGCGCCGCGGGCCGTCGCATTACCGCCAGGAGTGCTGGCGTCCTGCTCAGCAAGAGCATCGAGTTGAGCAACGAGGTGTATCTGGCGATGCAGTCGCGAGGATTCCGCGGCGAGATCCGAATTCTTTCTGAGTTTCAGATGCGGCCGTGGGACTATCTCGGACTGGCGGCGTTCCTGGTTGCGGGGAGCCTGTCCGTGTGGATGGGAAGGTAGATCGTCATGCCGCCAGTCTTCGAATTGCGCGACGTGTACTTCGAATATGACCGTATTCCAGCGCTCCACGGCCTATCCGTCCAGATCGCGGAAGGGGAAAGCGTTGCGCTGCTGGGCGCCAATGGCTCGGGCAAGTCCACGCTCTTGCGAATTCTCGACGCGCTGTATTTCCCTTCGCGCGGCCGAGTTAATTTCAACGGCCAGCCGCTTGTGCCGGAAGCGTTGCAAGACGAAAAATTCGCTCTCTCGTTTCGCAGGAGGGTAGCACTCGTCTTCCAGAATCCCGATGTGCAGCTATTCAATCCGACGGTGTTTGACGAGGTCGCATTCGGTCCTCTGCAAATGCAATGGTCGAAGGAAGAGGTGCTGTCGAGGGTCAACTGCAACCATGGAACTGATGGGCATCGCGCATCTGCGCGACCGCCCGCCTTACCGCCTGTCCGGCGGGGAAAAAAAGCGCGTGGCGCTGGCTTCGGTGATCGTGCTTGATCCTGACGTGCTCCTGCTCGACGAGCCGACCTCGACCCTTGATCCACGCAGCCAAAGCCAGCTCATTGACTTGATTCAGGAGTGGAAAGGTTCGTCAAAAACCGTGATCACGGCAACCCAGCAGTTGGAGATTGTGGAAGACATCGCCAGCCGGGTCCTGGTGCTGGAGGAGGGACGAGTCGGCGCCAGCGGCGCGCCTACGGAGATTTTGTCGAACTACGAATTGTTGCTGCGGGCGAATCTTGTGCACGCCCACCGGCATTCGCATGGCACGATTACGCACACCCATCCGCATCTGCATTCGCACGCGAAGCACGAACATTAGAATTTCCGAATCGCAACCCTACAAGCGACATTAATCTTTCAAGTACGACAGCATTTCCTTGAATTGCGCGGTTCCCGAACAACGCAACAGTTCATACATCATCATCTCGGTGGAGGAGATGACTGCGCCCGCCGCACGCATGCGATCCAGCCCGATGCGCCAGTTCCATTCCGAACGTGAGCCCACCGCATCGGAGGCAACGTGCACCAGGTACCCGTCGTTGAGCGCGCCCAAGGCTGTTTGCATTACGCAGATATGGGTCTCCATGCCGCATAGCAACACGGTGTTGCGATTGCCGGGAAGCGCCTTGAGCCCCGCGCGGAAGGCATCGCTGCCAAAACAACCGAACTCAAGTTTGTCGATGGCGGTGACCTCAGGCAGCAGGGAACTGACCTCGGGGACGGTTGCGCCCAGCCCCTTGCTGTACTGGGTCGTCATCATGATCGGAATGGACAAAACCTTGGCCAGGCGGACCAGTAGCTGTGAATTTTTGACCAGCATTTCTTTGTTGACGATTGGAGGCAGCAGCTTCTGCTGGATGTCCACCACGATCAAGGCGCACAGCCCGGCCTCGAGCGGGCGGCGCGCGACTTCGGTTGAGTCGGTGGAGAATGCGACAGTATCCATCACCGATGACATAGAACTTCCTCCGCAGTATGGAATGATCTTCATTCTAGCGTGTTGCGCGTCGCCGGCGGGGCGCGACCCAGAAATTTCGCGCCTGAGGTGCAAGCGCCGCGAAGTTGACGCTCCATTCGCGCAACCAATACAATCCGATTAGTGCGCGCGCATTCGAGCGCGTTTACCGTGACCGCGCTGTTGCCCCCTCGTTCAATGGTAGGACAGCTGACTCTGGATCAGCATATCGGGGTTCGAATCCCTGGGGGGCAGCCAAATTAGAATCAATCACTTACCTCCAAAATAAGCCCGCACGGAAGCACTCTGGCCTGGTATTGAAAAGAAGCGCTTTAGCGCACACGGGATCACACCGCACGGCACACTTACGGCACACCTGTGCCAGTCGGGAGCTCCTGACCGGCAATTTGACAGGCACAGGGGCCATTACCATCCGCGCAGCTCGTGTTTGCGATCCAGCACAGATATGGGTTTCTCAGAGACGAATGGATCAATCCGGTCAGCCTGCCGGTTGGCCCACTCGATCCATTCCTTGTAGTGCGCCTGTCTCTCCGCAGACCATCTGGACGTCTTCTCTGCGTATGTGGCTATAAATCGGCGCAACCGTTCGGCTCGTTCCCAGCCATCAACCCACTGATTGAACTGCTCCATCTTTTTCTCTTCTGCCTCAACCTGCTCGCGCAGTTTAACCATCTCCTGTGCCCGCTTCTGTCGCTCTAACTCTCGTTGCTTGAGCTCCTCTTCTTCACGCTGAAGCACAACGGCGGTGCGCATCAAGCCCGCGACGAAATCGGGAATGAGGTCTTCGACTCGCTGGATCTTGGCGTCTGCCCATCTCTTCCGCAGCGAGTGCGAGCGCCAAGTGCCCGAGTGGATTATGAGCGCCAACGCTCCTGTAGGCTCGTAGGTAACCATGCGGTCGTAATCCCAACGATCTTTAGGCTGCGGCACCCTCGGCTTCGAAGTCACGCTTCGGCGGATTATCTCCTCGATTCCGAAAACAACGCGCTGGGCATTGATTTGCGCAACGCTAACGTTTTTGTCTGTTGCCTCAACGGTGAAGCCCCTTGCTTCCAGCGCAGCCAACAGTTGGGACATGACCTGTAACGCTCGCTCTAACGCGTTTGCAGTCACCATAACGTCAAGACCACCGGGCTCTCTGGGCAGGAGAATGCCTTTTTCGTTCTTACGACTGCGATTCCGAAGTCGAGTCGCGGTTCGTCGAATCAGGACGTGCGACTTAGCCGAAGGGTCGATTGTTAGCGGTTTGAGCGCACCGGATGACAGTAGCTGGTCGATAGCAGCGAACTCGGGATAGACCTCATTGGGCGCGGTCGTTTTATTCTGCACGGGGCGCGCGGGACGATACACGACCGGAACCATATCTAACTTTGGGAGGGGCGGCTTGGGAACTCCGTCATGTCCGTGAACCAGCTTCGCCCAGTGCCCGCGACCTGGAACAGGTACCAGGAGCTTACGACAAGCTTTTCCGAGGGCGACGGCGGACACCCCGTATTCCTGGGCCATCTTGGTTAGCGGTCGCTCCCAAACTTTCTGGTACAACTCGTCGCGATCATATTGCAATGACACAATGACCTCCTGAAACGCGTGACATCTTAGTTGTCGGCGAGCCGCGCTCACTGGGCCTGCACTTGGAGCGCGTCAAGCACATCCAGTAGCGGATAAGGAAATGCGAACGGCAAAATTGCGCCACGTCCTCTCTTTGGATGAGATTCTTCAGCCGCTCAAGGCGCTCGGACCGAGAATCAACCCTATCTTTGAAATCTCTTAGCTCCTCCTGACGTTTATTTAGTGCGAGAAATATACCCTCAACTTCTAGGCGGCTCCGCTTCTTTCGTTCACTTCACCTTTGTTCGGATGGACGCCGCTCAGCCGCGGCTCGGGCGTGTGCTTCGGACTGCGCCGGTTTCGCGCCAAACAAAACCTAACCCCGTTTGTCACTTACCGCGCTTTCACTCGCACCCTGCCACCCTCACAAGCCTCCGTTCTGTTCCTTTCACCGTTCCGTCTGTTTTTGTCCGCTGGCGCTCAAGTGAAGAACAAAAACAGGCCGGAGACGGCAGAAAGGAAAAAACAATGAAATTAGAAGAAATCAACAACCGTACCAAAGATGCAGTCACCTATCTCGTCGAGGCTCTGGAGTCGGGGCAGAGCGAGGTCTTGACGCAGTATCTCTCGGCGATGGGCCGCTTTCACAACTACAGCTTTGGCAACATCATGCTGATTGCGCGCCAGAAACCAAATGCCACCCATGTCTCTGGACTGCGGACGTGGAACTCGTTGGGCCGCTTCGTTAAGCGCGGGGAAAAAGGCATCCTGATTCTTGCGCCGATGATTGGCCACAAGAAAGCCGCCAGCGAAGCGGAGGCAACCGAAGACGCGAAGCAGTCACAGGCGCAACTCTATGGATTCCGAGCAGTCTATGTATTCGACATCAGCCAGACCGAAGGCAAAGACCTTCCGACCTTGACCGAAGTGCAAGGCGATGTCAGCGGTTACCTTGAACGGCTGGTCAAGTTCGTGGAGTCACGCGCCATCGCGCTGGATTATTCCGAAACGATTGCGCCTGCCAAGGGCTTATCCCATGGCGGGAAGATCACACTGCTTTCCGGGATGCAGCCGGCCGAGGAATTCTCGACTCTGGCGCACGAGATCGGCCACGAGATGTTGCACCGAGGAGACCGCCGCACCCTGACCACCAAGCAAGTCCGTGAGACCGAAGCCGAAGCCGTTGCCTTCGTAGTTTGCCAAGCCATTGGGCTTGAGACCGGTAGCGCTGCTGCCGACTACATCCAGCTTTGGCACGGAGATGCCAACCTACTGCGAGAAAGTCTGGAAGCTGTTCAGCAAACTGCAGCCACGATCCTCGGGGGCATTGCCCCCGAGGTCGCGGAGGCCGCAGCCGCCGCTTAAAATAGGCCTCGAAAAATCGCGGCGGAATGCCAAGCACTCCGCCTTCTTTGTTGCTGCTTTCCTCAGTAGGCTTCGTCCCACATGCAACTTGCGTTATCCGATTTGACGTAATTTCCCTACAGCAGATCCCGTAACTCCAGAAAGCGTGCCTGCACCTCCGCCCACGTCGGATACGGACCATAACAGAGCATCTTGCACTGGCCTTCATACTCCGCGCCGATGGTGGCGGCGAGTTCGGATGGCGGAAAAAGCGCATCGCTGCCAGCGAAGCGCATACCGTCAGGGAAGAAATAGCTTGCCGGAAAATGCGTCTTGCTGATTTGGTCGTAATCAGCCTTAATCGCGTCGTACTCCTCCGAGCGCAGCATGGCATCGACTTCGGGGAGCCGCGACAACTGAAAGAGGTCGTAATAATGCCGCGCATAGCTACCCAGAGATTGCCGGTTGCGCTTCAGCAATTCCACCTTGCTATGGATGGCAAACATCTTCTCCACGAACGTCCGCCGAAAGTGCAGAAGCCGCATCGAGAAGGCCCCTTCGTCATCTGTGCCGAGCGATTTGCCCTGGTCCCTGAGAAAAACGCTCACGTAAGATCGCAGTTCGACAACTTCTGAGGGTTCGCGCCCGCTGGCGGTGCCGGCTTCGACCAGCACACGATTTGCGACTTCGCCGGGGCCTCCGAACCGTTGCTTGAATGAGAAGCGATCATTTCTGCCGAAACCGCCAATGGTTTGGCTCTCGTTCGCTTCAAACGAAAACGCGGGATGCCCTGCGATGACATCCCGCAGCTTCTTCAGTTCACGGTCAATCGCGTTTTTTCCCAACGGCGGTTGAAACGCCGTGGGATCGAGGAAGATGTCGATATCTTCAGAGAACCGCTGGATGAGGTTCCATCCTTTAGCCAGACTCGTTCCACCTTTGAAGATCACTTTGTCCCCACTGACGGCGGCAATGACGCGCAGAGCCTCAGTGACGTAATAGTCCTTCTCGATGATTGCGGGACGCAGTCTTTGCTCACGAAAATGTTCCGTCGTCTGAAGAATCGCCTGCTCAAACTCCGAATGCTCGAACAATCGCACTAGCGCTGCTCCTTTGCCTGCCAGGAACGCGCATTTGGCAATCCTGCAAACAATCCGAAATCGAAGCGGGAGAACGGATTCAGGTTAGCTCGCAGACGCAGCAATGCCTTGGGAGGCGCACCAAGTCGCTCGCCCAAGGCTCCCAGCATGGCGCGGACGCGCGGAGGTTCGGAATCGACGATCTTCAGAAGACGATCAAAGCGGCCCCGCTCGGAGAGGAGAGACAATGTCTTACGGATCGTCTCTCCTTGGCTCAGTTCGCTGAAGTTGCCGCCTCGCCTAAAAAAATCGAGTAGGGCGGCATCCGTTTCGGAGAGGCTTGCCCAGGCCTCGGGTCGTCGAGTGTGGATGACTGTGTCGTGGCCGACGAGCTTTCGGGGCAGACTTTGAGCACTGGTGGCAACCTCGCCCTGTTTGGCCATTTGGGTCGTGAATCCGAGAAAATTGGCGGCCGCCATCCCGGCCGGGAAAAGGGCAGTTCGCCGCGATGCCAAGCCTCGGATAGCAGTCGGATTGGGCCGGCTTTTGCCCAGAACCGTCTTCCGATTGCGGTAATAGACGCCCTTACTTAGCCGCTCGACGATTCCATCTCGCGTTAGGCGGGAGAGGGCCTGCGCAACCGCTGAGAACGGCAGATCGCGGAAATCCTCAAGCCTCCACAGGCGTTCACCACCTTGTTCAATGCGCCGGCGGATCAGCCCCGTTATGCTTCGAGCTTTCGGTCGGGATGTTGCAGGTGTTCCCATGCCCTAAGTTTCGGAACTTGGACAGTGGATTGTCAAGTTTTTTTGCAAAAAAACGTGACGTATTGGTCAACCGGGCCAACTTTACTGGGAGCTTGCCATTTGAAATCCACCTTTGCACGTGACCCCGAAGCGGGTATTCTAACGACAAATAGAAACTTCAGCGAAGTCGTCAGCGAATGGCAAGTCGATTACTCAACTACGCGGGCCCAGCACACACTTTCAAGTCTAGGGACGATCCGTATCGGACCAAATTGGTAGCCCGCATCAACCGCAAAGATTGGTAGCACGTGAAAGACGCCATCTCAACTTGCATTTGCCGGTAGATAACGTGCAAACGATCGCTATGAAGGGTATTCCCGAGCATGACGTGAACGACTACAGCAAGGTATATCGTTACTTTCCAAATTTCTCAGAGATCGATATCTAGGTTCGCTACCCAAACGCCTGTCAAATGACGAAGAGGTCGGTGGAATAGAGGAGTTCGAGATGGCGACCGCCATTTGGAAAAGACTCGAAAAACGTACGTTGCGGTTGCTCGGCAGGTATTTGCACGCTGACCAAACCGATGGTGGGACGAAATGCGTGCTCGCCGGATGCCAAGTTGATGCGGTGGGCATTTTTGGTTCTGTCGCAATCGTCTTTGAGTGCAAGACGACTCATGCTAAGAAAGTCATCAATCTTAAGTCATGCCATAGACGTCATTGCAGGACGGAGAACAGCAATACGTGCCGCTCTCCGTCACAGGTACGGAAAGCACATTCGGACAATACGATTCATTGTGATTGCCCACAACGTCACACGAATCTCAGGCTCAGGTCGGCGGAAGCGAAAGCCAACCGACATCCGCGTGTGGACGCCGAAGTACTTCGATGCAGTTGAAAGCCTTGCAAGAGCCATAAACCGGCGTGCCCTTCCGTATATTCTGCGCGAGATGGGCATCAAGAATCTTGCCAAGGCGTCGGGGATCAAAGGGGGCACCGAGGTACTCCCCGCGCTGCGGGTACGGCTCAAGAAAAACACATTCCTGTATTCGTTTTTTGCGCCAGCAAGTGTGTTGCTCGATGTCGGTTACGTAGCTAGGCTGGAAATGGCGGAAGGCGACGCCTACCAGCGACTACTGAGGGGTTCACGACTCAAGGACATCGCCGAGTACATCAACAAAGAGGAGACTTTCAAGAACAGTGTTGTAATCAGTCTTCCGAAAGCTGCTGTCTTCACCTGCTTTCGAAAGACAAGTGTCGCAGAAGTTGGCACACTTCGCTTGCCACGCATCCCTGCAAGTGTATGGATCATTGATGGCCAGCACCGGATTTACGGCTATGCCAAAGCGAAGGAAAGCCTGATCCAAAAGCCCATATCGGTCGTCGCTGTACGTACATCTAGCATGCTCGACCAGGCACGAATCTTCGTTGACATAAACGTGAATCAAAAGCCGGTGGACAAGAACTTGGTCTGGGACCTTTATTTCAGGCTCAATCCAGATCAATATACCGGCGTCGTATCGCAGCTCGTGCGTGACCTCGCAACGAACAGGTCATCGCCGCTGCACGCGAAGATTTATGTCCCAGGACTGACGACCAGCGGGCGGAGCAGCTACAGGATTTACATGGCGAACGTTTGCGACGCGATTATTCGACATGGAATCTTGCAGGCTGCCCTCGGCATTCCACAATCTGCAACGCTGGACAGGCTTAAACCAGAAACAATTCTCGCCGCTGAACGTCTTGTGAGTTCGCGGTTTCGCCGCTTTTACAAAGCATTGCTGGCGGTGCGTCCAAGTCTGCCACAAACGAGGTCGATATCACGGTTCATGCTCTCAAACAACGGCATTGCAGTTTTCCTTCGGATCTTTAAGGAGACTCTTCTTTACTGGCACTCTGCACCAAGCCAGGCACTGCTCAGAAAAACGTTGCGAAAGCCGCTGAAGCGGTATTGCGCTCACACCGATCTCCCCAATATCGAAAGGAACACGAGTTCGGAAGGCGGACGTGATGCAGCTGCAACAGCAATCCTTCTGGAGATGCGTAAAGAGAAGGAGCTTTCGGCATTCGCCGAAGAAAGATTAAAGGCGGCCAAGAAGTTGGTTCGTGAAGACGAGTTTTTGAAGACGCTGAGGTACTGTGAAAAGTCGCTTAGGTTGATGTTGCGACAAGAATTGAGCCGAGACTGCAAGGACTGGTGGAAGCTGAAAGTTCCGGATGACGTGAAAGATGCGGTAGGCAAGAAGCCACAAGCTAAAGATCCTGATGCCGATCCTATGGACCTGCTCGATATCAATCACTACATGAGAATCATCTCCCATAACTGGAAAGATCATTTTGAGTGGTACTACGAAAAAGCCGGACGAGATAAGAACTGGCTGTCAATGGAGTTCCAAGAGTTGTCTAGATTGCGAAATGCAGTCTTCCACTTCCACGGCACGGCCGCAGCATCGGAAGCCGAGACCTGGCGCCTACGGTTTCTTACAGAGGACATCCTTGTACCACTCAGGAAGAGGAGACCTGCACCGGTTACCGGTTCAACAGTTCCGTTAGCGGATGCGGCGTCGGCGTAAAGACATTACTCGGCTGATTGTGGGAGTGCCAAGCTGTCTCCGAAAGTACGTCGTGACTCGCTCATGAGTAGCGAATAGCAAAGTCGCCAGACGACCTTCCATCGTCCCACCTGACATTTAAAGAGCGCCGCCGGAGTCAAGCAGGAAGGGATTCGGCCCGCGAGTTGCGCGAGTATTTCATCCCTTACCTCTGTCGCGACCGCGCAGGCGCTCTCGGGCTTCGTTTTCAAATGTGGCGTAGAGGTCCCGTTCAACAGGTTCAACAAAATGTCGCAAGTATTCGAGCGACTCTGGAACGTCGGTATCAAGCTTACCCCGCTTCTTCAGTAGCGTAGGCAAATACTTCCCGGCGTCGTCGAAGGCGACGTTGGGTGCAAAGAAGCGGGCTCCCTGGGCTGCGTAAGTCTCGACGAGTTGCCGAACACGGCGTCCCAAGACGGCACGGATCAGGATATTCACATCGAGAACGATCATCTTAGCGGACTTTGCCCTTCCCGCGCCGACGGAGCTGCTTAAATTCGGTTACCAACTCTTCTTCATCGACGTCCGCCAGGGCCTCGGCAAGACGATCCGCTGCCGCTTTGAGCTCGGAAAGGTCGGCTGACTTGGGGCGCTTCCGCCGTGTTGGAACGTAGACACCGAGAGTTTCGCCACGGCGGGTGACGGCAACGGGAGTATCCGACTCCAGGAAACTGGCGATTTGTTCGCGGAACTCGCGCACGCCGACTTTGACTGTGGGCATAGCCACGCTCCTTAACTACCTTGTTCGTGTACTCCTATGTGTACACTAAGGCAAGCTGGGAAATGTTTTTCTGTTCGTATGCATTGGAAATGGTCTGCACCTGACTCCGGGCGTTGCACTCATTGGTGCTTTGTCCGGCACCCCGCTTGTGATCTTCGCTCTCAATCGCTGGTGCGACGCCCGATGTCGGAGAGAGGAGACGCGCAGAGAGGAACCCGCCTCCGAGATCATCCCACTGCGCGAGCGACGATGAGATTTCTGCTGCGTCTGCTGCTACTGCTCGTTCTTACCTCCTACGCATTGCGCCACTACGGGTCCTTCTTAGGCGAGAACCTCTGGCGTATGTATTCGACCGAGAACGGAGAACTCCTGAACCGTCTTGCTGGGATAACCAAGGATTATCCCCATGGCGGATTGACACAAGCGAATCTTCCACCTGGAGTGTTGCCGCGCCACGACGTAACGCCAGGGGCAATCGATCCGCGCGTTAGTCAAAGCAACATCAGAAACACCATCTGTCAGCCAGGCTACACGGCGACCGTCAGACCGCCCTTCGAGTACACCAATGCGATGAAACACCACCTCATGCAGGTTTACGGGGTTAGGGGTAGCATCCACGATTACGAACTTGATCACCTTATACCTCTGGAATTGGGCGGCTGTCCGAACTGCGAGACCAATCTGTGGCCTCAACCTCGGAACATATTCCCAGGAGCGAGTGAGAAGGATGAAGTCGAGGACTACCTGCACCATCAACTCTGTTCTGGTGCCCTGCCGTTAGCTGAGGCACAACAAGAGATCGCCTCCGATTGGTATGCGGTCTACAAAAGAATTCACACGCGGACGACAAGGCAGCGGCGGGAAGGGTATCAATAGCGAGGTTGTGTATGTCAGCAGCAAAGCAAGTCATTGCGATCAATGAAAACGAAGTGGCACGACCGGACGGTACGCAGGCCGGATCGGTGCGCTTGCTCGCAGGGATTGGGGACACAAGCCCGGAATTCATGCGCCCGTTGCGCCGGCGCCTACCAGATGAACGGCGAGCAATCACCCATCACTTTTCCATCGCAGGCCAGGAGGGCTATCTCACCGTTGGCGTGTACGACGATGGGTCGCCGGGAGAAATCTTTGTCAGGATGGCGAAGGAGGGCTCAACGATCTCCGGGCTCATGGATTCAATTGCGACCCTCGTCTCACTTGCTTTACAACATGGGGTACCTCTGGACGTGCTCTGCGTCAAATTCAGTCACACGCGCTTTGAGCCCAGCGGCTGGTCAGGGAATCCAAAGATCGGTTATGCCACATCACTGATGGATTACCTCTTCCGTTGGATGGAGCTCAAGTTTCTCAAAACGGAGCAGGGAGAACTGTTCGAGTCCCGCACAGTTACCATTCGTCCCACGCAGCCCCCGAATGGGAAGGGAGCAGTTGAAGCGCTCGGTGAATTTGTGCAATTCGGAGATGCACCTGCCTGCAACATCTGCGGTTCGCTAATGGTACGGAGCGGTACGTGTTACCGTTGCATGACCTGCGGAAGCACCAGCGGATGCTCATAGCAGTACATATCGGCACAGAGAACCTGGCGTTTTCACCTCATGCGTCAATATGTGGGGATATTTTCGTCTCATGGGCCCCCCGATTCTCACATTATCGGGACACAGCCAATCTAAGTCGCTGTTTTTACACCCCCGCCATTCTCACATTGTGGGTAAAACCACAGGATCACCGCCATCATGAAGAAATGCACTTGACGGACTATGCACTATAAGGCATACTAAAATGGTTAGATGGATCGTTGAAATCGGCGATGAATTCGATCCAGAATTCAAAGAGTTGCATGAGGATGTGCGTATCGAAATCCTCGCGCTCTCCCGGGTTTTACAGCAATTCGGGCCGCAACTAGGCAGGCCCCGCGTCGACACGCTCAACGGCTCCTGCCATGCCAACATGAAAGAGCTGCGGTTCAGCGCCGCTGACGGCGAGTGGCGAGTGGCTTTTGCGTTCGACCCGAAGCGCAAGGCCATCTTGCTGGTGGCGGGCGACAAGTCGGGCATGAGCGAGAAGAGATTTTATAAGCAACTCATAGCCAAAGCCGACGAGCGATTTGACATGCATCTCGACCGGCTGAAGAAGAAGGAAAGGACCTAGGACCGTGGCCAGGAATGTAAACGACATCATCAAAAGACTCAGCGCCGCGCAGCGCAAGAGGGTCGAGGCCCGCGCAGCTCAGCTCCTTGCTGAAGAAATGACGCTCCGGGAGATTCGGAAAGCACGCAAGCTCACGCAGCAGAAGATCGCCAAGTCGCTGCGTATCGGCCAAGAAGGGGTCTCGAAAATCGAAAAGCGGAGTGATCTCCTGATCTCCACCTTGCGGAGCTACGTTCAGGCCATGGGCGGACAACTTTCCCTTGTCGCCGAGTTTCCAGACCGCGAGCCAGTGGTCCTGTCAGGCCTCGCCGAAGTAGCTCCATCCTACAAAACCGGAAAGAAGCCCCGCCCAGGCCATTGCATAACCCGAACCGGCGAGACTGTGTGTCGTGTGGACACTGCGAGCGTTGTGTAGTCCTTGTCGTTCCGCAGCATCGCAGCACGCGTGGCCTTTTCTTGATCCCCTGATTTCCACTGTTTGCCATCAATTCCTGCAGCTAAATAGCAATCCGTCTATCCCTATCTCCAGTCAATAAGCCGTTCGCCTTCCCCTACCACAAGAAAACCGAACAACGCCTCAAGCGCCAAGGAGGGCGCCTCTCCATGCCAGCTGAAGGCACTACGACATCTCCCTCGGGCCTTGATGTAAAGCGGCTCCTTCCGGAGCTTGAAGTCCCGTTTTCACCCGACCAAGTCCGGTGGCGGGTTACCAACACAACCAACGACAAGAAGCGCGGTCAGATCGTGCCGTACTCCGATTCCCGTGCCTACACTGACCGGCTGAACGCGCTCTTCACACCACGGGGCTGGACTCGTGAGTACAAGGTCTTGACGATGACCAATATCACCCGTGTAAAGAAGGGCGAGAGCATCGTCTCGGGCAAAGTGCTGGTCACCTGCACGGTCACGATCGTTGGCATTGGATCGCATTCAGGCACCGGCGAAGAATGGGCCGATGACGATAACGGTATGACGTCAGCCGATGCGCAGGCCTTCAAGCGGGCCTGTTCGTGCTTTGGTCTTGGCCGGTATTTCTACGATATCCAGGCCGTTTGGGTTGATCTGGACCAGAACCGCCAGCCGGTGTGAGAACACCCGCGTTGTTCGCCTGGGCCCTTCCGGAGAATTGGCGCAAAGGAATGCGGCCTTCGGCCAGGAATAATAACGGTAGCGCCGCCGCCCCTTCCAACAGTTCAAACGGACGAAGCCAAGCCAACGGTAGCAATCCCCCAAAGGTTTCGGGCAATGGCCATACTCCCGCTGGCAACAACAGCAGCAGCGCTAGTAAAGCCAACGGAGACGACCTCGATGCACGCATTCTGGGCATGGAAAAGGCTGTCGGCACTGTGCTGTACCGCAACATCCTTCGCGAGTACGGCCGCGTCAACCAGCCGAGGTTGATCCGTGATCCCGGCGTCAAGCGAAACGTCTCGCAGATGCTCGAATCCGCAATACGGGGCATTGAGCGATTGGAGGCCGTTATCAAACGGCTCGATGTCAGAACAGTTGGGGCACTGCTGGCCAAGCTCCAAGCCCCGCCTTTAGGCGAGATTTCGGACATGAAGACCTTGCAACACGTGGTCTTCGGTCTCGAAAAACTCGCCGGTCCCAATCAACCACACGCAGCCTAGCCTCAAGCCCTCCCAATATGCGGGACGGCATGGACACGCGTGACTTTCCGCTGCTGCGAAACAACCCACGATCGCGTTCCACACCAACCATTCCCAAAAAACAGAGGAGCTGGAAACGTGTCGATAAAGGCAATCAAAAACATCTCTCAGGTTCGTGGCGGTTCGCAAGCGCGAATCATGCTGGCCGACGACGGCAAGAAGTACGTGGTCAAGTTCATGGGCTTATGTGGAGCTTCACATAATCCCATTAATGTTGAGAACTCAGTAATGTGGAGTTAACTGATGGAACCAGCGTGAGTGCTGGTCTCTGCGATTTCCAACTGCACATTTCTTCGTAGCATCAGATTGGCGCTGTCCAGCGCTCAAAGGAGATCTGATGCTTACGACTTTCTACCCCCGCAGCTTCCGGCGGTTTTCATCTTTGGCGATCCTCGGGTCGATTGCGAACGAGTTCACCACTTGGCTCGTGGAGCACCGCTACACCCATACGTACACAAGGCAGCGGATTTGGTTGTTGCCTTATATCGAAGCGGTCCTGATTCGGCGTGGCATCCGTCATCTGAACCAGATTGGCCAAGCCGACTTGTCTGCCTGTCGCAAAAGCCTGCTGCGACAGTTCCCTTATCTAACCGGTACAACATGACCTCTGGAAACATATCTGCGAGACCAAAACCTCTTGAGGCCGACAGAAGAGAAGGTACCCGGTGTCGAAGCAACTTATCTAGCTGCGTACGCACGCTATTTGGAAACTGTTCGAGGCGCTGCGGCGTCTACGATCCGGCAGAACTCCTCTACGGCATCGGAGTTCCTCGTATACCTTAAGCTGGAGAAGCACCCTGATCGGCTGGAGACCCTGACTGTCAATGATCTCGAAGCCTTTGTGAAAAAGATCAGTCCGCGGTTTAGTCGGATTAGCTTGCAGAACGCCGCGGGGAAACTTCGCAGCTTCTTGCGATTCCTGGCAGTAATGGGCGAGATCCCTCAGGGGCTTGATCGCCAGATTGATACTCCGCGCGTTTACCAAGAAGAGCAACTTCCCCGCGCTCTGCCGTGGGAGACGGTTCAAACATTGCTCAACTCTATCGACCGCTCCAGTTCGACGGGTCTGCGCGATTTTACGATGTTTTTGCTGATGGCAACCTACGGGTTACGTGCAAGTGATGTCGTGGCTTTAACCTTGGATGACATTCACTGGCGAGCCGGTAAGATTTCCATTTCTCAAAGAAAGACCGGCGCTATTCTCGAACTTCCTTTGACTGACGCGGTGGGAGCAGCGTTGTACAGATACCTCAAGAAAGCTCCTCCACCGCTGCCGTTTCGACAGATTTTCCTTCGCAGGAAGGCTCCGATTGGGACGATCAAGACGGCTGCTCTATCGAGGGCATTCCGGGTTTGGGCGCGTCGGGGCGGAGTGGATATCCCCGGGAAAGGATCGTGCCATCGCATTCGGCATTCGTATGCTGTGTTTCTGCTGCGGAAGGGTACACCGATCAAGACCATTGGCGACCTTCTCGGCCATCGCACACTGCAAAGCACTTCGACTTACTTGCGCCTGGCAATCGAGGATTTGCGAGATGTTGCTCTGCCGATACCAGTGGAATCAAAGGGAACGAAGGCGGTGTGCGATTGAAACCGACATTCGTCTTTAAATCAGCACTGCGCTCGACCATCACTCGGTACCTCGAACTTAACTTCGCGCTCGGCCGTCGATACAAGAACACAATCACGGCTCTTAAATCCCTGGATCGATTCTTGAGTGGATTTCCTCGCGCCTCACAAAGCCTAACCGCTGAGGTCTTTGATTTCTGGTGCCAAAGCCAGTCCGCGCTAACACCTCGCGTGCGACGCTACCGCATGGTGATTGTTCGGAAGTTTTGCCTCTATCGCCGTCGAACCGTGCCGGACTGCTTTGTACCAGACCCAACCCTTTTCCCGACTCCTGGCCAAACGGTAACTCCATACATCTTTTCCGAAGCCGAGGTAGCGCGGCTGATGAGAGCCGCATCAAGCCTTCAGCGGAGCCCGTATTCGCCTCTCCGTCCCGAAGTGGTTCGTCTTGCTGTCGTACTTCTCTACACGACGGGGTTACGCATTGGAGAGTTACTCCGGCTTGTGGTCGGCGACATCGATTCCCGCGAAGGTACGCTGTTGGTGCGCGCCTCCAAGTTCCACAAGTCACGTATCCTTCCACTACCTCAGGATGTGACTCGCGAGCTTGAGCATCACCTGCAAGTGCGGCGCCAGCATTACTTTCCTGTTGGTTCCGCCACGCCGCTCATCTGGAATCGATGGCGGGGAGGAAAGGCTTATTCAGCATGGGGATTGCAGTGCAGTTTGTGGGCTCTCCTGGACGCCTGCAACATTCGTACGCAGTCGGGCCGACGGCCGCGGGTGCACGATTTTCGGCACAGTTTTGCGGTCAATGTGCTGATTCGCTGGTACCGCTCTGGTGCCGATGTGAGAACGAAACTGCCATTCTTGACGGCCTACCTGGGCCATGTCTCCATAATCTCGACCTACCGTTATCTTACACTTTGTCGAACCTCTCCGCGCTCTGGCCAGCAGCCGTTTCAGCGATTCGTATGGCGGACTCGTCGTCCCGCTATCAGTTCGGAAAGGAGCAGAGCATGAAGATCGCATCCCCGAACAAGCTCGCTTTTCGCCTGCGGCACTCACTTTACAGACCACCTGCCGCGAGTTCGTGGAACGAGTGTCCACACCGTTCACAGCTATCGTGACAGCTTGCTGCTCCTTCTTCGTTTCCTGGCTTCTCAACGAAAGTGCCAGGTTCACGAACTGGATCTTGGGGACATTGAACCGGACCATGTGATTGCCTTCCTGGCTCATTTGGAGGAGGTCCACAACAATGGCGTGACGACCCGAAACGTCCGCTTGGCCGCCATCCACGCCTTTTTTCGCTACCTGGGAACCTATCATCCCGAACATCTCGACCAGGTTCAGCGCATTCTGGGCATTCCCTTCAAACGCGCCCGCCAGCGCGTGATCGAATACCTGGAACGCGCCGAAATCGACGTTATCCTTTCTCGAATCAACCGAGCCAATCGGGATGGCCGACGAGACTACGCTCTACTGGCGACCATGTTCAACACGGGAGCACGCGTGCAGGAGATCGTCGATCTGCGTGCCCGCGATCTTCAACTGATACGACCGTTCCAAATCCGGCTCTTCGGCAAAGGCAGGAAAGAACGCTTCTGCCCTTTGTGGCCACAAACCGCCCATGTCCTTCGCGATCATTGCGAGGAGCGCCACATGGACCTGCGCTCTGATTCGCGGGTCTTTCTCAACCATCGCGAGGAGCCGCTAACTCGCTTTGGGGTGCGGTACATCTTGGCGAAACATTTCGACCGTGTTCGCGACGATGTCCCTACTCTCACTCGCAAACGTCTTCACCCACACAGCATGCGTCACAGCACGGCTGTTGCGCTTCTGACTTCAGGTGTCGAAATCACCGCGATCAGCCAGTGGTTGGGACATTCCAGTCCGAACACAACGAATCGGTACGCCACCATTGATCTCGAAATGAAGCGTCGTGCGATTGCCAAGGTGAAACCGGTCGCTTATCGCCGCAACTCTGCCTGGCGTCGAAACCAGTCCGTTCTTCAATGGTTGGAAGATCTATAAGCCCCCTCAGTAATGTGGAGACCGCCTGCCTGGAAACGCCGCATAGGTGGGACACAGCGGAGTAACTCCACATTACTGAGTTCTCAACATTAATGGGCAACCCACAAAGCACCAGGGTGCTGGCCAATGATTACCTGGCTTGTCGGCTGGCACGCATGATCGGGCTTAGCGTGCCGGAACCGGTCATTATCCTCGTGGACGAAGAGACGATCCTTGAGCAGCAAATCACCTTCACCCTTGCTGGCCGGGCGGTTGCTCCGCGCTCTGGATTTCAATTCGGCTCTTTGGTGGTGACTGATGAAGAGGTCTGGGATTGGCCGCGGCACTCAATGTTCGGGCAAGTTCACAATCGAGGAGAGTTTGCCGGCATCCTCGCCTTCGACAAGTGGACCGGCAACGCCGACGGTCGGCAAGTCCTATTCCACAGGAAGCTGCACCAGCGAAAATTCAGAGCGACGTTTATCGACTTCGGCTACTGCTTCAATGCTGGGGAGTGGAGTTTCCCCGACGCGCCGCTGCGTGGGGTGTATGCCATCAATGAGGTTTATGAGGGTATCCAATCGTGGGACGACTTTGCGCCTTGGCTTGAGCGGATCGAGCGATTCCAAGCGAAGGGACTTCAGTGCATTGCGGAGGAAATCCCTTGTGAGTGGTATGGAGAGCCTTCAGAACTGCAGCGGCTGCTCAGCTGCTTGTTGGAGCGACGCAGCGTGGTACCCCGTCTAGTCGAAGATTTCAGGACCTCAAGCAGAAACCCTTTTCCGAATTGGACTGCGGAACGTCCGGCACCTTGCGCGAGAGAAGCCAGTGGAGAACTGAGGGGCCATGTGAGATCCGCCCCTTTAGCAAACCCTGAATTGGTTCCACGCTTCGGAGGGAAAAATGAGAAATGCTGGCCGCATCAAACTCGGTTACTACCCGTTGCCTGTCGAGGAAGCCCGAAATATCCGCGCTTTGCTGGTTTCTTCCGCGCCCTACGCGGCGATTGATCCTTGTGTTGGCGATGGCACCGCTCTGATCGAGATCACTTCGAGCACAGGCGCTCATCTGGCCGGCATTGAACTCGATGCCGATCGAGCAGCCGCGTCCACCCAGAATGGCATAGCGACAGCCCACGGCAGTGCTTTTGAGTGCCGAGTATTGGCGGAAACCTGCTCGCTTCTGTACCTGAATCCACCTTACGATAGCGAAATTGGACCGCACAGTAACAAGAGGATGGAACTGGTGTTTCTGGAACACTGCTATCGTTGGGTGACCAGCGAGGGCGTGCTGGTGTTCGTGGTCCCAGCTCCCGCAGTCGGGACCTGCGCACGTCTGCTGGCCTGCAGCGGGATGTTAAACGGCTTCTTCGGAGAAGGCGAAACGCGGCACATCGCACACTGGCGATCAGTCAAGCATGTCGATGAGTTCAACGAGGAGGGCGAAGCGGAGGGCGAGACCATCATTCGCAAACGGGAACGGTTCAGCCACGAACTGACCCTCGCCTACGAAAATGGCCAGATCGTTGAACTGAAGGAAACCAAGGAGGCCAAACCCTGCCGTGAAGCCGGTTAACACTCTGAAGCACCAATCAAGCAGGATTGGGCGGGGGCTTCCCGGTTTCTGATATAAAGAGGAACTCCGATGGCACTACGCTTTGAATGGGACAAACGCAAGGCAGAATGCAACCTCGGAGCACATGGCGTGTCCTTTCGCGAGTCCACCACCGTATTCGCCGACCCGCTCTCGATCACGATCTCCGATCCCGATCATTCCCCGACTGAAATGCGTTTCGTCGATATCCGTCTCTCACACCTCGGGCGCTTGCTCGTGGTATCGTACACGGAGCGAGTATGAAGAAGCAGAGTAAGAGAAAGGCCCGTACTTCCGATCAAATGCGTCCTGAGTACGATTTCAGTAAAGGTGTGCGCGGAAAGCATGCGGCCCGCTACGCGTCCGGTACTAACGTTGTCGTCTTGGCGCCCGATGTCGCTAGCCAGTTTCGAACTGCTGACGACGTAAACGAAACATTGCGGGCAGTCGCCAGATTGATGCAACGGCGAAGAGGCAAAGAACCGTTCTCCCCTGACACTTCCTCCGCTCAGTTTCCCAAAATTTTCTTCTGTCCTATTGACCGGCGCTTGGAACAAGCACGCTGCCGTTCTCTCCTCTCTTTTTCACCACCAAACGAAAGACCGCCAAAATTCGTTGACCCACAATGAAAACAAAGGAATACGGCTGATGAAAAACGCTCATGAGCGATTCGGGAAACTGATGTACCGACGCCAAACGGAAAAGACCTCCACGAACCTTCGCGTGTTCCTGGACGCCTTCGTAGGCGAAGATGGGGGCAAAGCCCACCTTGTATCGGTAGTGGGCGGGGACGTAGAGATTGGCGCCCTGGCTGCCGCATTCGCCAACGGAGACTCATTTACCGTGGAGAATCCTTACGGTGCTGAGAGCATTGTCTCGCTGGGCGAGAAGCCGCTGTGCTTCCGAGGCTCCATCCTGGTTCATGGCCGTAAGCGGCCGCTGAGGCATCTTGTGAGTTGCTCGCGGGAGTTGGCGGACACGACCTCCGATGGGAAACTGCTTCTGATCAGCGACGACCACCTCTTCATCTGGTCTTCGCTGGTTTGCCATTATGGTCTTCCTGCCGCGCCGGACTGGGGGTCGTGGATGATCTCGCAATTGCAGCAGCAGAAGCGCATTCAGCCTCTTTCCACGTTCGGATATGCCGGGGTCGCCGTAAAGGCGAAGCGGAAAGAATTATTGGCGCTGCTTCGGAAGGGGCTGCGCAGCAATCAGCTTGTTTTTCCTGCCAAGAACGAGCCAGTCGAATGGCCCGAAATCCAGCTCACCAGGAAGACTGCCTGAATCCCATGTGAACAAGGGCCTTCGCTGACTGCTGCGGAGAACCGACCATTCGCGGATGTACTACACACCCACATTCTGAACAGTTCTGGGAGGACCTGAATCCATGGCGCTCTTACATACAGGCGACCGCATTTGTGCGTCGTGCGGAGGCATTAACGGCCGTCACCGGGCAGCGTGCTCCGGCGACGAATCTATCGACGTACTCAACGTCTACACCCGCCGGCAAGCGATAGACGATGGCATTCTGGTCGATTGCGAGCAAGCTCCAATGGTTGAGATGCGAAGCCAGATTATGAAGTGGCCGCTTGCAATGACCGCTACCGCATTTCATCGCTACGTATGGCCAATGGATGAGGAGGCGAACCTGCCACCAGACCAGAGTTTGGAAGGCCGGTTCTGGGATGTGATTTGGATGTTCCATGCCGCCGTCAAAGGGAAAGTCCCAGCCAGACGCATTGACCCGTGCAACCTGCTGTTCGACCTCTACTGCATTGTTGCTGATTCCGCACTGTGGTCAAACGAGAGGATCGACGCGATCGCCAGAAGTGGGCCAGCAGGGATGCGGCTCGTAACGCTGAAAGCGGTCTCTGGGCCTGGCGATGACGGCGAGCCCGTGATGACGTTCATGTTGCCCAAGGAGGATTGAAGACGGTGGCCCATGAACCGGAGGCGACGGAGTGGCAGATTGCAGTCACACAAATATCACACATCTGTGATAATCTAGAGATACATCCTGAGGCGCACACACATGGACATTGGACATTTCAAACAGGCAAGAAACCAGGCCGGATTGAGCCAGCAACAGGCTGCGGCCGAGCTCGGCGTCTCGCAAAGCTATCTCTCGATGCTGGAGAAGGGCCAACGGCCTTTGTCACGGGAACTGGCGCGGAGGATGGTTCAGGTTTACAAGCTATCGCCAGTTTCCTTGCCGCCGCAAGGATCCTGGGAGCCAAAGATGACCGATTTCGAGCAGCTTGCGGCCGACTTGGCCGGCCTTGGATACCCTGGTTTCGCCTATCTGCGGACACGACGCACTCCCAGAAACCCGAGTGAACTCCTGCTCAGTGCTCTGGCGCAGGATCAGTTGGAGGCACGGCTGTTCGAGGCGCTGCCGTGGCTCGTGCTGAAGTACTGGGAGATGGACCCAGAGTGGCTGGTGCAGCAGGCCAAGCTCCACGACCTACAGAATCGCTTGGGATTTGTTGTGGCGCTGGCGAGAAGCGCCGGTCGGCGATCAGAGTTGCCGGATTCGAGGCGCGACGCAGCGCTTGAACAGCTGGAAGCCACGCTGAGGCGCAGCTTACTTGCGCGCGAGGAACTGTTAGCTGGAGCGCACGTGAGCGAGAGCGAGCATCGATGGCTGAAAAAGCATCGCTCGAAAGAAGCGCGCGATTGGAATGTCCTAAGCAACTGGCGGCAGGAGGCGCTTAGATATGTCGCCTGATACCGCGCACGTCCTGCCGTCCAAGTGGAAAGACTTCCTGAGGGAGATTGATCAGCTTCTTGGTGTTGCTGTTGAAATGCACTGCCTTGGCGGCTTCGTGCTTTCTGCCCTCTATGATTTGCCTCGACCCACAGGGGATGTGGACTACATTGCGGCGATACCATCCCACAGTGTCACCGAACTGGAGAGTATTGCCGGCCAAGGCTCCGCCCTCAACAGGAAGCACGGACTGTATCTTCAGTACGTAACGGTCGCTGATGTTCCAGAAGACTACGCGGAGCGGTTGGAGGAATTGTTCCCGGGCGAGTTCATCAGGCTTCGCCTCTTTGCACTGGAAGTGCACGATCTCGTTCTCGCCAAGTTGGTTCGGAACAGCCCAGTTGACCTGGAAGATGCCAAGTTTCTCGCCAGGACAGGCCGGTTGAACGAAACCGTTCTCAAACAGAGATACGAAAAGGAACTACGACCGTATCTCGCCAATGAAAAGCGGCATGATCTTACGCTGAAGCTCTGGCTTGAGGCCTGTTTTCATTCCTGAGTGTTCCTGTTCAACTGATGGGAGAGAACGAAGGACCCAGGGGATTATCGGCGACCCTTCAGCTACGTGGCAGTTGCCGAAATGACTCCAGATGCCACGGTCCGTCGGGCGCCGAGGTTTCTCTGCGCAGGATATAGAGATTGCCGTCGTCCGCGCGGACTTTGAAATACGTATCGGAAGGTCCGTACCACTGGTCGAGGAGTTCCTCGACAAAGTGTTCGTGTCCGTCCAGCCGAAAACGAACCGGCCTTTCGTCCGCTGTCCGACCGGAGTAGCAGTCCACTTCCAGCTTCATCTCCTCCATTCTGACGCACAGGCGTTAAGCGCGCCATCCGCGCGCATTCACACCTCCTGTCCGGAGAACTCCATGCAGAGCCTACATACGATTCATGACTACTTGAGGTTATGTGGTGCACCACATAATGCGAGATATGTTGCGATGTCGGTTATGTTGTCACTAGTCATTGAAGTCTGCCTTGACGCAGGCCCGCGCAGTTGTTACTCCACATAAAAAAGTGCATCTGCGACCGTCCCGCCCGCGAAAGGAGGAACTTCGACTCATTTTCCGGACGGCCTTCTTCGACTCCCATGACCACGCCGGCATATAGCGCCACCCTGGCGGCCAGCGGAGGCACGACTCCTTGCAAGCCGCGCCTATGAACAAACGCCGCAAGTTGTAGAAGTTCGTCATTCCGCTTCGTGTGGCAGTGGGCTGTGGGCAAGGCGCCATACTCATTGGGATTACTCCTCAGCGTTGAAATTTGAGATTTTTGGGATTCTACGAAGGCCGGGAGAGGAAGGCCTCGGGCCCACACGCTTGGCCAAAAGGCGACCGGCGCTACTGAACACGTTCAAATATTGTTGATCGTCTCGCCACCGAAGCGCATCTCAAATATTGAACACGTTCAATTCTATGGTGCCTACTACAGTAACACCCAAATCAGAAGAAACGGGCCTCAAGATTCTGAATGCCGCGCTGGCACTCTTCCGGCAGGAAGGATTTGACAGCGCGACCATGCGGGACATTGCGCAGAAGGCAGGGGTCGCCACCGGCGGGGCCTATTACTACTATGACTCCAAGGACGCTATCGTCATGGACTTTTACCTGCGCTCGTGTGCGGAAATGCAACCACAGATCGAGGCGGCTCTGGAACACGCGCGCGGGTTGGAAGCCCGACTGCGCGAATTGATTCGAGTAAAGCTCGTTTACTTTGCACCCAACCGGGGCGTCTTGCGAGCTCTCCTGAGGAATGGCGCGGACCCGAAACATCCACTTTCGCCATTCAGCCTGCAGACAAAGGAGATCCGCGACATCGACATCGCCTGGTTTCGCCGTATTCTGGTTAACTGCGGCGTGCGCATTCCGCGAGACATCGAACCTCAACTGCCTAGCGTGCTGTGGTTCTTCCAGATGGGCATGATGTTGTTCTGGATCACCGATGAGTCGCCGCAACAAGCGAGGACCAACCGCCTCCTGGAACTCGCGTCGAGGTGTGTCGCCACCCTGATCCGATTCTCAGCCTTGCCCCTCATGCGGCCACTGCGAAAAACCGCGCTGCAATTAATCGAAATCGCAAAAGGGGAGTAAGCCATGACTACACGTGCGCGTTGCCTAGTGGGACTCCTGCTCGTGACTCTCTTGACTGCGTGCGGCATCACGCTGCTCCACAACGGCGTCTACGGCTGGACGCTCTTCGTTCTCTTGCCCGTGATTTTGGGAGGACTCTCCTCATGGGTGATTCGTCCAGCCACAGGGGCAAGCGCCGCAGGTATTGGCGCGCTCACGGCGGGGGCATCCGCGTGTTTCCTATTGTTTTCGGGACTGGAGGGCATCATGTGCATCCTGATGGCTCTGCCCCTGGTTGCGCCCCTCGGCGCTCTTGGAGGCTGGTTGTTCTACTTCGCCCAGTCTTCGAGGTTTGCGGCGCGGGGTGGCGTGATGTTGCTGCTGCTGACACCGGCGACGCTCACGTGGGACGTTAAAGCTCCGCCAACCATATTCGAAGTGCACTCAGAGGTTACAGTGGCTGCAACGCCCGAACAGGTCTGGAAGCACGTAGTTTCCTTTTCGGCACTGCCGGAGCCGCACGAGTGGTACTTCCGTGCTGGGCTAGCATACCCGAAACGGGCGCACATCGAGGGTTGGGGACCCGGCGCCATACGCTATTGCGAGTTTTCCACTGGCCCGTTTGTGGAACCAATCGAGGTCTGGAACGAGCCGCACCTGCTGCGGTTCCGGGTCACCGAAAATCCTGCTCCCCTGCATGAGTGGAGTCCTTATGCCCAGGTAATGCCGAAACATCTGCACGGGTATCTGGTTTCCAAGCAAGGCCAATTCCGGCTGACGAGGTTGGCGAACGGCCACACGCTGCTGGAAGGAACCACCTGGTATCAACATGGACTGTGGCCATCAGAATACTGGCGATGGTGGTCAGACGCGATCATCCACAAAATTCACTTGCGGGTTCTGAATCATGTCAGGACACTCGCGGAGGAAGAGAGCGAACGCGAACGATGAAAATCATCATCCCCGGCGGCAGTGGACAGGTAGGTCGCATTCTAGCGCGCCATTTTCATGCTCAGGGCGACGCTGTTACCGTTCTCACCCGCAGCCCACGCCCCGCGCCATGGCGCATGGTGCCATGGGACGGCCTGACACCCGGCGCGTGGGTTACGGAACTCGAGCAGAGCGACGCCTGCATTAACCTCACCGGGCGAAGTGTGGATTGCCGCTACAACACAGAGAATCGGTGCGCCATCTATGAGTCGCGCATTCGAAGTACGCTTTTGTTGAATCAGGTGATTGCATCCCTGAGTCAACCTCCGCGCCTATGGATGAACGCCAGCACCGCGACCATTTACCGTCATGCTCTGGATAGACCCATGGATGAAGCAACCGGCGAATTGGGCGGGAGTGAGCCAGGGGCTCCGGACGCCTGGAACTTTTCCATCCAGGTTGCCAAAGCCTGGGAAGAGGCCTTCTTTTCGACCTCCACTCCGCGCACCCGCAAGATCGCTATTCGCAGCGCTATGACCTTCAGCCCGGATCGAGGCGGAGTGTTTGATGTGCTGTTAGGCCTTGTGCGCCGCGGCCTCGGTGGCCAGCAAGGTCCCGGTACCCAATTTGTCTCCTGGATTCATGAAGCCGACTTCGTGCGGGCGATCGATCTGCTGATCACCCGCGAGGATTTCTCGGGCATCATCAATCTCGCTTCTCCAAACCCGCTGCCAAACTGTGATTTTATGCGAGCTCTGCGTGATGCATGGGGTATCCGCCTCGGTTTGCCCATTCCCGAATACATGATAGAGGTCGGTGCCTTCGTGTTACGAACTGAGTCGGAACTCATCCTGAAGAGCCGCCGCGTTGTGCCGAGCCGGTTGCTCGCTGACGGTTTCCATTTCCTCTTTTCCGAATGGCCTGCCGCAGCACGCGATCTGGTTGCTCTGTGGCGCGCGAGCGACCACGGGCCCGGCTAGGGGCAGCGATACCAATGTATCGCTCCCGTTCAACCGGCACTCGGTCCATAGACCAACTCAGGGGCATTATCCTCTCCTGTGCGGCTCGGGACGGATCGTCATCAAGACGGATGCAGTGGTGATTGAGCTGCACCAACGGAGCGGCAGATTTGCCTCCGGTTCCGAACCCGGACTCTGGGGAGCGTCACGCGCAGTGTCCTGGGCGAATAGACGCAAGCCTTTCATTCAGCACGATTAGATGCGGCATGAATCCTCAGCATCGCGCCGGGGGAATTCATGCCAGGGGTTGTTTTAGAGACTGCGAAGAAAGCTCATGAGGCTCGGATCACGCCACTTGCCCAGAAAGCGAAACCAATTCTTGGCGACAAAGACGAATCTTTTCGTTGCGGTCTCGCGCGTTTCGACTGTGGAGCTCGGCGCGCATGACTTCGCAACCCAACTCCTAGCCGCTCGGACGATATGCGCTTCCGTGATCTCCCCCGCTTGCCGCACGTTCACCCGCTCCGCGATGCCGAGCAAGAGTTTGTTGACGTTTCGGAGCGTGCGCAAACTATGGCCCTGCTTGTTCAGGTCACAAAGAAAAGCACGCCGCTCTTCAGCAAACCGGCCCATCTTGTAAACCCACACCCAATTACTGCGTTTCATTAGCTGATCGAACATTTGGCTGACTCCTTGGAGTGAATTTGAACTCAGCCAAGTATCCAAGTTATGTGGCCATGGACACACAGAGCGACGAGAAAGGAGGGTGCGCCCATGAAGGACGACAACATAACCGACATCGCAACATATTTGAGGTCACACTCCGAAGAAATCGGAGCGCGAATTCTCTCATCTTACGCAGCCCTGCACGGTGCCGACGAAGCCCCTTCTCCGCTGCTTTCCCGAATGGTGCGTGTTCCATACCGGTTGTCCTGTCGAGACGGATGGCGTGCGGCTGAGCGCGCTCGATTTCGAGAAAAAGCGCCTGCATGAGACCGTGGAGGACGCGAAGGCGGGGAGGACCAAATTCTCCGCGCTCTGGCAGGCGGACTGCAACAAGATTGCTCGCATGGCGCCGGCGGAATACATGGGCCGCTACATGCCGAAGTGGTTTGATTACGCCATCGCGGATGAAATACACCAACTAGCCGGCGACACGGCCCAAGGCAATGCACTTGGAGTGCTCAACAAGACGGCACGACGCTTCCTTGGACTAACGGGGACCCTGCTTTCCGGCTATGCGGATGATCTGTTCAACACTCTGTTTCGCACCGATGCCAAACGCATGATCGAGGACGGATACGAGTGGGGCTCCGCAGGGCGAGAACGCTTTACGCGCGACTTCGGCGTGATCGAGACCATCGAGCGCATCACGGTCGAAGACAACGCCTGCTCCAGGAAAACCAAGAAGACAGTCACGATCAAGCGCAAGCCCGGCGCCTCCCCGCTTCTGTTCGGCAAGTATCTGATGGATCACTGCGCGTTCATCGGCCTGGAGGACATCTCGGACGGCTTGCCAAGTTACCGAGAAGAAGTCGTTTCGGTGGCGATGGAAGAGCCACTGAAGACAGCCTATGAGGAACTCGAAGAGGAAATCACTGCCTGCCTGAAGGAGCATCGTGGAAACAGCAGCGTGGCGAGCACCATGCTGAACGCTTTGCTGGCCTGGCCGGACCATCCGTATGGTTTTGGCACTCTGTACGGATCTGAATTCGACCCGGAAACCAAGTGCCGCGTGAGCTTTGTGATCGCCGAGACCGTGGATCTAGACCGGCACCAGACCTACGCGAAAGAGCGAGCGCTGATCGCAGAGGTGAAAGCCCAGCTCAGACGCGGCCGCAAATGCCAAGTCTTTGCCGTTTACACCAACAAACACGACGTGATCGAACGGCTGGAACAGCTGTTTTGCGGCGAGGGAATACGCGCAGCGATCCTGCGGGCCAGCGTTCCCACTCACAGGCGTGAAGCCTGGCACCGCGAACAGTTGCGCCGTGGAATTGATGTCGCGATCTGCCATCCCAAGATCGTTGAGACCGGGCTGGATCTCCTGGATTTTCCTACCATCCTGTTTCACGAGACCGGCTACTCGCTGCATACGTTGCGTCAGGCGAGCCGTCGCTCGTGGCGTATCGGACAGAGACGCCCTGTGGAGGTAAAATTCTTTGCCTACAGGGGGACGATGCAGGAGGTCTGTCTCCGGCTAATGGGGAAGAAGCTGCTCGTGGCGTTAGCGATGGAAGGGAAGTTTACTTCCGAAGGTCTCCAGGCAATTGATGGAGATGATGACATGCTCACAGCGATGGCGCGTGAGTTGGTTGAGAACAAGGGGATTGGTGAGTCTGCCGATTCCGTCTGGAAGTTATTCCGAGAACAGCATAATCGCCACTATGCCGAGTTGGAGGCTATGCCGAACGAAACACCGGCGCCTCCGGAATCAGCGCCGCCACCTCCAATTAAAGCAGCGATGCAGTTGCCCTTGTTCTGATTCAGGGACCACGTTCCGCTCGGCATAGTCTGGGCTCGTTACAGGCCATTCAAGAAAGCCAGTAACTTATCATCCGGTTGGTATCGGCGTGGCTTTTCTCCGATCGGACTGAGTTTGGCCAACGCGTTTTCCTTCATCGTTAGATTTGCATCAAGGTAGATTTGTGTTGTCTCGATTGACTCATGGCCCAGCCACAACGCGATCACTGTTCGATCCACGCCAGCCAAGAGTAACTCCATCGCCGCCGTGTGGCGAAAGACGTGTGGCGTCACCCGCTTCTGTGCGATTGATGGGCACGCCACCGCGGTTGCAGCGACATGCTTGGCTACGATGTACTGAACGCCATCTGGACTCAATCGCCCGCCACATGCGTTCGTAAAAAGCAGTCCCTCCTTGCCGCGCGGCGGTTCCTTGAGCCATTGTTTTAGGACCTCTGTCGTCCGTCTTGTCAGCGGAGTGCATCGTTCCTTTCGGCCCTTGCCGAGCACCCGAACATGGGCCCCGGTTCCGAAAATCAAGTCCTCTCTCTTGAGAGCAATGATTTCTGAGAGTCGAAGGCCGGTTTGCAATGCGAGTAACATCAGAGCGTGATCGCGTCGACCTGACCGTGATGTCAGATCGGGCGCTTGAAGCAGCGCCTCAACCTCTGGCCGTGTGAGAAAGGCTATCAAGGTTCGCACGTAACGCTTCGCAGGGATCGCCAACACCCGCTGAATCTGTCCAGCATGGGTGGGTAACTCAAAGGCAGCATAATGGAAAAATGATCGAATAGCGGTGAGTCGCAAGTTGCGGCTGCGCGGGCTGAGGCCCCGTCGTGCCTCGAGTTCGTCAAGAAAGGCCACGATCACCGGAGCTTCAACGTCGTCGAACAGCAAGCGAGACGGGGGTTTTCGTAGCTTTTTCTCCAGGAATCTCAGTAGCAAACGGAAAGTGTCGCGATATGAACCGATTGTGTGTGGGCTCGCCTGTTTCTGTTGAATCAGACTACTTGTAAAAAAGCTCTGGAGGAGAGGGGCGAGGCTGACGGCCGCTTTCATGCCTTTCCCTCCCAGCGGTTGTTCAGCTTGCTAGCCGCCAACTGCATCAGTTCAGGGTATTCGTTTAGATACCAGTATGTGCACTCTACAGAAACGTGACCGAGGAAGGTCGCGAGGGTTGGAAGCCGGTGCTCAACATCTGCTCCTGCGCGGTACCAATCGATAAGCGTGCTGACCGCGAATCGATGACGAAGATCATGCAACCGCGGTCCTCCCCCGCAGCGTGCCTTTCGAATCCCAACTTTGACTGACAGGCCATTGAACACCCTATATATGCACGTATGGATTAGCCGTGTGCCCTTTCGGCTTATAAAGAAGTAGGCTGACGATTGCGAGGCGAGCAATGCATCACGGCGCTGCTTGTAATTTCTCAGTTCATTCACGGTGGTTGGATGGAGCGGAACTAGGCGGGACTTACCGAATTTGGTGTCACGGATGGTAAGAACCGCGTTCACCAAGTCAACATCCGCCATGCGGAGCCTGATGGCCTCTCCAATGCGTAGCCCTGACACCGCTAAAAGACCAAGCAGACAATGGTAGGTTCCGCGCGGTTTGTCGTATGCGTATTTCCGCGCTTCTGCCATGAGGCGTCGGACCTCGCCGTCGCTATAGATGTAGGGACGCGGACGCATAAATCTTGTGGGGACGAGATCGGCCGGCGGAACTTCAGTTCGGTTATCAAAAGCAGTAACATACCCGGCGAATCCACGCACCATCCTCAAGCGCTTGGTTCGTCCCGCGCCTGCCGACTGCACTATCCAATCGAGGGCCAGACGTGCGGTGATGTGGGCGGCCCTTTTCTTCCGCAGAAAGACCAGGAACTGCGGCAGTTGTACACCTTCGTCGCGCAGCTTGAATCCAAGGCTGCGTCGCAACGCCAGGTAGTCGTCCAGAGCTTGCGGCAGGGGCTTCACGCGACACCTCCTGGCCACGGTTTGGCGAGGGGCCGAAGCGCTGCAAAGTCGACCTTGGCATAGATGAAGGTGGTCTTCGGTTTTTGATGACGCAGAACTTCGCCGATGTCGGTCAGCGAGGCACCTTGCCTCAGCATTTCGGTCGCTAGCGTGTGTCGAAACTGATGCGCTCCTTTACTGCGCGACAGGATGCCCGCTCTCGCCAGAGCGTACTTCACGATTAGGCCTACGGTGGACGTTGCCTCAAAGCCCGTATGTGGAGCGGGCACTCGTAAGAAAACGCGCCTGGTCGGTACTGTCGGTCGATCCTTGCTCAAGTAGATAGCGATGGCTTCGCCGACATCGTTGGGCAGGGGGACTCGACATACCTTCCCGCCCTTGCCATTGACCAAAATCGCGCCAGTGGTCCAATCGATGTCGTCAAGATTGAGATGGGCCACCTCGGCCGCCCGCAGCCCCAGGCGAGCCAACAACAAAAGGACGGCGTAGTCTCGACGTCCAATTGCTGTTTGCCGATTGCAGCAGGCCAAGACGGCGTTGACTTGTTCACGGGACAACCCCCTCGGAATATTCGCCAGCGACCAGTCTGCCACCGTTGGAACAGCGGCTGAGAGATTCTGGTCGAGAACACCGCAATACTGTGCATACCGCAGAAAACTGCGCAAAGCGGACGTTGTGTTCTTCGCGCTAGCAGCGCATTTGCGTGCTGCCTCATATCGCACGAAGTCAATTACATCCTGCGGTCGGATTATCGATAGGTTGACGCGTCCGTCGCTGAAGTGCTGAGCGAGGAACTGCCGGACCGGAAGTCGATACGACTCAATGGTGGCAGCCGCAAGCGCACGTTGCTGCCGTAAATACCCGGCAAATTCATCAACTGCCTTCTCAGCGTCGGTCTTGACCGGTTCCGACTGTCGCGGAACAACGCCCTTCTCGACCAGGATGTCGAAAAACATTTGGAGCGTCTTCGCGTCGCCTTGTTTGACCGAGCAGTAACGCGCAATAAATCGATGTACGTGCGCCGGTGTGACATCTTCCATAGGGATGCGGGATTCCTCCAGCCAAACGGCAAACCGATAAGCAATTCGAATTCGCCATCGACTGTTCCCGCGAGCGTAGCCGTGCTGCCGAAGGTGATCAGCAAGATGTTGAATGTAGGTTCCGAACGGACCAGACCGAAATCTTTCGATCGCTCTACTGTCTTTGAAAAGTTGTTCCATAAGTCCTCCGTGCAGCAGTCTTTCACGGAGGTGACAGAATTATGCCGAGTAGAGTGCTCTCTCCCATTCAGAACAAGGGCAACTGCATCGCTGCTTTAATTGGAGGTGGCGGCGCTGATTCCGGAGGCGCCGGTGTTTCGTTCGGCATAGCCTCCAACTCGGCATAGTGGAAGAGCCTCCAGCAGCTGCGGCCCGCGCCGTCAGCGCCGACTCTCGAAACACCGGATGAGGGAATGGTCTCGGAAATCGAGATTCCTGCCGTGACCATCGAGTCGGTTTCCGGCACTAACCTGAGGGATCCTATCCTTCCGCCCTGCGAACCGCCCTCCAATAGGATCGAATCCGCCCAACTGTCACTGTTCTGACGGCCGCACCAAAACTTCTCAATTGCATTCCCCAGTTCCAGAGGAAGATTCATCGCGCCTCAACTACCGGCGCGAGCTCGGCAAGACCAACTGCAAGGACCAACCAGCCATCAAGGAGTAACCCATGATCCCCGAAACTGACAAAGTCATATGAGGGTCTCTTTCGCGAGCGGCGCGGGGAGGGACCTTAGACCCGGAGCGATTAGCGCACCGCGCTTACGAAATGGGCTCGGCGAATTGCCACAAGGCAGTGAGCCACTCATTTGCGCTGCCAGAAACGCTCAACCTTAGCGACCTGGAAAGGGCGGCACTGGAAAAGGCTCTCCAAGTGACCGGGGGAAGTATCCTTGCCGCCGCGCAACTGCTCGGCATCGGCAAAACCACAGCATACCGAAAAATGAAGCAGTACGAACTCGTCACTGGCACCGGTCATGCTTTCTGTCCCAACTGCGGCCGCCGCCTAGCTCGTCACAATGGAAGCACCAACGAAGACGTATCGCCGTCCAAAGCCGCTGCTTCTTCTTCGATCTCATTACCTTCGCGGTAGGTGCTTGGCTGCAGTGAGGTTCAGCTCAGGAGTCCATATCGCAACGGACGCCGATGTCGAGTAGCATCTTCCGCCCAAAACCACATAGGGGTTAATTGAGGCACAACCTCGTTCTCCTTAGCGTACAAGTCTTGTCTACCAACCAGCAGTCCTATCCATGGGCCGACCCGGAGCATCCCCTGGACAGTAAGGCATTTATGCCTTACAATTGAATTGGGTGAGTGGAGTCAACTTTATGACCATGCTGACGATTACCGCAAAAGGCCAAGTCACGCTGAAGCAGGACTTGCTTAAGCATCTTGGTGTCAGTCCTGGAGAGAAAGTTGAGGCTGATAAGCTGCCTGATGGCCGGATTGTTGTGAGAGCCGCCACCCGGGATGGCAGGATTACCGATTTCGTTGGCTGCCTCTCACAAAAGAGAGGGCCCAGACTCACGATTGATCAGATGAACGAGATCGCGATCCGGGGATGGGCAAAGACAAAATGAAAATCACCGCCGACACCAACGTGCTGGTCAGAGCTGCTGTGCAAGACGACCCGGATCAAGCGCGACAGGCGGCCAAGCTCTTGCAGCAGGCCGAATTGGTTGCTGTTCCTGTTCCGGTTCTTTGTGAGTTTGTCTGGGTGCTGCGTCGAGGGTATAAGAAATCTATTCCTGATATCTCCGATGCGATTCGGCGCCTAATGCAGAGCGCTAATGTGGTTATGAACCAGCCAGCGATAGAGGCGGGACTGGCCGTACTGGATGCCGGTGGAGACTTTGCGGATGGCGTCATCGCTTATGAGGGGGATTGGCTGGGCGCAGAAGAGTTTGTTTCCTTCGACTCGAAAGCGGTCTCTATATTGCGATCGCAGGGCGGACGTGCCCGCTTGTTGTCATAGCAACCGAGCGCGTGAAACGGCAAATCGCTCTGCCCTGAGCAGGAGCGACGCCGCTACGGTAGATAGAAGCAATTCTCGATGACCGATTTGGCATTCGTTCAAGTTCGATGGTGATCGCGAAGCCCTAGCAAGCCAATCTTCTGTCGGCGCTTTAACCAGCCCTACCTGATCCTTTCTTCAACGAAGTCGATCCAGACCAAAAGCACTTTCAGTCAATACACAGCAGCCAAGATTCAGCCCAGCGGGGCCCGCGCCCGGTTCCCCTGCGAACCGCAATCACACAGTACAGCTCTTCTGATCTCGTGCGACTGATCGAGTGGCTGTCCTCCGATGAGCAGTTGCGCACTGACGACGAGATCGTGTCGGAGATGGTTTCGATGCTGGAATTTAGCCGCCGCGGCGCCAGTTTCGAAGCTGCGGTTCGGAATGCCCTTCAGATATTCCGCACCCGCCCGTAATGAGCAGCGTGTGGTCCGCGCGGGCCGCAAAGTTAAGGACGCCGGACCTCTGCAGCATGAAGAATGACAGAGAGCCGCCGCAGCGTTTACCATTCGCTCGCCCGGTCCAGTTTGCTCGGTCTGAAGTAAAGAGGAATTCTTAGTCCGTTCCCGGAGAACCTCGCCCTTCGGCATCTGTCGTCCCCGCATGATATGGATTCGCTCTTGGCTCCTGTGAACAAGATGTAAATTGATATTGGATAACTCAGGGTAAGAATCAGAACCTGTCTGTTTTCTGTCACTTGGGCAACATTATTCGCGCATGAAAACTAATTGCATTTGCACCAAATCTTGGGCGTTGACAATTGAAATTGCTGTATTAGTATCGCCCATGTCGACGGCAGAAAAGGGCTGGCAAACGTAAGAGTAGCTGGCCTGAAGTAAGCTGGGTGATGGGTTCGGCGGGGCGACCTGTTGAACCTCCAGACCCGAAAAAACCGACGGCGTTGCGAGGTGACCGTTGGGGCTTGGAACTGTGAAAGCAGTGATCGCATCAAGGGCTGTGACGGTACATGCGTCCACGGTTGTTGGCTCCCTCGCAGGAGTTGGCGGATGGAGCATAACCAAAGTCACAGCCTTTTCGATTGCTATGGCGCGCAAAAATTGCGTGGGGTATGAATTTGCCGCTTCAACGTTCGAGTGAAAAGGCATCATAGGTCGCCCGTCAAGCAGGAGCCATAGGCGTTCGCTTCCAGCACCTGATAAAGGTGCACCTGGTACAAATAGGAGGCGAGCAGGTATCTTACTTGCCACTTAATAGGAGATCAGAAGGGAGATCTCGATCAAGATCATGTGGAAGTCATCGCGAAGCGGAGATGAGGCCTCGACGCCAGACAAAGAGACGAGTGCGCCGTCCTCTAAATCAACTCCAGCTGCGAGTGCGCCATCGTCCGCGGCTGAAGCTCTGCGTAGCCCCAGCGTGCAAAGCCACCCTACCACCTTCGTTGGAAAGTTGCTGGTGGTGAAAGGCGAACTTTCGGGCAATGAAGCCTTGGTTGTGGACGGCGAAGTGCAGGGCTCGATCACGCTGCACGGTCAGCGCCTGACGGTACGTCCCAATGGCCGCATACGCGGCAATATCGAGGCCCGCCATGTGATTCTGCAGGGGCGGGTGGAAGGTGACATCCAGGCCAGCGATCGCGTCGAATTGTTTAGAAGCGCATCCTTGACGGGCGACATCTCGACCGCGCGGATTTCGATCGAAGAGGGCGCCTTCTTCACGGGCAGACTTGACATGAAGAAGCCGGAAACTGCTGTAATGACCGCGACGAAGCCCCGGGCAACCGCAGCCATTCCGGTGGCTAGCACCTCGCAACAGGGATCGCTTCTCGAAGGGGCTGCTAAGAAATCGGGCCAAGGTTGGTATAAGTAGCTGTAATTCACTTGTGCCAAACGATTGTGGCTCTCGAAAACCTCGAAATGTCTGAGCGGACCAGAATTACACTTCTTCTATAACCCTCTCTTCGCTTCCGATGCTCATATTTCTCATAACACTCCTCGTCAGTGTGTCCTCGGTCTTCCGTTCGTGGGCTGCCCTCGACCTCGAGAACCTGGCTCTGCGCCACCAAATCGGCGCCCTTCAACGTTCCGCGAGAAAGGTTTCCAGATTAATCCCAAGTGGACCGCCTGTTGTCGGTCGAGCACCGAATATATAAAGTTGGCCATCATGAGGAAGAGAACGCCGCACTTGCTCGTGGGACCCGATAGGGCGCGGAGGCAACATGGGAGTCTCCGAGTCCAGGACCACGCTGGTGCAGCGGCGCTGGCTGGTGTAGCGCCGATGCGTCACAATGGGGGAGATGAAGCTAGAGGTGGATTGCTATTCCGATCGAACAGCGGACGAAAGGCCGGTTCGATTTCGGCTTGACGATTGTCAGTACATGGTCGAGGAGGTGCTGGACCAGTGGCACGGCCCGCAAGATGCCTTTTACAAGGTACGCGCGGACGACGGCAACCTCTATATCCTGGGTCGGGAAACGTCGACGCCTGAGGGGACTTGGCATCTGGTGTCATTCCGGCAACTGCCGCGAGAGAACTGAGCCTGGCAGTGGGTCTGCTCCGCGCCGGCGTCACGCTGGAATACAGCCGGAAGCCTTTACTGCACGACTCGATGGCTATGGAGCGGTTTCGCCTTTCAATCTGTCTTCTGGCAGTCCGGAGGAGCTAGGCGCTTCGTCGAGGATTTCCTTGGCTTCCTGCACCAATTTGCTCTTGCGAAGTTCAGCATCATTCTTGTTCGCTTCGCGAGCGCGATCCTTGAAAGCTTTAGCTTTTCTGTGTACGGCTTCGAATGGGTTTGTGTACTTCTGATCTTCCACGATGTTTCGCCCCAGACTCGGATTCTACTCTTTGGAACACCGAACAGACCCTGTGCTCCGCAACAATTCGATCGGACACTTTTAGCCACCGATGTAACATTGTTGCATCCCGCTCGCCTGATGACATTGATCGGATGGCATCGGCGAGGATTCAAACTGTTTTGGAAGCTGAAATCCCGCGCTGGGCGGCCGAGGCTTCCCAAGAACATTCTGCGGTTTAAGGCATAACTTTGCCTGACCTAAACCATAACCTTGCTGCTGTTCGTCTGTGGAAAACATTCCGCTCCAAGCCGAACGCCATTCCGCCAGGCGACAAAAACTGTTCGCCTTCTCACCGGAAGCGGCGTTCACCTTCAGACCGGAATGCTGTTCGGAATCACAACGGAATCGTGTTCGGCCTCAGACCGGAATCGCGTTCACCTTCGACCGGATTCCCCAGGAGATCCTGCGGCCACCGCCCACTGGTTTTCGCGCTTTGCAGAGCATGGCCCAGTACAGTTTGAAACCGCATCGATGCCAGCGCACAACGGTATCCGGTAGGACAATAAAAGAGTTTCTTTTTCCAGTGAGCCCAGAACCGGCGAGCTACTACCCAGAAGAGTTTGTCGATGGCTTCCAGCCTTGGCCGCGGTTGCTGGCGTTTAAAGACGGTGAGTTGTTGGCGAAGGGCGAGGTTTTCGAGCATCAGACTGCGGCGCGTCCGAAACAGGCGAAGCACGGCTCCGAGCCAGAGCCGAAACAGGTCAAACATGGCAACCAAGTTATAGCAGACCGACTTTACCGACTGCCTGCGAAGTTGTTGATTTCACAGCCGGACAGGATTGTGACGAGGGACATCCTCGCGGGACCTGAATGCACTAACAACCCAGCCGAGGACGTGCCAGAGCCACCTGATCATGCTCAGAATCCTACCGGAACGTTGCCAATCGAGCTTGGTGCCAAGTCATTGATATTACGGATGTACGATGTTTTGATGAACGACAAGGGTGAACCGAACTGCTGGGACAGCTTTTTGGCAACCTCGCCGGGCGCTAAAGGTTTGCTGAAGTAGTAGCCTTGAATCTCGTCGCATTGATGGGCCCGCAGGAACGCCATTTGTGCCCCAGTTTCAACTCCTTCTGCAATTACCTTGAGATTCAAACCTTTGGCCATGCTGATGATGGCAGCGGTGATGGCCGCGTCATCCGAATTCAGCACCACATCCTGCACAAACGAACGATCGATCTTGAGCTTGCTAACCGGAAACTGCCGCAAATAGCTAAGGCTGGAGTAGCCGGTGCCGAAGTCGTCAATGGCCAGTTTCAACCCCATGGTCCGCAATTCCTCCAGCATGGGGAACATAACGTTCACGTTGGACAGCAATGTGCTTTCGGTAAGTTCCAGCTCGAGGTATTCCGGGGAAAGCCCGGTCTCGGACAGTACGTTCTTTATGACGGCAAGAAAGTCGCCTTGGCGAAACTGAACGGCTGACACATTCACCGCCACTGGTACGGCAAAAAGCCCTTGATCGTGCCATTCCCGAACTTGAGAGCAGGCTTCTCTGAGCACCCACTCGCCGATGGGCATGATCAGGCCGCTGCTCTCCGCCACTCGTATGAACGTGTCGGGAGGCACCAGGCCCCGCTCCGGGTGCTGCCAGCGGAGGAGCGCTTCCACCCCGACGATCATTCCACTGGCGATCTCCATCTGCGGTTGATATACCAGGAACAGTTCCTTTCGCTCCAGGGCCAGCCGCAGGCTGTTCTCCAAAGTCAGCCGCTCCACCACCTGAATATTCATGTCCTCGGTGAAGAACTGGAAGGTATTGCGTCCCTTCTCCTTGGCGCAATACATGGCCGCATCGGCATTTTTGATCAGCGTCTCCCCGTCCATTCCATGTTCCGGGAAAATACTGACGCCGATGCTGCAAGTGACGTTGATGCGTCGATCTTCAATCAGGAATTCAGCGGCCATGCCATTGAGGATCCGGTCGACGGTGATGGTCGCTTCGGTAACACTCTGCAGGGCGGCCAGCACGATCAGGAATTCATCGCCGCCGACGCGGGCCACCGTATCTTCTTCCCGGACACATCGCTTAAGCCGTTCGGCAACCTGTTGCAGGAGCAGATCGCCGAACGAGTGTCCCAGCGAATCGTTGATGATTTTGAAGCGGTCGAGATCGAGAAACAAAACTGCAACTTTCTGGTCCTGGCGGCGAGTGCTGGCCAGCGCTTTAGCCAGGACCTGACGGAGAAAAGTCCGATTATGCAGGCCGGTAAGGGCATCGTAATAGGCGAGAAATTGCACCCGTGCCTCGGCCACTTTGCGGTCGGTGACGTCCTCAACGGTGCCTTCGTAGAGCAGGATGCTTCCGTCGCCGCCGCGCACTGCCCGCAGATTCACCAAGGCCCACTTCTTGGTGCGGTCCTTGTCATAGACTTCCAGTTCCGCACTGCGCACTACCCCCTCCGCGTCCAGCCTGCGTTTCAATTCCTTCATCCGCTCGCGATTGACGAATAGGTGATCCACCAGGTTCGGCACCCCCGCCAGAAATTGCTCCGGTGAATCATAGCCATACATTTGCGCCAAGGCGCGGTTGATGTTTAGAGGACGGCCTTCGGGGGTGATCTGAAAAATTCCCACCACCGCAGCTTCGAAGATGGCCCGATATTTCTCTTCCGCCTGTGACAACTCGGCGGTCCGCGCCGTGACTTGTTCCTCCAGGTGCTCGCGGTATTGACGCAGTTCGCGATCTCGCTTTTCGATCTCGTCCAGCATTTCGTTAAACGCGGAAACCAGCAGTCCGAACTCGTCGCGGTTTTGCAGATTGGCACGGACCGAGTAGTCCGCCGCAAGCGAAACCGCTTTGGCGGTCTGCACCAGGTTCACCAAGGGACGCGAAATGGGCCGTGGAAGCGCGAGGCCAGGAAAAAAGCCAACGCCATGGTGACCAACAATGCCGCCAGAAAGACCAGCCGCTCCCCCTAAATCTCCGGTTAAGTCGTTGCAGGTCGGATTCAATGTAGATCGTGCCTACGGTTTCGCCGGAGAGCACTATTCGGCGGAACTGGACGAGTCGCTCCCGTTCGAAGCGTGTGGTTTGGGCTTGCGCCGGCGGAGGAACAAAGCCGGAATCGCCCCCTTGGCGAACATACTTGGCAAATGGCTTACCATCCTCGGTATAGATACAAGCCGCAGTGATGCTGGGTTCTGCGCGCAGGGCCTGCAGAACATCGCGCGCCGCGTCGGCATCACGGAAGGTAATCGCCGCGGTGCTGTTCCTGGCCAGGACATCGGTCAGGATCTCCAGGTCCCGTGCCATCGTCGTCCTGGTTCCCCAATAATCGAAAATGCCCAGCGGCAGAGAAATTGCCACGGTGGTAATGCACGCCATGGCCATGAACAGGCCTGTCGAGTTTGTGGCGGATTGACCAATCGCGGAACGGCTTCATGGCAACGACACCCTATCTCCCTACTCAATTACAAGTTTGGCCACGCCCAACAGCCGGGAACTAATATGGAGCCCGGCTTGCGTGGCGGCCTTGTGATTCACCTGCAACTGGACCCGATCGTCCTGCAAGACAAAATTTATGATTCCGCCTTTTTCGACAAAACGCTCCGATTCGCCCACGGTCAGAACGCTGGTGCCCCGCAGTAGCATCGATGATTTGGCGGGACTGCTTATCTTGTGACGAGTCGATAAACAAGATTTGGCACGTGCCGGGACTGTTTTGCGTTTTGCACCGGCACCACCGTCACGGCGCGACCTCCGACCGTCTTGCCTTGACAACGTATTCAATTCCGACTCAAATGCCTGGTCGTTCAAAACGCACAGGCGGATGGGTGCGGCGGGGCCCGCGAAGGCTTGGGCCGGCCACTCGACAAACTTTGAAAAGTTATACACATAAGCGGCTTTGACCTGATATTCGCTCACGGTTTGGGCGCACGACAGGAGCGGCCCCGGCAACAGCAGCAAAAGCACAGTGCCCAGCCCCGGAAGAACACCCGAGCTTGTCGCCCGCATCGCATCGCAACCTACCGCTCTTTCCAATGCCACGTCATTTTCACCCGAAAACTGCGCCCGTCCTGCTGAATTGCCTGTTGCAAGTTCTCCGCCGACGGTGGATCGAAGTACTGCTTGTCCAGCAAGTTATAGATGCTGGCAGATAGATCCACGTGCTTGCCAAGGTTGCGAGCTAACAGGGTAGCGTTGACCACGGCAAACGGCGATACCGAGCCCCCGGTGAGATTTTGGATTCGGCTTCTGTATTGCGCATCCAGGCTCACGAACATTCTTCTCCCCAACAACGGCTGGCTCAGATTGAGGGTGACGAGGTTTCTGGGGGAATTACTTAGGAACTGACCCGAAGGTTCGTCCTTGGTTTGCTGAAAGCTGTAGCTAGCGCTTCCCTCCAGCCCTTGGGAAAGTTGCCCCCGGACCTCGCACCTCCAGCCCGCTGGATTTGACATTCTCAAGATTGCGGAAAATGACTAAATTATCGCCAACCGGCTCCTGGGTGATCAGGCCTTGGATCGAGCTGTAGAACGCCGACGTTGAAAACCACAGGTGCGACCCCAGCCCCTGTTCCCAAACGAACTCGGTGCTGTGAATCCTCTCCGGGTGCAAGGCAGGATTGGGAAGGTTGGGATCGACCGAATAATACAGTTCGTACACGTTAGGAACACGAAAAGCCTCACCGTAGATGAACTTGAATCCGGTTCGGCGCCAGGGGCGGTAAATCAGTGCGAATCGGGGGTCTCCACTGGCATGGAGAGCGCTGTAAAAGTCATAACGAAAACCCACGTTGAGGGCCAGCGACTTGGTGATGGTAAGCTCATCCTGCACGTACAGTGCTCCCACGAACGATTGCCGTTTATCATCGAGATTGAGCACATAGGGATTGAGATCGTAGTTACTTTGATTTTGCCGGAGGTTGTCACGATATTCGCCTCCTGCGGTGATGCGATTGCGCCGTAGAACCGTCTTGCTGACCTGCAGCTCGGCCCCCCACCACTTACCGTCGCCGAAGTCCAGGTTGGGATCGGTCTGCGAGGGGTCGATGGGCGAAGGATAGATGTAAGTCCCCTGGTAGGTAACTCGGTCGTAGAAGGTGCGGGCGAGCACGTCCCAGGACTTGCCAAAGGTGTGCTGGTATCGCAAGTCGATGTAGAAGTGGGAATCGGTAGTACGCGTGCCGGAGTTATTGAATAGCGTTCCGTAAGGCGCCGTGGGGATGCCTTTTTCCCGAGTACCATAAACGCCTTGGAGAGTGAAGTCGCGGAAGGAAATCGTGGCCAGCGCACTGCCTACCTGGTCATCATCCGCATGACTGGCAATGCCATAGTTCGTCTGCGGCGTGTTGAACTCTGGAATGAAAAGCGAATTGTGTCCTCGACTTCCGTAGAACGTGCCCGAAATCAGAAACTCAAGCTCTTTAAGTTTGCGGCCATAGGTAATCGTGCCGGAGGAGGTATTGAAGGAAGCCGCGTCGGCAGAGAGCTCTAGTCCATTGAGATCCCGCGCCTCGCCTGGTAATGATGTTGATGACGGCAAAAAGCGCATTGCTGCCATAAAGCGACGAAACCGGGCCACGGATGACCTCCACTCGCTGGATCAAGTCGATATTTATGGGAAATTCCGTCCCGATCATGGCTTCGTCGTAAACGTTGTCATTGAGCCGGTGGCCATCGACCAGCAATAGGATCCGGGTGTTGTAGTCCCCCGGTCGCGCAAATCCCCTGACCCCGACGCTGCTATAGTTGCGGTCATTCGTAACAAAGAAGCCAGGAACGGTTTTCAGGATGTCGGCCAGGGTGCGGTAACCGTATTTTTGAATTTCGTCCGCGGTAATGACGGTTACCGACGAAGGCGCGTCGCTGGCTGCCTGCAGGTGCTTGGAAGCGCTATAAACCTTGACGTTGCCTAGTTGTTCAAGGGTCGCCTCCGACAGATCGGGGACGGGTTCCTGTGCGGTGCAGTCCGCTTTTCCCGCGGCAAGCGCGAACAGCAATGCCAGAAACAGGGTGGGTGTCACTGCTAAGGATGTGGAGCTCATCGGCAACTCCTATAAACGACGGGGTACCTCAAGTGCGATATCGGGTCCCGCAAGAGTGCCTTGCGAACGGAAGGATTCCAGCTTTCGAATTCAGAACACCTCACAAGGCAGCTCACCACGGCCTTTCACTAAGCGGGTCGTTCTGCCTCGATATCAAACGGTGCCGGGCCGCATCCCTTAATTGCTTAGTTGAAACGAACTTAAGCATAATTGTGCCTTCTTATGGTAGAGCAGGTGGCCCTCCATACCAGCCCCGGTAGGAAGCAAATGAGTGCTTTGTTATCAAAAGCTTAGGAAGCGCCGGTGAAATCGAGGGCAGGTCCCAATGAGGGAGATGTTCCCTTCAGGGATACTGTGCGGGATTGATACATCGGTTTGCTCTCCAACCGGACGCTCAGACTGCGGCGCGTCCGAAACAGGCGAAGCACGGCTCCGAGCCAGAGCCGAAACAGGTCAAGCAGGGAAGAAGGGAGTTCCGCAGGACGGAGTGATCTCGCCGATGCTCAGCAACCTCTATCTCAACGTGGTAGATCGGATGCTGGAAAAGGCGATCACCAGCAAACAGGTAAGCCCATTGCTGGAAATTGGCACGATGGGTTTGACGAGGCGGGGGCTGGAAACCAACTCACGGTTTGGCTACTGAGGTACTCCCAGAGGAAACGGGGAGCAACGGCTAGGCTGAACCTACGGAGCGTGGCGCCAGTCCTCGACCCAACCAGCTCATTGTTCGCGATACGTCGGCGTATAGATTGGCCTGTTCCCGGCCACGATGGCCGTGGGGTTCACGGTGACCAATAAATCCGCGATCTCTTCTCCCGCCAGCATGGCGACCGCGCCGCGGGCTTCCGAAAGCACGGGCTTGCGGCGGGTGGGGTCGTGGGCGTCGCTGGCCACCACATGTACCGCATTGCGCTTCAGTAGCCACTCCGCCATCTTTTTCGATGGCTGACCCCAGAAACCGGTTACAGCGTTGGCGGTGACTTGCACCAGGCAGCCTTGTTGGACCATTGCCAGGACCAGCTCGGGCCGTCGCAGCAGGATCTGGTTTCGTTCGGGATGCGTGATAACCGGCACCATTCCGCGGCTCGATAGGGAGAATAGATCCTGCTTCACGGTGGGCGGCAGCCCGTAGTCGCTGAACTCGACCAGCAGATATCGCGAGTCCCCGATGGTGTAGCGCTGCGGATGAGCGAGCGCGTCCTGGATGTTGTCGTAAGAAAAGTGGAAATCACAGCCCAAGGTGAAGGTTAGTTTGCCATCTGTGACATCGCTCAGATGTCCGAGCATCCCGGTGTAGCGATCGCGATCGTAGTTGAACGCATCATTGCAGTGGGGCGTTGCCACGATGTGGGTGATGCCGTCTTGCGCGGCCACTTGGCACATCTCGGCAGTCATCTCCCATGATTGGGAACCATCATCAACGCCGGGAAGAATGTGGCAGTGAATGTCAACCATAAATATGCGAAAGCCGCTCGGCTTCGACCAGCATCGCAATCAAGCGCCGATTTCCGCAAAACTGATGACGCCTTTAGGATGGGCTGTGTGATGCGTCACAGACCAATGTGACTCTGCTCACGGGTACTTGTGTACATCCGAGCTTAACATTTGATGAGTCGTTCCCCGAGTCGGTCAGCGAAAAAGCCACACCACTCAACACAGCGGTAGACGCCCTGGCCACTCTCGCCCGAGAGGTGTTGTGCAATGAAGAAAGCGGCGTACCTATTTCTGCTTCTCGTAGTGATAAGCGTGTCTTTCTGGGTAGGGAGGCATTACACGCGTACCCAGGCAGGTGGAAGTGCCAGTGCCGCTACCGGCGCGCACCGGGTGCTCTATTACGTAGATCCGATGCATCCCGCCTACAAATCTGACAAGCCCGGCATTGCTCCTGATTGTGGCATGAAACTTGTGCCGGTGTACGCAGATGACCCAGGAGAGGCGAGTGGCAGCACTGGGCATGCCAGCACGCCAGGCGGAGTCAACATCAGCTTGGATCAGCAGCAATTGATCGGTGTTCGTGTTGCCCCAGTAGAGAAGACCTCAGGCGTGTTTAAGGTGCGCGTTTTGGGCAGAGTGACCGCCGATGAAACGCGTGTTTACCGCCTGAATGCTGCCACGGACGGCTGGATTCAAACTGTATTCGATAACTCCACCGGCAGTCTGGTGAAGAAGGAGCAACGGTTGGCTACCTTCGCTGCGCTCGACTTCCTGGTTTCCCAGCAAACTTATATTCAAGCTGTAATTCAATCCCCGGAACGCCGGCCGGAGACGAAATTCGACGCGGCGAATCCGTCCGACTGGACGATTCAGAGCATCCGACTTGCCGCCGATCGTCTTCGTAATCTGGGAATGAGCGAAACCCAGATTCGTGAGCTTGCGGCCACCCGAAAAATCTCGGACAACATTGACATCGTATCGCCAGTCACCGGCTTCATTCTGGTGCGCAACGTTTCGGCGGGTCAGCGATTCGAAAAGGGTGCCGAGTTATACCGCATCGCCGACCTAAGTCGCATCTGGATAGTCGCGGACCTCTACGAGAATGAATCACAATACTTCCGACCTGGGCGTGGTAGTCAGCGCCACCTTGACCAACCAGGGAAAGAGTTTTCCGGCCCGGGTCAGCAGCGTTTTGCCGCAGTTCGATCCCGCCACGCGCACCATGAAGCTTCGCCTTGAAGCCGACAACCCGGGGTTCGCGCTCCGGCCAGACATGTTTGTCGACGTTGAATTGCCGGTTCAGGTGCCGGAGGGACTTAGCGTGCCGGTCGAAGCGCTACTCGATTCCGGATCGAAGAAACGGGTGTTCGTCGATCGGGGCAATGGCTCCTTTGAGCCGCGCGACGTCGAAACCGGGTTGCGTTTTGGCGAACGCGTGCAGATCGTCAAAGGACTCGCACTGGGCGAACGGGTGGTCGTTTCCGGGACGTTCCTCGTGGATTCCGAGAGCCGGCTGAAGGCAGCTCAGCAGCACACTGAGACCGGCGCCGATGTGCACGAGGCCGCCATGTCCCAGGCGAAAACGAAAAAGAATGTGGCGAAAGATCCAGTGTGCGGCATGGAAGTTGATCCCAAGGAATCGGTGGCGGCGGGTAACACCGAAACATACGCCGGCACCACTTATTATTTCTGTTCGAAAACCTGCAAGAGCGATTTCCATAACGATCCCAAGCACTACCTGCCATCCAGTCCCCTAGCGGGTCGCTCAGCGTCCTCCGAGACAAAGATGGGGCGCGGACTCGCCCCATGATCAACCGCATCATCGATTTCTCGGTGCAAAACAAACTGCTGATCATTGCGGTGACCGTGCTTGCCTGCGTGGTGGGCTGGTGGGCGATGGTCACGGTGCCTCTGGATGCCACGCCCGACCTCAGCGACACTCAGGTCATCATCTACTCCCGCTGGGACCGCAGCCCGGACATCGTCGAGGACCAGGTCACCTATCCGATTGTGACGGCCATGCTGGGGGCGCCCCACGTCAAGACCGTGCGGGGTTTCTCCGACTTCGGGTACTCCTACGTTTACGTGATCTTTGAAGATGGAACCGACCTTTATTGGGCGCGTTCGCGCACGCTGGAGTATTTGTCGGCGGTGCTTCCGCGGCTACCTGAGGGCGTGAAGGCTGAAATGGGGCCGGACGCCACGGGTCTGGGGTGGATTTACCAGTACGCACTCGTCGATACCACCGGCCAGCACAACCTGAGCGATCTGCGTTCCTACCAAGATTGGTATCTCCGGTACTACCTCAAGGCGGTACCGGGTGTCGCCGAAGTTGCACCGATCGGCGGTTTCAGCCGGCAGTACCAAGTCAATCTCGATCCCAACCGGCTACAGGCCTACGGCATTCCGATCAGTCGCGTGGTGGAGGCAGTACGGGGCGGCAACAGTGAAGTTGGCGGCCGGTTGCTGGAGTTCGGCGGAACCGAGTACATGGTGCGTGGCCGGGGCTACGCGCAATCGATTTCGGACTTCGAAAACATTGTTTTGACAGCCAGCGAAAACGGCACACCGATCCGCATCAAGGATGTGGGCCAGGTGGTCCTCGGCCCCGACCTGCGCCGCGGCGTTACCGACCTCAATGGTCAGGGTGAAGTGGTCTCCGGCATCGTGATCATGCGCAGCGGGGAAAACGCGCTGGCGGTGATCGATCGGGTTAAGGCCAAGTTCAAGGAGATCGAGCCTGGCCTGCCGCCCGGAGTGAAAATCGTTCCGGTCTACGATCGCTCCGAATTGATTCACCGCTCCATCAGCAATCTCAAGCTGACCATCATCGAGATCATCATCACCGTTGTCCTGATCATTCTGCTGTTCTTGTGGCACTTTCCGAGTGCAGCTATTCCCATCGTCACCATACCTGTGGCGGTGCTGCTTTCCTTCATTCCATTCCGCCTGCTGGGCATTAGCGCCAACATCATGTCGTTGGCCGGGGTGGCGATCGCTTTCGGTGAGTTGATTGATGCCTCGATCGTGGTCGTCGAACAGACCCACAAGAAGCTGGAGATATGGGAGAAGACCGGCCGCAAGAGCGACTATCGCGCGGTGGTCATCGGCGCGGTCAAAGAAGTTGCCGGGCCGACGTTCTTTGCGCTCCTGGTGCTGGCCGTTTCTTTCTTGCCGGTCTTGACGCTAGAGGCCCAGGAAGGCCGCATGTTCAAGCCGCTGGCCTACACCAAGACCTTCGCAATGCTGATCGCGGCTGTGCTGGCTATTACCCTCGATCCGGCTTTGCGTCTGTTACTCACCAATGTGCAGCGGTTTGAGTTCCGGCCGGATTGGCTGTGCCGACTGACCAACGCGGTCCTCATTGGCAAGATACGCTCAGAAGACAAGCATCCAGTGAGTCGCTTCCTGATGCGTATTTATGAACCCGTAGTCCGCTGGACCTTGCAGTGGAAGTGGGCAGTAGTGATAACCGCCATCCTGCTGGTCGTCGTCACCATACCGATGTTCTTCCACTTGGGTTCAGAGTTCATGCCTCCGCTCGATGAAGGTGCGATCCTCTACATGCCTTCGACCATGCCGGGTATTTCGATTGGGGAGGCACAGCGATTGCTGCAAGTCACCGACCGTATCATTAAGCAATTTCCGGAGATCGATACGGTCCTAGGTAAAGCTGGTCGAGCCGAAACCTCGACCGATCCGGCGCCGCTCTCCATGCTGGAAACGGTAATCATTCTCAAGCCTCGTTCGGAGTGGCCAACCCGGCCAACCTGGTATTCGTCTTGGGCGCCCGAGGTGGCAAAGCGTTTCTTTCGCCACATTACGCCAGATGCGATTTCGACCGAAGAACTCATCAGTGAGATGGACAAGGCGCTGAAAATTCCCGGAGTTTCGAACGCCTGGACCATGCCCATCAAGGGCCGCATCGACATGCTTACAACCGGCATACGGACCCCTGTCGGTTTGAAGATATCGGGCACCGATCTGGGCGAGATCGAAAAGATCGGCACCACGATCGAAACCTTGCTGCCGGCTGTCAATGGCACGCGTAGCGTGTTCGCAGAGCGCACCGGTGGCGGTTATTTTCTGGACTTCAATTGGAAACGCGATCAACTGGCGCGCTATGGCCTGAGCGTGGAAGAAGCTCAGCAGGCGGTTGCCAACGCCATTGGCGGGGAAAACGTTACCACCGTCGTGCTGGGGCACGAACGTTATCCCGTGAATGTGCGCTACATGCGCGATTTTCGCAGCGATATCGGGGCCCTTGGGCGCGTCTTGGTTTCGGCTGGCGGCCAGCGCCAGTTGCCCCTGTCGGAACTTGCCGATATCCGCACCATGAGTGGGCCTGCAATGATTCGTAACGAGGACGGCCTGCTTACCGGTTACGTATATGTGGATGTCGCCGGACGCGACATCGAGAGCTATATTGCCGAAGCCGGGCCTTTGCTGCGCAACAAGCGTGAAGCTTCCCCCGGGATACGCGATCTCTTGGAGCGGACAGTATGAAGCCATGCAGCGCGTGAAGCAGCGTCTCACCTACATTGTGCCGTTCACGATTGTGCTGATTATCTTGCTGCTCTACATCAACACCCGCTCCTTCACTAAGACGATGATTGTTTTGCTGGCGGTGCCTTTCTCGGCCATCGGCGCAGTGTGGTTCCTCTATTTTGCGGGATACAACATGAGTGTGGCCGTTTGGGTGGGATTGATCGCGCTGCTGGGAGTCGACGCCGAGACCGGTGTCTTCATGCTCCTTTACCTGGATCTATCGTACGAGGAGGCCCGCAGAGAAGGCCGTTTGCGAAACTCTGCGGGACCTGCGCGAAGCCATCGTCCACGGAGCTGCAAAACGTCTGCGTCCCAAGTTCATGACCTTCGCTACCACCTGCATCGGCTTGTTTCCCATCATGTGGGCGGTGGGGGCCGGTTCCGACGTAATGAAGCGCATTGCCGCACCCATGGTCGGAGGTATTTTTACCTCTTTCTTGCTCGAGCTGCTTGTGTATCCGGCGATTTACGAGATTTGGAGGGAGCGTCGTGTACCCAAGAGCCAAGTCGGCGTAACCGAGTCCTTATCATGTGTACCTGAAGAAGTGTTCCAATGAATATCGCAGCTAGGGTGCAGATTTAGAAGCTGTACCTCAGTTGAGCGAAGAAGTTCCTCCCCGGTTCTGGAATGTGGACGCTCGACGCGAAGGGATCACGATAGTAAGAGAGATGCTCAAAGTAATAGCGGTTAAAAAGATTGTCGACCATAAAGCTGGCAAGCATCTTACGATAGGTAAACTCCAACTTCACATTCATCAAACCGTAACCAGGCGTGGGCGTTTCCTTCAAGTCCGTATCTACGAGATCTTGCCGAGCCACCCCCGTTCCGCCAACTTCCGCATAGACGTTCCTGTAAACATACCGCAGAGCGACCCAGGCAAGCAGGGGCGGCATTTCGGGCAGGTTCGTGGCCAGGACTCCGGCCCAGGGTTTCTTTTCGTTGGCTCCCCTCGCGTAAGCGCCGCCGCCGGTCACAGAAAAGCCTGAGGGCAGGTTGAAGGAGTAAGCAAGCTCCCCACCATAGATGCGAGCATCCACATTCGTAAAGGAGCGCGCACTTCCGGGGCTTTTGGCTCCTGCGTTCAGTAGTGGCTGGTCGTTTATCAAAATGTAGTTGTTGATACGGGAATAGAACAGCGTCGGTTTGATGTACCAGGACTGATGGTGGAGGATGAGGCCAGCTGTGCTGTCGGTGTTGCGCACGGTTGGAAGCGAGGGGTTTCCAACATAGATCCCGCTCATCGAGGCGCGATTGATGAAACGCTCCTCGGCATCGGGGATGCGGCCGTTGCTGCCCACTCCTGCAAATAACGTCATGGAGAATGGGAGGTCGTAGGAAAGGCGCACATTGCCGGAAAGATAATCGTTGGTAGCGTCGGTACTGCGCGTTTTGTGATAGTTGTAATACAGATTAGTATTAAGGTTAGGAGCGCCGGTGGCGATCCATGCATGGTCCCAGCGGGCTCCACTGATAAGCTTCAGGCGATCACTGAACGAGTGGTGATAGCTGGCAAATGCCCCAACCGCCTCGGTGTCCACGTCGGGCACGGTTGGATTTGTCGGGCCCACCAGCTCCATCATTCTCATGGCACCAAGAACGTTCCATTTACGGTAGTAGCCTTGGAACCCAATACTCAGATTGCTGCCTAGTTCGCCTTGTACTTGTCCACCAACGGCGCGGGTAGAAGCCTCCGAGGCCATCGTCCATTGGCCACCCATGGCGCTGGTGCGCTGATCGTCGGACATAAAGTGACCCACCTGGGTAAAGTAGGCCTGGGCGTGAATGGCGTGCAGCGTGTGTCCCGCCCTTGGAACATCGTATTTAAGAGAAAGACGGTCGGCGTCGTCATGGTCGGAGTCCATGGTCAGATACGGATAGAGGATGAGGCCGGCTGCCTGACGCGTATAGGCAAGGGTCAGGGTTTGATCGTCTCCGAATGAAAATTGGGATTCAATCCAACCAGTGTTGATTTGGAAGGCCTTCTGTTGAAGGCCTGAAGCACTGTAGTTGGCATAGCTCAGGAAGGACCTTCCGTCGCCGTCTTTGTAAGGGTCCGAGGCGCGAAAGGAATAACCAGCCAGCGCTCGAAAGGTATTGTTTCCAAACGAGCTTGTGAGACTGGGATTGTAGAAGCCGAATGATCCAGTGGTTAGGCTCGGGGTCACATGAAATCCGAGTGGAGGGGTCTTGGTGACCACTTCGATGGTGCCCCCGAGGCTTCCGGCCGTAGAAACATCGAACGCGCCCTTGTTCACGTTAATGTGATCCACTTCCGCGAAATCAACGTGCTGAACCGCGGGGTCCATGTGTCCCGGACAGGCGGCGAAGATTCGCGCTCCGTCAATGATCACGTTCAGGTTTCCCTGTTGAAATCCACGAATGACAACGTCGTTCGCGATGCCAGCCTTACGAATCTTGTATACGCCCTCGACTGCCGCCAGCGCTTCGCCAACGTCTTTAGCGGTGCTCTCTCGCACGTCGCCGACATCCAGTTGATCATGGAATGGCAGGTACTTGGTCGACACTGAAATACTCTCGGGGCCAACCGCGATGACCAACTGAACAAGGAGTGTAAGCTGCTGCGTAGCTTGGAGGTTTATCGCTTGTGTAAAAGTGGCAAAACCTTGGGCGAAGAAGCTAATCTCGCAGTTAAGGCACGGGGCGACATTTCGGATTGAATAGGTTCCGTGGTTGTCGGTGCCGGTCGAAGCCGTCTCCAGACCACCAGACAATAGGCGCACGCTCGCGCCCGCAACTGCCGCCCCCGACGGATCGGTTACGACTCCATGTATTTCCTGTCCCTCAGCGGCAGCCAGTAAGCCCACCAGGCAGCCAACGAGAACAATCACGCATAGGCGGTAATTTCTTAAAGATATGGCCTTCACAGCGGCAACTCCACGCAACCTACAGGGAAGCATTGGTATCCATCACGACAACACGTCGTCGTCTGTCATGAGCCTCAACAGATTTAGGGAGTCAGGAAAGGACCGGGGGGCCGCGTTTGAAATGACTGCAGGACTCAGCGAAACGGAGAAGAGGAATATCGGAAACAGAAAGAGCTGGGTCACCGCCCCTGAAAGCGCACGCGTCGAGCGATCTCGGGACACCGGCAAAAGGGGGAGCGGGCGGGTAGAATTGTGCGGATCTGTATGGACAATCCTCGGGTTTGCTGCGGAGGCGGCTTTCGCGTTCCTGTTGCCGCTTCAAGGCTAGAAACCGCACCATCATGGCACAGTGGTGCTTGCCATCCCGTCGACAACATGGAGGTAGATAAGACTGCGGGTCCTGAATACATAAGGGCAGCAGAAGGGGAGCTGTTATTAGGACGAACAACGACGCAGCTACACTCCGTCTGAACATGAGTTTCTCGGCCCTAGTCGCATTTCAGCAGTTGATACTACCCCTGCATTGGCAAGGAAAAATGTGATGCGGATCATCGCGCAATGTGACTCCAGTTCCTTGGTCGAAGCTGGTATGCCACAAACGAGTGCTCTCGTGGGGAAATCCGCTTTTTGAGAATCTTGCCCTGCACGACGTGTTTGCGCCAACCCAACAACACAGCAGCTAATGAGCTTTGACTCTGAACGTAGTGGAGGAGAATGTGTCGGGAGCGAGCGATTTGAACCTCAATACGGCCAGTGCAGCATGGCACCGATTCAGACTCGAGATCGATGAGTCTGGTGTTACTTCCCCTCGCCGTCAGGTGAACCCATGTCCGCGACGGCTTCTTCCCGAGAGCCCTTGTAGCCTTGGGCATTGATGACGTAGCAGGGTAATACCCGATCCGCGGCTATGTCTTGTGCTGCGTCGGGGGAGACAAATCGAGCAATAGTCAACGTAGTCAGTTTGCCGCCCTGCCCAACCACAAATTTGGTGCTGAAAGACTGCCAGGACTCATCGCAGGAGCGATCCCGCATCGCCTTGAAGGCGTGCACGAAGCTGAAATCAGCAAAATCTGCAGAAAGGCCATCCTCGTATCCCAAGTATCGAAATACGAGCTTCACACTCTTGTTGGACTTATCGGCGCCGATCATGTAGGCAAGATAGGTCTGTCTGTTTGGACTGTAACCGCTCCTGGGAACCTGCTCGGTAACAGCCGCGATCTTGAACTTCATTGTCTTCATTGTCTGCGGCTTCTTGTGTTTCTGTAGCTCAAGAGCCTGTGCCGAACTCGAAACCGACAGCAGCAGCAACAAGACGGAAATGGCGCGCACCATAGATAAACTCCACTTTACGAGATTCTAAAATCAATCACGCGAAATCATCGCATGGCTCAACCTGCTTGTCTCGTACGGTGGTCACAGGCGCCTGTGACATCGGAACTCTGACTGGAATCACTTTCGGCTGTACCTAGGGTCGCTTTAGCGCATCCATCCCACAAAAGACGTACTCACGTTGATGTGTGTCCTACGTCACCGTATTGCTGCTCTCGTCACTATAGCTTGTGAAGCATGCTTCTGGAGAATGCGCCTATTCTCTGCAAAAGCTTGACGTATTTCGTTTCAGCTGTACGGGCAGCAAAGAGCCGTTTGGCTCCCCAGTATCTGTAGTCGATGTCGGTTGTCCCGCGGAAGTCTTATGGGCAACTCTGGGTTCCTTATCTCGATCGCTTCTTGCTACGGCTTGCGCCCCGGCCCCTCGAATTGCTATGCCACGTCAAAAGATAAAAATAAGGATGATGCGCCATGTCAATCAAGAATTGGTTCAGTCGAACAGGCATGCTTGCCGTCGTTGTATGCGCGATGTTCACCGTCGCATTGCAAGCAAAAACGCCACCTAAACAACCATCTGCCGTCAACACCCCTGCAGCTACACAGCCATCTGCAGCCAACGTTGCCTCAACTCCACAGTCATCTCCAACCGACGCCGCCTCGCCAGCCAAAGTGTGCTACAACAAAATGCGGTGCATGACGGCGGCAATGCGGAAGGCAGCGGCGGCCCGTAACGCGGCACGTCGTGCCAAAGCCGCTAAAGGGCAAGCTGACGGAACCCAGCTTCCGAAGCAACCGCTAGCTACCGAAGTGCAGACGTGCCCCTCCGGCACCATGTGCCCCAGCGGACCGCCCGATTATTTCGGCCTGCCTAATTACGCCAACACCAAACCGCTGCAGAAATTTGTCAACGACCCTGGCGGGTTTGGGAAGTGCGAACGCCAACAACCTCGGCCAGTTTATCCCGATTGCCACCCCTTTTGACCCGAATAATCTTCCGCCCGGAGTTCCCAACGATGGCGATTATTACGAAATCGGGCTGAAGGACTTTATCCAGGTGTTTCATTCCGACTTGGCGACAACCCCGACAAGGTTGAGGGGTTATTACGATAAGAATCCCAATGCTGATGGCGGCAACGTCAATCACTATTTGGGTCCTGTGATCATTGCCCAAAAGGACAAACCCGTACGGGTCAAGTTCTATAACGAACTTCCCACGGGCACCGCCGGCAACCTCTTTATTCCGGTGGACCCCACCTACATGGGGGCTGGCACGGGCACGAACGGCCAGGTCTACATGCAAAACCGTGCGACGCTGCATCTTCACGGCGGCGTCACCCCATGGATCAGCGATGGTACGCCTCATCAGTGGATAACCCCAGCCAATGAAACGGGCGGACCAGCGAAGGGTGACAGTCAGCAGAACGTCCCGGATATGCCACTGCCATCGCCTAACGATGGGACCTCGACGTTCTTTTGGACCAACCAACAGAGCGCCCGGTTGATGTTTTACCATGACCACGCGTTGGGAACGACCCGTTTGAACGTCTACGCCGGAGAAGCTTCCGGATACCTGCTGTGGGATAACTATGAGAAGGACATGATCGAGGGCACCAACGTGACCGGAATCAATCCTTCCGGTGTGAAGGCCATTCCCGATCTGGGCGGCGTTTACCATTATGGTATTCCGCTGATCATCCAGGATAAGACCTTCGTGCCTCCAGTTGCCCAATTAGCAGTCCAAGATAATACTTGGGATTCGACCCTTTGGGGAGGCGAAGGCAGTCTTTGGTTCCCCCATGTGTACACCCCAAATCAGAATCCAGCCGACGATTCTGGAGCGAATGCTTTCGGCCGCTGGGACTGGGGCCCGTGGTTTTGGCCTCCGCAGGATCCTTCGACTTTGATGTTACAGCCTTACCCATGCACTAGCGCTGCCAATCCAGGCGACATCGCCGGTCAGTGGATGTGCCCTGGCGTGCCGGTTCCAGTATCCGGCACACCGGAATCTTTTATGGACACTCCGGTGATCAACGGCACTGCCTACCCGACATTTACCGTCGAGCCTAAAGCCTATCGCTTCCGGATCCTGAGTGTCGGCAACGACCGTACCTTCAATCTGTCGTTCTTCCAGGCCGATCCCACAATTCAACCGGGCCAGCCTGGCTACGTACGGAAGTCAAAATGGTACCGGCAGCCCCGGGTCTGGGATATCCCCCGACTTGGCCAACCGACGGCAGGGACGGCGGCGTTCCCGATCCGGCTTTAATGGGCCCGCCGTTCATCGAGATCGGTACCGAAGGCGGCTTCCTCCCAGCGCCGGTGGTGATCCCACCGCAGCCGGTGTCGTACGTTTATAACCGCAGAGACATCGTGGTGTTGAACATCGACAAACACGGCCTATTACTTGGACCGGCCGAACGCGCCGATGTCATTGTGGACTTCTCCGCGTACGCGGGCAAGACCCTCATTCTCTACAACGATGCTCCCGCCCCTGTTCCCGCGTTTGATCCCCGCATCGACTACTACACAGGCGATCCGGACCAGACCTACAACGGGCGGCGCTGCAACGACACTGCCCGGCTATGGTCCGAACACCAGAACCATGATGCAGTTCGTTGTTAGCGCAGGCACTCCGGCTGCCGTTCGATCCAACCAATCTGAACGCACTGCTGCCGAAGGCCTTCGTCGCCTCGCAGGCTCAACCCACAGTCCCAGAACAGGCCTACAACGCCGACTACGGGACCAACTTCCCTAACACGTATTCAAGAATCCAAGACACTTCGCTGACCTTCGCACCGTACAACGGCCAAGCTTGCACGCAAAACAGCGACTGTACAAGCGGGCACCTGCAATACAACGGTGGGAATCTGCAAACGACGATGCCGATGGAGCCGAAGGCCATACAAGAACTGTTTACGCTGGATTACGGGCGGATGAATGCCACTCTGGGAACGGAATTGCCATTCACCGGCTTTCCTAACCAGACCACGGTACCTTTAGGTTACGCAGATCCGCCAACCGAGACTATCAACGGCGGTATCCCGCAACTGTGGAAGATAACCCATAATGGCGTAGACACCCATTTCATCCACTTCCACCTGTTCAATGTGCAGGTGATTAACCGCGTCGGTTGGGACGGGGCTATCCGGCCACCCGATGCCAACGAACTGGGCTGGAAGGAAACGGTCAGGATGAATCCGCTGGAAGATGTGATTGTGGCGGTAAACCCGATCGTTCCTACCCTCCCTTTCCCGGTCCCCGACAGCAATCGGCTCCTGGACCCACCTGTCCTGAAAACGGCACAAACGCTAATGGTTGTCACTTTACCAACCTCGATCCGATCACCGGAAATCCCGTCACCACCATCAACACAAGAACCAACTTTGGTTGGGAGTATGTCTGGCATTGCCACATCTTGGGGCATGAAGAGAACGACATGATGCGCCCCATAGTGGTGCTGTTGCCACCGCAAGCGCCGCTGAACCTGAGTGCCACTTGGACAGGAGCCGGCGCGCATGAACGTGGCCTTTATGGACAACTCTCTTACCGAAACTGGTTTCACTCTTCAGAGGGCGCTGGATAGCAATTTCACGCAATCGATGGTACCCATCCCTCTGCCAGCGAACCCAGGCAGCGGCCCCGTGTCGTATTCGGATACGGGCGTTGTAGGGGGCACCGTTTACTACTACCGGGTGCTGGCCTTCAACGCGAACGGCAACTCTGCCTGGTCCAACACCGCGCAGTCCCAATGCAGACACAGACCATCACCTTCCAGGCCATTGGCAATCAGACCTGACGGTGTGGCCGCCGATCACGCTGGTCGCCACCGCCACCTCCGGCTTGCCGGTTAGCTTCAGCGTCATCTCCGGCCGGCGACTGTCAATGGCAACATCTTGACCATCACGGGCCCTGGAACCGTAACCGTACAGGCCGATCAAGCCGGTAATCTCTATGTTCTGCAGCACCTCCGGTGCAGCAGACCTTGACCGTCACACCAGTGACGGCACAAATCACCGCACCGGCGAAGGGGTCAACGCTGGCTGGTAGCACAGTCACGTTTACCTGGACGAAACAATCCTACGCGACGCAGTACCGGCTGTGGGTGGGCAGCACCCCGGGCAGCAACGACATCGCGATAGGATACAGCAACGGGCCTAACCCCCCCTTGTCCGTCACGATCAATAACCTGCCAACCGACGGTCGCACGGTGTACGTTACCTTGTATGCCAACGTCAACAGCTCCTGGTCAGTGAAGGACACCGCAACGTACACGGCTGCTGCCCCAAAGGCAGCGATCACCAGCCCAGCGAAGGGCTCAACATTTGTCGGTACTAACAGCGTCAGGTTTACCTGGACGGCGGAAACCGGCGCTACCTCGTACCAGCTGTGGGTGGGCAGCACCCCTGGCGCTCAAGACATAGCGCTGGGAACCACTTCCGCGCTGGCCATCACCATCAACAACCTGCCAACCGACGGTCGTACGTTGTATGTCACGTTGTATGGCAACACTGGGGGCTGGGCGGTGCAGGACACTGCAACCTACACGGCCTCGACCTTCGCAATCATCACCAGCCCAACGAAAGAGTCAACGCTGACCGGTAGCACGGTCACGTTTACCTGGACGGCGGAAGCCGGGGCGACTGCGTACCGGCTATGGGTGGGCAGCACTCCCGGCGCCAGCGACATCGCGATCGGAGCCAGCACCGGGCTGTCGGTCACGATCAGAAACCTGCCGGTCAACGGTCAAGGGTTGTACATGACCTTGTATGGCAACGCGGGAGCAAGATGGGTGGTGCAAGACACCGCAACGTACACGGCTGCTGCCCCAAAGGCAGCGATCACCAGCCCAGCGAAGGGCTCAACATTTGTCGGTACTAACAGCGTCAGGTTTACCTGGACGGCGGAAACCGGCGCTACCTCGTACCAGCTGTGGGTGGGCAGCACCCCTGGCGCTCAAGACATAGCGCTGGGAACCACTTCCGCGCTGGCCATCACCATCAACAACCTGCCAACCGACGGTCGTACGTTGTATGTCACGTTGTATGGCAACACTGGGGGCTGGGCGGTGCAGGACACTGCAACCTACACGGCGTTCCACTGAGTTGTTAGTGGCGCTGCGCAAACAATCTACGGTCCGGCTGAGGGCAGCCGGACCCGTGACAAAGGAGGGCCGCTCGCGGGTTTCACCGCGAGTGGCCTTCGCCTTATTTGCAGCACTGGATTTGACCTCACAAATTGCAGGGTCCTCAGAGGGTGGCAGGAGACCCATACCGCTTTGCCAAAACGTCGTCTCCCCAGAACAAGATTGAGCCGGTACCTCCACTGCCACTCGTTCTGCGGCATCGGGGCCACTTGCGTATTGACGTTTGGAGGAGGATCGACCTAAACCTCTCAAAACGCACCGCAGAAGTCCACGACTTCACGGAGCTAGAGATTCCTCGCTGGACGTGAAATCATCCCCCGCGTTTCGACAAGCGTCGATGGTTTGGTACGTCAATGATGACATGTCCTCGGGAGAAACGCGAGAGTACATGCGAAGCATGTTCATGGTGGATCCTATACATATCACCATCAATTTGAAGCACTTCCAGGCGCTCAACCGGAGTATTCGACAGCGCGTCGCGGGACTACGCCTTGCGGGTCATTAGATCATTACCCTGCCGTCCAGCAGACTGTAGCATCTGAAGTCATCCTTGACGTGCTCGAGCCCGACCGCGATGAAGTTGTTTTCCCATTGGAGTGCAATACACTCGCGCGCGTAATGCCACGAAAGGGTCATTGAAAGATTGGCACTTTAATGATATCAATGCACCCAGCGTCAAGCTTCTGTTGCTGAGTTCCAGATTGCGACATAGCAAATGAGATTTGGACGGCACCTTTCTAAGTTGTACATGTCGCCATTTTGAAAAGTACTTGGGCTACTTCTGGGGGTTGCGCATCTCACTGCACTGCGACATTGGGCTTGCGAGTCACACCGCATTGTGACGTTCGTACTTGCGCGTTTGATCTGCGTCACACCGAGTGATTGTACCCGGGGTTGCGCATCACATCGCATTGTGACATTGGCGTTGCACGTCACACCGTACTGTGACATTCGTACTTGATGCGTGCGATCTGCGCGTATGAAGATGGTTTTCCGACCAAGGTCTTCGCAAGTTGGGGGGAAGGGACTAAAATGGCGGAGCTATGTTCAGGCCCTCAACCAATAACGACGACGTCATCTTGTGTCGGCGGACTTTACTCCCGCTAGCGGCCAGGACTGGTTTGCGTTGCAGACAAGGGCTCGCTTTGAACGGAAGATATGCAGCCACGTTGAAGGCAAGCATCATGAGGCCTATGTTCCTGTGACTCGCGAGCGGCGCCGCTGGAGTGACCGATATCAGACTGTAGAGACGCCGCTGTTCCCGGGTTACGTTTTTGTGCGGGCGATGTCCGAATCCGGCTGATCGGCTTGCAGTGTTACAGACGAGCGGAGCCTATGCGTTCGTCACCTTCAACGGAGTCGATCGGCTCGTATTCCCGACCAGCAGATCAATGACCTACGGCGGATCGAGAGCCAGAATACCTCGTGGTCTCCCTATCCGTTCCTCAAAAGCGGCCAGCGGGTCCGAATTTGTGGCGGCTGTCTGGACGGCTTGGAAGGTATCTTCGTCGCCGAGCGCGGCAAAAAACTCGTTATCTCCATTGAGCCCATGGAGCGGTCCATCGCCATTGATATTGGGGCGTATGACATTGAAGTAATTTGAAGCGCGAGTCGCTACACACTCACTATCCGCCTGGCTCTTTCACAGCTGGGCACAACAGCTGACCCTGTCCTCTTAGCAACGCAACCCGCGTAGCAGATTTCTGTGGAGACAATGATGCGTTTCCGTTGGCATCGTCAATTCGCTTTTCGCTAGTGGTTGTTCGTCATAGGTTTTTCTCTCGCCGTCTGCATCTGGTGCTGAATGCGCAATCAACCACTACTCCGAGCGCCGTGTCCAAACCGCAATCGGCAGTGCGCAGCCACCGGCTGTGGCGGGCTCTTCCGAAAAGTACTGCCGACAGCATTATCAGTCCCGATGACGTTTTGGATGTTTATGTGATGGATGTGGCGGAGCTTTCACGCCAGTATCGCGTCAGCCCCTCGGGCACCGTAGACCTGCCACTGCTGCCAAAGTCCAGTGCCAGCTGCGGGCCTGACGCCGAGCCAGCTTTCTGACGCTCTCGCCAAGCAACTGCGCGATCGCGGGCTGGTGACGAGCCCCCATATTGTGGTTACGATCGTCAGCTCACGTGTAAAGGCAGTCTCCATTACCGGAGCCGTCAAGATGCCGCAAATCTATCCTGTGTTTGGACGTACCACCCTGCTGGACGTGCTGTCCCAGTCACAGGGCTCAGCGATGATGCCAGCAATGTCGCGGTGGTTACCAGGGGAGATGTTGGGGCGCAGGCGACGAATTCCACCGAACGCGTCCAGATGGTGGACATCAAGAAGTTGATGGAGACAGGCGATCCTAAATACAACATTGAGATCTTTCCCGGCGACAAGGTGACCGTGCCCCATGCGGGAATCGTTTACGTGGTTGGCGCGGTCAACAAACCCGGAGGGTTCGTAATCCGAGCTCCCGACAAGGGGATGACCGTGCTGCAGGCGCTTGCCATGGCGGAAGACGCAAAATTCAGTGCAATGCGAAACAAAGCTATGATCATTAGGCCTGACCCCAACGTCCCCGACGCCCACCAACAAGTTCCGGTAAATCTCAACTTAATTTTGGCAGGCAAGCAACCGGACCAGCTTTTGCTCGCGAATGACATTCTGTTCATTCCTGATAGTACCGCCAAAAAAGCATGGCGCCGCGGTGCTGAAGCCGCAGTGCAAGCCGCAACCTACCTGGCGATCTACGCACGCCCGTAAAGGCAAATAAGGCAAATACCATGAGACTGAATAACCTCACTGCCGGTCCAGAACGTCGCGCACTGCCCGCCGGGGATGGCGTGACCACCATCCCGCTCACCCGGGCCCTGCCTGCGGTTGAAGCCAGTGTAGCTAGTGCCCAAGACTTCGTCTCTCTGGCGACGTACTGGCACACTCTGTTAAAGCGCCGCTGGTCCATTGCGACCGTCGCAATTATCGTCACGACGATTGTGGCCATTGTCTCCTTCAAGATGCAGCCGGTCTTTAAGGCGACGGCTCGGGTTCAAGTGGAATCAGAAACACCGTTGATCCAGTCGATTGAAGAAATGTTTCAGAAAGGCAATGCGGACGATACGTTTGTCCAGACGCAAATCCAGGTCTTGAAGAGCGAAAGCCTGGCATGGCGCACGATTGAGGAATTACAGCTGACCGATAGCCTCATCAAGCCGAAGATAATGGCGAACATTCCTCCGGCGAAGCGCAAAGTCCGGTTGATCGACTCCTTTAAAAGAAACTTACAGTTGAGCTGACCCGAAAACCCGTATGCTGTCGGTGAATTATGAAGATCCCGACCCGCAGTTGGCGGCGCGGGTGGCGACCAGCCTTAGTCAACAACTATAT
>CAVTOE010000009.1:0-173451 GCA_963736385.1 uncultured Acidobacteriaceae bacterium | reverse complement strand
TTGCCTTCTGACCTATCTGCGTGATCCCGAAGCCGATGCCGATACTCTCATACGCTACGCAGAAAAACTCGGTAACGGTGCGGTCTTCAAGCGACTCGGGTTCCTGGTGTCGCGGATACCGGGGAAAGAGTCGCTCGCGGAATCGTGCCGGCAGCGGCTGACGGAGGGGAACGCGAAGCTCGATCCTGCGTTGCCTTGCCGTCGGCTGGTCAAGGCGTGGCGCCTCTGGATTCCCAGGAACTGGGACGCGGAGGCAGAGCGTGATTGACCGCCGGGAGCTTCTTGCAACCGCTGCCAACCTTGGGCTGCTGCCTAACGTGGTCGAGAAGGACTACGTGCTCGGCTGGCTCCTTGCGGGAATCTTCAACCACCCGGCTCTGGCGGGAAAGTGGGTATTCAAAGGCGGAACGTGTCTCAAGAAGTGTTACTTCGAAACGTACCGCTTCTCCGAGGATCTTGATTTCACGCTGACCGATGAATCCCATCTCAACGTCGATTTCCTGGTCGGGACGTTCCGGGAAGTTTCCGAATGGATATATGAGCAGACGGGTATCGAGCTTCCCCCCGACAAGCTGTATTTCGAGGTCTTCCGGAATCGTCGCGACCGTCCGGCCGGTCAGGGGACGCATCTCTTATCGCGGCCCGATCGCGCCCTTGTCGGGCGACCTGCCACGAATCAAGCTTGACCTCACGGCTGACGAGTTGCTGGTCTTGCCGCCCGTCGAGCGCCCCGTGGTCGCACCCGTATTCGGACGCTCCCGAGGGCGGGATCGTGGCGCGGTGCTACAGCTACGAGGAAGTCTTTGCGGAAAAAGTGCGCGCCCTCGCGGAACGGGCGCGGCCCCGTGACCTTTACGACGTGATCAATCTCTTCAGACACGACGAGTTTCATCCCGCCGCACTGGTCATCCATGATGCCTTGACGAAGAAATGCGCCTTTAAGGGAATTGCGTTCCCGACGATAGCGGGACTCACGCCGCTTCATGAGGAACTGGTGGCGGACTGGTCGGTCATGCTCACCCACCAGCTCCCCTCGCTGCCTCCCGTCGATGCCTTCTGGACTGAACTTCCGGCGCTGTTCGCTTGGATCGAGGAGGGTCAGAAAGCGCCAATCCCGGTGGCGTTCCCGTTATCCGCGGGGGATATCGTGATCCGCCCGGCGGCCGGCGCAATCTCTGTTCCGGGCATGGCGAGTTCAGCGCCCATTGAAGTCATACGATTCTGCCGCGTCCAACCGCTTGTGCGTCGAGCTTGATTATATTGACGAGCAGGGTAGGCAGAGTGTTCGCATTATCGAGCCGTATTCATTGAGACGCACACAGGCCGGCGACATTGTGCTTCACGCTGTCCGGGCCGACAATCAGCTACACCGCAGCTACCGGATCGATCGCATTCGCGGCGCGCGCGCGACGCAACGCACATTCACGCCGCGCTACGCAGTTGAATTGACGCCGACGGGTCCGATTTCCGCTCCGTCGATGTCGTACGCGCCACGAGCCATGGCGCCCAGGGTCTCCACAAGATCGCGGACATCGCGACCGTCAGGACCCACCTACGTCTATCAGTGCGGATTATGCAATAAACGGTTCGAGCACTCCAAGCGTGACCCGACTTTGCGCGCGCACAAGACCACAGGCGGCTGGCCATGCTCCGGCCGGCATGGAATTTGGGTTGACACAAAATGGTAGGGTCGGTTCAAGGGGGCAGGAATCAGGCGATCTCATGAATGTTCACGACTTCGAAAGTTTGCCGACGGTTCAGTCCATAGCCATCAAACATGATTTCGGTGAAGGCAGATATGTCACGCTTATGGTGACAAAGTATCCCCGAACACGTGGTCGCTTCACTGTTTGGCACGGAACATGGCCAGGTGGACTTCAAGGCAGCCGACATGAGGAGCGGGAGAGACATTCTCGAAGCGGAGTTCGGTCAATTGTTTCCAGCTCATGCCTGCGTCGATGGATGCCATAAGACATGGCACCCATTTCCTGATCTCCCAAATTCTGACCGGGTTCAATAGGATCATAGCGAGGATTAGAGTTGAAGGCTGCGCAGCGGGCGTAGTAAACCGCGTCCGCTCCCGGTTCCGACAAAACTGCCGTTTGGTCTACGGCCGCTGTCGAAGGGGCCTTCAGGGGTTAATGCCGTATGAGACGGATCGCTGGTCAAGATTGTTCCTGTCGGATGTCCGCACTCGGCCCGAAGAAATTCACCAACGGCGTTCCCCGGAGAGAGGATACGTACTGAATGTTAGTGTATGCCAATTACCTCAGTTTTCAGGGTGTCGGTGCTGAGGAAGCGATATTCAAGGCCAGTCGGAGTCATGGCTCAAAGAGCAGCTTGGCTTTGGGTTGCACCCGGATCAGCTAAGGCAAGAAGGTGAGTTTAACGGGTATCGTGGCGATACACGCTCCTGGCTCCGGATTTACGCCACCAACGAAGAGGAGCCCGGGATCTATTACACCTGGGTGTTGAAAAATCCTGACGAGGCCGTCCGCGGGCGACAGTGGATCGCCGAGGTCGGTTTCAAGAAGTAATCAGGGGTGATCTTCGAACTTATCCTGCATCGTGAAGACCGACGAGCAGAGCACACTGGTTGTGAGTGCGGTGATGGCATCCCAGCCGCGTGTGATCCGCTACGTCGTGAACAACATCCGGCAAGCAGACCCACGCAGAATTTTGCAGCCGTCAGTGACCGGGGCTGAACGTGATAAACCAGTTGGCCAGGAGAGCGATTCTTATCGCAGCCTGCTTGCCGAAATAGAACGGCGGGAACGCGACAGTCCGATTGTACTCGTAAGCCCTACCCGAGATGGCGAATACCTCAGTGAATGACACGGAGCTTCAACAGAGATATGATTGGACTCGACTCAGGTCATGCAGGTCTCTCGTGACTTTATACAGCTACGAGATGGCCGAAGTGCTGGGACAGCACTGGTCTGCTTGGGGAGGCGCCGTCAACGTCCTGAATGCTCCCACGCGAACAGGGCTTTGTGTACCCAGTCGGTTCTTTCTGCCGGATGCAACTCGGGTGAATGGGGCGACACCCAACATGAGACGTATCTCTCAGATCCTCGCGTTAGGTAACGAACAATACCAATGTCCTCCGTTTGTCGGAAAGCACATAAGACCGGAAGGCGTCATGCAGCTTGCCCTGCGTCGGCGGTTGCAGAACTGTTCGCGCGAGAGGTGGCGCAGATGGATGCCGCTCAACTTCGAGAGGAAGTCGAGAAGGCGTCCCGGCTTGTAGCAGAGCAAGCAGAATGGATCAGCACATTGGAGGACGGTAACTCTCGCGGTTGGTGCTGTAGCCTCTCGGAGGCCAAGGCGAGGTTGGGGGAAGAGAGGGATAACTTTCAAGAGCAGAATTTCGTGATCCAGGCGCTGAAGAGTCAACTCAGAGAATGCTGGAGGGAGGGCGAAGCTACCGACCTAGATGCAGAGGGCTTGTTGAGACTTAGCCTGTCGGCCGGATTCTCCCAGCCCCCCTGGAGTGTCCTCGAGGTCATTGAAAAGTTTGTACGGAGACAGGTGCATCGTCCTCGAAAGCGCCAAAGAGAGCGCCCGCAACATGGACCGCTTTGTTTACGGACGACAACTCTTGGGACCTATTGAGGCGGTTGGTAACAGACTACCGCAGCCAACTAAACGAGAGCGAGGCGATAATGAGGCGCGGAAGGTCTTCGGACAACAGTGAATACTCAGGCAAAGGAATCCGAAACCGTGATGGGAAACAAGGCAATGCGGCGCAAAAGGACATTCGACCTACGAGGGGGGACCGGTCGAGATGTTCCGCCACCTCAAGTAGGGAGTAGGATGAGAGACGTCGCCAGAGACGATACGAGTACATTTCCACTGGGATGCCGAACGCGGAAAAGATTGTGGTCGGGTATTGCGGAGAGCATCTCCCTGTATCGAGCCATTGAGCGGCCAAAAGGCAACAGAATGACAAGTCAGCAAGCCGCGCAGATTGCCCATCTCCTGAATACTCTGAATCAGCTTCAAAAGAATTACACGGTCAAAGAGGTCCTGGAGCGGGCTGCCGATTACCTGTTCGAGCTGGACGACGGCGCTGTCGTCGCCTGCGTCGAGGTGAAGAAGGTCCAGTGGTATCAGTGCGAAATGTGCCACTTATCCGTGGACGGGAAACATCAGGGCCAGGGGTTAGGCAAGCGGCTCATTCGTCGCGGCGAGACGAAGGCTAAAGCTGATGGCGCCCGGATTATCCAATGCACAATCCGTGTTGGAAATGTTGCCAGCGAAGAGGCGTTTCGGCGGAGCGGGTACCGTGAGGCGTGCTCCTTTTTTAACGCCAGGACGGGCAACTATGTTGCGGTCTGGCAGAAGGTACTCTGTGCAGAGTAATAGTGGATTAGACAGATTCACATTTCAATAAGCGCTTTTCTAAATTGTTTCGGAGCGGTAGGCTGGCTATAGAGCCGGTGTGATCAGGCGGTCCGGCGCAATCGAAGTTGCAGTCCGTTCCGGACGCAGTGCAACCAAAGGAATGACGCTACCTAAAATGAACTTTGACGGTTTTTCTGTCGTGGAGTTTAGTAATGCCGTTCCGCCTGCCAATCCGGACGCTTCTGGATTTGTATATGTCGTGTCTTGCGTTAAGGGTGAATCGGAGGAAATTCCTTTTTACGTTGGTCAAACGACGCAAATTTGGGGGCGATTGAACGATTACTATTGGGCAATGTTCGATGCTTCCACCGATTTTCGCGTGGGTGAGGCTATCAGATATGTTGAGCGCCAAGGGCTATCGCGTCCTTGTGAAATACAAATCAAGCGCAGATCGAAGGAAGGAAGAATCCGAGTCTATCAGAGACTTACGTAGCCTGCGCCGAACGCTGCTGAACGATCTCCGGGGCTACAATTATCAAAAAGCTAATCAATCCGACGAAAGGCTAAGAATACAGAAGTTCCTCGATACGCTCCTTCTCGCTTGATGCGCGTTGCCAAACTGCACTGGGCTCCTTCTCTGTCGCGCTGCAAACCGGAGCAGGGGGAGCAGAAAGAAAGCGCGCAAGAGACTTTCACCTATTACTTCCTGGCTACGCTCCTAGCCGAAACAATGCTGAGGGAAAAGGCATGAGATTCAAAGTAGGTGATACCACTGACGCCGACCATTGCATTGCCATACAGCATGAATTCCTACGCTGTCAGGACGCCTTTAAAGACTTCGAAGCGTCTGCAACCGAAATGATCTTGCAGGGCGAGAACCGCTTCCTCGCTTATGAAACCTAAATGCTACTCCCGTTGGATTCACCACCTCTATGAATTGCTGTTGGCGCTCGGGGCGCGTGACATTGGGAACACGCGGCAATTCGACGGAAGTGAAGCGGAACGCTACATAGCGGGAGAAGCGCAGCGCATTCTCACCCGGACTCGCGCAGCAATCATTGATGGCACGGCCCCCGTCTGGGAAAACGACATAAGCTATTACCCGTCGAAGATTCCACCACGGTTTGTGCGGGATTTTCGTGAGTGCCGAAACCTAGCTTATGGGCACGTCAGTCATAAGCGTGCCCACCTTGACTTGGCCGAGTCTTACGAAAGGAACCACAAATTTCTATATCTCTTCTATAGGGACATCCTCGATTGGTGGAGCCTGAGGGCACCCGAATTCCCGGATTTGAAAGAAATCACCAACTTTCTATTGCGGTGAAAGCGCGCCCCCGCTGACCGCAAAGACGCTTATTGAGCCGAGATTTTGCTTGCCGAGGGGGTATGGACGCACCATGTCCTTCAGAGGCGCAAGCAGGAGTGCTTCCCTTATCACCGATTCTTGAGCCTTTTCATTGCCCAGGCGGTTAACCGGCCACCGCTGTCATCGCCCACTACATACCCTTCTTTTGGCGTTATTACACACTGGCATCGCCGAGTTAACAGAACCAGCTTGTCCCCGTCCTGTGCAACCAGCCGTTTCTCGAAAAGCTCTTGAAGCTCAGCCTTTTCATCGCTCGTTAGGCCGACTAAGAAAGGGTGATCAAGCGGAAGCGCTCCCTCCCCTGACACAGCGCACTTACTACGGTAAATTGATAAACCGAGACATGTGCGGTTACTTCGTGCGGCTCTCTTTTCTGAGCAACGATCTGTGATGCGCTGCTGGAAGGTACTCCCAACCCATTTTGCCATCTTTGGTCCCGGCCTGTGCGGACAGTAGTGGAGCCAAAGGTTCAACGCCCAAATCAGCATCGAACCATTCCGGCATCGGAAACCTATAGGAGAGCCGGGTCCAGATGAACTCCAGCAGGAAGATCAGCGGATTTTCGTTGGATGATGCAATCAGAGGCCACCATTCTCCCTGCATCGGTGCCGTATAGGGGTGACCGTTGAGTTTAACAAGACTGTACTGACCGCAGACGATCAAATTCGGCAGGAAGGCTGCCCCGAAGCCCCCCTTCATAACATTCTGTTTGATGAGGTTAGAAAATCCTTCGCGGAAAGTAAATTCCGACTTGAAGCCTGAATAACCAAAGATAATTCGGATCGGCGATATTTGTTCCACAATGAGACTGCGGCAAATCATTTCCAGGTTAAAAGGCAGCTTTTCCAGGTCTGCACGTGCAGGCGCGACTTTGCCGGTAATTTGGCCATATGCGTAAAGCGACGGCTGAACATCGAACGTCAACTCCTCTGGCTGTTCCACATAATGCCAATAGCGATCCAGTACGTCTTTCAGTTGAGCGTGCGCATCCGCCATTTCGCTGGAAAATAGGCGCTTCTTTACCTCAAGGACGGCGATGACATCTTTAACCGGCCATTTGAATCGTCTGGTATGAGGGATGCGTGCGCCCTTACCGGAAACTCAACATGAAAGTCAATCTGCCCGCTCGCATCCTCCAGATGCGCCTCTACAAATCCCGAAACAATGCGAAGGTCGGCTGCCGCTGGAATCAGCTTCTCCAGAATCTTCTCCGTTAAGCCCTCGTACATCTCGCCGATTGTGGGCGCATGAGTGATGCCCGCCTTCTCAATTTGCTGCGCTTCGGCTTCTTGGAGCGCGCGCAGAAGCCCTGCGACGTCTCTGATTATAAGAGTGACGGGCTCAGTGTTTCTGTTGCGTTCGCTGCTATCTTGGCCCGAGAAAACGTGGGTCAGATAAGGGTCACATAATACTCTCCTCCGCGTAACTGTTTGATCTTTCAGGTACCCGTGAGTGGTCATCTGCGCCGCTAAATATTTGAAATTACGGCATCCCACGGTCCTCAGTAGCTCAATGGCAGAGCATCCGGCTGTTAACCGGAGGGTTGTAGGTTCGAGTCCTACCTGAGGAGCCATTCTTTTCTGTGAGTTACAGCCGGTCACTTTTCCCCGCTCTCAGCTAAATTCAGCTAAACCCCAGAAGATTTCCGAGACCGCTTCTTCCTGCGCAGCTTAAATATCGCCTCCGTCCGGGCGTCAATGGCTTTGCGTACGCTGTCTGGTATGTGGTCCATATACACCTCGGCGGTCGTCTTGATGTGCTTGTGGCGCAGGATGGCCTGCGCGTCTTTCATCGTCCCATGCTTCTGCAGATCGGTGCCCAACGTACGGCGAAACACCTGGAAAGTGCAGAGATTTCGCGGGATGCCAAGTTTGTCACTGACGGGCCACACCTTCCACTTGAAGAAGTTCTTCGCACGAAACGGAACGGCGAGCCCCTTGTTTTTGCGGTGCCCTTGGGTAGGGAACATCAGAGCGTCCGGTGAAGTATTGGGGCAGACCTTCCGCCAAGCTTCGATATAGGGCCGGACCCGACGCGGAATGGGGATACGAGCACGACTGTCGTCCGTTTTGACCTTGCCCTCGTACAGTGCACCCTCGTATGCGGTGTCGTAAACAATCAAGTGGTCGTCTGCATACGACTTCCACGTGAGGCCAAAATTCTCACTGGTCCGAGGCCCGCAGAAACAGCCCACCGCCAATAGCGCACGGTCCCTTGGGTGAGGGATGCTTTCGATGAGATCGAGAATCATCCGCGGCTCGATCTTGGGCTTCTTCACCACTCGGGTATCCGGCATAAGAAGATCTTCGGCTGGATCTTCGACAAGGAATTTCATCTTGCGGGCGGTTCGAAAAATGGACTTGATGTTAGAGAAAGCGTGCCTCACGATCGAGTCCGAGAACTCTTTGGCAAGCCGGTTGAGGTGGATCTGGAGTTCGAATTGGGTCACTTGCTCAATCGAAAGATCACCGAATTGTTCCACCAGGTAGCGCTCGATTTCGTAACTGGTCTTTTCCTTGGTGGCCTGGTGCCAACGCCCTTCGCGCATGGGGAGGTAGCGATATCTTACGAACCATGCGAAAGTCGTCTTTGGATCTGGCCGCTCCGCTGATTGTTTGGGGCCGAGATCTTCTGCAATGAGAGATTTCAGTTTCTCCTTTGCCTCCCATTTCTTCATCTTGCCGACTTGTCCTAGAGGGAGGGAAACCTGTTTTCTTTTTTGCTCTCCGCTGGTTGAATCCACAAAGTATCGCCAAAAATTGCCGTAAATGGTGCTGCCGCTTTCCGTGATCCAGCCGCTCTGATGTCGGGGGCGTGCCATGGAGGGGACCTCCTAAAGAATGGTGTTAGAGTCTGACCCTGCGTCACGCCCGCCTGCGCAAGGAAGACGGGCTTTGCATGTGATCGGAGATGAAGCTCTCAATGTCAGGGCGGCGAAAGCGGAGCATCTGCCTTCCGTTCCGGCCGGTACCCAAGCACACGGCGGGGATGCGCGGGTTCCTTCGAGTCGCGTGAGCTTGTACCCAATCGATTGAGACACCTAGCCACTCGGCTACTTCGCGGGAATTGAGCAGACGTTCCGACGTTCTTGGAAATGGGAGCGCAGTGGTAACAGGCTGGGAATTAGCAGACATAATGGTCCTTTTGCATGAGCTTCCGTCGGTCTCCGAACGCAGAAGCGGCAGACCGGGAAACTCTAAATAGTCTGAAATAGATTCTTGGTCAAATGACCGTTGTGGCCCTTATCCGGCGCAGGTTCCCGGCGGTGGGGTTGTTTTGCCCAAGTCGCTTTCGAAACGGCTCCATGGAGTGCCCGGGATCGGCAAAACACGGGCTTGAACCCAGCCTTTAGGTCCGCATCGGTTCGGCGAGCAGCCAAACCGCTTTGTTTCAGCGATTACGTTTTGACTGGCGTCAGTCAGGAATTGGTACCAAAGTCAGCCAACCGGTATGCGGATTTATTTCACCGATTACACTTTGACTGGGCAAAGCAGCAGGTGCGGCAGAAATTCGCCGCCACATCGGATGCCACAAAAGTGGGCACGAATTGGTCCGTGATTCACTCCGCCATGGACGCTGCGAAATCAATTCCTTCCCCGATACGTTGCCTGACTTCCTTGAGCCACGCTCGCGGATTGGTGCCGTGAATCACGCGCCCCAGAAAGCCTAGCCGCTCGGCTGCATTATTGCGGTTTCGCCGGATGTCGTCCTTCGTGATCTTGGTGTACAGAGCGAGAAAGGTATCCATGCTCCGGGGCTTGGCAAAGACGTAAGTCGCGTGGCCGAGCTGAGGGGTTTCGACGACCACGGCTTTCTCAACGTCGAAAATGTATTCCTCCCGAAACAGATAGATCCGGCGTGCCCGGCGTGAGAGCTGGCGATAGAAGAACGGGTCATAATCAGGGCGCCAGCTGATCTGGGCGACATCAAAGTCACCGGGAACACGCAGCTCGGAACACATTCGCTGCAGCTCCGCTCGCTCGACCGCCCGATGCTCCAAGCACAGCCGGATCTGATCCAGAGCCCGCGAATACTGGCCGAAGCGATGATAGGCAGTTTTGGCAGATTCGATTTGCAGCTGGAAATCGGGCGGCAGTTTGACCTCCAACCGGCTCGGCAACGCAGTTTCCCAGGTAACGAGCTCCCACTGCTCACGACGTTTGCGGTATTTGCCGCTCTGTACGAACGTGCCCTCGACCTCGATCTTGGTTCCCAACAGATGCTTCCACTGATTCCAGGTGCGGTCCCAGAGTGTATGCAGGGCGGCTGGGTCGAGCCAGAACTCCAGCTTGCGACGCATGTCGCGGCACAGTGCCCGGTCATCGTAGAAATCACATCTGCGCAGTGGCACATGGAACCGCCGTCGCCGGAGATCGGGTGAAAACGCGAGGATGCGGCGGGCAAAGAACGTCTCTCCATCACGGGAAGGCTCGCCGGCAACGAGAAGAGAACCGAATCCACCATACGGAAATATGGCAGGGGCTTCGGGATCGGCCAGCAGCGCGTCATAGCAAGCGCGCAGTTCCGGCTGACCAACGATGTTGAATGCCCGCTCCAGCGCCACTCGCTCTCTGTGCCGCACGCCCGCCGTTCTTAGCTCCAGATCACGCAGCTTGAAAGCCACGCGAAGCTCGGAGGGCGAAGCGCTGGCCGGGATACGCAAGACCTCGTACAGGGTGGGATGATCGACTCTGTCGGCCGTACGCGGCAGGCGATAGAAGTACTCGCGCAGGACCTCGCAAGGCAGGAAAATCGTGCCGATGCCAAGGCTTCCCCGGCGAACCTCGGCAGAAACGAAGTGCTGATTTCGTTTGTCCTGCTTGGGCTGGCTGACGTATCCGATTGGCGCCTGGTAGATATAACGGCTCGATCCGGAGGCGGCATTCTTGGTGACGAGGATTTCCGGGCCCACTGCATCTGGTGCTGGAATCGGAAATGTGATCTCGTCTCCGATGGCGACGTGACGGCGCAAGAATGCGGGACAAAAGAAGTTTGGTTTGATTGGCGAACACGCAGGCAGCGGGATCCGATCCTGCCGCTGGATGCTGACCACGCGCTCGCGGCAGACAGGAATGGACGGATTGAAGGACGCAAGAGCCATGCTGTCGGCGGGCATTATAAAACGGCATTGCGGAAGTGCAAAATGCCGCTTCGAATCTTAAAGTCAATCCTTCAGCCCGCTCAGCTGGTTGTAGACGATTGCCATGGTCCTGAGCGCAGGGAGTCAACCCGCTATAGTCCTTCATCAAGTTGTTTCAGAGGGCCGCACGATGAGTTTTGGGTTGGCCGTCGCTCGGGAGGTTGTCAGCAGCAGATCTCCCACAACAAGACTTCTGAACCACTTCCGGAGCCAGCTTCCGGTTGGGGGTCGCTGTTCAACAGCCGATGAGTCGCACGCCGAACCGCATGCCCGGATAACTGCCGGTTTGCTCGTGACTCGACCACTTGCCCAGCAAAATGACCCCGGAGACGCGGGTTCTGATCTTGATTGATTATCGCGTTAAAATCGGTGGAACCTGATGGCCTTTGCGCGGGGGTACGTATCGGCCCGCACGAGATCCTCGCCCTCCTGGGGGAGGGAAGAGAGAGGCAATAAGGCGCAACACTAGGCTTCACCGGATCATCGCTTTGAAAGCTCTCCTCGTTCAGGAGTGTCGTGGCTATTCGTCGTAGCATCGCCCTTGTTTTGGTGGTGAGCGCCGTTGTCCTTACCGGCGCAGCCGTCGCGCTGGTGTTTACCAACCCTGACCGATACCGTCCCGAGGTGATCGCCTACCTGCAGAACAAAACCGGAAAGCAGATACAAATTAGCCGCGTGGGGTGAGCCTATTTCCCACTCTGTCGATTCGTCTCTACGACTTCGGTGTGAAAAATCCAACCCCATTTCCGCCCGGGTATTTCCTCACAGCGCCGACAATTGATGTTGAAATTGATGTTGGCGCGCTGCTGCATCAGGCGAATTGTGATCAAGTCAGTAGTACTTAACGACCCTGTCATCAATGTCATTTCAGACCCTGATGGCCTTTGGAACTTTGAGAATGCCGCCGTATTGAAGGGTTCAGGGCAGTCTGATCGTGAACCTCCGCCCTTCTCTCTGGGAGTGATCTCCACGGTGGAAATTAAGGGTGGCCGATTGTTGGGTTCGAGCCTTATCGACCCTTCGGATAGGCCCGGACCGGTTGTTTTTGAGGCTCGCAATATTTCCGCTCAACTGAAGCAGGTGGACTTCGACGCATTCACCGGTCCTGCCTCTTCCCTTGTTGCGGAGGGCGACTTCAAGGCAGATTCTGTGCGCTTCGGATCGATCCTCACCACAAATGTTAAATCGCACTGCGAATACTGACCAAACAGGTGCTCTTTACTAACTTCAGTGTCGAAGCTCATGGCGGGCGAGCCAGTGGCGATTTTTCCTTCGGTTTGGCGGGTCCGAACACGACATTCAGTACGAACATGCAAGTGAGCGGCGTTGACATGGCCTATCTTCTTGCTCAATTCCCAGAGGGTCGCGGAAAGATGACAGGAAAGATGGAAGGTAACCTGAAACTTGAAGGAAAAATCGAGCATTCTTCCAATCCGCTAGAGCGCATCACACGGGAGCGGCCACATAATGGTGCGAAATGGCGAGCTGCCCACTCTCAATCAGGACAAGAACATGATGAAGATGACCCGTTTCAGAGATCCTGGTTCCGCCTCTCGGGCTCCCTCTTCGTTCTCCTCGTTCTCTGCCGATATGAACCTAGCTAACCGCCGGATATCCAGCCACCAGATTAATATTGCTTTTTACGGAATCGACGTTCAATGCTCAGGAAGCCTGGGCGTGACGGGGGGAGGGGGTCTGGACTACCAGGGCGTCGCGAATGTCCTTAACAGTCAGGGCTTCTTCACCAACTTGATGGCAAGAATGTCGGGGGCCAAGTTAGAGAAGGGCAAGCTGTCCTTCCCAATCCGGATTGAAGGGACGTTGCAGAACCCAAAGTTCTCCTTGGTCGACTAGCTATCGCCTTGCGGTTGTTTCGACGGTGCCGAAGCGCCAAGGGCGGCATCGGTTCAGATGCAGCTGACTCTTGGCGTATCGTCGGCAAGCCGGACGTTGCGCAGAAGCCTACATCTTGGACCTTGGTTTTCCCGGCCCCACAGACATCAGGAAAAAACAATTCCCTGATATGCCACTAATAATTCCCTGTTCAATTCGAGATAGAATTGGCTCTGGGCGCGCTCACCCGATTCATTTATCCAGTTCTGTGCGTCGCGGCAGACTTGGTCGGGGAGCAACTTGGCCTTCGAGGCAGCGTAGAATCATAGAGGGTCCAGTCTTGTCGCCCATTCAGATGATCCTGAACTAAGCCGCCTCACCTGAAGTTTCTCCCTGCTTAGATTTCCCCGGAGGCCAGCCATGAAACGCTGGGGATTCACCATCACGCTGACGTGCGGAGTCCTGTTAGCCTGCTGCGCGGCCCAGGCGCAGCTCGATCAGATTTTGAACAAGCTTGACACACACGTCTGCAGCAATCCAACAACCTGCCAGGAATGGCGTTGAGCAATGACAAGATCGCCGGCGGCCTGAAAGAGGCGCTGACCAAGAGCACGGGAACGGCGGTTGCATCCACCGGCCGTGTTGACGGCTACTTTAAGAACCAGGCCATCAAGATCCTGCTACCCAGCCAATTGCAGACTGTCGGCAAGGGCATGCGGATGATGGGCATGGGCGCACAGCTTGATGAACTCGAATTAGCCATGAACCGTGCCGCCGAGCAGGCCGCTCCCGCCGCCAAGCAGATCTTCATCAATGCCATCACCAAGATGAGCTTTGACGATGCTCGGAAGATTCTATCCGGTGGCAACACTGCGGCCACGGACTACTTCAAGAAGACGAGTTCAACCGAGTTGACGCAGGCGTTCACACCCATTGTCCACCAGTCGATGGAGAACGTGGGCGTCGTTAAGCAGTTCGATGCCGTCGCACAGAATTCCATGGCAGGCCCGTTGCTGGGCAACTTCAACCTTGATAGCTACGTGGTCGGCAAGGCCCTGGATGGCCTGTTCTACATGCTAGGACAGGAAGAAAAGCAGATTCGCACCGACCCCGCAGCGCAAACCACGACCCTGCTCAAAGAAGTGTTCGGTAGGAAATCATAGGGGCGGTAAGCGCATGCGGCGAGAGCCACTCTGCGGGGCCAAATGAGGATAATCAAATGTGCGCAGATCGCCGCTCGCTCGTCCTGCTGACGGGAGCTTCTGGCTATATCGGAGGGCGCCTCCTTAGAGCACTGGAGAACGCAGGCTGGCCTGTTCGCTGCCTCGCTCGACGTCCCGATTTTCTTACACCAAGGTTTGCTGCTTCCACGGAGGTTGTTAAAGCAGATTGCCTGGATCGTAGTACGCTTGCGCCGTCGATGGCTGGAGCACACACGGCGTACTACCTGGTCCACTCGATGGGCTCCCCGGGTCAGTTCGAACAGGAAGACCGGCAAGCCGCACAAAACTTCGCCGACGCTGCTCGCGAGTCTGGAATACGACGCATCATCTATCTGGGTGGCTTGGGAAACCGGGACCAAGCGCTATCGGACCACTTACGAAGTCGTCACGAGGTTGCAGACATCCTGCGGAGTTCCGGAATCCCAACTATCGAATTTCGCGCCTCGATCGTGATCGGCTCCGGAAGCCTCTCATTTGAAATGATTCGTGCTTTGGTACAGCGCTTGCCGGTGATGATCTGCCCGCGCTGGGTTGACGTCAAGGCCCAACCCATCGCGGTCGAGGATGTGATTGCTTACCTGATCGAAGCACTCGACTTGCCGGTGGAACAGGGATCCATATTTGAGATCGGTGGTACCGACCAGGTGAGCTATGGAGAAATAATGCGAGAGTATGCCCGGCAATGCGGTCTCCACCGATGGATGATCCCAGTTCCAGTCTTAACGCCTCGCCTCTCGAGTTTGTGGTTGGGCCTGGTCACTCCTATTTATGCTCGCATTGGCCGCAAACTTGTTGACAGCATGCGCAACCCGACCCTGGTGCTCGACCCCTCGGCATTGACAACCTTTGGCATCAAGCCGAAGGGCTTGAGAGAAGCAATCGAGAGAGCTCTTCATCATGAAGACCAGGAATTTGCCCTGACGCACTGGTCCGACGCTCTTTCCTCGAGTGGTAAGACATGGTCGTGGGGCGGTGTGCAGTTTGGGACAAGATTGGTCGATTCTCGGGTCGCACAAGTATCTGTTCCCCCAGCTTCAGCTTTTGCTCCGGTACAGCGGATAGGAGGCTCAAATGGTTGGTACTTCGCTAATTTTCTGTGGTGGTTTCGAGGCTCGTTAGATCTTCTGGCAGGCGGCGTAGGGCTGCGCCGGGGTCGTCGAGATCCTCACACGCTGACCGCAGGCGACGCTCTGGATTTCTGGCGAGTGGAGACCTTTGAGCCCAATCGTCGATTAAGTCTACTCGCTGAAATGAAGATCCCGGGTCGTGCGTGGCTTCAGTTCGAGGTTCAACCAAGCAGCCGAGGTTCCGTCATTAGGCAAACTGCTATTTTTGACCCTGCTGGCTTAACGGGGCTTCTCTATTGGTACGCGCTTTATCCCACCCACCGCTGGATCTTTAGCGGTATGCTCCACAAAATTGCAGCTGCCGCAGAGCGCGAGGCGGATACTGCTTCGCACAGTGTATAGCACCAATCTCCGCAAAGCCCGCTGAGTCCACTCGCAGCGATGCTAATATGCCAGCCATGAAACCCCGAATTTCTTTGCTTCCAGTCCTCATACTGGGCATGGGTGCAATCGCCATTGCATTGCATGCTGCGAGCGACCAAAGCGCGAATTACACGACTCGTACCCTCGCCCTGCCTGACCACGGCCAGGGAAACATCACCATGGATTACATCGCCTATGATCCCAAAACGGGATATGTCTGGGTTCCCGCAATTAACGTTGGCTCGGTGTATGTGGTGGACACGGGCAACAGTTCAGTTCGTGAGATCTCGGGTTTTGCCACAAACGAAGTTGAACTGGGCGGCCGAAAGCGCCGTCAGGGGCCCAGCGGCGTATCGATTGGCGACGGAGTGGTGTACATTGGCGACCGCGCCGATTCCAGCGTGTGCGCCATTGATGAACAGACGCTTGCGCGTAAGACCTGTACACACATCGATTCCACCCCCGACGGCGTAGTTTATGTGGCGCCCACGAGGGAGGTCTGGGTCACCGCGCCGCGGGACAAGTCTGTGCGTATTCTGGACAGCCAGACCTTGACTCAGAAAGAGAAACTGACCTTCGAAGGCCAGCCCGAAGGATATGCAGTCGATGCCAAACGCGGGCACCTCTACATGAATTACGAGGACAAGGACCTTACGACTGCCATTGATCTCAAGACGCGCAAAACCGTTGCGAAGTGGAGGCCGTCATCATGTGGCGAAGACGGCCCGCACGTTCTCGCGAAGCATTCAAAGCACTTCTCTCTCGAAGACAGCCTAGCCATTGGCGTCAACCGGATGCAGAGGAACTTTGGACCGCTAAAGCAGCAAGTCGAGGAATGGCAGGCGCTGCATGATGGCGGCACCGGGAGCAGGGACCGCCCCCTTCAGTTGATCGAGTGACACCAGCAGACTCTGCCAGCGAGTCGCGTCTTTCTTAGTCTCGATTGGTGCGGACAAATCAGAATAAAACTGCACCATGTTTTCGCGCAGCGGTGGCGTCGTGAGGTCGAAGTTACGCTCGGCCAGTTGCGCCAGCAGTTTTGCGTAAGTTTCGTCAGTGAGGGAATATTCCGCCGCCCGGGTTGGATTGCCGCTGTCAAAGTCGTAGTTAGGCAGGGGCACCACTTGGTTAGTCCGCAATCCTTCGAGCAATGCCCGATACTGGTCGACGGTGGTATTGATGCTCTTGATATACAAGTCTTCCGTTTGTGAGGTCGGGTTCTTGAATGCCAGTCCCTTGAATGGACCCATCTTCGGCATGTATCGCAAGAGCGCTGACAGAATCCGCGTGCCCAAACCCGGGCTTGCGGTAGTCCGTTCCCCATTCCTTCTCATACTCAGAGCGCGAAATGCGATACAGGAACTTTCGTTTGGCGAAATCGGGTTGCTCGCTCATCATTTCCTTCTTGTGGGTTTGGAGCGCGACCTGAGTCATTTGCGGAATCACCCGGCTGACCGAAAAACGATACGAGCCGACCGCGAGACCCTCGCGAGGCAGCACGTCTTTCAAATCCACTCCGTAGACGACGGGAAAAACACGCTCCAGCAAAGACTTAGACACTTGGAAACCAATAAAATCGTGATACTGCTGCGAGGCGTAGCGGTTCTTCGCTACTTGCACCATGTCGAAACCAAATTCCGTCTTCAGGTGCGCTGTCTTATCCTGGGCATAGCGGACGGACCTGCCAAATTTCGCGCGCAGCTTCGGATATTCAATCGCGACAGACCTGGTTGACGGCGGGGTGGCCGGCAATATCCGAGGCATAATGCGACAGGGCGCCCAGCGCGAAGGCATACTCATTCACGTCCTGGCTCTCGCGCCAGCAACTCAGAAACGAAGTCTCCGCTGCGAACGTAATGCACCAGGTTGCTGAATTCAACGCTGCCAAATGGATAGTAGCCGAGATCCTGGATGACGGCGCCGCCGTAAGCGTAGGCATGCGCCTCTCTGATCTGATCTTCCGACAGCCCTGGATATCGCTTGAGGATGAGCGGCTCGATTTGGTCAGTCCAGAGCAGGTTGACGATCTCCTCGTGGGTCAGAACCGAATAGGAGAAAGAGACTTCACTGCAGATGACTATGACGAGAATCGTAAACAACACTCGAATCTGAAGCAGGCGGCTTCCCCTTACTGTGGTACCTAACCCCGACCTCAACAGCCAAAGACTCTCCGAGGATAAAGCAGTGTCGTTCATACGTGCTTCATGCGCGCCAGCTACTCGCATTCCACTTAAGTTTTGTCTAGTTCCGATCTGCTTGTCCGAGCAAAGTACCGCCCACCAGAGGTGGGCGGTATCTCCCTATAGGACCCACTATTGGACTCCGGCTGCGACTAGCTAGCCTTGCGACGTGGAACAGTGTCCATGTCGCGATCGGTAGCCGCGTCCCAATCCCGGATCTGCTTCGCAGCCTCTTCCTTCGTAATCCCGTACCTTTCCTGGATCTTCCCTTGCAACTGCTCTTGGTTGCCGGCGATCACCTCGAGGTCATCGTCCGTCAGTTTGCCCCATTTTTCCTTCACGGAGCCTTTTAGCTGCTTCCATTTACCCTGAAGCTGATCTGAGTTCATTGTTTCTCCTTTTCAAAGTGAAGAGCGGTCTTACTGAGACCCAGCTTAAGTCCCTTACTTGACCGGAGACATCGGGTACTCCTCGTAGAGCAGTCGGGAATAATCCTTAGGCCATGCAGTAGATGCGTGGGCGTGACCAGAAGTTGTCAGGACGAATTAATGACCAATGCTCTCTAAGCAACCTATGTGCTTTGCCTGCGGGAATCACCCGATTGCAGGTCTTCGCAAATGCCGTTATGGTGCTGACGTTACTGCAGCACCACCCGCTTAACACAACCCGCAGTCGTCCCACCCACATCGCCTTCACCAACGGCAGACGCTGGCAGGGATCGAAAGATCGGCCGGCGTCTGAGCCCGCCTCAGCTCGCTGCCTGCCTTATGCCGAGAAGCCCGCCGCCCACTCGCACCTGCGTACCCAACTACTAAGGGAACGCCGACTTATCAACTGGGGTTTCGCCGTATGTACCTGACTGCGGTTTGAGGCTAGAGTGCAGACACCAGGCCGGAAGTACCTTGCGGAGGGACCGATGAAGGCGCACGTTTTATTAGTTGATGACAATGCTTCGCGATCCGCGGACCGGCGGCAATATCTGGTCGGGGCCGGAATCGAGGTCATAAATGCGTCGGAAGAACGTCAGGCAATTGAAATAGTTCAGTCCCACCGCGTGGACGTGGTCTGCATTGATGCGCAATCTGCCGTGAATCGTGGATCCGGGATCGGCGGATTCGTGAAGTATCTGAAACCTCATGTTCCGGTGGTTTTGATCGCCGATGACGGCCGGATCCCTGGTCATTTCGAGGAGCACGTAGACATCGTGATTGATCGCGCAGATTTCGATATCACCGGGGGACACCTGGTTCGAGAGCTATACCGGAATCAGGTTCCATTTTTCTGGCGATGGTTTGACGAGTGGGCGAGCCGTCGCACCTCTAAGCCGGGGGGCGATGAAACGATTTACACGTGCTGAATTAACAAATGTTACTGAACCCTTACATTGAAAAGGAGCAAAAACAATGGTAACCATTCTGATCGTATTACTGGTACTGGCGTTGGTGGGCGCACTACCTAGCTGGCCGTACAGCCGAGGCTGGGGCTATTACCCAAGCGGCGGGTTAGGACTGGTCGTTCTCATCCTTGTCGTTTTGTTGCTGATGGGGCGTCTGTGATCGACGCAGGGAGCGCAATACCTGGGAGACGGCGATCGGCTAGGGTGAATTCGCTAGAGCCCTACAGAGTTCGCCGGATTCGCGCGCTCCCATTCTGAAGGTACTCTTGGCCAATGCTTGCACGGCCGCGTGACTACGCAGTTCGTGGAAGACTCACATTATCGAAAGATACAAAAGGAGACAGGACAATGAAATTACTCAGGCCAATGGCAGCCCAAACACTTGTCTTGGCATTGTCGGCTTTGTGGACAACGGGAACTTTTGCGCAGCAACCCGCAACCGACAATACCAAGATGAACCAGGCAGATCGCAACGATCAGCCTACGGCCGATCAGCAGAAAAACAACCCCTCGGACCGCGAGCTGACTCAACACATCCGCCAAGCCATCATGGAGGATAAATCACTCTCAACCTACGCCCACAATGTGAAGATTATTTCGCAGAACGGGGTCGTCACTCTGAAGGGGCCCGTGCGCTCGGACGACGAAAGGCGGGCAATCCAGGCCAAGGCTAATGACGTGGCCGGCGAGGGCAAGGTGGTTAACGAACTGACCGTCGTGCCAGACCAGAAGTAGCGGTTCTAACGTGCTCAAGGACACAAAAAGGAGAATTCTCATGGCAGGGAAGAATACGTCCGTATTCGGTATCTACCCCACCTACTCCGACGTGGAAAGCGGGGTCGATGCCCTGAAGGCAGCAGGATTCCGGAACACCGATATTTCGGTTCTGTTTCCGGAAAATGTGGGATCGAAAGATTTCGCCCACGAGAAGAACACCAAGGCACCGGAAGGTGCAACGGCTGGCGCTGGAACCGGAGTGGTGTTGGGAGGCGCCTTGGGATGGCTGGTGGGCATAGGAGCTTTGGCCATTCCTGGCCTTGGGCCATTCATTGCGGCTGGACCGATCATGGCTGCACTCGCTGGTGCGGGGATCGGAAGCGCAGTGGGAGGGCTGACCGGTGCTTTGATCGGAATGGGCATCCCGGAATATGAGGCCAAACGGTACGAAGGCCGCGTGAAAGACGGGGGTATACTGATCTCCGTTCATTGCGACAGCTCCGAGTGGACCAAGCGAGCGAAGGAGATCCTGGAGCACACCGGTGCTCAAGATGTTTCATCAACGGGCGAAGCGAGCGCAGACTTTGCAAAAAGCGACAGACCGCTCCCTCGCACGGGAACCCTCGGCTAAAAGCCGGGACTGCAGTAGAATGCCCGGCCGCATAGGGCTCGTTCTTTGAATGCCGCTAAGACCGATCTTGCTACTGACAGGCAACCACCTGGGTGGCTGGCAGAGTATCGGAATTGCCGGTATAAAGCGAGCCCTATTTCCACTTATGGAGCAGAGTGAGTTCGTAAGCGGTGCCGGGACCGGTTCCTCAGTTGTTCTTCCAAGCAATGCGTGACGGTTGGGACGGAGAATGGTATCGTCGGGCCTTCTTCGATGATGGCACGCGCTCGGCACGGCCACAGACCAGGAGTGCCGCATTGACTCCATTGTCCAGTCCTGGGGAGTTCTCAGTGGCGCCGCTGAACCAGCTCGGGGAGTGCGCGCGACGGCTGCGGTCGGCCAGCAGCTGGTGCGGCGGCCGGAAAACCTGGTCTTGGTAACGTCATGCGCTAGAAATCTTCCCGGGCAGGTTTCACCAATCCCTCGTGTACCAGGGAACGCTGGATGCCTTCCCAAACCCGCGGGCTGGGATCTTCCATAGGTACCAGCAGTTTGGCGCATTCAGCGATGTAACGCAGATCAGCGACGAGATCAGCGCAGGCCTCGCAGGCCGCGAGGTGCTGCTGCTCCTCCTCGCTGCCGCCCCCATCAATAATGTAAGGCAGGCCCCTTTGAAACTCCGTACAAGTCATGGTTGCTCTCTCCAGGGAAATCCGGCGCGACACACCGCAGATCAGCAGGCCGCCGTCCGCGATAACAGACTTTGCTGAACTCCCAACATCCCGTCTCGCGAGATATCATTCTCTCCCTCTTATCGCGTTGCCAGCAGTTCACGCAGCTTCATTCGTGCCTTGTGGAGCTGCGACTTGCTGTTGCCGATGGAACAACCCATCATCTCGGCAATCTCATTGTGTTCGTAGCCTTCCACGTCGTGCAATACGAATATGATACGGTATCCGGGAGGTAAACTCGTCGATGGAGCGCTGCAAGTTGATGCGATCGATGGAGCCAACGAGCACATTGTCGCGGATACCAACCTCCTTCTTCGGTCCGTCTTCCTGCTGCGGCTCCAAGGCGCTCTCGAGCGAAACCTCTAGCAGACCTCTCTTGCGCAGATGCATAAGCACCACGTTTACCGTCAGCCGATGCAACCAGGTGGAAAAGGCCGACTCACCGCGGAAGGTGGCAATCTTGCGATAAACCTGCAGAAATGCCTCTTGCGTCAGGTCTTCGGCCTCGGGGCGTTGCCCGTCATGCGCAGGCAGAGCGAGTAAGCCCCGCCGCTTATGAAGACCGTATAAGGCCTCGAAGCTCTCGGCATCGCCCTGCTTGGCGCGTTCGATGGCTTCCTGCTCAGTGATGCCGCTCGCCAGTATTTTCTTCGCTGTGGCCAAAGTGCATGTCCAATCTGTTACCGCGGATTAGATGCCAGCAGGGTCTACTCCCGTTGCCTATCTAAGCGATTTCACGGCAAATTGTCTTTTTGCCGGCACCCGTCGCCAGTTTGATTACATGCACGATGGGTGCAGAGGCCGAATCAATGCCTGATGAGCAGGCAAGGGCGAGCAAGTCTTCCACTATCAAACACAATGAGCAAGGAGCGGTGGCGTTATCACGTCCTTCCCCGGTGTACATTTGTGAAACTCTTATTTAGCAAGCAGCTCCCGTATGCGCAGGCGCGCCTGGTGCAAGCCGCGATGTGACTCGTCTTCAGTAAAGCCTAGAATGCGTGCGATGCGAGCATGGTCATAATGCTCGACATCATGCATGAGAAAAATCATCTTCTCGGTATTCGGGAACCGCACTACGGCGCGATCAAGATCAATGCGCAGCATATTATCCCTCACGCACAAGACTTTTTCGCATGGGGCGCAATTGAGAGTAAGCGCTCTGAATGGCATGTGCCGGCGCGCCTCTAAAATTAGGGCGCAGTCAATGTCTTCAGGCGCAGGTGACTCGCTTTTCGCAAACGCCCGGCAGAAGGTGTCGGTCATCAATTCTTCCGCCGCCAGTTCGCTGTCCGTGAGCCAGAACGCCAGTGCATAAATCCGGTGGCGATTCTGTTTATACACTTCACTGTAAGTTCTGGCACTGCCCCACGAGACGGCTGTTACGGATCGCGCAAAACCGAAAAAGTTCGTTTCCGGCAAGGTACTCATGATTGCTCCTGTAAAGTTACAGAACCTTCATTAGTAGCGGCCCCGGTCAGCCACCAAAGGAGCTGGCCTGGCCGCCGATGTTTCGGAGTTCTAGACGACAGGACTCCGGCCTTGAATGATGCGTATCAGCATGACGACAAGCGCCAACACCAGAAAAATGTGGATAAAACCGCCTAGTGTGTAAGAGCTTACAACTCCTATCAACCACAACACCAGCAGTATTACAAAAATTGTCCAAAGCACGTCCGTACTCCTTATCTCGCAATGGCTTCCCATTCGCTGCGATTGCCCCATCCGATCATCGCTTATCACTCCATCTTTATCGTGATCTGAGTGTTGGAAAGTCGGTCTAGGTGGGGCGATCTAACTAACTCCGACCCGCAGAGTGCTCGATTCGCCCCAACCTGTTATTGGCTACTGCCGCCCGTCCGTTTTTTGATCATTCAGTTTGGCGGCTTCAGCGTTGGCCGAGAACTTTCTGACCGCCGCAAGAAAAGACTCCGACCCGCTGGGTGGTGCCACTCTTCCCTGCAAAATGTCACGGAACGATGTCTGGTGGCCGTAAAAATCCTGCGTGGCCTCATCGTCCTGCTCGATGACCGCCCCGTTCACCGTTAAACCAGCGAACACGCCACGGGCGCGTGAGTAGGTCAGGACCTCGGCCCTCATCTTCCAGTCAGTTTCTCCTTCGGCATGACGGCCTACGGGACCTGCAGCCACCGAGGCATCCGCGCCGAGCTTGAACTTGCTCGAAAGAAACTTCTCCATACCATCCTTGTTCATGATCAACATCACCAAGTCAACCTCCTCTCCACCGATCTGTAGACCCCAGCTACCGCCGACCACTTTGAAAGGCGCGGGAGCGCTCCACCCGGTTGCCGTGCGGCAAGTGGCGACGCCCTTGCCGTATTCAGCGCCAAATATAAACCCGCCCTTCTTTAGCGACGGGACAACCCCAAGGCAAAGAGCGGACTCCATGATGTCTTGTGGGATTCCCTTGTCCGGCGCCGCCATGATTTCATTCAGAATGTCAGCCGAAGCCTTCACTCGCTTCACTTCGTCCTGGCGGTCCTCGGACCATGCCAGGTTTACGAGCCCCAGCAGGACGGCGCCACAAAGTGCGATTCGTAGAATTGAATTTCTTGTCAACATTTTCTCTCCTGTTTTTCAAAACGTGGAATTCGATAGGAGCAACAATCAAGTTCTGTTTACCGGCCGAGCCGGAAGAATCGACTTACTGAGCCAAGGGTAGGCCGGACAGGAAGTAATGAGCATCGGGTAGAGGCTGTACCTCCCGTGGAAATATCCCTTACGAATACGAACATGGGTTTGAGGCCTGTGGAAGGAAATAGCCAGGAGAATCGTGGCCGACGATGGCTTATCCAAAAAGCTGCTTAGCCAAATCTGGGGCGAACGCCGGGCTGACGAAGCACTGGCCCTCTTCTAAACGATGCAGGGCCACCATTAACAGTTCCTCTGCATCCGACTTCAGGAGATAGCCGGATGCTCCCGTCGCCGCTGCCGCACGCAGCATTTCCTCCGAGTCATGCATGGTGATCAGCAATATCTTGGTATCGGGAAGTGACTGGCGGAGTTGTGCCGCCATCTCCAAGCCGTTGGGCGGCGGCATAGAGATGTCGAGGATCAATATGTCCGGAGCAAGTCGCATGGCCAGCTCCAGCGTCTTGCTGCCGTTGTCCGCCTCGCCACAGATCTCATATTGTTCATTGGCTTCGAGAATCGTGCGCAAACCACGGCGAATGAAGGAGTGATCATCGGAAATTAGGACCCGAGTGGATGACATGAGACCGGCCAGCACACATCATTACAACGCATTGTTACCGCGCTGCATATACGGCGATCTCCCTATTTTGCAGTCTAGGGTTCTACGACTTTGTTCCGAATTGCATAACGCACCAGTTCGGCTACGGAGTGAACATCGAGCTTCCGCATGATGTTGGTGCGGTGCGTGTCCGAGGTCTTGATAGCAATCCCGAGAATGATGGCCACCTCTTTTGCCGTCTTGCCTTCTGCGAGAAGTTGGAGGATTTCACGTTCCCGCATAGTCAGCCGCTTGCGCATCATCTCGGCAGGGTCCGTCACCCGGCTTCCGCGATTGGCGAGGAACATTTCTGTAACCCGGGACGTGAAGAACGGTTTGTGGTGGCTCAAGGCTTCCACCGCACGAACCAGATCGGTGTCGGAGTCAGACTTCAGAACATATCCGCGTGCTCCCGCATCCATGACTTCTGCCGCCATCTCATCGGAATCATGATGAGTGATCACCAGTACTTCGGTCCTCGGACACGCCTTGCGGATCTGCCGAGTCGCCTCCAGACCGTTTAGGTCCGGCATGCTGACATCAATGACGATGACGTCAGGATTCAACTGCGAACACTTTTCCACGGCTTCACGCCCCGAGCGAGCCTCGCCGCAGACCTGCCAGCCCGCGTGCTCTTCGATGAGCATTTTCAGGCCTTTCCGAACTACGTCATGATCGTCGGCAATTAACACCTTCAGAGCACTCATGCGGCCTCACTTACTGGGATGATGGCGTGAACACTTGTCCCTTGACTGTTGGAGTTGATCTCCAACTGACCTCGAAGCTGGCGCAACCGCTCTCGCATGCCCAGCAGGCCGACCCCAATTGTCGCGGTTTCCTGGCCGGACGACAGCTTCTCCGGAGATATACCACAGCCTTGGTCAATCACGTAAAGATGAAGCAGATCGGCCTCCCGCTCCAGGCGGACGGTAGTTGTGGTACTGCCAGAATGACGGTGGACATTGGTCAGGCTCTCCTGCACCACACGAAAGACTGTGGTCTCCAGTTCGGTTGGAAACCTGGGCAAGTCCGCGGGCAGGTTGAGTTCAACCTGAATGGAACTTCGCTGCGAGAATCCATTAACGAACCAGCGGATGGCCGCCACCAACCCCACATCGTCAAGCATCGGAGGATGCAGCAGATGGGAGAGCGTCCGAACTTCCTTCAAGGAATTGTCAACCAGTTCCATGCTCTCCGCCACCGCGTTACGTCCGCGCTCATCCAAATTTGAGGTGTCTCGTCCAAGATAAGACAGGTTCATCTTTATAGCGGTAAGGGTCTGGCCCAGAGAGTCATGAAGATCGCGCGCGAGACGTCGTCGTTCATCGTCTCGTATCTGAAGCAGTGTCCCGCTTAAGCGGCGCACGGCGCTCTCCGCTCGTTTGAGCCCGGTGATGTCCTGGACAACGATCCCCATTTGCGTCACCACATCTCCATCTTTCGCAATCGGGAAGAGTGACTTCAGCCACCATCCCGTCGCGCCGGGGGTAGACGGTATGGGCCCCTTGATTTCCTGCGCCAGCAACGGTTCACCGGTGTTTGCAACCTTGCGAAGGAGCGGCTCAATCTGGTGCGAAAGATCGGCAATGACGGCTCGTATCGGTTTCCCTATTTGGTCGCGGAAATCCAGCCCATTGAGCTCGGCAAAGGGGCCATTGATCCGCTGGAAAAGAAGATCTTTGTCGATGATCGCCAGCCCCACTGGAGCATTCGAGAAAAAGGCATTGAGCTGCGCTTCCCGCTGTTTGATTTCTTCCCGCTGTTGCCTCCGCTCCGTGATGTCGCGGGTAATGACCGCATAACCACGCGGTTCACCTTGTTCATTTCTCAAGAGGGTGACATCGGCAGTCGCCCAAAAGTCAGTCCCGTCTTTTCGGATCTGCTGACACTCATCCGTCACATGGCCTTGTTCTAGGGCCATCCGCAAGTGTCGCTGCGGCGTGTCCGATTCGCAGGTGTTGTAAAGACAGTGGAAGGGTTCTCCGATGATCTCCACAGAGCGGAACCCAAACAGACGTTCCGCTCCCATGTTCCAGGTCGTGATCCTCCCCTCGAGGTCAACCCGTATGACGGCGTGGTCCTGAATACCGTTGACCAGCAATCGGAATTTCTCTTCATTGTCCCTGGCCTGCAACTCGGCCCAGGTCCTCCGCGAGACCTCGGAACTCATCAGGAGAAACAAGGAAACGAGCAGCATCGAGGCCAACAGGAAGGCCAGCACCAGGAACAGACTGGCGTTATGGTGCCGCACCGCTGTGGCGTTGGAACGCAGCCGGAGTAACTGATTCTCGTCCTGGTCCATAGCAAAAAGCAGCGCCCGTATTTTGTCGGTCAATGCGACGCCCTGCCGGGTAAAATCCTGCTGTTGTTCTGTGGCAGAAGGATCTTGCTGCTGCAGTTGGACGGACTTGCTTAGAAGCTCCAGCCTTTGGGCCATGAGTGGCTCGAGTTGAGCGAGTCGCTGCTGTTGCCGCGGATTGTCGGTGGTCATGGCTTGCAGGTGTTTTAGGCGCTGAGGGAGCGTTTGGAGCGCAACGTCGAAGTCAACCAGTTGCGTCCCGTCTCCCATGAGAAGAAATCCGCGGCGAGCGTTTTCAGCCTCGCTAAGGTCAGCGGACACGCTCTTCAGTTCGGAAATCACTTCGTGCGTGTGGATGACCCATTCCGCGCCGTTGGCAAAGCTGTCAGACAGCACAAACGACGTGATACCTATCCCCACCAGGATGGCAAACACCACCGCGAAGGCCGGTTTGTACGACTTAGGAGGAAGAGTCCACATCGACCGTGCGCCCAGATGAGAGCGACAACCTTACCACATCACAGCACTCAAATTCCGCTTCCGGCAACTCAGGTTTTCGCCGCGCATTATCCCGGCATGATAAAGAGAGCACGCCCTCGCGGGAAAGGAAATCAGGCAATCTCCTTAAACTTGGCCACCGACGATCCCAAAGGAATTTTCCTCGCGCCAAAACCCTGGAAGTTGCTCAATTCGTCGAGATCGGGGAGACCGCGAATTCTTCGAAAAAGCCCTACTCGGCAAAAGTCGCATTCGGAGGCGGCAAACAGCTCATGGCTCGCCGCTCCCACCGGACAATAAGCTCGCGGGCATGATGGCCCGGTCTGGGCCGGGAATAGAAAATTTGGTGACGAGCCCACCAGAAAGAAGAAGAAGAAGATGCCAAGTAAATTATTGGCTCTGATTAAGGGATTGACCCGATGGCGGAGTGCATTTCAGATCGCTACTCTGACCCTGAAAGAAGCAGCGCTGGGTCAATTCGCTGAGTCAAAAGTAACCGGCGCAGCGCTAGCTCAGAAGTGAAAAGGAGAGCTGACATGCTTTGGACAATATTTGTGATCCTTCTGGTTCTGTGGCTAGTAGGAGTCGTTAGTTCCTATACGTTGGGGGGCTTTATCCACATTCTGCTAGTTTTAGCTCTCGTAACCCTTGTGTTCAACCTGATAAGCGGACGCCGAACCGCGGTGTAAGGGCCCCCACCACAGTTGTTGCTACGAGATGATTGGTGCGCTACGCAGAGGTCAATTATGAACATGAAGAAATTTCTTAAGGTAGCACTTGGAACCGGTCTCGTCTTACTCGACCAAACTGATCGGGGAACGAAACATGTACGGCAACGGGTAAGCGAACATGTTGACGATTTCCGGGACGCGGCGCAAGATACGTTCCACGCTGCCGCTGATCGTGTGGCGAGAGCGTCAAAGGCTTTCCGCACGAAGGAAGACCACCGCGCCATTTGGAACGTCCTGCGATTTGCCGCCGGAGTGGGAATTGGTGTGGGTGTCGGTCTCTTAGTCGCCCCGGCAAACGGGGAAGAGACTCGGGCCAGACTCGCCGAAAAAGCACAGGAACTCGGTTCCAACGTCCGGCAGCACTTTGCTTCAGCCGACCTACGAGCGACCAGCACGGGCGGATAGTACCCGAGTTTTGGATTCAGTGAAGGTTTAATGGTGGGTGCAACAACAATCTACGCGGAGGAAAAAACATGAAAGGCTCGGTCGAAAAACTGTATGTAGACGAACTGAAAGATTTGTTCAGCGCTGAAAAGCAATTGACCAAAGCACTGCCGAAGATGGCGAAAGCTGCATTTTCAGAAGAGTTAAGGCACGGATTCGAGGAGCATCTCGAACAGACCCAAGGGCACGTTCAACGCCTTGAGGAGATCTTCACCATGCTCGATACGAAAGCGGGCGGAAAGAAGTGCGTGGGGATGGAGGGGATAATCCAAGAGGGCTCGGAAGTCATGGCTGAGGCCTATGAAGGTGACGTCATGGACGCGGCTCTGATTTCGGCGGCGCAACGCGTGGAGCACTATGAAATCGCCGCCTACGGCACTGTTTGCGCCTATGCCGAACTTCTCGGGGAGTCTGACCACGCAGAGCTGTTGCGGCAGACACTCGACGAGGAAAAGGAAACCGATGAGAAGCTAACTGAGCTGTCGAAAAAGATTAACGTCGCAGCCACACAGGACGCTTCCGATGATCAGCAGGAAACAAAGCGCCGGCCGGGTCGCGCCGCATAGAGAAAATCTGCGTCAAGGCAAAGGGGGTTCGGCGAGAAGTCGGCCCCCTCTTTCTTGCCCAGTGCGCGAGGAATCAAGGCATGTGGAACCTGCGTAGCCCTTCGGCAAGGAGTTATGGTAATGGCGGCCAATTACGAACATCTCGCGAAACCGGCCATTGCTTCTAGCGCAGTTGACAGCGGCTTGGAGAAGCTTTCGCTTGATGGTAAGGGCCAAAGCGCTTCCGATTCGGGTAGCAGGATTTGGAGTGCGCTAACGGTGCTCGGGCCCGGTCTCGTCACCGGCGCTTCGGATGACGATCCTAGCGGAATCGCCACTTATTCCCAGGTGGGAGCACAGTTTGGCTATGGGATGCTATGGACGATGCTCCTCTCCTATCCGTTGATGGCGGCAATCCAAGAGATCAGCGCCCGCGTGGGACGAGTGACGGGCTGTGGCATCTCCGCTAACCTGCGACGGTGTTATCCGCGATGGCTGCTTCGCAGCGTAGTAGGTCTAGTGCTTGTCGCCAATATCTTCAATCTTGGGGCTGATATTGGCGCTATGGGTGCGGCCGCCCAACTACTACTGCCGGAGAGAACCTGGATCTACATTCTGCTTTTCGGGACCGCGTCGCTGCTGTTGCAAATCTTAGTGCCCTATTCACGCTACGTGAAGTATTTGAAGTGGCTGACGCTCTCGCTCTTTGCCTATGTCGCCACTGCATTCTTCGTCCGGGTATCATGGTACGAGGTGCTGCATGCAACGGTTCTCCCGAAATTGTTGTGGAGCAAGGATTACCTGATCGGCCTGACTGCCGTGCTGGGTACGACGATCAGCCCCTATCTATTTTTCTGGCAAGCCTCGCAAGAGGTGGAAGAGGTCAAGAACAATCGCGGGGAGAAGGCCCTGAAACGCGCCCCGCGACAAGCGCCCGTTCAGTTGGAACACATCCGGATGGATACTTATTTCGGCATGGCGCTGTCCAATATCGTCGCGTTCTTTATCATCCTGACGACGGCTGTCACCTTGCATGCTCATGGCCAGACCAACGTCTCCACTGCGGCGCAGGCTGCACGAGCATTGGCACCTCTGGCGGGGCGTTGGGCCGCGGGACTCTTTGTCTGCGGGATTATCGGCACGGGCATGCTTGCGATACCCGTCTTAGCGGGCTCGGCCGGCTACGCCATGGGGGAATCCTTCAAGTGGCCCGTCAGCCTGGAGAAGAAACCTCAGCAGGCACCCGGGTTCTATGTGACGATTGCAGCAGCGACCCTAGCCGGCGTTGGCCTGAATTTTGTCCACATCGACCCGATTCGAGCTCTGTTCTGGGCCGCGGTCTTAAACGGCTTGTTGGCTGCGCCCCTGATGGCCGTCATCATGCACATGGCAGCCAGCCCTAAGGTGATGGACAAATTCACGATACCGCTGTACTTGCGGGTCGTCGGATGGGCCGCAACGGCAGTTATGTTCGGCGTATCGATCGGGGTATTCGTGACATGGAAATAGCCTGCGAGGGGTCAACTCTGGTGCTGTCTCTCGCCGAGTGGAACGGTCCACCATGTTATGGCTGCTTAATGTCTATGGGGCCACCTCATTCTCTATTAATTCGCCTTAGCAAGCCAGAAGCTGAGCTCCCGATCATCACCCAAGACATTGCGCCTTCTTTTAGAGCGTTTTCATCATTGCTGTACCCGGTAACCGCAGTGCCGGAACCAAGCGGCAGCGTTGTCTGCGGTAATGGTTTTGAGAGCTTCGGTGATGGCCTGATCGAGTGCTTCCGCAGTGCGTGCTTTGGCAGCACGCAGCCACTGCTTGAGTTTTGACCAAGCCTTTTCGATGGGATTGAAATCCGGGGAGTAGGGCGGCAGGTAGATTCACCAGACCCACCCAGGTTTCTCCCGAATTAGCTCGGTGAGCCAGGGCAAAGAGCACGCACGTAACAGCAGCGGCTGGCCAGAACCCTAGCCCGTTCGTAAGGGTGAACTGTAAGTAGCCGCGAAAGGCGAACTCCTCGGCGAACCCCACGATCAGAAATCCGATGGCCCACGAGCTGCCAAACTTCAAGATCGCAATCCCGGAAAGCGCAAGCCCTCCCGTAGAGTACGCGCGGGCGGCAGCCATCAGCGCGATGATGACCGACAGCATGACGAAGCCCCACAGCGCCCCGGCCCAGAAGTCCTTGCGGAACATTTGGCGGCCGGGAAGACCATAATCGCCGAAACTGCGCCGCTCGAAGGCGCCCATGATCAAGGTGACGAGCAGAATGTCGGCGAAGAAGATGCTCTCCCGGGCTATCACTCCCGGGGCGGTGAACGTGGAGCCTATCTTGCGCGTTACGAGCGCTTCCAGCGGACCAGAAGCCGCCGCCACGGCCGCGAACACCGCGAAAAAGATCAGCAGATGCCACCCCGCGCGCAGGCCGTAAGGTCCGTAGAAGACTTTGTGTATTCGATTTTGCGGCGCCGGAATAATTGAAGGATCGCTCAAGGAATCTCCTTGCCCGATTAGACGAAGAAGACAAGAGGTTTGTTCAAGGAAGCAGGGGAAAGGGGCTGCCGCCCCTTTTCCCTGCACCCTCGATTGAGCAGATCGAAGAAGAAGCCCCCTGTCTCGTCGCCGTGTCTGCCCTTACGGTTCGATCAAAGAAGCGTACGGCTTCTGCGACGCACTGCGAGACCGTGGAGTATCGACGGTTATCGGAGGTCCCCATGCAACAGCGTGCCCCAGTGAAGCTGCAACGCATTCCAATCAACCCGCTGTCAAGTGGTGCGCCATGACTCCCAACGACCTCCGTTCTCTAATTTCGAACTTTTCTAGAGGACCTGCTGGGGTTTGCGTTTCAACGGCTTACCAATCGCGAGCAGGAAGATGGCATTCTTGCCTTTCGCGTGCGGCGAAAAGAAGTTAATCACGTCATCATCGAAGAAGGTCAGCCCGGTCGCACCCAGGCCCTGGGCATACGCGGCCAGGTACATTCTGCCGCCGATGGATCCCGCTTCCAACTGGACGGCCCGGTAGCCGCGGTTCCCATACTGCTCCAGGATGCGTTTCAAATCCGCGACAAAGAAGATGTCCACGCAGGCGTCTGCCGGAAGCTCCTGCTCAAGCCCAAGATGATAGGCCTCGGCGCGGAACTCCCCATCGTGTAAGAGCTCAAGAGTGTTCCGCTCGCGGCGGAAGAAGTAAGCGCCCGGCTTGAGCCCCTGCACTGAATGCACGATCAGATAAAGATCGTTGAGCTGCCCGCCAGGACGCTCAAGGAAGTCAGCCGGAAGGCCTCGCGTGGCGTGATCAAAAATGGTTGAGAGTTGTGCCAGGGTAATAGATGCCGCCTTATCGAAGGTTCGGGTCGAGCCGCGGCGCAGGATCACCTGCTCGATCGTATCCTTCGGCTGTTCTTCCTCCGGCAGTGGCTGGAGGCGAACTGGCTCGCCGCCCGAAGTGGAAGATGGAAGGACCGCTTTCTTCCCGCGCCACTGAGCTACTTCCTCTTCGGACTCAAGCGAAGATGCGTCGTGCATCTCAAGCATGGCGGGGTATACAACCTCATTCTCGGAGAGCGGGATCGTCTCCAGACCGAGCGCTTGAGCCTCTCTCGGAGCTGGCAGGGCACTCTTCGCTGTGTGCCCAATTGGTACCAGGCACAATGAGACTTCACGCCGCGTATCGAGATCGAGCAGGAGGTTCACCTCGGAGTCTACGAACCCGAGCACAATCTCGGCCGGCAGCCCCGAGGCCGCAGAAACGGCCAGCATATTCGCCAACAGAGTGCCGCTGTCCCAACCGAAATGGCGATAGGTGCGCGCCTGGTACTTCCAGGCGTTTCGCCAGTACGTTCCGGTACAGATGATGGTCGCAGGCGCGTGAGCCACGGCGGGCTCCATCGCCGTCGTCTGAGCTAGATTTCCGCGAAAATCACCTGTTCGCAGAAGCGCTAGCGATACATCCGCCGGATTGAAGTGATACACGCCGGCATCCAGGCCACGGAGATCGCCAGTCACTACAGCGTGTTTCATAAATAGGTTCGGCCTCACATCAGGTACTTATGCGTGAGGCAGGTGAACTGGTGAGCTTCTGTCATGAAGAAACGGCAGAAGCTGTTGACGGACGAGCAGTGGGAGCTGATTGGGCCATTACTTCCCGAACCAAAGCGTCGGCGGGACAACCGGGGCCGACCGTGGGCGTTGAACCGGGCCTGTTTGGAAGGCATTCTGTGGATTCTGCAAACCGGTGCCGCTTGGCGGTTCCTGCCCGAGGAGTTTCCTTCGCCCTCGACCTGCTGGCGGCGGCTGAAGCAATGGGAAGAGGAAGGCGTCTGGCTGGAGGCATGGCGTGCCCTGCTGGGGGCTCTGGATGAAGAGGGCCTGCTGAAATGGGACGAGACCTTCCTGGACGGCAGCTTCGCCCCGGCCAAAAAGGGGGCCTCGCGGTGGGTAAAACCAAGCGGGGCAAGGGCACGAAGTGGATGGTACTGGTCGACGGTCAAGGTCTTCCGCTGGGAGTTCGGCTGGAAAGTGCCTCTCCGGCAGAAGTTACGCTTGCGGAAGCCACGCTCGCCGCAGTCCGCGTGCCTCGTCCCAAGGGCCGGCCGCGGCAAAAGCCCGAGCGCGTAATCGCCGACCGTGGCTACGACTCTGACCCGCTGCGCCAGCGACTGAAGAAGCGAGGCATCGAACTGATTGCGCCCTATCGCAAGAACAACAAGCAACGGCGCTTCGAAGATGGACGTAAACTGCGGCGTTATGTTCGCCGCTGGATTGTGGAGCGAACCAACGCTTGGCTTGGTCAATTCCGCCGGTTGCTGGTTCGTCATGAGCATCTACTCTCCACCTACCGCGCCTTCTTCTATCTCGCGTGCTTCTGGATTACGCTGAGGCACTGTTTATGAAACACGCTCTAAGAAAAACCTATCCCCGTGTGATTTCGGTCACAGCCAGATGTTCAGCCAGCGCGACACACTGTAAGAGTGTTTATGGATCGTTTCGCCATCATCACCAACCGCAAACGGGCGATCATCGCGCTGGTGCATTCCGTCTTTTTTATGGGTGTGGCTGGACTGCAACTGGCGGTTTCTCACGCCGCGGCCTTTTCCATCCATCGCGAGAAGATCGCGGGCACCATCATTCTGCTGGCTATTTATGTGATCGTTACGACTGTCCTTCTGGTCCTGCTGCGCTTCTCCCATTGCATCAAGGAAAAGCTCTATTTCGCTTTTTGCGCAGCCGGCGCCGGCTTCGGACTGGCACGAATCCTGCTGGGCGACCCCGTGCTTCACGCTAATGTGGCGCGAGTGCTGTTGCTGTTTTGCGCCGTGCTCACTGGAACCGTAATTCTCCGCAACCACTCCGCCGTCGCAACCGGCCGGGTCGAAGCCCAATAGTGTTTGTCTCTCCCCCCGTCCTATTTCCGTGAGCTCAGCAACTCGACCACTTCCCTGCTGCCATTCTGCGCTGCCATATCGGCCGCAGTCTGGCCCGCATCAGTCTTGATGGCCGGATCGGCACCCGCGTCCAACAGCGCTTGCGCCCTCTCCACACTGTTGTGCATGGCTGCCTCGTGCAAGGCGGTGTACCCACGCTGTTGTCGAGAGTCGGGATTCGCTCCTGCGCGTAGGACCAGCTTCAGCAACGCTGCATTGCGCGACGCAGCCGCGCTGTGAATCACTGAAATCTGGCTGGGCGACACGGCATTGCTGTCGGCGCCGTGGCGGAGCAGGGTTTCCGCCGCTTCCAGCTGCCCGAAGAAGCACGCCAGATGCAGCGGGTTAAAACCGTCGCCGCTGCGCGCCTTGACCAGCTCGCCATCGTTCGCCAGCAGCTGGTTGAGCCGCGCGACGTCGCCTAAAGCGGCGGCCTCGAAGATGTCGAGATCACCCGCCGCCGGGCGCAACAAGTCAACGATCTCCAGCCGGTTTTCATAACGTGCCTGCATCAGCGCAGAAATGCCGCCTGCATTGCGGGCGTGCGCTGCACCGGGCTCGGCCGCAATCAACTGCGCCACCCGTTCCTTGTCGTTGGCGGTAATGGCAGTGAAAATGTCCTGCACCATCTCACAACCTCCTGCTTAAAACGCGGCCGCGCCGGCTTCGGCGACGGCGTGGTCCTGCTCGCCCGAACCACCGCTTACGCCGATCGCGCCCACGACTTTGCCGTCGCGTTTCAGCGGAATGCCTCCGGCAAAGATCATGATTTTGCCATCGTTGGAGACATGAATGCCGAAGAACTGTCCGCCCGATTGCGCATGTGCGGCCAGGTCCTTGGTGGTGATATCGAATGCGCGCGCGGTGTAGGCCTTCTTCATGGAAATATCGATGCTGCCGATCCAGGCGCCGTCCATGCGCACATGCGCCACGATGTTGCCGCCCTCGTCCGCCACCGCGATGTTCATGGGTTGGCCGATTTCCTGCGCCTTCTTTTCGGCGGCCGCGATCACGCGCCGCGCATCTGCAAGATTTACTCCCGCCATTCTTCCTCCCCCAATGGATAGCAAATCACCTGCCGCCTAGGCGGCGGTTTTCGACAATAACGGGTCGCAGCGCCTTTGGCAAGCGCATGCCGCCAAAACTCACGCGCTCGATTCAAAGAGGCTGAACAGAAGAATTCCCAGGACGATCAAGGTGATGACGACATACAGGTAGTCGCGCTCGATGGCGAAGGCAATGGCTGAAAACAGGACCCGCGCGACCGGGGTTGCGATCAGCAGCAGCAATCCGAGTTGGATAATCGCCCGGCCGCTCATGCCCGTCGCCCCGTGAAAGATGGCGATCACACTGGTCAGGTTGTCGGGTTCGCCGCGGAACACGCTGTAGTTGGGAATTTCGCCGCCATGGCGAGCCAGGTAAACTACGGTGCCGAGCAGAACGACACTGGCGGAAAGAATCACCCCAGTGCGCAGCAGCGCGCCAATGATCACTTCAATGCGATGATCGTTCCAATTTTGCGTGCTCATAGTCGTCCGGCTATTCCTTTGTAGATCATCTCGAATCCCAGCACCACGATGACGGCAGCAAACAAGTATCGCAGTACCTTGACTCTGGCCCTCATCAGCACGTGCGCGCCGATGAGCGATCCCGCCAGCACGCCCAGCATCACCGGCATTGCCAGGCCGGGCGCAATGTAGCCGCGGTGAAGATACAGTCCCGCGCTCGCGGCCGCCGTCACGCCGATCATGAAGTTGCTGGTGGTGGTCGAAACCTTGAACGGAATCTTCATCGCCCGGTCCATGGCCAGCACTTTCACCGCGCCCGAGCCGATACCCAGCAGTCCGGAGAGCGCGCCCGCGATGAACATCAGACCGTATCCGGCGGGAACACCTGTGACGTTGTAGGACTCTTTTCCGTGTGGACCGGGATAGGCGCCATGCAGGTGCAACCGCTCGGCCAGTTTCGAGGAAGGCACAGGCGCGCCATCCACATAATGGCGGCTGGACAGATACGCGGAGTAAAGCAGTACCACCCCGAACACAATCGCTATCGCGCTGCTGGAGACGTACAGAGCGACGCCGACTCCGGCGAGCGCGCCAACCGTGGTTGCGGTTTCCAGAAACATGCCGATGCGAATGTTGGAGTAGCCTTCGCGCACATAGGCGGCGGCCGCGCCGGAAGAGGTCGCGATCACGGAAACCAGCGAGGCGCCGATGGCGTAGCGGATGTCCACGTGGAACAGCAGCGCCAGCATCGGCACTATCACCACCCCGCCGCCCAGGCCGGTCAGTGCTCCCAGAAATCCGGCAAGCAACGAACCAAGCCCGATCAGCGCGCTGAATTCTAGGACATTCATGCCAGGCTTACCGTCGTTTCACTTCTAATATATGGGTCATGGGTAATATATAGGCGACCATGGGTGGAGCACGCCTTTCAGGCGTGCATAACTGTGCTGCCGGCTTGGAGCGCGCTTTAGCGTCTGAGGTGATGTTTCCTTTACCCAGCGGCTAAAGCCGATTCATGCCCGAATCTTAACGCACCGCTAAAGCGGTGCTCCGCCCTATACACCAAGTGTGAGAATGCTCTAAACGCGCAGCCACACCTTGTAGCGGTACTTGATGACCCTTTCCTCCCCCGCTTGCAGCGTGACTTCCCATGTCATCCGACTGAGCGGGTTGTCTACTGCGATGGCTTCCGCCAACTTCTCGGACTTCCCGTTGTCGGTCTGAGATTCCACGGTTCCCCGCACGCGGTCCGCGATACTCAATCGCACTTCTTTGCTTTTGTAGTTCTTGATGGTCAGCTTTCCTTCGACCGTCACCTCGTCATAGTTGTAGTTGCGCCGCCGCTGGACATCTCTCTGCCGCTCGACCTCATTTTCTTCGTGGCTGGCACGGATGTCGGTGGCGATGGTCAGCTTGAGGTTCGAGCTCGCACTCTTCGGAGTGTAGGGCAGGGTATCTTGGGCAATTGGTTTGGTGCCGGAGATGACTAGAGTGGGGGCGCTCGTCCAGGGAAACTTCGTCGTATTCTTGAGCCGCAATGCGTGCCAGACATTCTCTTTCAGGGAGCGGTCCGATCCTGTAGCTGAGATATTTTGTGGGTTGCCGAATCCATCCACGCGAGGCTGGTCTTCCAGGTTCCACTCGTAAATATGCTCGTAACTCACGGTGTCGGAGAACACGTTGTAAGTGGCGCGTTCGCCTCGCCCCAGGGTCACATCCTTTCGGCTATACAGAAAAAGATCTTCTTCCTGCGCTCCCTGCAACTCTTCGGTGGTGGATGTGAGACTTGGGGCTGCCAGCTCGGCACGATCAACCATTCCCCCTCCAAACCCCTGCCCCATGATCGCGTTCGAATAGCGTGATGACATATCATCTTTCTTAGCGGCTGCCTGCATGAACTCCAGCAAGCTTTGCTGCAGGGCCATCGGGGACGGAATGTTGGAATAGGCGAAATTGGGGACCCCTACCACGAAGAAGAGGTCGGTATTCTTTAAGTCCTCGGCGTCGTTGACCAGCACGGCTTGCATCGTAATCTGGGCTTTGTTGTCACCTTGCAGTGAAACCAGGTATGAGGGCGTCCAGCCCAGCCCGTGTTCCAGATAACCCATCGTCAGGCTGGCATGGTCGATTACGCCTTTGATTTTGAATTGCAGGGACTTGCGTTCTTCTTCCTGAGCTTGTTGCAAAACGGAATCCGCAGGCAGAATCACTCGCGCTATATTGCGGAAGTAAAGGGCCAGGAGCTTGCCATCGGATTTCAGCAGCAGGAATTCCGGCGCACCGTGTGGCTGCGGTGTAGATGTCAAACCGTTGGCATAGAAACTTTCCCCCGATGAGCTGGACAACGGTGCAGCGCCATCACCCGCTCTTTCTGCTGGCTGTGCCTGCCGAAACCCGACAATCTCGCCGGTATATTCTTTTTGGCTGTTATCAACTACCGTCACCACCTTGCCGGCATTTGCCAGCAGGACGTTGGCGAGGGTGGTTAGGTTCTGTTGCACCGACAGTTTGTTGCGCCGAGCTACGACTCGATCGAGCGACGCACCGGCATCATTGGGGGCAATCCACAAAGAACCAAGCGTCGCATTTGGCACTGGTTCCAGATTCCCAACTCCTGCTTCCAGGCGTACGTCTCCCTGCTTGACCACGAAGGCCAAACCATTCTTGAATGCAGCGACTGCTGCCGTCTTCAGTTCGGGAGCCGGTGCTTCTCCGGAATGGGCAGCGAGCGACCAAACGATGCATATGGCCACAACCAAGGCGAACCGGCGCGGAATCTTCATCACGACCTCCCAGCACCCCAATCGGCAATGATTATATGTTTAGAACGGGAGCGGTCTTACATCTTGCATCTAATTGAAGGTTCCGATTCATTCAGCAAGTGACGGGAGCCGAGCCCAAAACTAAGGCTGGGCGGCACCGCTGCTGTAGTAGCCGTCTCTGGCTTGCACCACTAGGTCTTTCTGCGTGGTTGTCAGATGGATCTTGCGGTAGCCAGGTGCGGTGTCGGACTTGTCCGGGGTGTAGCCCAGGCTGTATTGCTTACGCAGCTCTTCTTCAATGCTGGCGTAGATTTGATCGATCGGCTGTTTCTTGGAGACCTCAAAGAAGCGGCCGCCCGTCTCCTTGGAAATCTGCTCCATAACTTTCTTACCGTCGGGATGAGATTCCCGGGGATACCTCTGAGGACCGCCGCGACCCATGCCGCCTCCGCCGGGACCGCCCAATCCTCCCCCTAACCCACCTATGTGGACACCATAGTCGCGGTTTCCATAGGATTCCCGGTCGGCGAACAGGATGGAATAAACCAGCGTGTTGGCGCGCTGCGCCGCCTCGATCGCACGCGTGAGCGTCACTTTGCTTCCGGTGTCCACCCCGTCGGAGAGGATGATGAGCGCCTTACGGCCCTGCTGCTTCTGCATCAGTTCGTCCGAGCCAAGGAAGACGGCGTCGTAGAGCGTGGTGCCTCCGCCCCGGTGATGGCCTCCCGGACCGGGTGAGCCGCCCCCGCCGCTCTGCTGGAACTGCGGATTGTCCAGCTTCTCCAGAGCGACGTTCAGCTTCTGGCGCGAAGCGGTCAGGTCCTGCAACAGCTCGATCTCCCAGTCGAAATGAATGACGAAGGCCTTGTCCTTGTCCTCGCGCATCAGGTGTTCCAGAAAGGCGTAGCTGGCGATGCGCTCCTGCTCCAGGACGCGCCGCTGACTGATGCTAGTGTCCACCAGCAAACCAAGGGTGAGAGGGAGATCGGTTTCTTTGGCGAAGTAGCGGATCGTCTGCGGCCGGCCGTCTTCTTCCAGCTTGAAATCGTCTTTGGTGAGGTTGATGACGATCTGGCCGTGCTTGTCGCGGACGGTCGCCAGCACATTAACCACTTTGACGTCGGAGGAGAAGGTCGGCGTCTGCTGGCCCCGCAGTGGCAGACAGGACGCCAACAGGAACAACAGGAATGGCAGGGTCGCCAAGAGAATCCAGCGGGGTGGCGCGTTGGTGCGCGATTGAGTCGGCAAGGTAACTCGCTTCCAGGAGATGCGGTGAAGGCCAGTGTAACCGGAATGGTTATGAACCCGCGAGCGGCCCGGAAGTTCCTCGCCGCAATTTCTCCACCTGTTCGGCCATCGCCCACTTCAGGTCGTCAATCCCGGCGCCGGTCACCGCCGAGATGGGAAATAGCTCCAGCTTCTTGCGCTTGCAGTAGCGCTTCAGCTTGGCAAGCTTGTCTTTGCTGGCCACATCCATTTTCGACGCGATGACGATCGTCGGTTTCGAATCCAGTCCTGCGCCGAAGTTTGCCAACTCGCGAGTGATCAACTCGTAGTCCTGCACCGGGTCAGGCCGGCCGCTGGCGTCGGAGACGTCCACCAGGTGTGCGAGCAAGCGGGTGCGCTCGATGTGCCGCAGAAATTGCGTGCCCAGCCCCGCGCCCTGGCTGGCGCCCTCGATGAGTCCAGGTATGTCGGCGACCACGAAGCTGACCTCGCTGGGCGCTTCCCCGACAGCCACCACGCCCAGGTTGGGTTGCAACGTGGTGAAGGGATAATCGGCGATCTTGGGCCGCGCCGCCGAGATGCGCGAGATCAGCGTACTCTTGCCGGCGTTGGGATAGCCAACCAGTCCCACGTCGGCAAGCAGCTTCAGCTCCAGTCGCAGCGCGCGCTCTTCTCCCGGATGTCCCTGCTCGTGCTCGCGCGGGGCCTGATGGACCGAGGTCGCGAAGCGGGCATTGCCGCGACCGCCGCGGCCGCCGCGCGCCACCACCATGCGCTCATCGGGATGGGAAAAGTCATGCACCAGTTCGCCGGTCATTTCGTCGTAAACGATGGTCCCGACAGGCACCTTCAGCACCACGTTTTCGCCCTCGCGGCCGGTTTTATTGGAACCTTCGCCATGGCGTCCGCGCTCGGCCTTGTATTCGGGATTGAAACGGAAGTGCACCAGGGTGTTATGGCGCTCGCTCGATTCCATCACCACGTCGCCGCCATGACCGCCATCGCCGCCCGAGGGACCGCCGCGCGGCACGAACTTCTCGCGCCGGAAGGCCATGCAGCCGTTGCCGCCATCGCCCGCCTTCACCCGGATTCTTGCTTCGTCAACGAACATGGGAAAGCCAGTCTGGAAGCACAGCAGCATCGGCCAGCAACTGGCGCACCAGCGACAGAATCATAATGACACAAAAGAATCTGACATCTCGCCAAAGCCGTACTAGAATTCGGCGATTGAATCTTAGTGCAACGGGAGAGGCGGATGGCTTCCACGCAACACGAGGTGTTCCTCACGGGCGGGACGGGCTTCATGGGAAGCAGTTTGGCGAGGGAATTATTGCGCCGCGGACACCGCGTGCGCGCGCTGGTCCGCCCCGGCTCTGAGTCGAAGCTGGCAACTGGCTGCGAGGCGGTGAGTGGCGACGCGCTGCGCGCAGAAAGCTATGCCTCGCGAATAGCGCCAGCCGACACCTTCGTTCATTTGGTTGGCGTGGCGCATCCCAACCCAAGAAAGGCCGCCGAATTTCGCGCCATCGATTTGAAGTCCTGCCAGGAAGCGGTACACGCGGCGGTCGAAGCTGGGGTGCGCCACTTCGTCTATCTCAGTGTTGCGCGGCCGGCGCCGATCATGCAGGAATATCAGGCAGCACGCGCCGAAGGTGAACGGCTGGTCCGCGAGAGTGGCATGAGAGCGACCTTCGTGCGTCCCTGGTATGTACTGGGGCCGGGACGCAGATGGCCGTACGCGCTTATTCCGTTGTATGCCCTGGCAAGGCTGTTTCCGGCCACCCGCGAGGGCGCGCAACGGCTCGCCTTGGTGACGTTGCAACAGATGACGCAGGCTTTGGCGTGGGCGGTGGAGAACCCGCCAGAGGAGATACAGACCGTCGAGCCACCACAAATGCGGGCGGGCTTCGCCGCGCCGGCGATGACGCGAGCCAGGGCTTCAGCCTAGACGACTATTTCTTTGCCATGGGTGTAGCCGCGCGAATTTTGACCAGCGTTCCATCGGGGAGTGGATTCCCGAGGAACTGGACGACGCCGTCGCGCACCACGCCATTGAGTTCGGGCACTACCGAGGCAACGCCGCCGACGTCCGTGGCGCTTACCGCCGGCGCTTTCTTTGCGATCCCGCGATCCATGGCCAAGTTCGCCAGGCGGTCGGCGTCCCGGTTCTTCTCGCGAAGCACGTGCTTTATCTCGAAGTAGTCGAGCTGGTCGATCATCTTCATCGCCCGGGCATGAAGCTCCTTCAACGCGGGACTGCTGACTTTGTACTCGCCGTTGATCTGCTTCACCATCAACTCGGAATCGCTGACCACCTTCAGCGCTTTAAAATCGTGCCTGACGGTGTAATTGAGCGCCGCCAGCAGGCCCGAATACTCGGCGTAATTATTGGTTTGGCGGCCGAGAAACTCGCTGAGTTCGGCGACCGGACGGCCAATTTCGTCCTCGATGACGACGCCATATCCCGCCGGACCGGGATTGCCGCGGGCCCCGCCATCAATGTAGGCGACGAGGTAGCCTTCGTCCGAACTATCAATTGCGCCACCGTCGAACTCCTGCGAGCGGTAGCGGGATTTTCCGGGAAATGGACGGAAGGGCATAACGTGTAGTTTACCCCCAACTATTTTGGATGCGGCGACCTCCTCCGCCGTCGCGGAGCCCACCTTTTGCCGCGTAAATGCTTGCTTTACCGCCCCGTGGCCAACCGTAGTGCCAGCCGCTCGGGCAGCGAGGCCGCAATAATTCGGTCCTGCGCTTGTTTGACGTCGTAGGGAACGCGGTAGAAGGTGAGCCGCGCGGGTGCATCCCCGTTGTTCTCATAGAGAGCGAAGGCCGCCCGCCAGTCACCATCGCGGGGCTGCCCGACTGAGCCGGGATTAATGAGATAACGCTCACCCGGCAAAAGCTTCAGAGTGGACTCCGCAGCGCCTTCCATACTTTCGTAATCCGGCACCAGGGCACGCGTCCTGCCCTCCTGGCAAACAAACCCACCCTGCAGATGGGTGTGGCCAAACATCATAATGTCGGGGTGGCAGGGCACGCGAAAAATAGTGCTGGCTATGAAAGCGTTCAACAGGTACTCATCTTCATCGCGCGGGGACCCGTGCGCGAGTTCTATTCCGGGTAATTCATCAACCTGGACCGGCCCCGAGGGCAAGCTGCGCAGCCAATCCAGATGCTCAGTCGCCAGCGCGACCTGGGTCCAGCGCGCTGACATGGCCGCCACCAGATTGAACTCAGACAGGTCGGTCAGCCCGGTGCAGGCGCGATCATGATTGCCGCGCACTATCGGCCCGCCCAGGGCGCGCAGCCGCTCGCACACTTCATTGGGCGACGCATTGTAGCCCACCACATCCCCCAGGTTCACCACCAGGTCGTAGGCGGGAGCGGCGGCCAGGCACGCTTCCAAGGCTTCCAGGTTGGCATGAACGTCGCTCAGTACGAGGAGGCGCATCGCTCAGCGGACCTCCGCGGAAACAACCGGACAGCGGGCCAGATGGCCGGGCGCAACTTCGACCAGCGGCGGCAGCGCCACCGCACAAGCGGCGACGCGCCAACAGCAGCGCGGCTCGAAAGCACAGCCCGGTGGCAGCGCAGTAATGGCAGGCACAGTTCCCTCGACGGTCTGGAGCGGTTGGCTGCGCTCGGTGCGCAGCGTCGGGACAGAGTGTAACAGCCCGCGCGTGTAAGGATGCGCCGGATGGGTGAAAATTTCCTGCGCCGTTCCCATTTCGACCAGGCTGCCGGCGTACATCACTCCAATACGGTGCGATACCTGCGACACGACGGCAAGGTCGTGGGAGATGAATAGCATCGCCAGAGAAAACTTCTCCCGCAGCTCGCTGAGAAGTTCGAGCACTTGCGCCTGAATGGTGACATCGAGCGCAGTCGTCGGCTCATCGGCGATCAGCAACGACGGCCGGTTCACCACGGCCATGGCAATCATAACGCGCTGGCGCTGGCCTCCCGAGAGCTGATGCGGGTAATCGCGCGCCCGCCGGTCGGCATCCGCGATGGAGACGGTGCGCAGCGCATCGACCGCCCGCCGCCAGGCTTCGCCCTTGGTGATTTGAAGGGGCACGGCTTCAGGCGCGCCGTTAAGGTCACCATTGTTCTTGTCATCCCGAGCGAGGTCGCCGTGGCGACCGAGTCGAGGGACCTGCTTTTCTGCGAACCCTTGACTTCCCGCTGCGGAACCGTTGTGCGCCAGCACCGCCTCGGCAATCTGATCGCCCACTCTCATCACCGGATTGAGCGCGGTCATCGGCTCCTGAAAGATCATGCTGATTCCGGCGCCGCGGATGTGGCGCATCTCCGGTTCCGGTATGGCGAGCAGATCTTCTCCACCGAATCGAATGTAGCCGTGAATGCGAGCCTGTGGCGGCAGCAACCGCAGAATGGCCAGCGCGCTAACCGACTTCCCCGAGCCCGACTCCCCCACTAGTCCCAGCACCTCGCCGGGCGCAATCTGAAAGCTCACATCGCGGACAGCGGTCACGCTTCCCTGCGCGGTAGCAAATTCGACAGTGAGATTTCGGACCTCAAGCAGCGGGGACACAAGGTTATGCTAGCAGGTGAACCTTCGTGAGCCGCGTCATGCGGCGCATTCCCATTCAGATTGAAAGATTCTGTCTCTCAATGTGGGACGTGCAAATCCGCTCAAAATCAGGCATTCCGACTCTTGGGACTATCTGTACATCCACGACTTCGGCGGGTACCGTTGCTCGCCGTCCCCGAGCGGCAGCATAGACTTTCTGCATTTGAGCGTAATGAATATCGATTCCGACGCTTTCAGCAAGAAGTGGGCAAATCGGAAATACGCCTATGCCCGTGGTTTGCGTTTTATAATTTCTGCCGGACGCACAGAACGGCTTCGCGTGACGCCCGCGATGGAAGCGAAGATTTCAGATCACGTATGGGATTTGGGGGAACTCCCGGGAAATTGCTGATTTGTTAGGAAGTTAGTCACGATTATTCTTTTATAATCAAGCACTTGACAATCTTCTTGATTCTGAATAGCATGAAGCCAGTTTTGCATCTAAAACTAGATTAGCTCAATGGCCTTCAGAGTTCCAGAGCAGCAGATTGCCAACATCAAAGAGCTCTTGGAGCTGCCGGATGACAAGATAGAAGGATTCCTTGACGCCCTCGTCAAGGCAGAACCGGCATTCAATGTTTTTGAGCTTTCTTCCCAAGTCTCAGGCAAATCGGGATTGCCATATCCTCTCGTTTTGGGGCTTGTTCGGGTATTGGCAAGCCTCTATGCCACAAGGGAAAAGGATTGGGAACAGCCAATAGAAGAATTCCTAGACGTAGCGGTTTTTGCGGCCCTACAAAGGGCACAAACATTTTCAGCAGAAAATGCCGATGTTCAATGGAGGAGGCTTCGGAGGGTTCTTGTAACTGCTTTGTCGCTTGAGCGTGCAATCGGGACGGCTGCCAAAGCTGGGCCAGTCCTTACAGCTCACGAGCGCATCTTTAGCGGGGCCAGAATTATGACCGATCTCCGCCCTATCTTTCATCACAACGTTTCTGAGAAACCCGATGCAGCGATGATTGTTCACATGTTGAAAATAACTCAGCGCGATGACTTCGACAGAAAAACCGATCAATATTTTGCGCTCGACAGCAATGACATCGCAACGATGAAGGAACTCATTGAACGCGCAATTAAGAAAGAAGAGACATTGAGAGCCATTATGAAGGATTCGGGAGTAACGATCTTGGCTCCTGGGTTAACCTATTAAGGAGACGGAGGAGGCATGCCGACAGCACAAGCGATTTCCGGGTGGGAACGAGACGCCCCGAGGGTTGAAGATTGGGTGCGCTATGATGAGCCGGACGATCTAAAAGCAGAAGACGATCTGAAGGCAGAAATTGAGCAAGCAAGAGAGATGCTCAAACTCGCAGACAATTGGGATGGGGAGGGCAGCCAGCCATACTCAAAGGACACACTTGATCGTGCGGTCGCGTTCTTGACCCTACATTCAGACCGACTTCTTAAACTGTATAACATTCATCTCCCTCCTCCAAAGATCGGCCTTGGGCCGGATGGCAGCATTGACCTTCATTGGAAGCGGCAGCCCTGGTGGGAGTTGCTCGTTAACATACCAGCAGAGCCAAATGAAACGGCGGCATTTTACGGAGACAATTACGGGACGCAAAAGATTAAAGGCAGTATGGACCCCAAGACTTTCAACCTTGGACTCTTTGCGTGGCTGATGCACTAATGTGGCCCCGTTGAAGAAATACCGAATGCGGATTCAGTTTTCATGCGCGCTCATCGGCGTCACTTCAGAAGTGGAGAACTTGAAGTAGGTGTATTTAGGGCTCACGACGGCGGCATGTCAGTCAACTGGGAGAAATACGCCTCTGCAGAGGCGACCAAACAACAGGCCAGCAGGAATCCGAATGACAATGCCATAATATGTTTGGTGGTAGGAGATATCCGGGCGATCAAAGATTTGGATGTGCAACACACGCCAAAGCCGGATAACAGGGCCCATTCTGACCTTAATCTTCCCGACAAGCGAGGGGAGCTCACTGAGGTTCGCGTCCTGCTTCTCCGGGTAGCTGTAATTGTGATACCGCTCAGTTAACCCCAGCAACGCACTGTTAGGACGCTGCCTGGATTATCAGTCCGTTTGACCAACCCTGCCCAAACACGCTACACTTCTATGGTTTGCCTGTACTAGCAGGTCCCGTCAGGGGCACCCCGCCTTTCCGTGAAGGTCTCCTTCCTGGCTCGGGGAAGTGCAAGCGCACAAAGAGTTTAAGGGCACAACCGCGTAAGTCGCGGCTGGGCAGAGATACCCAGGTTAGCGTCCAAAAGAGGGCCGCGAACCTGGGGCACCAAGCGAAAAGCAGGTCCCTCGACTCCTCGGCCGTCCGCTGCGCGTACGACCTCGTCGCTCGGGATGACAAAATTTGTTTGATCGGTTCCAAGTTGGCTGTGGCGGGACAGGCACTCGCGGCGCTCGCTCGGGATGACAGATTTTTAGATGGAGGCATTGCCATGTACGCGGTGATCCGCGCCGGGGGAAAGCAGTATCGCGTCGCACCCGGGGACGTGATTAAGATCGAGAAGCTGCCGCAGACCAGCGGCGAAAACATTCAGTTCGATGAAGTGCTGGCCGTCAGCGGCGCCGAGGGCGAACTGGTCAAGCCGTCGAAGGCCTTCGTCAGCGGCCAGGTGGTTGAGCAGGGGCGCGCCGATAAGATCCTGGTGTTCCACTTCAAGCGCAAGAAGCAATACAAGAAGCTGAACGGACACCGCCAGCCGTTTACCGCCGTGAAGATCACCGGCATTAACGTGGACGGCAAGGCGCTGAAGGCTTAACGGCTGATGCTGCTACACCATTTGATCCCGGCCCTGGTTACTTTGGCCAGGCGCTTCGATGCGGTGTTGCTGGGGCTTCCCGCGCGAATCCGGCGGGTGGTCTCGCGAGGCCGCGAAGGCGGTTCTGATTTGCAGGAAGGTTAGGATTGTCGGTAGGGCCGGCCTTCAGGCCGGCGTTGGGCAGTCATACTTAACGAGCCGGCTTTAGCCGGCGGCAGATTTTAAGGATATTGCAATGGCACACAAAAAAGGTTTAGGTAGTTCCCGGAATGGCCGCGACTCGAATGCACAGCGGCTGGGCGTGAAATCGTTTGGAGGCCAGATGGTTTCGGGCGGCTCCATCATCGTGCGGCAGCGCGGCACCCGCATCAAGCCGGGTCTCAACGTTGGCCGCGGCAAAGACGACACCCTGTTCGCCAAGGTGACGGGCAAAGTTGAGTTCAAGGACCGCGGCCAGATGGGCAAGTTCGTGTCGGTCACGCCGCAGGAAAGCAATTAGCAATTAGCAACTAGCAATTAGCAATTAGCAATTAGTTATGACGACAGGCCTCGTCGCGACGAGGCCTTTTGCTTGGCGTTCACTTTCCGCGCACGGCAGTATGGATGGCGTCCCTCAGATCAGAGTGAATGAAGCTGTATCCGGCGGCCTTCAGTTTTGCGGGTTCGGCGCGAATTGAGGTCAACAGCAACTCCTCTCCCATCTCGCCCAGGAGTGTGCGCACAATCCAGGCTGGCAGCGGGAAAATTGTTGGACGATGGAGTTCCTCTCCCAGCGCGCGCACGAACTCCTCGTTGCGAACAGGCTCGGGTCCCACCGTGTTCACCGGGCCTCGCAAGCTGTCGTTATGCAGGGCGAACAGCGCCACGCCGATCACATCGTCAAAGGCGATCCAGCTCCAGAACTGCTTTCCGCTGCCGCTCCGCCCGCCAAGCCCAAGTCGAAACGGCAACAGCAGCGGCTTAAGCGCGCCACCATCATGGGCAAGCACCACTCCAATGCGAAGGTTGACAACCCGCAATCCAGCTTCGCTGGCGGGAGCGGTCGCGGCTTCCCACTGCCGGCTGACCTCGGCTAGAAATCCCTGCCCCGTAGAACTCTCCTCGGTCAGCAGTTCGTCGCCACGGCTTCCGTAATAATTAATTCCGGCAGCTGAAATGAAAATGTGCGGCTGTCCGCTTCGGCGATACGATTCGGCGGCTGCATTCGCCAGAGTTCGAGTTCCCTGCGCGCGGCTCTCCAGCACTTCCCGCTTAAACTTTTCCGTCCAGCGACCTGCAACGTTCTTGCCCGCAAGGTGGACGATGGCATCCGCGCCCGCAACTTTCTCCGCCTCGAGTCGCTCGCCCGGATTCCATTGCACCTCGTTCTGGCGTGCCGCCCGCCGGACCAGTGCAACCGATTCGTGACCAGCCGAAATCAAAGCCGGGGTCAGCGTCCGTCCTATCAATCCCGAAGCGCCGCTGATCAGTACGCGCATGTTCGCTCCTGCAAGCAGGTTCGCTGTTAGCTGTAACACATCGTCGGCAAAATCGAAAACGAGCGCCGCGTCAGGTGCGTGCGAATAACATCGTATAATCGGACATGGCGACTTTGCGCCAACACATCGCGACCAATGTTCTGACTGTCACCCGTTTTCGCGATCTCCTGCGTAAAGTCCGCTCCTACCGGCCCGACGACGATCAGGCCCTGATCAAGAAGGCCTACGAATTCTCCCTCGAACATCACAAAGGACAGGCGCGCGAGTCGGGAGAGCCTTACCTGGCCCATCCCCTCGAGGTTGCGACCCTGCTGGCGGAGATGCGCCTGGACCCCACCGCCATTGTCGCCGGCCTGCTGCACGACGCGGTGGAGGACACCTCCGTAACCATCGAGGAGATCAAGGCTGAGTTTGGCGAGCAGGTCGCCCACATCGTCGAAGGCGTCACCAAGATCAGCAAGATCGACTTCGCGTCGTCGGAAGAGGCGCAAGCCGAAAATGTGCGCAAGATGGTGCTGGCCATGATGGATGACATCCGCGTGGTGCTCATCAAATTGGCCGACCGTTTGCACAACATGCGCACCTTGAAGTTCCTCTCGCCGGAGCGGCAGGGAAAAATCGCCAAAGAGACGCTGGAGATTTACGCTCCCATCGCCCACCGCCTGGGGATGGGCAAAATTCGCGGTGAACTGGAAGATCTGGCGTTCCAGTACGTCGATCCCATTTCCTACAACCAGGTCAAGGAAGCCATCGAGTCACGCCGCAAAGAGGGCGAAGCGTTCCTGGCCGAGGTGCAGACCGTCATCGGGCAGAAGTTGAAGGAGGCCAAGATCCAGGCCAAGGTGGAGGCCCGCATCAAGCGCCTTTACAGCATCTGGCAGAAGCTGCAGCGGCAGCACATTTCGGTGGACCAGATCTACGACATGCTGGCGCTGCGCATCATTACGCAATCGGAATCCGATTGCTACGCCGTGCTGGGCATCATCCACAATCAATGGCGGCCGGTACCGGGGCGGATCAAGGACTTCATCGCCATCCCGCGCAACAATTTCTACAAGTCGCTGCACACCACCGTCATCTCCGAGAAGGGCCATGCCTTCGAGGTGCAGATTCGCACCGAAGAAATGCACAAGATGGCCGAGGAAGGCATTGCGGCGCATTGGAAATACAAAGATGGCCCGGTGTCGGCGCGCGATGAGCAGCGGCTGGCATGGCTGCGTCAGGTGGTGGAGTGGCAGCGGGACATGAAGAGCTCCGACGAGTTCCTTTCCACGCTGAAAATCAATCTCTACCCGGAAGAGGTTTACACCTTCACCCCGAAGGGCAAGATCGTCATTCTGCCGCAGGATGCCACGCCCATTGACTTCGCCTATACCGTCCACACCGAGGTTGGCCATACCTGTGTGGGCGCCAAGGTGAACGGGCGCATGGCTCCCTTGCGTTACAAGCTGCGCTCCGGCGACATCGTGGAAATTCAAACCGCGCCTGGCCATCACCCCAGCCGGGACTGGCTGCAACTGGCGAAATCGCCGCGCGCCCGCCAGAAGATCAAGCACTGGTTGAACGTGCATCAGCGCGAACGCGCCATCGAAATCGGCCGCAAGCTGATCGAAAAAGAGGCACGCAAGTACCGCATTGCCCTGAAGAATCTGAGCGAAGCCGAACTGACGCGGGTGGCCAGCGAAAATGGGCTGGCCAAGCCCGACGATCTGCTGGCCGCCATCGGTTATGGCAAGTATTCGGCGCGCAGCATCCTGGCGCGCGTGCTCCCGGCGGACGCCTCGTCTGGGATATCCGGCGCAGGCGAACCGGAGAAAGACCCGACCGGAGGATTCACCAGCGTCATCCGCCGCGTGTTTGGCTCGGAAACGTCGGCCATCATGGTCAAAGGTCACGACGACCTGCTGGTGTACCGCGCGCGCTGTTGTAATCCGATTCGCGGCGAAGACATTGTTGGCTATGTCACCCGCGGCAAGGGCGTGGCCGTGCACTCCAAGGCTTGTCCCAACGTCACCAACCTGATGTATGAACCGGACCGGCGCATCGCTGTCGAGTGGGGAAAAGATGCGGCTGCGCCAGCTTGGGCATCGGGATATCCGGTAAAGCTGGTGGTCCTCTGCGATAACCGGCCCGGCATGCTGAAACAGATCGCGACCGTCATCAGCGACGCGAACACCAACATCCGCAACATCGAAGCCAAGACCGCCGAAGACCACGCTACGGTTGACCTGGTTGCCGATATCGCCGACCTCAAGCACCTGGAGCGCATCGTCACCGGCGTGCGCAAGATCCCAGGGGTGCGCGACGTGCAGCGGATGCAGAAGCTGTAGGGGCCGCTATTCGCTATTCGCTATTCGCTATTCGCTTTTCGCTATTCGCTTTTCGCCGATCACTCCTATGCAAGACATGGAATCGGGCTGTCATCCCGACCGAGGACTTCACAGCGGTTCCCGGATTGGTGTATCCGCCCGTACGGGTAGTGCGGGCCTTCAGCCCCCCGTATAAGGCAGGAAGAGAAAATCGCTCAAGCCGCTGAGGTCGACAACCTCAGCGGCTTGAGCGGAACGTTCGGCCACGGCGAACGCGGCGCTGAAGCGCCGCGTCCGCTGCGGATAAGCGCACTTGTAACGTGGAGCGACCTGGACGCCAGCCTGAAGGCTGGCTCTACCCGGTCTACGCCAACTGAAACCGGCTTAGAAGAAGGGAGAGGGGCGGACATACAGGTCCGCCCCTGCTTCAGGGTCAGTGAGTTACCGTTAGGCTTACGGTGGTTGGGTGGTGCAGCGTGCCGCTGGTTCCGGTGATCGTCAAGGTGTATGTCCCAGTACCGGTTCTGCGAGTCGTGGACACCGTGAGTGTCGAGTTCTTCGGAGAAGGCGGCAGCGTCAGCGACGCTGGACTGAATGAGCACGTGCTGCTAGGAGGACAGCCCGTGAGACTCAGACCAACGGTTCCGGTGAACCCATTCAAAGCTGTCACGGTCGCCGTGTAGGTGGTACGGGAGCCGCGCCTGATGGTCCGAGTGGACGGCGAGGCGGAGATGGAAAAGTCACCTGACGATGCAGAAGTCACCGTTAGCGTGACGGTGGTGCTGTGCTGGGTGGTGCCACCAGTGCCGGTGACCGTGATGGGATAGGTCCCCGGAGTCGTGCTGGCGCCCACGTTGATGGTCATGGTGGAGCTGCCGGCACCCGGCGCGGCGATCGGGTTCGGACTGAAGCTCACCGTGGTCCCCGTAGGAACTCCCGAGGCGGACAGGTTGATGGCGTTGTTAAAGCCGCCACTGACGGTGGTGGTAATGGTGGAGAAGCCCTGCTGGCCTTGAACGACGGTGACCGAGGACGGCGAGGCTGAGATCGTAAAGTCCGGCGGTGGTGGGCCGCCACCGCAATTGGGGAACTTCAAGGACGCCAGGCGGGTGCTCCAATCGAATGAGGTGGTCACCGTGTAGTACTCCTGCGTGTACCAGAAGGTGCAATCGTCGGCGGCGTCGATGGCCATGCTGCTGTAGTCGCCCCAGCGATTGGAGGTGTCGGGCTGCGAGCCCGAGCCGGCGACGATGGAAGCCTCGGTTTCCATCGTACCCGCGGGGTCGGTTGGCACGCGGCCGGTGTAGCTGATTGAGGGGAACGAGGTCGAACTGGAAACGCTGTATGCAAGAGCGATATCTTGCGCGCTGTCCATAGCGATCGAGCCCATCCAACGATATTTGCTGTCAGGGGCGAAGGTGCCCTGCTGAAAAACTGAAAGGCTGGTAGACGTTTCCGGTGCGCGGAACTCATACCATCGCTCGCCCACTGAGCTGCCTGCGGTCACTGAGTGGCTCACCAGCCAGGTTTGGTGGTCTCCGCTGAAATTGCGGTAAGCCAGCCGGTACATCAGGCGATCACCCAGCGAATCCAGCAGAGCGGTAGTGCCCTGTTGCGGGATGCAGGCACCGCCACCGCAACCCAAACTGAACGAGGCCACACCCGGGATCGGCGAGGTCCCGCCTGCACCGGTGAATGTGGAATTCGCCGGTGTCGTGAAATCCACGTGGAACAGGTACTTGTAAACGGCAGGTGTTCCGTTGTCGATGCTGCCCACGAAAACCTCGGACTCGCCCGCGGGCGGCAGAGTGGCCGCGGAATCGAGATCGCCCGGCAACAGACTGTCGTCGAAAGTGCCGGCCTGGAAGCAGACTTGCTTTGCGGAAGAGTCGCCTACCAGCAGCTTGGCGCGCTCATAGGCGCATGCGCGGGCGCCAACGAAGCTGCTTCCCCCCGCCCCGAAATTGTTCTGGCTCTGGTAATAGGCGTCGGGCCAAACACCCCACTTCGGGTAATCCGGGAAGCCGGGCTGTGAGTAGGCAAAACGGTAGTAGGTGCCGGTCGCGTCCGCGGTTGTCGAGACGGCGATGCAGGTCAGGTAGGGCGACGAAAACACGTTCTGGAGCGCCAGCCAGCGATGCGCGATTTTGTCCCACTGAATGATGGGATCGCCGCTGTTGGTGGTTTGGCATCCGCCTCCAAAGCCGGACCAGAAGGCATTGCCGGCGATGGGGCCGGCGACGATGGCCCCCGTTGTCTTGTTAAAAACGGCATAGGATACGTTCACCCACTGCACCACCTGGGTGTCACCCACCGCCAGGTTCACATCGGGAGGGGCATCAGGAACGGTGTAGCCGGGAAAGCCGTTGCCCACGCCGAGTAGGTTCAGGCCGATGGTGGCGCTAACCAGGGGGCCGATGGTGGCGCTCTGGAGCGCCCCGTCCTTGACCGGTTCCTCGCCCCGCCGGGCAGCCTCCATCAGTTGTTGCAGCTTGGGGTATCGCACTGGCGATGCCTCATGAAAACCAACCTGAGGCGAAACCTCCGTCGCCATGTCGCGCAGCGGTCGTGAAATGTCAAAGTGGATCGGATAGTTCACATCGGGATTGGTGAGCACCGAAGGCTGGGCTGGTGTATCCTGCGCCGACGCCAGAAACGCTGGCGCCAACATCAGGAACAATAGGGGCAGCACGCTTAACGCGACCCTGGCAAACTTGCTTTTCATACAACCTCCTGGTTGGTCAGTTGATCGACGGAATCGTTGGAGGCGGTCCTTTATCCGGGGACAAAGAAACGACCACGAGATCGCCCTAACGGAGCAAGAGCGACGGTTTCGGCCAGTTGGTTAAGATTCGCGCGCAACGTAGTGGCGTTCCCGATCGAAGTATTATCACGGCTTACCACTTCGTGTGGCAACTTCTGTTTCTCACTGTGTGGATAGATCCCGTGAGTCGAAGCAGGCAATGCTTACCTATGGGCTGCTTGGAACGTAGCTGCTCAAACTAGCTGGCAAGCACCTCGTACCCCATACGGACTCTGGGGGGCCCATGGACGAAGGGGCGGGATGAACGTTTACCTGCCGGCACGAGAGATGCCGGAGCCCCTGGCGAGGATGCCTCAACCGAGGATTTATTTTCTTGAACCCGGAATCGATACCGCCTGCTGGCCAACCCGCCACTAACCCCTATCCCCCCTTCTTCACCTCCGCCAGCACTTCTTCTGCGTGGCCGTCGGGCTTGACGTTCTCGAAGATGTGCGCGATTTTGCCGTCCGGGCCGATGAGAAACGTGGTGCGCGCGATGCCCATCACCTTCCTGCCGTACATGTTCTTCTCTTTGAGGACGCCGAACTTCTTGGCGACCTCTTTCTTCTCGTCGGCCAGCAAGGTATACGGCAGGCTGTATTTTTCTTTAAACTTCAATTGTGCCTTCGGCGTATCGCCGGAGATGCCCAGCACCACCAGTCCGGCCTTCTGCAATTTGCTGTATGCGTCACGGAACCCGGACGCCTCTATGGTTCAACCGGGGGTGTTGGCTTTGGGGTAAAAGAACAGGACCACGGTCTGGCCGCGGAACTGATCGAGCGAAACCGGGTTTCCGTTTTCGTCGGGCAGGGTAAAGTCGGGAGCTTTCGATTTGATTTCCATATCGCACTATCTATACCGCAAATCCGGCAAATGGGCCACCGCAGTGCTGCTCGCGGTCCTGCTGCAGCCAACTTTGGTCAGCGCGCAGATTCGCGACCGGACCGAACACCACCAGGCCGACCAGGACCAGCAGCAGACGCAGCGGCGCGACAAGAAGAACAAACGTGGGCCGCGCGCCATCGCGGTGATTGAGTTCCTGCCCGGCGGCCACACACGGCTAGTGCCAATTGCGCTATGGATCAATGACCACTTCTACGATGCCAGCCTCTACGGGGCCAATCCCGAACCCATGGCGCTGGAGCCCGAGACCCTGTACCAAGCGCTGGCTTACGGCGAGCCTGCGGGATGGTTTACGGTGACCACACCGCAGAACGTCAAAGGCAGCTGGGTTGCCAAGGGGCAATGGAAGCCTGAAACGCCGCTCGAAGCCAGGCTTGCCGCGCAGGCCGCCAAGCAGCCCAAGCCGAAGCCCAAGGAGCACGATGGGCCCAGCGACGACCAAGACCGGCCCGTACTGCGCCGCCCTGGGACAAGCGCTACAGCTTCAGGCGGTGCGCAAAGCAGCGCGCCGGCTTCCAACTCGGGGGGAAGTTCGACCTCTTCCGCCGGCGGAACCTCCGCAGCCGACAGCAATGCTCCGCCGAAATCAGACAACGATTCCGACCGGCCCACGCTGAAAGCCTCGCCGTCTTCATCTTCTGCGCCTTCGAGTTCGAAGCCGACGCTTGGCGACAATACCCAACAAGCGAAGGCACAGGCGCCAGCTTCAAGTACGCCGCCAGCGGCGTCTCCCGACGAAAACGATCCCAACCGTCCCGTATTGCGGCGTGGCAAGCCAGCCGAGCAGCCGAATGTCAACCCAGCCGATACAGCCAGCTCGAATGCAAGTGTGAGCCAGGCCGCCAAACCAGTCGCAGCGGGTAGCGCAACCGCCACTCCCGGCATCGCCGCCAAAGGCCCGCAGGCGCCGTCGCGCGCTTATGCGGCGATCTCCGATGCCGGCTACTACGAAACTCGCTCCTTGCTCTATGGGATGGCAGCCGGGGAAAGGGAGAGCCTGGGCGAGCCGATGTCGAGCATGGCGATGGACGAGGTCCGCAAGTACGCCGGCAAGCACAACGGTCCGGCGGTGCCCAAGACAGCCGCCATCGCCGACTACGATCTGCGTGGCTTCGATCTGGACTACAGTAACTCGCCCACGCTGGTGCTGAGCGCCAAGCTGCCGGTGCCGCCCGCAAAGGCGGCACCCGCAGGCGAGTTCGACTACTTCGTTACGGTGGTGGCCATGGTTGATCTCAACGGCGCGCCGCAGAAGATCTTCAGCGTCGTCACCGATCGCAACCACCTCGACGCCTACCCGCGCATGCAGATTATCGACGCCGTGGACGCCGACGCCAACGGCCGTGGCGACCTGCTCTTCCGCCAGTACTCGGACACCGGCATCAGCTACGCTCTCTATCGTGTATTCCCCTACCAGATGGAGAAGATCTTCGAGGGCGGGGCCGGGATGTAGAAACTCAGAGGTTGGCCCAGGTTGGGTAGAGCCTAACTGGAGAAACAGAAAGAGGGCAAGCGGCGGATGAAGTGCATCGGGCGTTTGGACATTACGCAGGAAGCGTTCCAGGCGGTTCTAAGGGTTGGAGAGGACTAGGGCTTGGCGCAGGTATACTGACAGCAAATGGAATTTGAATGGGACCCGCGCAAAGATGCGGCCAACCGTCGCAAGCACGACGTCGGGTTTCGTGAGGCGACGACAGTTTTCGGCGATGCCTTGGCGACAACATTCCAAGACGTGGATCATTCGGTATCGGAAGAACGCTTTCTGACGATTGGCGCATCGACTACTGGACGCCTGCTAGTCGTAGCGCATAAAGAACACGAGGGGACGATTCGTATCATCAGCGCCCGCCTGGTCACGCGGACGGAGAGAAAATTCTATGAAGAAGCCAATTGAGCGCCACAGCCGCGCCAATATGCGAGCCGAGTATGATTTCGCATCAATGGGCGGCGGAATACGCGGTAAGCATTATCAGGAATATCACAAGGGATCGAACGTGGTGCTGCTCCAGCCGGACGTTGCTGAGGCGTTCCCCAGCGAGGAAGCGGTCAACCAAGCGTTGCGTGGCATTCTCAAGACGACGCGCGCCGTGCGGCAGACTGGCGGCCTCTCCGATCGCACTCTGCGGCCTGCCACCCATACCGCGAAACGCTCGCGCGGATGATTATCAAGATTTTCCTTGCACAGTAGCAGGTTCTCTAACCCGAGACTCTTAGCCTGGCTGCTGCTTGCGACTTACAGAATGTAACGCGACAGGTCCTGGTCCTTCACGATGTCCGTGAGCGTCTTGCGCACGTAGTCGGCATCGACCGTTACGTTCTTCTCTTTCATGTCGGGGGCCTCGAAGCTAATCTCGTCCAGCACGCGCTCCATGATGGTGTGCAGGCGGCGCGCGCCGATGTTCTCCGTCCCTTCGTTCACGCGGAAGGCAAAGTTGGCCACCTCGGCCAGCGCCTCGGAAGTGAACTCCAGCTTCAGCCCTTCGGTGTCGAGCAGCGCAATGTACTGCTTGGTGAGCGACGACTTCGGCTCAGTGAGGATCTTGATGAAGTCTTCCACGGTCAGCGATTGCAACTCAACACGGATGGGGAAGCGCCCCTGCAATTCGGGGATCAGGTCGCTGGGCTTGGACACGTGGAATGCGCCGGCGGCGATGAACAGGATGTGGTCGGTGCGCACCATGCCGTAGCGCGTGTTCACCGTGGTGCCTTCGACGATGGGCAAAATGTCGCGCTGCACGCCTTCGCGCGAAACGTCAGGCCCGTGCCCGCCTTCGCGGCCGGCAATCTTGTCGATTTCGTCGAGAAAGATGATGCCCGAGTTTTCCACGCGCTCCACCGCGATGCGCTGCACCTGGTCCATGTCAACCAGGCGCTGTTCTTCTTCCTGGATGAGGTACTCGAACGCCTCGCTGACCTTCATCTTCCGCTTTTTGGTGCGCTGGCCGAAGATGTTGGGCAGCATGTCTTTCATGTTGACATCCATCTCCTCGACGCCCTGATTGGTGATGATCTCGAACGCGGGCATCGACTTTTCGCGGACGTCGAGTTCCACAATGCGCTCGTCGAGCTTGCCTTCGCGCAATTGCTGACGAAATTTTTCGCGAGTGCGCGACCCGGGTTCGCCGGCCAGCATGGGTTCGTTGGCCATTCCACTTCCAAGGTTGAATCCGATCTGCTGCGGGTCGTGGGCGGCAGGACGCGTCTGCACCGGAGCCGGCATCGCCGGCAACAGCAGGTCGAGCAGGCGCTCTTCCGCGTTTAGCTCAGCCTTGTCGGCAACGTCTTCCAGCTTCTCCTCGCGCACCATGTCGATGGCGATCTCCACCAGATCGCGGATCATGGACTCGACGTCGCGGCCTACGTAGCCGACCTCGGTGAACTTCGAAGCTTCCACCTTCATGAAGGGAGAATTAGCCAGCTTCGCCAGCCGGCGCGCGATCTCGGTTTTGCCCACGCCGGTCGGGCCAATCATGATGATGTTCTTGGGGATTACCTCTTCGGCGAGCTCGGCCGACAGCTTCTGGCGACGCATGCGATTGCGCAGGGCGATGGCCACCGCGCGCTTCGCCTGGTTCTGCCCAACGACGTATTTGTCGAGTTCGCGCACGATTTCGCGCGGGGTCAATTCGTCGAGTGCGATGTGTTCTTCATCTGCGGTTGCGGGAAGATAAATAGCCAAATCGATGTACCTCAGTTGTCAGTTGCCGGTTGTCAGTTGCCAGTTCGGAACGTCCGCGTCCCCATGATTGTCATCCCGAGCGGAGCGCCCGCAGCGATTTTCGATCCGCATCTGTTGCGGATCGGCGGGCGCGCAGTTGAAGGATCTGCGGTTTTGTGCCGTCCCCGAAGGGACTCGAGATTCTATCGCAATTCTGACCGCGGGCTTACGCCCACGGCTAAAACAAATTTCGCCCTGCGGGCTGGAGTTTGCGCAAGTCACAGGCCGCCAAATCAACGCAGTCTTGCACATACCCTCTCGCACACACCCTAACAACGTCTGCCACCCGAACATCGCATTCTTTCCGCCCCCGGCAAATGGCGAACAGCGAGAAGCGAAGAGCGAAAAGCGAACCGCGGCCCTTCCTACATCCCCGGCATCTTCATTCCTGCCAGTCTTCGAGCGAAGCTGGGCTTGCCCATGCTCTTGAACATCTTGCGCATCTGGGCGTACTGGCGCAGCAGATGGTTTATCTCCTGCACGCTGGTTCCCGAGCCGCGCGCGATACGCTTGCGCCGGCTGCCGTTGATGGACTCGTGATGCTCGCGTTCGTACGGCGTCATGGAGTTGATGATCGCCTCCACGCGGTTGAGCTGCTTTTCGTCCACCTTGTCCGCCCCAGATTTCTGCAGGTTGGCGAACGGCCCGATCTTGGGCATCATGCCGATGATGCTCTGCATCGAGCCCAGTTTTTTCACCTGGCGCAACTGATCGCGAAAATCCTCCAGCGAGAAGCCGTCGGCGCTGAGCGCTTTTTGGGCAAACTCTTCCGACTTCTTCTTGTCGAGATGGGCCTCGGCCTTCTCGATCAGCGACAGGATGTCGCCCATCCCGAGAATCCGCCCCACGATGCGATCGGGATGAAACAGCTCCAGGGCATCGTACTTTTCGCCCATGCCGATGAACTTGATGGGCTGTCCGGTGACGTGGCGAATGGAAAGCGCCGCGCCACCGCGGGCATCGCCGTCCATCTTGGTAAGGATCACGCCGGTTAGCGTTAGCTTCTTATGGAACTCGTCGGCCGATTTCACCGCGTCCTGGCCGGTCATGGCGTCGGCGACGAAGAGGATCTCCTGCGGATTGAGGATCTTCTTCAGCGACTGCATCTCGTCCATCAGTTGCTCGTCGATGTGCAGCCGGCCGGCGGTGTCAACGATCAGCACGTCGCAGGCGTTATTGATGGCCTCACGGCGGGCTTCCTTCACCAGCCGCTCGACGGTGGCAGTGTTCGATTCCTCGACCTTGCCTTCGTAGATATGGGCCTTGATGGCCTGCGCAACCACCTTGAGCTGCTCGCGCGCCGCCGGGCGATAAACGTCCACCGAAACCAGCATGGGCCGGTGACCGCCCTGCTTCAGCCAGTTCGCCAGCTTGCCTGAGGTGGTCGTCTTGCCGGAACCCTGCAGACCCGCCATCAGCACGACCGTCGGCGGCTGGGAGGCGAACTTCAGCTTGGCCGCGTCCTTGCCCAGGATGGTGATCAGTTCGTCGCGAACAATCTTCACCACCTGCTCGGCGGGGGAAAGCGCGGTCAGCACTTCCTGGCCCAGCGCTTTTTCGCGGATGTGCTCGATCAGTTCTTTGACGACGTTGAAGTTCACGTCGGCTTCCAGCAGCGCCATGCGGATTTCTTTCAGCGCTTCGCCGATGTTCTCTTCGGTCAGGGTGCCTTGTCCGCGCAGATTCTTAAAGGCACGCTGCAGCTTATCTGTAAGGTTCTCAAACATTGTCAGGAGTCCACAGCTCAGGCCGGATGGGCGGAAACCTGCGGTTTCCGCGCTGAAATCAGGATATCACGCAGGTGCGTAGTTGATTCGTCCAGCTCGTTCTCAGGTCGAAGTCGCCGGTGTTCAGCGCTGTTCGTCGTTTAATGTTCCCTACCATTTCCCGCTTAGACTAGGGCGACCTCGCGGTCGAAATTGGGCTTCTTCTCCGCATGGAGTTTGAGGGCGACGCCACAAACCGCAGCGATGCGCTCCAGCATGGTGAGCGAGTGCCCGGTATATTCGGCATCTTCCAAGCGAGCAATCGCGGACTGTGTCGTGCCCACTTTCCTGGCAAGTTCAGCTTGAGTCAGCCGGGCATTTTCACGCATCTCGCGCACCAATAAGGCCAGATCAATCTGGTGCAGGGCGCGCGCGAAGGTCTTACGGTAGGTGACGCTCTTACGTGCGCGCTGCTCGACAATTTCACTGTGTCTGTCGCGCTTGACAGTTTGCTTCATAGGCCCAACTCCTTCAGGATAGCTTCTCTTTCCTTCTGCGATCCTGCGTAACGGTTGCGATATTTCATCCAGAGCTTCCTGAGCTGCTCTGCCCTTGTAATTTCACCTGGCGGAGTCTGCTGCGTCTTCTTCTGAAATCCTGACGTAATCACGATCCGCATGCCCGGCTGGTAGAAGAATAGAACCCGGAAAATCCGGTCGAATTGTTTGACTCTTAACTCGAATATGTCATCGGTGAGCTTCTTAACGAATTTTCCCTGCATCCGGTTACCATAGATGCGCAGGCGCTCGATGAACGCGTCGACCCGTGCGGCTGCCTTGTCATCCAGCGAATCCACGAACTCTCGGGCGGGTACCCGCCGGTTCGGCAGCTCAACGTACTCAATCGTGAATTGACCGCTCAAATTCTGGAACTGCCTCGATTGGATTATCGCATAATTGCTATAATACCGGCAATGGACTACGAAGAACGAGGAGCCAATGCGGCGCTCCAGGCCATTTCACCGCGAACCCTGGCTCGCCGCCGTGCGATACACCTCAGCCGCCGCCACCACGGTGTTGCAGTGAATGGTCACTGTATCTTCCAGGTGGTTCGCATAGCCGCCGGCGTAAGTGACCATCACGGGAATGTCGCGCGCGTGGGCGGCGCGAAAGACCAGCTCGTCGCGTTGCTTCAAGCCTGCGATGGACAGATTCAAGCCGCCCAATTGGTCGTCGGCGTAAGGATCGGCGCCGGCAACGTAGCAGATCAATTGCGGCTCAAACTGCCGGAGCCCGGAGCTGAGAGCGTTGTCGAGCCAAGCCAGATATTCGACATCGCCGCAGCCATCGGGCAAATTGACGTCGATTGAAGACGGTGGCTTGGTGAAGGGATAGTTGTTCTCCTGATGCAAGGAAATCGTAAATACATCGTTGCTGGGGCCCTCCGTCATGGTGGTGCGTCGCCGGGTCGCCAAGGTCGCAGCCGGCCCGGACGGTAAGGAGTTCGGCTTGGGCTGCGGACTGCCAAAAATAAAGGCAGTGCCGTTTCCCTGATGCACGTCGCAATCCACCGTCATGGCGCGATGAATCGCGCCCCGCTTCTGCAGGGCACGAATGGCAACGGCGAAATCGTTGATCATGCAGAAGCCTTCTCCGTGATCGGGAAAGGCGTGGTGAAATCCGCCGCCCATGTTGATACCGACGCCATCTTGGAGTGCGCGCTCCGCCGCCAGCATCGAACCTCCAGTGTGGAGCAGGAAGGCATCCACCACCTGCGGCGAGAAGGGAATCTCCATCTCCAACTCTTCGCGCGCGCTCAGGCTGCCTTCCATCAACTTGTTTACATAAAGCGGCGAATGTACCAGCAGGATGTCGGCTTCGCTTGCCGGTTGCGGAGCCACGAAGTCAGAGTCCTGGGCAACGTTTTGCTGGAGCAGGCGTTCGCGAATCAGACGAAACTTGTCGGCGCGAAAGATGTGCTCGCCGATGGGCAGGAAATACTTTTCGCTATAGACCAGCTTGAAAGGCAGCATGGGCCGAAGATCCGAGACGCACGGCTCTGAACCCACGATTCTAGTCCTTGCACGCCAATGCGCGAAGCCTTGACCAGCAAAGCTGTGGCACTTTCGAGAGAACGCCGCCGTATTCATTTACCATGATGCTGCATGGCGTCCACCGCTCACCTGGTTTCGCTCCGCCGGGCCGCCGGCTATAACCTGCTGGCCACTGCGGGCGTGGTAATGGTCGCCATGTTCCTGTTGTGCGCTCTGTTCGCGCCCTGGATCGCTCCCCAGGACCCCGCGCAGATCGACCTGCCGGCGCGACTGCTGGGACCTTCGGCCTCGCACTGGTTTGGCACTGACGAACTGGGACGCGACATCCTCTCGCGCATCATCTACGGAGCGCGCATCTCCATGCTGGTGGGCAGTTGCGTGGTCGCAGCCTCGCTCACGCTGGGACTGATCTTCGGGTCCATCGCCGGCTACTACGGCGGAGTCACCGACCGCGTGCTCAACGTGATCGTGATGAACGCCTTCATGTCGTTCCCCGGAATTCTGCTGGCAATCGCGTTCGTCGCCTTCCTCGGGCCGGGTATCTTCAATCTGATCCTGGCGCTCTCGATTGGCGGATGGGTGGGCTATGCCCGACTGGTCCGCGCCCAGGTGCTGGCGGTCCGCGAACGCGAATTCGTGGAAGCCGCGCGCGCTCTGGGCGCAAGCGATCTGCGGATCATTGTGCGGCACATTCTGCCGAACATCATTCAGCCCATCATCGTGCAGGCGGCGATCGGAATGGCGGGCGCCATCCTGGCAGAAGCCACCATGAGCTTCCTCGGGCTGGGCGTGCCGCCTCCGGCTGCAAGCTGGGGTTCGATGCTGAACGACGCGCGCTCCCACCTGTTCGATTCGCCGCATCTTGTGCTCTTCCCCGCCGCCGCGGTCATGTTGGCGGTGCTGTCGTTCAACTTCATTGGCGACGGCCTGCGCGATTACCTCGATCCCCGGTCAAGAATCGAGGTTGGGCTGTAGTGGGTTGCTTTGCCAGGACGGCGACATCGATCTCTCGTTGCTATAGGGGTCCTTCGACTCGCCCGCCGCGGCGGGCTCGCTCAGGATGACAGTCAGATAAGCTTCCGATCGATTCATGATGGATTCTAGCCACTAACCACTATTCACTGACCACTGGTTTATAGTGGTCTGTGTTACCGGTGAAATCTTCCCTGTCTCATCACACTCGGATTGCGCTATTCGTCGTGGCGCTGGCTTTGCTTGTCCTGGGCTGCGCCTGCAAGCGCGGAGCACTCGCCAAGCACGAGTACATGTACGTCTCGGCGCAGGAGACCAGCCTGCGCGACCGAGTGGCTACCATGTACAACAAGATCGGTACCGTGCATAGCGGCGATCGCGTGGAGATTCTGGAAAAGCAGCGGCGTTTCCTGCGGGTGCGCACCGACAGCGGACAGGAAGGCTGGGTCGAGGAACGCAGCCTGGTTTCGCAGGAAGTTTACGACGCGTTCCAGAAGCTGGCCAGCGACAACGCCAGCCAGCAAGTGCAAGCCCATGGCACCGCCCGCTCCGAACTCAACATGCACGTGACCCCGTCGCGCGAAGGCGAGCACCTTTATCAACTCAAGGACGGAGAGAAGGTTGAGATCCTGAAGCGCGCCACGGCGGAGAAGTATCCGCCGAAGTCTGCGAATGCGCCGCAAAGTCCGAAGGGTGCCGCGACGAGTCAAGCGAAGACGCCGTCGGCTACACGAGCCAAAGCCGCGCGAACCGCCAAAGCCGCGCCAGCCAGCACGCCAGGCGGGCCGCCAGAGCCTCCCAAACCCATCATGGAAGACTGGTATCTGGTGCGCACTTCTGCCGGACATGTCGGCTGGGTGCTACTGCGCATGATTGACCTCGATATCCCGCTGGAGGTTGCGCAATATGCCGAAGGGCAGCGCATCATGGGCTACTTCGTGTTGAACACGGTGCAGGAGGAAGACAAACAGGTTCCGCAGTACCTGGTGCTGCTGAACCAGCCCAAAGACGGACTGCCTTGGGACTTTAATCAGATTCGAATCTTCACCAGGAACCGGGCCAAGCATCGTTATGAAACTGCTTATCGCGAGCGCAATCTGGAGGGCTACTTTCCGGTGAAGACCGGCCATCAGGATTTCGGGAAAGAAGGGGACCTGCCCACCTTCACCATCCGCAAGAAAACTGACGACGGGCAGATGGTGGACATCACCTATAAATTGAATGGTCCCATCGTGCGCAAGGTGCTGACCCCCGAAGAAGAGGCTGCGGAAAAAGTCAGGCATGAGCAGCGTTAGCCGCCCATTATGCGCAGCGCAAGAAGCAGCCGTCCGCGCATCCGCACCACAAGCGCAAGTGAAGCTCTATCGGCTGTAGAACTCGGCGATGGCGGCCACCACGCGCTGCTGCTCGTCCTCGCGCAGTTCAGCAAACATGGGCAGCGCCAGTACTTCTTTGGACGCGCGCTCCGACTCCGGAAGATCGCCCGCTTTGTAACCCAGGTAAGCGAAGCATTCCTGCAAGTGCAGCGGGACGGGATAGTAGATCTCCGTTCCGATGCCCTGCTGGGTCAAGAAGGTCCGCAATTCATCCCTGCGAAAGGCGCGCACCACGTACTGATGGTAGATGTGATAGGCCTCGGGCAACGTCGCCAGCAGCGCAATGGGCGCCTGCGCGCTGACCGATTGCGCGCCGCTCTGCACCAGGCCTGAGCTGACAAATAAACCATGGTAGCGGCAAGCCAACGTCCGGCGCGCCTGGTTCCAGTCGTCAATATGCTTCAGCTTCACCCGCAGTACTGCCGCCTGCAGGGCATCGAGGCGGCTGTTCCAGCCGATCTCTTCGTGGTAATAGCGTTGGCGGCTTCCGTGATTGCGCAAGCGCCGAACGTGGGCCGCCAGTTCATCGTCATTGGTGGTGACGCATCCGCCGTCACCATAGGCGCTGAGGTTCTTGGTGGGATAAAAACTGAAAGCCGCGGCCTTGCCCAGAGCTCCGGCTTTCTTGTCGCGCCATTTCGCGCCGAAAGCCTGCGCAGCATCTTCGATGACGGTTGCGTTGTACTGCTGAGCAATGCTGTCGAACCTGTCCATGTTGGCGCATTGCCCGTACAGGTGTACCGGCATCACCACGCGAAGCTTGTAGGAGCGCCCACGCTTCAGCGCTCTCTCGGCCGCTTCGGCATCGAGGTTCAGCGTAGCCGCGTCGATGTCAGCCAGGACGGGCGCGGCCCCGCAGCGCACGATCGAGCTTACCGAGGCGAAGAAGCTGAATGGCGTGGTGATCACGCACGCCTCCGGTGCAACCCCGGCGGCCGCCAGGACCAGCCACAAGGCGTCGGTTCCCGACCCACAACCAACACTTGCGCTCACCCCCAGGTAGCTTGCAGACTCGCGTTCGAAGCCCTCGAGTTCCGGGCCGCCGATGAAGTGTTGGGTGGTCAGCACGCGTTCGATGGCTGCATGAACGTCATCTTTGATGGTCAAGTACTGCCGAGTGAGGTCAAGCATGGGGACGGCATCGCGCTGAGCGAGCGGCGACGAAGCGACGATCTGGCCCGACTTCGATGACATGGCGAAACTTCGATTCTATAGCGGAATTCTCCGCCGGCGCACTGGGCGTTCTATACCTCGAAGCCAACGTGGCACACTCGGCCCACGATGTAGTCGTGATAACTCCGGCCGTGTTCGATGCGGACCAACTCCACGGAGTGCTGCGGGGCCTGCGGACGCAACACCAGGTGATCGCCGGAAATCGAGACGTAGCCGATGAAACAGCGGGCCTGGGTATGCACCATGTAGATGTTGGGTCGAAACCGGCGGTAGGGTTGCAAGGAATTGTAGTGGCGATCCACCAACAGAGTCACGTCTGCCAGCAGGTGCGGAAACATGCCTGCGGCGGCCTTGGCGTCGAGCCGGAGGAGCACGAAGCGCAGCCAGTCGCCGCGATTGCCGGCGTCGTTGGGCTTCAGCCGGCGCAGAAATGACTTGCTGAAATTGCGGCTTTCCAGCACTTGCTCGGGGGTGAAGCGGGGCTGGCTGGCGGCTTGCACCCCGCTCACCACGGCCACGCTCTCGAATCCCACGGCGGGGAACGAGACCTGCTGTTGAAGGTCTTTGAGATCGGCGAGGTCCAGCACTCCAATGTTCAGGGTCTCCAGCAGGCGGTCCATGGATTCCAGGCTGAGGCCGCGGCGGGCGTTGAGGAAGTTGGAAAGATGGCCTTGCTGAAACCCGGCTTCGCGGGACAAATCGGTACCGGTCAGTTCCCCTCGGCCGATTCGGGCGCGGATGTGGGCGCGCAGCTTGTCCTGCAAGTCTTGGAGATTCATGGATGATTGTATTTGCTAAAAGCTAAACATGTACTTTCGTAATATGCCCAAAGCAATAAATTTGTTGACTACGTTGGTTCCCTATGCCACAGTCGAAATGTCGCCAGGTGCTGTGGTTTTGGCCGAGGTGAATGGACCCATGATGGAGACAGAGCCCAGCGGTGAGGAAAGAACGTTTGCCGAGTTGCGGCGCAAAATCCGGGAGGCCGAGCTGCTGTCAGCGGCCACGGAGAAGCTCCTGCGCAATCTGCGCTTCTCGGGAAGACTCAGTGTTGTTGTGAAGAACGGATGCATTCTGAAGTCCGGATACGAAGAAGGTTATTTCAGCCGCCGGCAAGATGAACGGATGATACCTTGAAACCAAATGGCAGGTGCGCGGTGACGACAGTTGTAGGTTCGCGCTTACCGATGTCGGTTGCCCGCACCGTTGCCAGCATCGCGTTTTGTACGTAACCAGTACGTAACCAAATGACCAATAGCAGGTCATCGTAACTTAAACGAGCCCTGTGCACAGGCCCTGATCGTAACTCAGGGCCGGTCGCAGGGCTTGTCGTTTTATGACCAGAGGAAGTTAGGGGCACCCAATGCAACTTTCCACTTACGAACTGAAGTACTGTGAACGGTGCGGCTCGCTGAGACTGCGCCGGGCCGCGTCTGCCGGCACCTATTGCGAACCGTGCGGACAAATGCTGGCGAACTACTCGCTCTGCACCCATGCGCAGCGGGCGAGTCTGCTGTTGTGCAAGTCGCGGCCGAAATCGGGCGCAGCTGTGATGGCACCCGGCGACGCCCAACCCGAGTTGTCCTTGGGGAGGCTGCAATGAAGAACCTCCTGTCATCGCACTCACAGTTACGGCTGTCCAAAGCTCAGCGCTCGATTGGCGAAGTGGGCGACGAGATCGAGCCCCGGCCGGAAATTTTATGCTACCGGGGACAGACCTTCGCCATGGTGCGGCATTTCTTCGAGATTTCCTCGCAAGTGGGAAGGCTCCCCTCGTTGCTGGGGCGGGAGTTTTTCCGCGCCCGGGTTTCGCACCACGCCATTCCCAGCTTTGAAGACCAGGCAGTCTTCGTGCGCGATGTCGAACTCTGTTTTGCAAGGCTCAGCGAGCCGCACGCCGAGATGATTACTCTGGTCGCCCTTTACTCTTTCTCCCGGGACGAAGTTGCGGGGATGCTGCGCGCCAGCAGGGCCTGGGTGAACCATCGCGTCGCCGAAGCCCTGGATGCGCTGAGCGAAATCTTTCTGCAGGCCCACCTGCTGCGCGAGGAGCGTCCCGATCGCCGGCAATGCCAGGTGACAGGCCGGTCCCTCCCGCCGGATGTGGCCGCCGCCTACGGCGGGCAATCGAGTTCGGCCATTCGCGGCCGGGTTGCCCGCAAGCCGGTCCTGCACGCCCATCCACCGCCGGCGGATCGCTCTCAGGTGACACGGGCATGCGGCGCGGTTGCCCCGGAACGCTCTTCCGGTGTAACTTTTGCCTCAATCGCCAATCTAACTACCTAGCCCGTTCGTATCGAGATAAGTATGCCCGACGACATCCACGGAGAACAGCAGCCGACCGAGCAAGGCCCGCAGCCGCCAACGAGGGCGGCCGAGCACCGCGCTGCTCCGGTCGAAGAGGGCGTTCCCGCGGACGCCGCACAGCAGAAAGAAGAGCGCATTTCCGACGACGCCGCACAGCAAGAAGAAGTTGCCGCCCCTGCCGTGCTGCGTAGCGTCGGTCCAGCGGGAGAAGAAGTGCGCCGTGTCGCCCCTGCCGAACGGAGGCGCATGAATCGCCGCGAATTGCTGAAGCTGGTTCCGGTGGTGGCGCTGGGAGCCTTTGCGGTGCCCAAGCTTCGCGAGCCTCTGTTGAACGGCGGACTTCACCTGAGCGACTGGGCCTCGGGAGAGCTCTTCGGCCGCACGCGGCTGGCACAGACCTTTCGCGATAGCGATGTAGTTGCCTTCGAACGGTTCCCCTACAACTTCTATGACGTTGTCGATCCCGGAGTGGACCTGGAGAGGTGGACGCTGACGGTGGAGGGCCTGGTGGAGCGTCCGGGCGAATACAAGCTCGCCCAGATTCAGGCATTACCGAAGGTCGCGCAGAACACCCGGCACGTATGCGTGGAAGGCTGGGACGTGATCGGAAATTTCGGCGGCACGCGCGCCTCCGATTTCCTGCGACTCGATCGGCGCCGATACCAGCGCCCGCTTTCTCGAGGCCGAATGTGCGGATGGATATTACGAATCCATCGACATGGAGACCATGCTGCATCCGCAGACGCTGTTCTGTTACGAGATGTATGGCAAGCCGCTCGACCGCGGACATGGCGCGCCGCTGCGGCTGCAAATGCCGACCAAGCTCGGCTACAAGCAGGCGAAGTACCTTGACACCATCCGCGTGACCAACGTGCTGAGCGACGGCAAGCGCGGCTACTGGGAAGACCAGGGCTATAGCTGGTATGGCGGACTCTGAGGCGGGGCTGATGGCAACGAGTGCGAACGTGCAAAAAAATGTGGCGGAAATCGCTGCTCCGGTCACCCTTGCCTACGAGCATCCCTGGGCGGTGCGCTTTGCCCACTGGGTGAACGCGGTGGCGGTGCTGGTCCTGATCGGCAGCGGTCTGCAGATCTTCCGCGCCTTTCCCAGCTTCGGCCCCAAGATTCCGCAGAAGAGACTTCATCGACGTTCCCAGGCGATTCACGCTCGGCGGATGGCTGGGCGGCGCGCTTGCAGTGGCACTTCACCTTCATGTGGATCTTCGTCGGCAGCGGGCTGCTGTATGTCGATCTATCAGATCGCCACCGGCCATTGGCGGCAGGTGCTGTTTCTGCCGCGCGACATCAAGGGGGTTTGGCCGATGGCGCGCCACTACTTCCTCTTCGGCCCAAAGCCGTGGTTGACGCCGCCTACAACCCGCTGCAGAAGCTGGCCTACACTTCCACCGTTCTTCTTCGGCGTGCTGTCGACGCTGACCGGCATGGTGCTCTACAAGCCGGCGCAGTTCTGGTGGCTGGCGTGGCTGATGGGCGGCTTCCACTTACGCACGCATCTGGCACTTCCTCGCCATGTGCGGATTTCTGGCGTTTCATCCCCGGCCACCTCATCATGGTCGCTTCTGCACGGCTGGAATAACTTCTATTCCATGGTCACCGGATGGAAGCGCGATCCGGAATACCTGGAATGAGAATCGTATTCACCACCCTTCGACTTCGCTCAGGGCAGGCTCGGGCACGGAGACCACGGAGTTCTCATTTAGGCGCGCTTTCGATTTACGAGTGTCATCCTGAGCGACGAGTCCGGTCGCCCCGGCGACCGGACGAGGAGTCGAAGGACCCCTATAGCCGCAAGAAATCACCGTGTAGCCATACGTCACAACAACAAATCCGGGATTGCTAGCGGCCCCGTTTGCGCTCGTCGGTCCGTTGAAAACGCGTAAGGTGAGAGTGAGTGGGCAGCATAGGGTTCCTTCGACTCCTCGCTGCGCTCGTCGCTCAGGATGACACGGACCTACTCTGATCACGAATTACACTGATTTTGCGGCATTGATCTTATCGATCAGCTCAATCGTGGTCGGCACCGCGATGCCGTAGCGTTTACCTCCACGCACGACGGGGCCGCCGATGGCATCGAGTTCGAGCTGCCGTCCCGCGGCCAGGTCTTTCGCCATGGAGCTGCGGATGCCCGGCGGCAAACTGTCGAACGTCTCTCGCAACTTTGCGATGTCAACCTCCGCTCCGTCGGCCTTGGCCACCGCGCAGGCCTCGACGGCGGCAGAATCCAATCTTGCCTTCCAAGCCGGGTCCGCATACACCCCGCCCTTGTCTTTTCCCGACGCCGAGGTCACCAACGCAATGGGCGCCAGGAAGCAGAGTTTGCTCCACAGCAAGGTTTGCTCGTTCAGAATCAACTGGCAGGTGAATCCGAGGTTCGTCAGGCGTACGACCATCGGCCCCAGCAGGGGCTCCAAGCCAGCGCCGAGGTTGAAGCGAACGAAGGGCGAGCGCTGGATGAAGCGCCCGGGCGCAATCCGCTCGGCCTCCACCGCGATGGTTGCGGGGGCCACGTGGTCGTGTCCGAAGCGAGAACGCAACGCCGCAACATGGTCGATGCCGTTCAGCAGAGGAGCCACGATGTTGGGCGCGGCCTCCACGGCTTCGAGCGCGGCTTGCAGTTGATAAGTCTTGGTTGCGATCCACAGCACGTCGACGGGTTGGGTCAGTCGGACTACGGCTTTTGCGGGCGCGCTGGTCGTGCCCGATGGCCGTTCCAGAGACAGCGTGTTGGGATAGCCCGCCAGTTTTTCCGGCCGGACGATCACCGTGACATCTTCACCCATCGAGCCCAACACGGTGCCGACCAGCCCGCCGATTGCCCCCGCGCCCAGAATTGCATGCTTCATCCTCGTGCCTCCGCAAAAGACTATACGACAGGTTGGGATGGGGCTGCTGAAGTCACGGTTGGTAATGCAGTGAGGCTGCACCCAGGACCGGTCCACCATCCGGATCCTGGACCAACACTGCGACTTTGAGATTGGCAGGGTTCCATCCGGAATGTCGTGAGACCTCGACGGTCTGGGCAAACGATTCATCTTTGACGCTCCCCAGATCTCGCAACTCGCGCACAACCGCCGCATGCTGCAAGGTCCGGCCATGGTTCTCGCCGCCAGAGATTGCAGTTGTCAGTCCGTCCTCGGTGACCGCGAGAAAAACATGCAGCTGCTTTATCTGCGGAGCTTGCACCGCAATCTTCAGATGGCCGCCTGCTGCCCACTGCAGCGACACTTGGGCGGCCTTCGGCTGGGTCGAGGCCGACTGAAGGTTGCGGGTCAAAGCCGCAGCATCGTTGCCCGATAACTGCACGTGGCCGTCGATTACGACCTGCGGGGTGTAGGCCTCAGCCACATGAAGATGCTTTTCATAATCGTTCTGGCGCTGGCTGAATTGCGGCGAGGAGAAGCGGTCTGTCCATCCGTCATGGTTCCAATAGTCAACGTGTTCGCCCAAAAGGATGAGGTCCACTCCGGGGGGATGTTTGTGGCTCAGTTGCACCAGAAGCGCGTCGGCTGGGGGGCAACTGGAGCAGCCCTCCGAAGTGAACAGTTCGACCACGATCGGAGTTTGTGCCCAGGCGCGGGGAAAGCCAAGCCCGAAAACGAGAAACGTGATCAGTACGGCAAAGGCGTTTTTCATGACACAAGATAGGACGCGCGACGCGGCGATTTCGTTTCAGGGAAGTATGGCCGTGGGATGGCGAACTTTCGCCAGTTTGGCGGAAGCCCCCGCATTTATGCGGCTGTTTTGCCGGGATGGGTGTCGAAATCCAATGGCCTCGCGTTTGCGTACTCTAAATGGTGGACTAGTCTTTGGAATTGTCATTACGAGCGCAGCGAGGAATCTGCTTTTGTATCGGCTGCAACGACATTCGGGAGAACAGCAGATCCCTGGCGGGCTGAAGCCCGCTCGTGATGACAACCCAATAATCGCATCTCTGGATTGGCTGTAACTTTCACGGAAGTTGCGACTCTAACTAAGGGTGAGGGCCTCGGAGCGGAATCCGAGGGAGGATGGTTTATGTCGAAGTCTCGTTTCATCCTGGTTGTTTCCGCTGTATTGCTTTTGACCTTAGCGGCCATGTTTGCCAGCGCGGGGGAAAGCGCTGTAGTTTTGCCCAATCCCACCGCCGATGAATCGACCGCTGCGAAGAGCGGGCAGGAGACCGCCGTCTTCGCGGGTGGATGCTTCTGGGGCGTGCAGGCAGTTTTCCAGCATGTGAAGGGCGTTATCAGCGCCACGTCCGGCTACTCGGGCGGGCCGTCCATCGCCGCCGAATATGAAGTCGTCAGCACCGGAACCACAGGACATGCGGAGTCGGTCAAGGTGGTTTACGATCCCGCGAAGATTTCCTATGGACAACTGCTCAAGGTGTTTTTCTCCGTCGCCCATGATCCTACGGAGTTGAATCGCCAGGGTCCGGACTCAGGAACGCAGTATCGTTCCGTGATCTTCTACAGCGGCGATCAGCAGAAGAGGATTGCGCAGGCTTACATCGCGCAGTTGGACCAGGCCAAGGCCTTCCCGCGCGCGATCGTGACCCAGGTGGTGCCGCTGAAGGCGTTTTATCCGGCGGAGGCTTACCACCAGAACTACGCCACGCTTCATCCTGACAACCCGTATATCAAGTACAACGATTTACCGAAGGTGGCGAACCTTCAACAGCAGTTTCCCAATCTGTATCGGGCAGCCATTAGTGGAAACTGAGAAACTTGAAACTGGCAGGTCCACCGATATGAGCGATCGTCGAAACTTTCTCAAAACAGCTTTTCTAACGCTGTCTGGAGTGGCATTTATGAGCGTATTGAACGATAAGGAAACCAGCGCCGCGAAATCAAACGCCGCGCCCGCTGCGGATTACGTCGAGGTGGTGGAGTTCAAGGATTCGGGCGAAAAAATCGGGCCCGAGCGGGTGAAAAAAGTGGTCAAGACCGATGCCGAATGGCGTGCGCAATTGACGCCTGAGCAATTTAACGTGACCCGGCACGCGGGAACCGAGCAGGCCTTCACCGGCCAGTACTGGGAGCTGCACGCCAAGGGGATTTTCCGTTGCGTGTGCTGCAAGAATGCGCTGTTCAGCTCAGCCACCAAGTTTGACTCGGGCACTGGCTGGCCCAGCTTCTGGGAACCCATTGCCAAAGAGAACGTCAAGGTCAACAGCGACCGCAGTCTCGGCATGACGCGCTCAGAAGTGCTGTGCGTCGAGTGTGACGCGCACCTGGGCCACGTCTTCGATGACGGCCCCAAGCCCACCGGCTTGCGCTACTGCATGAACTCAGCGTCGCTGGCGTTCGTGAAGGGCTAAGTCAGCCCTTAGCAATTAGCAGTTGGCAGTTACCCAGCCTCGCGTGACGGCGAAGGATGACCTGCGGTAAACTTGCCGGACACACGCGAATAAAGAGGAAGGCGACGCCGATGACGATCATCATTGACATCACGCCCGAGGTCCAGGCGGAACTGGGCCGCCGCGCCGCCGCGCATGGCGTTGACATCGGCTCCTATGCGGCAAGTCTGCTGGAAGAGGCGGCGCATGTTCCCGCCGGATCGAAGACGCTCAGCGAAGACCAGCTTGACGCCACCCTGCAGGAGCTTGCCCAGTTCTCGCACAAGATCCCCTTGCTCCCGGATGAAGCCTTCTCGCGCGAGAGTCTGTATCGGGACCACGACTGATGCCGGGCACCGATGCCTGTCTGCTCGACAGCAATATCCTGTTGCGGATCAGCAAAAGCGACGACCCTCAGCATGCCGCAATCAGGCACGCGCTTCGGTCCCTGGTGGGGGAGGGGTCGCGTCTCTGCTACACCTCACAGACGCTTGGCGAGTTTTGGAACGCCTCAACCCGCCCGCTCGACAAAAATGGTTTCGGTTTGAGCGTCGCGGAGACGGATCGCCTGGCCCGTGTGATCGAGCGGGATTTCGAGTTTTTGCCGGATAGCCGGGAAGTGCACGACCGCTGGCGGTCCCTGCTGGTTGCGCATAACATTCAGGGCGTTCAGGTCCATGATGCCCGGCTGGCGGCGAGCATGTATGTCCACGGCGTGAGGCAGTTACTGACCATTAATGTCCGGGATTTCCGGCGCTTCGCCGATCTTCGCATTCTTCATCCGGCGGAATTGTCCGAGGCGCCATGAGTTAGTTCAACCCCCCACCCAAGCAAAGGAAGCTTGGGTGGGCACCCTAGCAATTCTAGACCGGGCCACCCGCCTTCGGTTCAGACAACGTAAGCGTCTTGTCACGTTCGAAGATGTCCCGCAGGAATTCTGCGGCTGGGGATGTCTCCTCGCGAGAGCTGCATGAGATGCTTGTTCTGCGGGCGTCTACACGCGGCCGCGTTTTGCGAACCGCCTGTCGCACAGGAAGAGTGGCAGCCGAACGGCGAACTCGCGCAAAAGAACATCGTACTCGCGGTACGGCATGTAGAGCATTCCGGCAAGATCGCTGGCGGTTGCGATCTTCTCCCGCTTGCCACCGATCTGCACCATGCGTTTATCGGAGTAGTTAAAGTAGAAGTACGGCTTTTCGAGGCCGATGGCGGTACCGATCTCGATCAGGGTGTTGGGCCGGGTCTCGGTCTCGCGGTCGTCGAAGACGCAGAAGTCGCTTTTGCGGATGCGGTCGAGGATGATCCCGAAGACCGACCCGTTGGGGCTGTCCGAATCCGAGTACCAGGGCTGAATCCCGTAAGCGTTGAAAAGGATGGCAAGGTTGTGGCGGAGGTTGGGGGTCACTGCATGGTTGAAGCGGTGGCCGACGAACGCCTTCAGCTTCCGCTTGATGACGATCTTCCGGCTGGCCGGCAGAATGCTCGGCAAGTCGGAACCATCGATAGAGCGGAAGTGAACGAGGTCGAAGGTGTAGCCGGCCAGTTGGGGAGCGTCGCCAGCCAGGATGCTCTTCGCAAATGCGTTGAAGAAGCCTGTCGTTTGCATTCGCCGCAGTTGCCGGGTTTCCAGGCCTTCATACTGGTGCAGGAAGTCGCAGACCGATTTGAGCTGCGCGGCGATGGCGGCGAGCTTGGCCATCGGCTAAGATGCCGCCAGTCTCACCAATTCCCGGGCTTTGGCACGGGGCAAGCCCTCTTCGACCAGATTGTTCTCAAGGTTCGTCTCCCAGGCTGGGGAGGACTTCCGAACGCGAACGGAGACGAAGGTACCGGAGTTGGTGGAGCGGAAACGGACGGAACCACGCGACGCTCTCTTCGTAGCTTTCTTCGTTGCATGCTTCGTCGCCATGATTTCCTCCTTCTTCTTTCTATAGGATACAAGGTTTCGCTCGGACAATAAAGATGTCCGTCGGGCCCTCGATAGAGGCAGCGGAAGTCTGTCCTACAGTTAGCAGCACATGCTTTAGCTACAAACCGTTGGCTTTCTGCCTCGCAGCCGGACGCCGCTTGCCCCACTCGAACCGGCGGCCGAGGATCGCCTTCACCAGCATGTGATCGGTCCCGCCGGTTACGCCCACGCCGACTCCAAAATTGATCTCCCAGTTCGGCGAAACATTCAAATCGAACGCGGGAATGAACTGCTGCGACTGGCGAGAAAACGGATCGAGTTCTCCGACGGGTCCCAGACCGCTGTAATATTCCAGACCGAAGGCCACGACCTTGGTGAAGTTCCAGGAGACCTTCGCGCCCGGAGCGAACTCCCATCCGCGCCTCGCTTCCGGGCCGGTGTAGGCTTTCTCGAACGCCGGGTTGAAGGCCCAGTACAGCCGGCCCTGCTGCTTGTCAACGATAGGCCGTATCTCCAGGCTCCAGACCGAAGTGGAGAAGATGGGCCGGGCATATCCGAATTCCATCGACAAGCTGGCGCCGACCGGCCAGTGCCAGCTTTCCGGCGCGCGCACTCGCGGGCGGATGTGGTCGCCGACCCACTGCCATCCTTGATTATTGGGCACCGCAGTGAAGATGTAGAAACCGGTCTCGAACCAGGGCGTGATGCCTTGCGTGATCTCGAACGTCTCGTGCAGTTCGTGTTGGGTGGGGAGAACACCGTCCACGGTCGTCTTCGATCCCTGGAAGGTGTAGTTGCTGTGCAACTCCACCATGGTGGTTTTGGGCGCAACCGTCTCCGACCCGTAAACCTGGATCTCGTAGTTGTCCTGGGCCTGGCAAATGACGCTACAGAGACTGAGCGCCAGAATGCCAAGGACCATCGCCAGCCGAGAACGGGTCATTCCAAACAGCATCGCACAAAATATTGCGCGCGCGTGTCGTAATCCGGTTCGCCGCTATTGCTTGAAAATCACCATCCCCAGCGGCGGGATGTCAAGCAGCAAAGAATACTCGTGCCCATGAGTGGGAATCGCTTCGGTGTGGCATCCTCCCATGTTGCCCTCGTCGGTGCCGCCGTAGATGGCGGCATTGCTGTTCAACACTTCCCGCCATTGTCCCCCGTGAGGAACGCCGACGCGATAGCCGCGCCGCGGCACTGGGGTGAAGTTGCAGGCCATCACTACAGGGCCGGTGCCGTCCTGGCGCAGCCGCATGTAGGTCAGCACACTGTTGTCGGAGTCGTCGGCGTCGATCCAGCGCCAGCCTTCGGGGATGAAGTCAGTCTCGTAGAGTGCCGGCTCGCCGCGATAAAAGGTATTCAGGTCGCGCACCCAGCGTTGCACACCCTGATGAGGAGCGAATCCCAGCGCATGCCAGTCAACGCTGCCGTCGTGGTTCCATTCGCTCCATTGGGCAATCTCGCAGCCCATGAATAACAGCTTCTTGCCCGGCTGGGTGAACATGTAGCCGAATAGCAGACGCAGATTGGCATACTTCTGCCAGTGGTCTCCTGCCATTTTGCCGAACAGCGAACCTTTGCCGTGTACGACCTCGTCATGCGACAGCGGCAGCACGAAATTTTCCGTGAACATGTACAGTCCCCGAAAGCTCAGCTTGCTATGGTGATATCTGCGGTGGATGGGATCTTTCGACATGTAGAGAAGGCTGTCGTGCATCCAGCCCATGTCCCATTTCATGCCGAAGCCGAGCCCTCCAATGTAGGTTGGCCGCGAAACCATCGGCCACGCCGTGGACTCCTCCGCGATGGTCTGAATATCGGGAAAGGCCTTGTAGGCGTCGGTGTTCACGGTTTTCAGCAACGACACGGCCGCCAGGTTCTCGCGGCCGCCAAACTCGTTGGGAATCCACTCGCCGGCTTTTCGCGAGTAGTCGAGGTAGAGCATGGAGGCGATGGCATCCATGCGCAGTCCGTCGGCGTGATAGCGGTCGAGCCAGAACATCGCGTTACTCAGCAGAAATCCGCGGACCTCGTTGCGGTCGTAGTTGAAGATCGCCGACTTCCAGTCGGGATGAAAACCCTTGCGCGGGTCAGCGTGCTCGTACAGGTGCGTGCCGTCGAAGTAAGCCAGGCCGTGCTGATCGTTGGGAAAATGCGATGGCACCCAATCGAGGTACACGCCGATGCCATGCTGGTGCAGATAGTCCATCAGGTACATGAAATCCTGGGGCGTTCCGAAGCGCGCGCTGGGAGCGTAATAGCCGGTGACCTGGTATCCCCACGAACCGCGGAACGGATGCTCCATGACGGGCAGGAACTCGACATGGGTGAAGCCCATGTCATTGACGTAATCCGCCAGCTTCGGCGCGAGTTCGCGATAGGTCAGCGAGCGGTTGCCCTCTTCCGGAACCCGCATCCACGACCCGAGATGCACTTCGTAGATGGAGATGGGCGCGTCGAACTTGTTGCGCTCGTGGCGGGTGCGCATCCACTCGCTATCGTGCCATGCATAATCGAGGTCCCAGACGATGGAAGCGGTGCGCGGAGGAATTTCGTGGTAGAAGCCGTAAGGGTCGGCCTTGTCCACCTCATACATGTGATACCGCGAACGGATGTGATACTTGTAAACCGTGCCCTTGCCCAGCCCGGGCAGGAAGGCTTCCCAAACTCCTGAGCTTCCCCGCGGAGTCATGGGATGAGAGTCCGCACTCCAGCCGTTGAAGTCGCCGACCACCGAGATGCGCTCGGCATCGGGGGCCCACACTGCGAAGTAGGCGCCCGGCTTGCCGTCGAGTTCGGTCAGGTGCACGCCAAACTTCTCGAACAGCCGGTTGTGTTTGCCTTCGTTGAACAGATGCAGGTCGAAACTGGTCAGAAGCGTGGAAGCCTGCTCTCCGGATGCCGTGGGTGCCATTCGCTCGTTCTCCTTATGGCTTGGATGCGCTCCGCTGCGCCATGATACGAGGAACCGGGAAATCGCCTGACTTTATTACCGGCAGACTTATTCAGTGTAGAGGAACAGCGGCGTAATGGGCGACAATTAGGGTTACGCTCGGGTAACTTACGCCGTCCGAGGCGCCAGCCCGAAGGGCCGTATTTGTTTTAGCCGCAGGCGGTAGCCCACGGTTCACTGCAAGGCTGACGCTGGCACGGGCACGCAGGCGCCTATGCCTCCCTTGTTCCACACAAAATCGGGCTCAAGGTTGACCTGGTCGCGACCGTCGTAGGGAGCAACGCGGATACAGCGGCAACCGGCTTCGCCCAGACTGACATTCGCCAGCAGGTATTCCGGCACCACTGACTTTTGCAGCACTTCTGCGCTGGTGGTGGGATTCGATGAGCTCAGGCGGTAACTGTCCTTCACGGAGAACCCCAGGCCGCTGAAGGCAGGGTAGATTCCATAGTAGGTCTTCAACCATTTTGCCAGCTCGGGGTGAGCGGGGTCGAATAATGCGTTCGCCGTGGCCAGTACCTTGGCCAGGGTGGTGACCACCACTCCGCTGGGAGTGTCGTCGAACTGCTTGGCAATGCAGTAGATCTCATGGTCGGCCGCGTTGCCGGTATAGGGACAGCTAAAGCTCTGTGAGACCAGGTCCCGTTGCACGGCTGCAAAGACATTTGGCCAGGTGGCCAGAATGGCGTCCACCTTCTCCCTCTCGGGAGGAATGCAGCGCAGAACCACCAAATCTTGCGCCGCCTGTTCCTCCAGGCCAGGGTAGGTCGCCGTCTGGCTCAGGGGAAGCGCCGGCTGAAAGAAACTGGTCGCGGTCAGGAACGCACGCAGCGCCCCGGGCCGGCCCAGCGAGGTCACGGGGGTTCCCGGAGAAACCCACGAGAAGCGCAGGAAGTCGTTGGTTTGGGCCGTATCGCGAGAGATGTTGGTGATTGCGGCGGCGCTGCGCGACCCCGCATTGACCCGGCTGGAGCCGCACGAGACGGCGGTCAAGAGCAGTGCTGCGAGTCCGATGAAAAGCAAGCATGCGCGCATGTGGGGCCGCGTTGCGTTCCGTGCCAGCGTCCATCTGCAGGTCATCCTCATTTACCTCTTTCCAAGAATGTTCATCCAATAACAATCTAGGAGTTTGGGAAGAGTATGGCTGTGAGCACGAGGCAAAACAACATTAGATTGTCCTCACACGTTTCCGATTGTGGAAGCGAGCAATATGGGACTTGTCGTTCGTCAGGTTTGAACAATACCCGAGTCTTACCCTGCGTGCTGGGCCGGGGGCTTTCTGACGCCATTTCTGCACCCATCAGCCGGGCTCTACCGCACACATCTAGGTGACGCAGGTTACAGTCTTTGCGGCCGCGCGGTGGTCTCATTGAGTTGGCGACGTGCGCTATCCGATTCGCACCACGGCATGCACCTTCTGCCGCCACGTCGACCGCATAGTGAGGAGAACAGAATGGCGGACAAAAAAGCAGATCTGGCTGGTCCCGGAATTGGCGATTACACAGAGTTGGAACGTGTGCTTCCGGCGGATTACAGCTCGCTGCTATCACCCAAAGAAACTCAGAGAGCAATCTTCGAGGTGAAGAACTATATCGAAGAAAACCTCTGCAAAGAACTGAACCTGATGATGGTCACCGTGCCTCTGATTGTGGACGAGGAAACCGGCGTTAACGACTATCTGGACCGGGACGGCTCCCGCACCCCGATCCAATTCCACATCTCCAACGATCGCGATAAGCACCCCATCAACGCCCAGGTGGTGCAGGCCGCGACCAAGTGGAAGCGGATGGCGCTGAAGCAATTCAACCTGCAAGCCGGCGAAGGGCTGTGCACCGACATGCGGGCCGTCCGCAAGGACTACTTCCTCGATCACGATCACAGCGCTTATGTCGATCAGTGGGATTGGGAACGCGTTATTACGGCCGACCAGCGCAGTCTGACCTTCATGAAAGAAATCGTGAGCAAGATCTGGAAGGTGATCGTCGGCGCCGAGCGCCATGCGCAGGAGCTTTTCCCGCAACTCAAGGACCCGAAATATCCCAACCTGCCGGAGAACCTCAACTTCCTGCATGCCGAAGAAATTCTCGACATGTATCCCGACCTGCCGCGCAAGCAGCGCGAGACCGAGATCCTGCAGAAGTATCCGGCGGTGTTCATCATCGGCATTGGCTGGACGCTGAAAGATGGCTACCCGCACGAGATGCGGGCCGCCGATTACGACGACTGGGTCACGGAAACCAAGGATGACGGCCATGTGCGGCACGGGCTGAATGGCGACATTCTGGTGTGGAACCCGGTGACCCACCGGCGCCATGAGCTGACGTCGATGGGGGTCCGCGTCAATGCGGAATCGCTCAAGAAACAACTGGAATTGACCAACCAGCTCGATTTCCTGAAATTCCCCTACCACAAGGCCATCGTGAATCACGAGATTCCGTTGAGCGTGGGCGGCGGCATCGGCCAGTCACGGACCCTGATGCTGCTGCTGCGCAAAGCGCATCTCGGCGAAGTCAGCGTGACCGTGTGGCCGAAGGTGCTAAAGGAGATGTGCGAGAAGAAGAACATCCATGTCTTGAACTAACGCCCCGATCTGGGCGTGATCCCGAGCACGGACCCGGTAAACTGCCGCGTCCGATGTAAAAGGATCGGTTCGCCACGGAGACACCGAGGCACGAAGAGCGCATTCTCAGCTAGAGAAACGGGTGTCAACCCAATCGACTCCGTGCGTTAAGTGGCTCCGTGGCGTTTTTGGTTACCAGTAGCCAGTAGTCAGTAGCCAGTTGCCAGCAAGAGTTCATCTGGTAGTGGTGCAGTTTAAACGTCGGAATACTCGAAGTACATGGTCCAACATCCTCGTCCAAATTAACTCCGCTGTGCTAAGCGCCGCCGGGAAGAAGAAGGCTGAGAGTCTTTGATAGGTTGAGTTTGCGAAGATCAACGAGTCAGAGGAGGACTCAGCCTTGAACGGAGTATGCAGCATTTTCTCGCAGATTTTGCAGCTCATTTCACGAACCGGCTTTGACACAGCGGCGCGTAAACATAAAGCCGAACGGCATGCGCGCGGATTCAGCAGTTGGGGACAGTTCGTCGCCATGCTGTTCTGCCAACTGGGCGGGGCCAAGTCGCTGCGCGAGATTTGCGGCGGACTGGCCGCCAGTGAGGGGAAGCTGCGGCATTTAGGGTTGCCGCAGGCGCCTGCGCGCTCCACGTTGGCCTACGCCAACCAGCACCGTCCGTGGCAGTTATACGAAGAGCTATTCCAGCAGCTTCTGACCCAATGCCGGGGGTTGGCCATGCAGCAATCTGCGGGCCGACGCAAGTTCCGCTTCAAACACAAGCTGATCAGTATGGACGCGACGGTGATCGATCTGTGCGCCAGCGTTTTCGATTGGGCGCGATTCCGCCGCACTAAAGGGGCGGTCAAGCTGCACCTGTTGCTGGATCACGACGGTTTCCTCCCCTGCTATGCGGTGATCACCGAGGGCAAGCAGCATGAGATTGGGGTAGCCCGACAACTGCGCTATGAGCCGGGGACCCTGCTGGTCATCGATCGCGGCTACCTTGATTACGGGTGGTTCGCCGATCTGAGCCAACAGGGCGTGTACTTCGTCACCCGGATGAAGGACAACGCCGATTACATGGTGTTGCAGGAGCGGGAGCTGCCACGCCGCAAGGGCCTGCTGCGCGACCAGGTGATTTGCTTTTACCAGCAGGCGCGGGACGGTCAGGAATGCTATTTCCGCCGCATCGAGTTCTACGACGAAGAGCAGGACCGGGTACTGGTGTTTCTGACCAACCACCTGACCTTGGCTGCCGCGACGGTGGCGGAGGTGTACCAGCAGCGCTGGCAGATCGAGCTGTTTTTCAAAGCCTTAAAGCAAAATCTTCGGGTGAAGACCTTCATCGGGACTTCAGCCAATGCCCTGAAGACGCAAGTCTGGGCGGCGTTGATTGCCATGTTGCTGATCAAGTACCTGCAGTTGAAGGCCACCTTCGGCTGGTCGCTTTCCAATCTGGTGGCGCTGCTGCGGCAGCAGTTGTTCGTCTACCGTGACTTGTGGGTGTGGATCGATCATCCCTTTCAAGCCCCGGAGTTGCCCGAAGCGCTGCCCGAACAACTGGAGATGGTCTGGCAGTAGTTAGACAGCAGCCCACTTCGCCAGGAAACCATTGTGGCCAAATTGATGATTTCGGGAGCTGCAATCTAGACAGCATCCATCAGGAGAACCAATTTTCGAGGGGCCAACCTGTTTTGTGCGAAGGCAGGAGAGGATGATTATGTCCCGCATTTTCAGCAGCGCCGAGCCGGCTCCTCAGCTAACTTGGACAGCAATGATGGTCCAACAATACTGTGTCATTGGGAGCGACGGCGGCCTGCTTTTGGCCGCCGAAGTCGAGGGACCCACAACTGACTACTGGCTACTGGCTACTGGCTACTGACTACTGACTACTGGCTACTTCTTCTTCGGCTTCATCACTTCCCACGCGGCGTCGGGCATTTGCCGCCCCATCAGGCTGAAGGTGCTCGCCCCGGCCAGCATCTCGCCGCCGTCCATGTAAACCATCTCGCCGTTGATGTATCCCGCTTGATCGCTGATCAGGAACGCTCCCAGGTTGGCAATCTCCTCCAGCGTTCCGAGGCGGTGCAAAGGATTGTGATCCAGCAACATCTTCTCCAGTTGCGGCGTGGGCAGCAAACGCGAGAAGGCGCCTTCGGTGCGAATCGCACCCGGAGCAATGGCCACGAATCGAATTCCGCGGCCACCCCACTCCACCGCCAGGCTGCGCATGAGCGCCACCACGCCGGCTTTTGCGACCGCGCTGGGCACGACGTAGGCCGAGCCGGTATCCGCATAGGTGGTTGCAATGTCGAGCACCACGCCCTTGTGCTTGGAGGCCAGCCAGCGCCGGCCGCACGCCAGCGTCATGTTGATGGTGCCTTTGAGCACAATGCCAATGACGGCCTCGAAGGCGTGGGCCGATAGCTCTTCCGTGCGCGCCAGGAAATTGCCAGCAGCATTGTTCACCAGCACGTCGAGCGGGCCCTTGGCCCATAGTTGCTCGATGAGCGGCTCAACATCTTCGGGATAGCGCACGTCGCAGGGGAAGCCCTCAATGACTCCGCCGGTTGCGGCCGACAGCTCGACCGCCGTCTTCTCCACTACTTCGCGCCGCCGTCCGCAGATGTAAACGGTGGCGCCCAATTGCAGAAACCGCTCGGCCATGGCGCGGCCAATTCCGGTGCCGCCACCCGTGATGAGAATGCGTTTACCCTTCAGAAGATCGTTGGTGAACATGGCGCTCCTTGGGAAAGGTACAAACCTAACACTGGAGGCGGGCGCTTGTCTGTGTCGGCGATACACCACTTAGGTGACATTTCTGGTTGCGTGAGATGATGCCGCTAATTTCCTGGTCTCAGAACTCACCAGAATGCCTCTTAAACGAGCGGAAATGGCCCTAGAATCGATTCTGAAGGCGGGGGATGAGGTTTGGGTCATTTCCGTGAGGAACGGGGCTGCCAGAGCTTCTAAACGCGAAATCTGCCGAAGGCAGGCTTATGGCACTAAAATGCTATAACATGGGGTAGTCTCGACAACCATTTTCACGCTGGGCATCGAGGAAATGGGGCTGTTGACCGGGGAAGGCTCGGGACTGTTCATTGTCGGCGGTGCAGTCCTTCCGCTGGCGCAAGGGTTCATCGCTGACCGTATTGGAATCCATCATGCCTTTGCGCTGCCGGTGATCTGCTATTTGTACATCCTGCTCTTCGCTGCGAAGGGACAACCGAAGCAAAGAGTTGCATTGCGCGGCTCCGCCAATTAAATTGAAGTCCGGATTTGGAGGCTCAATGAAGCAACCCATGAAACTCGTGTTGGCGCTGGCGCTGATTTTCACCGGATGTCTGGCGACATCGCTGCTTGCCGAAGACAAATCCGCCATAGCGCCCAGTCCGTCATTCGACAAGATGAAGACGCTCGATGGCGCCTGGGTGGGCACCATGGTTGACGGTGGTAAAGAGTATCCGGCCACAACCCGGTTCATGATGGTCTCCGACGGTTCGGCGCTGATGAGCTGGCTGGGCGAAGGCACGCCCTACGAAATGGTCACCATCTTCCACATGGACGGCCCCAGGTTAATGGCAACGCACTACTGTGCGGCGCACAACCAGCCGCGCATGGTAGCCACTCCCAGTAGCGATCCCAATCGCGTGGCCTTCAAGTTCAAGGATGGGACCAACATCGGGCCGAACGACGGTCACATGCAGGAAGTGGCGTTCATCTTTGACGGTCCCGATCATCACATCCAGGAGTGGACCTCTGTGGACAATCACGGCAAGCTGAGCACCGGACGCTTCGACTTTCGCCGGAAGAAGTAAGACCTGCCTAGCGAATGCTGATCCCTTTGGGAAGACGCTTCGGGTCGTAGTGAAAGTCAACCAGCCCATCGCGATAATCGATCTTGACCTCCAGGATGCGCAGCATCTCGAAGCCGAGGATGCCCGATATCTCGGTGCCGGTGGATTTGCTGATGGCCGATAAATCCAGCGTCACCGTGTCCTGATTCTCCTGCGAGTAGTGGCCGAACTGAAGGGTAGCTTTGTCGGCGCGGTACACGTTAGCCACCGTACCGCCCAGTCCTTTCACATGGGTGCGGGAATCGGCCCTCACTTTGGTTACCTCGCGTGCGGCCCGGGTGGAAAGAATGTTGGTGAACGAGCCGGTGTCAATCATGAACAGCATCGGCCCCGAGCCATCCACCAGAGTGGGAATCAGCAGGATGTGGCCAAAGCGGAACACCTTGGTCCAGCGGGCCATCTCGGGAGCGACATAGGCGTCCTTCGGCAGGTGAAGCTGGGCAGCCGAGTTGGCCGGTTTCGTTGGCTGGGGCGAAGCTGCGGTGCCCGCCTCGCCTCGGTTCTCCACATTGTCCTCGGGGGCGACGCGGGTTTCGCCGGCGCTGTTCAGGGCGGTTGGGGCAGCGGCTTCATCGGGACGCTTGGGCAGCGGCGACAACCTGAGCCTCTGTCCGGGGATGTCGATATCGATTAAGTACGCGCCAAAGACATCGGTACCGATCAGGCCATCGTTGTCGGCGGGCCCCGTCGCCTCCACGACGCGCACCAGGCAGTCTTCAAATTCGAGGTCACCGACGCGAAGATGAGCGGCGACGGCGACGTATCCACTCTGCTGCCCCTGGTCACCAAGGCCGCCAATGCGCTGTTCGGCGATGCGGGTGAGCCCGGCTTTCTGCGCCGCATCGCTGCGCACCAGGATGCCGCTGGTGCCGGTGTCCAGGGCCAGGCGTTTGCTGTGGCCATTGAGTTTCACTTCCAAACCGGTAGCGCCAAGGCGGGACGGCCCGGAGCGCAACACCAGCAGCTTGCTATTGGTTTGCCGGACTTTGCTGACCAGCCGGCAGGTGTGGGTGGGCTTATCCACGGTGGCCTTGAGGAAGTCGAGATAACGGCGCAGGGAAGCCGTTTCTTCCTGGTCCTCAGCATGCGCACTGGCGAGATAGGCTTCCATCGCCGCGATCCGCTCGCGCGGGGGCAGCATCCCCAGCCAGATGCGCTGCATAGCGGGGCTGTCAGGCGCGATCTGGTGCGCACGGTTTAGTTCATCGAAGGCGCGACGGTAGAGAGAGTAGGCGCGGTACACCTGGGCCACGGCAATATAGGGGGCCGGATCATTGGGATTCAGACTCAGCGCCTTGAGATAAGACCTTTCCGCCTGCGGCATTTCTCCCAGCCGAAATTGAACATCTCCCATGGCCGTCACCAGCGGGGCAGAATTTGGCTGCAAGGTGAGCGCCCGGATGGCGGCGGCCTGGGCTTCATCAATTTCCTGTGCGCGCAACAAGGAATGGATCAATCCATTCTGCGCCGACACATTTTTCGGGTCTATCTTCACCAGGGCTTGAAACTTTGCCGCCGCCTCCGCAAACCTGCCCGATCGGTAGAGCATGTCAGCGCTGCTCATCTCAGCCTTCTGGGGGGCGGACTCAGGGCCTTCGCTGAAGGCGCGAATGGGGGGCCCTAGTATCGCAAAAACCACCACAGTAGCGAGAAAACGTCGGGTCATTGGTGCAGGTCCCTGAGATTAAGCAGGGTAGCACGAAGCCAAGCGCGGCGGAGGTCCCCCAGGAACCTGCCCGCTCGGAAAGCAAAGCAACCCATGCGAACGTGACGTGCATCACTGTGCGCTGGTCAACCGCAATTAAGTGAATTGCAAATTGTCGATTCCGCTCTACAATACGAGCCAATGTGAGAAATGGGACCAAACCTCACATTACAGTTCTGCGCGAGCAGTTCAGGCAGCAAGCGAAGGCCAGTCAGGGCTTCGGAAAGTTGTTTATTCAAAAACTAAGGAGATCCTATTTCTATGAAGCGTTACTTGATGATGTTGACGGCAGTTGCACTGGTATCAGGCATGGCGTGGGCCCAGGATGGAGCGGCCCTGTATAAGTCGAAATGCGCCATGTGCCATGGGCCAGCGGGTGAAGGGAAAATCGGCCCCTCGCTGCAGAAGACAGCGTTGACTCCGGCGCAAATCACTGACTTACTGACCAAGGGCGCAGCCGGCAAGAAAGCACCGCACAGCAAAGCGGTTGCCGGCTTGACCGCCGCCCAGGCGGGGGAAGTTGCCACTTACGTGGGAACCCTCAAGAAGTAATCTGCCGCTTAGAGCACGCATAGAAGCCGGCCGTTTTCGGCCGGCTTCTATGCGTGCATTAAGAAATCATGCAGCCTAGAACGGTGCGACCTTTGCTCGCCGCACGCAGCAACTGTGGAATCGCTCCTAGAACGTCACTCGCACCCCTAATTGTGCCGCAAATGGAATCCCCACCGTAGTTCCGGGACCGAAAAAGTCGCCGAGCCCACCGGCCGGTACCCGTAGCTGATTCAGGTTTGTGATCGGCACGTCGCACGCCGGAGTCGGGCACAGATGCGTTGCGTTGAAGAGATTGTCCACCGGCGTCGGCAATGCGGAGATGTCGGTGACGTAGTTGGCGCCGGGATTGTTGCGGTTGAACAAGTTGAAGAACTCGGCAAATGGCGTGATCTGCCAGCGCTCTCCCACCTTGACCGGGCGGCTGACACGAAGGTCAACCTGGACGTACGGGGCCCCGCGAAGCTGGTCCATGGCGGTCTGGACACCGTTGACTACGGCGCGGTCATTGGTGGGATCGCCAAGCCCGTTGACGTCCACCGGCGTGGTGAGTGTAAAGGGGCGGCTGGCCTCGGCCTGAATGATCGTCGATACCTGAAAACCTCCGGGCACGTACACGATGCCCGCGAGCGTGAAGCGGTGGAGGACGTCTTCTCCCGACGGGCCGTAATCGCCCGGACCAAACGGGTTTTGCGGATTGCAGACTCCGTTCACGTAGTCCCAAAGCTCGCCCAGGACGCAACCCCAAGTCTTGGCGCTCGACAGCATGTAGGTCGCGGTCAGGTTGAAGCGGTGGGAGACATTGCCCTGCACCCGCAGCATCATGGCGTTGTAGTTAGAAGTGTTGTCCGCTTTGAAGACGGACAAGTTGGGCACATTGGCCATCTGGGTGTCGGGGTCTTGCGCAAATAGCGGCGAGAACAGTGTGGTGCCTGCGGTGTACTCATAGCGCCGGTAGCCATGTACACCCTGCTCATGGACGTAGTCGGCGCTGAGCGTCCAATGCTTGTGCCATAGGTACTGGATGCCACCGCTGACCGTCAGCGAGTAAGGCGTGTGATAGTGCGGGTCGATTACAACTCCGGCGCCACCGTCCGCGGCTCCCGGCAGGCATCCCGGATCGCCCGGCGCGTTGCAGGGCTGAAACGCCGACGGAGTATTCACCGCTTGGAATGCAGACGCCCAGCCGCCCTGCGCCAGATCGTTGTAATAAAGGCCGATGCCGGCGCGAATGACCAGGTCTTCAATTCGGTCGGGATTGTAGGCAATCCCCAGACGTGGCGCGAATGCCTTGCGATAATCCTGAGGTACGCCCGTGGGCAGAGGCAGTTGCAGTCCGCGGATGGTCTGCACCCCGGAATTCAGTGCCTGGCTCACTCCTGAAGCCTGGAACAATCCAAAGGTTGTGTCGTAGCGAAGCCCGTAGTTGACGGTCAGCTCCGGCGTCACCCGCCAGGTATCCATGGCGTACAGTCCCAGCCGCTTGACGCTCTGGGAAAAATTGCCGTTGCCGGCGGGGGTAGAGGTGGTCTGACAATTGGTGCCATCGAAGGGCGGCAGGCAGTTCAACTCCGCCGTGAGCTGTCCAGGATTACTCAGGTAGAAACTCGGGTTCTGGGTGAGAACATATAAGGTTTCCGCCTGGCCCGGGAAAACGCCACTCAGGACTGGTTCGTAGATGAAGTCAACGCCGAACTTGGGTGCGTGCCTGCCGACCGAGCCGCTGACATCGTAACGGAACTGATATTTCTCCTGGTCGCGAACGACCGGGAACGCGGTAATCGCGGTGACGAACTGGTTGTCGCCGTAGGTCTCGAAGCCCGAGATGGTTTTGGAAGTGGAGCTGAACGGAAACGCCAGCGCAAAACCGAGGTAACCATTACGCGCCGCAGTGCCATGCAGGTAGCTATTGCCAAAAGTGAAGTTGCCCACCCACGACGGGCTGAAGGTAAAGGTATTGCTGAGGACGCCATTCTGATAATTGGAGTGCGTCGTGGCGCCGGTGGACGGCAGCGTGGCTTGCTGGATCAGCGCATTGTCGGTGGTGTTGTTGTCGAGGGCATAACGCACGAACCACTGCGAACGCTGTGACTGCGACCAGTCGAAGCGCAGCATGCCCAGGTAAGACACAAATGGGACACGAACGAACGGGGGCACCGCGATCGAAGTGGTGTTGGGAATCAATCCGTCTTGCGCCAGTTGTGACAGGGCGTTGAACTCGGTCAAGCTGTCCGGACTGTAGTTGATGCTGGCGTGCTCGTTCACCATCTCGAATCCGGAAAATACCCAGAGCTTGTCCTTCACCACCGGTCCACCAATGGTGCCCACATAGTTCTGGCGTGAAAACGGCTGCTTGGGCTCGGGTCCTGGGTTTTCGATGGGAAAGCGTGCGTTCAGGGCCGCCGCGCGCTCATAAAACGCGAGGTCGCCATGCCAGTTGTTGGTGCCGCTCATGGTGCTGATGACTACGGAACCAGCGGTAGTGCGCCCGATGTCGGCATTTTGTTGCGAGGTCTGCACCGCAAACTCGCGAATCACGTCGGGAGAAAAATTTTGCAGGAAGCCGCCGATGAAGTCGTCGGAGTTGTCGACCCCATCCACCGTGAGCTGGTTGTTCAGTCCGGAGCTTCCGCCCGTGGAAACGGCGGTGATGCGCGCTTTGGTGGGATCGGAAGGCTCGACCGGTTCGGTGCCCGGCACCATGTAGGCGATGTTGGCGAAGCTGCGGGCCGCCAGGGGAATAGTCTCCAGGTCTTTGCCGGTGACCACTCCTCCATTCACCGCATCGGTGGTATCGAGCACCTGGGTGGTGATGGAGGAAGCTTCCGCCTCCACATTGACCGTCTCCGGGACCGCCTGCGGCCGCAACGTCACCAGGACGTCACGCATATTGCTAACCTGCACCGTCACATCGGAGCTGGCGTCGGCAAATCCCTTCGCCTCGACGACTACGCGGTAGTTTCCGGGCAGCAGGTCGGGAAACCGGAATTGTCCGCGGCTGTCGGTGGCGGCCTGGCGCGCAACGCTGGAGGCGTTGTCGGTCACGGTGACATTGGCGGACTTGATTCGGGCTCCGCTGGCGTCCTGCACTTCGCCGAGCAACGAGCCGGTGGCGTTTTGGGCTCGCAGTGCGAACGGAAGAGTAACGAGACAGATTGTTAGCAGAGCGCCTTGGAGTAACCGTTTATTCAATTCTGGCAGCATCATTGGCTTTCCTGGAGCGCACGGAGCATTCGTTTCCGGCGCGGTTTAGTTGAGTAAAGAATCGAATTTCCAAGGCTACCCTGATGCTGCTGGTACTACCACGGATAGTAGAACTCGTCTGATGAATCATTCTGATTGTCCGAACCGAAGATCCCTCGCGGGCTAAAGTCCGCCCGGGATGACAAGATTTCGCTGCCCAACAACCGTTGCCTATAAGGTTTAGACTGAAACCTTATAGAGACCGGCGATGCTTGACAGGCATTGTCATGGTTGATAACTTTTATCAAGTAGTAAGTTTTGTCAGCCGTGGCCCGGGCATCGATTTACCGGCACGAAGTGCGCTCCGCGGCGGCAGGCTTCCCGTTCCGTGCCCTAGGCGTGTCGATACCGGATGAATGGCGCGCGTCAGCAAGGGCGGCCAGCGGCGATGGCGCGAAGGGGGAAAGCCAGGATGGATTCGTAGTTGGTCACAGTCATTCTAAATAATTCGAAGGAAGGTATACATATGGAGAAAAAACTAGCGGGGGCTTCTGGCCCCGAGAATCAGGAGCCAAACTTGTCAACCGAAAGCAAGTGCCCGGTCGCTCACGACGCTCGCAGATTCCAAACGAATGCCGACTGGTGGCCCAATCAGCTTAACCTGAATATCCTGCACCAGCACTCCCCGCTGTCCAACCCAATGGGCAAGGCGTTCAACTACGCCGAGGAGTTCAAAAGCCTCGACCTGAATGCCCTGATCAAAGATCTCCATGCCTTGATGACCGACTCGCAGGACTGGTGGCCGGCCGACTTTGGCCACTATGGGCCGCTCTTCATCCGTATGGCGTGGCATGGCGCGGGCACGTACCGCATCGGCGACGGCCGCGGCGGTGCCGGCTCCGGCGAACAACGCTTCGCGCCCCTCAACAGCTGGCCGGACAATGTGAACCTCGATAAGGCGCGCCGGTTGCTGTGGCCGATCAAGCAGAAGTATGGGCGGAAAATCTCCTGGGCCGACCTCATGATTCTCACCGGTAACGTGGCCTTGGAGTCAATGGGGTTCAAGACCTTCGGTTTCGGCGGCGGGCGCGAGGACGTCTGGGAGCCCGGCGAGGACATTTACTGGGGGTCTGAGGGCAAGTGGCTGGCGGACGAGCGCTACAGCGGCGATCGTGATCTCGCAAATCCCCTGGCGGCGGTCCAGATGGGCCTGATTTACGTGAACCCGGAAGGGCCCAATGGAAACCCGGATCCCCTGGCCGCGGCACGGGACATCCGAGAGACTTTCGCCCGCATGGCGATGAATGACGAGGAAACCGTTGCGCTCATTGCCGGCGGTCACACGTTCGGCAAAACCCACGGCGCTGCCGATCCGAACAAGTATGTTGGCCCCGTACCCGAGGCCGCCGGCATCGAGGAGCAGGGCCTCGGATGGATGAGCAAATTTGGCACGGGCAGCGGCGATGACACGATCGGCAGCGGCTTGGAAGTCATTTGGACCGCGACGCCTACCAAGTGGAGCAACAACTTCTTCACGAACCTGTTCAGCTACGAATGGGAACTGACCAAGAGCCCGGCCGGTGCGCATCAGTGGACAGCGAAGAATGGCGCAGGCGCCGGTACGGTGCCCGATGCGCACGATCCATCAAAGCGTCACGCGCCGACCATGCTGACCACGGACCTCTCCTTGCGCTTCGACCCTGTTTATGGACCCATTTCCCGGCGCTTCTACGAGCATCCGCAGGAACTGGCAGACGCGTTCGCCAAGGCGTGGTTCAAGCTGACCCACCGCGACATGGGGCCGATCTCGCGCTACCTTGGCCCGCTCGTTCCTAAGGAACCCCTGCTGTGGCAAGACCCGGTTCCCGCGGTCGATCATGAACTCATCAACGAGCAGGACATTGCTGCTCTGAAGGCCAAGATCCTCGCATCGGGACTGTCGATTTCCGAACTCGTTACGACGGCCTGGGCGTCGGCGGCGACCTTCCGCGGCAGTGACAAGCGCGGCGGGGCTAACGGGGCGCGCATTCGCCTGGCGCCGCAAAAGGATTGGGAAGTGAACCAGCCGGCGGCACTGGCGAAGGTGCTCAAGAAGCTGGAGGCGATCCAAAAGGAGTTCAACAGCTCGCAGAAGGACGGGAAGAAAGTCTCGCTGGCTGACCTGATCGTTCTGGGCGGCTGCGCCGCCGTCGAGGCAGCTGCGAAGAAGGCCGGCCACGAGGTGAAGGTTCCCTTCTCGCCGGGGCGTACCGATGCTTCGCAGAAGCAGACCGATGTGCATGCGTTCGCCGTATTGGAACCGACCGCAGACGGGTTCCGCAACTATCTCCGCAAGGGAGACGAGGGATCGGCGGCTGAGCTGGTGGATCGGGCGAACCTGCTGACTCTGACCGCTCCCGAGATGACGGTCCTGGTCGGCGGCATGCGCGCCCTGAATGCTAACTTCGGTGGGACCAAGCACGGCGTATTCACCAAGCGGCCCGAGACGCTGACCAATGATTTCTTCGTCAACCTGCTCGACATGAATACGAAGTGGCAGAAGTCCGCCACATCGGAAGGCGTGTTGGAGGGGCGCGATCGGGCGACCGACGAACTCAAGTGGACGGGCACTGTCGTTGATCTCGTCTTCGGTTCCAACGCCCAGCTCCGGGCCCTCGCGGAAGTCTATGCATGTAATGACTCGAAGGAGACGTTTGTGAAGGACTTCGTGGCTGCGTGGAACAAGGTGATGAACCTTGATCGCTTCGACCTTGCCTGAGCTCGGCGGAGATTGGAAGTTAGAGTCGTTCCAGGATTGGTGTCAGCTTAGGACGGACATGGCGCTAAAGCTGGATTAGTCGTGGGCCCGTTGTTTGGGTGTCATCCTGAGCGGAGGTCGCCGCGGCGACCGACGAGTCGAAGGACCCCTTTAGCAACCGCGAACCTTTGCGCAACTATAGGGGTGCTTCGACTCGCGTTCGCTAAACCCGGCGAACGCTCGCTCAGCATGACACCCGAACATTTGACTCTTTCGTGAATGGATCCTGGCTCTGCACTCGTGGACAATCCACCTGCAAACCAACCACCCCCCTCTGCCCGTACGTCACCGACCCCTATGATGTGCGTCACAGCACCAATGGTTAATGGCAAACCACAATAAGAGCTATTGCACCCGGAGGTGAGCGCATGGCAACCACTGTGCCGAAACTGCGATCCGAGACCCTGCGTACGCTGCCCGACGACAGCGTTCGCCAGATTCTGTGGCATTTCGCCGACCGTTATGACCTGCAGATGCTGGTGCAGTCGGCGCGCGAGGTGGCGCGCGGTCCGGTGGCGCGTCTGGTTTCCGAGGGGTCTCGCGGCACCCATGAGTGGACCAGCAAGAAAGCCGAGTTGCTCGAGGCTTTCGATCAGTCTGGAATCACCGCGGTCTTCATGGACCCCGAGCACGGCGGCTACCTGGTTGGACCCAAGAATCTTGCGCTGGCCCTGATCGCCTTTGAGTTGGCTTGGGTGGACGCCGGCGCCGCCACTTGCAGCCTGGCGGGATGCCTGGCCCTGGCGCCGATCCACGAGCGTGGCACGCCCGAGCAGCGCGCGCACTACATGGCGCTGGCCGCTCCTCCGGCACCCGGAGAGGATCGCCAAACCTATCGCGGGGCTTTCTGTCTGACCGAACCGATTCCCTACGTGGGCGTGGATACCGGCATGTTGAGCGGCAAAGTTCGCGTCACCGAATGGGCGGACGGCCAGGAGCCGCTGCTGCACGTGGAGAAGCGCGGCCGCTTCATCACCAACATGGGCTTCGCCAACTTTGTTACCGCTGCGGTCGATTCCGGGGACGAGCGCATCAAGGGCTCCTGCATGGTGATTCTCGAGGAGAGCGATCCCGGCGTGTTCGACCGCGGCACTCCGACCCGCAAACTGGTGCACCAGCTCTCCTCCACCTGCGATCCCATCTTCAACGTGCACGTGCCGGCCAGCCGCATTGTCGGCGGATACACCGTCAAAAACGGCACCATCATCCCCAACTACAGCCACAGCGAGGTCATCGAGGCCGTTTTCAAACGCACGCGCGTCACGGTCGCCTTGATGACGTCGGCCAAGCTGCTGTCCGCCGTCGAGCCGATCATCCGTTATCAGCGCGGGCGTTTTCGCGGCTCGGAGCAGGCCAAGCCGGGCATGCTGCGCTACGAACTGGGTTTGCAGCAGCGCCAGGATGCGCTGCACCGGCTGGCCAACCTGTGGGCGATTGGCGAAGCCGGCGCTGCGCTGGGATTTGCCGCGGCGCGGCTGTACGACGAGCTTGATCCCCTGGAGCGCGAGAAAGACACGATCCTGGCCGCCAAAGGAATTCGCGGCGGCAAGGCCGAGTTGAAGTTCTTCCGCGAAGTGGATCAATCGGCGCTGGAGCTCTTGCGCCTCGAGGCGACGCCGGAGGAGAAACGCAATCACGATGGGTATGACAGGCTGAAGAATGATCCGCTGGTCGAGTTCGCCTTGAAGGATGCGGTGGCGAACGTGCTTTGTCCGGCGGCCAAGCTGTGGAACACCGGTACGGGCGCAAACTCCATGCGCGAAGCGCTAAGCCTGATGGGCGGCTATGGCATCACCGAAGACTGTCCCGGCTTCCTGGCTTACAAGTGGATGGACTCGCAACTGGAAGCTACGTACGAGGGCCCCGAGGCGGTGCAGCGTCGCAATCTCAGCGTCACCATGACCAATGAATTGTTCCTCGCCCAGTTCCAGCAATGGATCGGCGAAATGCGCCGAGTTGCCGAGCACTGTCCGGGAACGGGTGCCTGCACTCTCGCGACTGCCATGCAGTTGTGGCTGTGGACGTATCGCCACCTGAAGGTCACGACCGACGCTTACGGTGGCGCGCTGTATCAGAGCGCTCGCCAAGGCGTCACCTTTCCGCTGGCGGATGCGCTGGGCTGGTTGCTGGCCGCGCGTCAACAGACGCTGGACCTGATCGAGTTGGAAGCCAAGGGTCCCGAGAACCCGGTGCTGGCGGAAGGATTGACGAGCACTCTCGGCTTCTTTACCGACCTTTGCCACATACAGGCGGCGCGCGCCGCCGGAGAAGTGGGCCGCATCTGCGCCGAACTGGTCTTTGGATACAACCGGCATCCCGCATGGGATGACGAGGATTACAAAGGCTGCTATCGCAGCGACGAACTGGACTCGCTGGAAGGTCTGATTCCGGGCATCGCGTCATGTGCGACAGATGTTGTTGGCACCGACGGAAGCCATCCCGTGAAAGCAGGCCCGTGCGTTTCATGCCAGGGTATGGAAGGATTTCAGCGCCTGCGCTCCAAGTTGGATGGCTGCCTGACCGGCGCGCAACTGGCGAAGGACCGGCTGGCCGAGGCTATCTCGAAGGTGATGATTCCGGAAGCGCTGGACTACCCGCGGTGAGGGGGGAATTCACCACGGAGGCACGGAGATCACGGAGAAGACTCAATAGGAATAAAAAAGAAATAAAAACTCCGTGTCCTCTGTGTCTCCGTGGTGAATGATTTTCAACATTCAGGACATTCTTTGACCACTGCTGAACAACCCGTCATCGAGCGTGCGACCATCGACGTTGACATCGCCTGCGTCGGCTTTGGGCCGGCCACGGGCGGCTTCCTAACGACGCTCTCGCGCCAACTGCTCAACGAAGACGGCAGTCCGGCGATTGAAAGCAAAGCCGCGCCGGGCATGCCGTTGCAGGTGATTTGCTATGAGCGCGCCGACGACATTGGTTTCGGCGTCTCCGGCGTCGTCACGCGCGCCCGCGGCATTCGGGCCAGCTTCCCTGATTTGGATCCCGCACAGATTCCCATGGCCGCCCCGGTTGTCAACGAGAAGGTGGTGTACCTGCTCGATCGCGGTGGGCGCCAGCCGGCGCTCTCGCGTGCTGCGCGTCGGCGATCGCTGCCTGAGAACGCTTGGCAAGCTTCTGGGAGTTGCTCACAACGCGTTCGAACTGCCCTACACGCCCGGTTTCCTCCACAAGAAAGATGGCCTTGTACTTTCCATCGGCCAGTTCAACCAGTGGGTCGGCTCGCAATTGATGTCGAGCGGCGCGGTGCAAATCTGGCCGGGGATGCCGGTGGATGAGGCACTCATCGAAGACGGCAAGGTGCTGGGTGTGCGCCTGCTCGATCAGGGTGTGGACCGCCAGGGAAAGCCGGAGCCCGGCTTCACTGCTGGAATGGATATACGCGCGGCGCTCACGGTCATCGGAGATGGCCCGGTCGGAGCGGTCAGTCGTGACCTCGACAACCGCCTGGGACTCCTGCGGGCAACGAAGTCCGCGAGTGGGCGCTAGGCATGAAGTTCGTCATCGAACTTCGGCCCGACGTTGATCTCGCGCCTGGCACGGTCTTCCACACCTTTGGCTTTCCCGAGCCGGAGATCTTCGGCTTCTTCTATGTTCATCCCGGCGGGGTGGCGTCGGTCGGCATCTTTGTTCCGTCGTGGTTCGATTGCCCGACGCGCACCGCATACCGTTACTTGCAGCATTACATTCAGCACCCTTATCTCTGGCGTTATCTCGAAGGCGGCAAGCTGCGCTCGTGGGGCGCCAAGTCTTTGCAGGAATCGGGCAAGCGCGGCGAGCCTTATCTGGTGGGCGACGGTTACGCTCGGATTGGTGAGTCTTCGGGCAGTACCAACGTGCTCACGGGTTCTGGCGTGGACGAGGCATGGACATCGGGCGTGCAACTCGCTGAAGGCGTGTTGGAGTTGTTGCAAGCCGGCAAGCCGTTCACCCGCGAAAACCTGGCGCAGGCTTACGAAGCCCGCCGAAGAGCAAGCTGGCTGGAGCGTGAGGCCCGCATTGCGGAGAAGTCGCGCGACGGCTTCCAGCGCGGCGTAGTCACAGGCCTGATCGGCATGGCCGTCGCGGCATTTACAAAGGGCCGGCTCTCGTTGGGCAGCCATCCTTCCAAGCCGTGCGAACGGATCGTGTCGCCGGAACAGTTTTATCGAGGCAAGCTCAAGCCGCCGCAGATCGAAAGTATTCAGCACCAGTGCAACGTCGGCGGCATTTCGGTCCACGATTCCTTGATGGATGCCTGTGGCTGGCCCGCGATCGCTCACGATGGTGCGCTGCTGGTTTCGCATCAAGACGTGCTGCTGATGGGCGGCAAAGTCCAGGCGACCGCGGGATATGCCGACCACGTTCGCTTCCGCGACATAGAGCTGTGCGGCCGCTGCGGAACCAAGCTGTGCGTGGAGATGTGCTCCGGACAAGCGATCACGCGAAGCATGGAAGGGCCGCCCAATTTCGATCGCGAGAAATGCGTGTTCTGCGGCGCCTGTATGTGGAACTGCCCAGAGAACGTCGAAGGGCGCCCCAACTTGCAATTCCGGGCAGGCGCGGGCGGGCTGCACTCGGCGGAAAACTAGGGCAGGTTTCACGTGTATAGGGTGGGGGTATCACCTGCATTATTCAGGAGGTTCTCAGCGCTTTGAAGGGGCACGGCTTCAGCCGTGCCGTTGGGTGGACGGCGAGAGTTGGGCTTCAGCCCCTGAGGGAACTCGCCCTTCGTCGCAACACCGAGGTCCCTCAGTGGCTAAAGCCACCATAATGACAGCAGCTGGCGGCACGGCTGAAGCCGTGCCCTTTCAAATCAAACACGCGCGCGGAGCTTTTCGCAGACTATGAGGCCGTGTGAAGCCGTGCCCTTTCAAAGCTACCGAAACAGATGAATAATCCAGATTCACTGGAAAACAGAAGATGACGAGTCCCTATCACGTTGTAGTTTGCGCCAGTGTCGTTCCCGATCCGTTGCAGACGCTGGAGCCTGTCACTGGACCATCCGGGCCGGCGTTGAAGAACGAGATGATGTTGCCCGCGATCCTCGATCCGTGGGCGTCGCACGCGCTCTACGAAGGCGCCCACCTGGTGAAGCAGATCGCCGGCAGCAAGCTGTGGCTGGTAAGCATGGCGCCCAAGGCCAAGCTACAGCAGGTCATGATGACGGTTGCGCAGAAGGTTCCGCTGCAACTGGTTGCCGTGGACGGCCCCTCCAGCGGCTTCGCCGATGCTCATCAGACAGCGACGGCGCTGGCGGCGGCAATTCGTGGCATTGCAGGCATTGATCTGGCGCGGCTGCTCTTGTTTGGAGGATGGGAATCGGCCAGCCGAAGCGCCGGCGTGACCTTGCAGCTCATCGGCGAAGAACTCGGAATTGTCGACCAGTTCCAGGGAGTTGACGTATTGACGCCGCGGGAAGACGGCTCTTTTGAAGTGTTGGAACGCGTGGAAGGTGCGCGCCACCAGGTTTCGCTGTGTGCCGGGCCGCCGGCCGTACTGGGATGGGCCACGGGAAATCTCGGCGAACCGCGCAACGATCCGCAGGTCGGCATGGCCAACATGCGCGCCATCATGCCCGCGTTGCAGCGGGCCACGGCCGCAACCATTTCGTCCGACGGACTGCAATACAGCAACGTCGCCACGCCCAAGCAGCAGCGCCAGACTCGGATCGTAAAAGACCTCCCGACGGAAGACATCGCGCGTGAAATCGTGCAGTGGATCAAACAGGAGTAGCGAGAAACATGGACACCATTCTTTTCCTGGGGCAAACGGAAGAAGACGGCACGCTTGGCAAACCCGCGCTGGAAGCGCTCGGCGCCGCAGTGGAATTAAACCAGTCGTTAAGCGGGACGTTGGTCGTAGCTGTTTACGGAACCAAGGTACAGCCGGCGGCCGATGCTATCGCAAACTGTGGGGCGTCGCGGTTTCTCGCTGCCGCCGGAGAAGATTTCGCGTCCGCGCGCTACGCCACGGATGCCGCGGCTTGCGAAGCCCTGATTCGCGCCTCGCAGGCGACGATTGTCATCACCGCTGCCAGCTCGCGCTCCTCCCGCGTTATGGCAGGCGTGACCTACCGCGTGGGCGGATGTGTGGACACGCATGTTACCGCTATCGCCGCCGATTCAGGCTCTGTGACGTTGACGCGCTGGTTCTATCGCCAGCGCATCGAGGCTTCCCTCACTCGCACCCAGCGCCCCTGGGTCCTGCTGCTTGATCCGGGCGCGCACGCAGCTTGGCAAGGGCAAGGCGCGAGTGGCTCGGTCACCCTGGAACTGATTAGTGTGCCGGTGAGCGAGAGTATGAGGCGCACGACGGCCCGCGGCACCGTCACTCCGCCGGCGGACCAGCAGACCATTCGTCCGGACGCCAAGCTGCTGTTCGTCGCGGGCGCCGGCTGGACCAAGAAACAGAAAGATGGCCAGACCCACGTTCCCGAAGCGGAAGCGCTCATTGTGGATTTCCTGCACAAGTCCAAAGCATCGCTCGGCAGCAGTAAATCCCTGGTCGAGCTCACCGGCGAGAATCAATCGGCATTGCGTTTCATGAGCCATCTCAACCAAGTGGGACAGACCGGCGCTACGCCTCGTCATCCCAAGGGGCTCTCCACGTGCTGCCATGGCGAGGAGCCGCACACCGTGGGTTGGCGATTTATTGGTGAGCGGCGCGCCATCAATCTCGATCCGAATTGCGGATGGGCCCGCGGTAAAGCGGACGTCCTGTACGTGGCCGACGCCTTCGAAGTGATGTCGAAGGTCAACGCACTACTGGGTTCATAAGCCAAGGGGCCCGTCTTGGATCAAGCGCGCCGTATCGTCGCCGAGCATCTTCTGCCGGAATCCCAAGGAAGAATTCTCCCCACCAACATGGTGCCTTCCTGGGCACACGCACCAGCAAAAAGTGATATCTACTATTGCGTCCCGATGTGCCGGGGAGTATGTTCATCGGCACGCTACTTCATAAACGCAGCCTGGATCAGGGTCAGCGAGAACCATTAAGGTGCCATTCCTGGCATTCGACTTTGACGGTCGCGCCGGTCGCAGCCAGCTCAAGAGATCATGATTTTGGAGTAAGCCCATGCGAACGACCCGCTATGTCCTCTCGTCAGCTTTTGCGCTTCTATTCACAGCGGTATCCATCACTGCCCAGGCGCAAACGGCCATTCAGGCGGTGGCCATGTCCCCGTGCCGTTTGGTTGATACCCGGCCGCAATACGGTGGCGGCGGCCCGATTCAGGGTGGGACCTTCCAAAGTTTCATCCTGACGGGAAGGATGGGCTGCGACATTCCTGCCACGGCGGTAGCGTATTCGCTCAACGTAACGGTGGTTCCGCAAGGCCCCTTAGGGTACCTGACCATATGGCCCACCGGAGAGATGCAGCCCGTGGTTGCCACTTTGGACTCGCTGGATGGCCGGACCAAGGCCAATGCAGCCATTGTCGGGGCGGGCACCGGCGGCGCCGTCAGTGTGTTCGTCAGCAACACAACGAATGTGGTGTTGGATATCGACGCCTACTTCGTGCCAGCCATCGACAGCGCGCTTGCCTTTTATCCATTGACGCCTTGTCGCCTGGCAGATACGCGGCCAGAGCGCGGTGGCAGCGGCCCGATTCATGGCGGAACCACGCAGAATTTCCCCATACTCGACATCCCTGACTGCGTGGTGCCGGCCACGGCCCAAGCCTATTCGCTGAACCTGACCGCGGTGCCACCCGGCCCGCTGGGTTACCTAACGGTGTGGCCGGCGGGCGGCTCGCGGCCTACCGTTTCTACTCTGAATGACCTAACGGGAACGATCGTGGCCAATGCGGCGATCGTGGGAGCGGGCACGGATGGAGAGATTTCTGTTTACCCCTCGAACGACACCAACCTGGTCATTGACATCGACGGTTACTTCGCGCCGCCGGCGACGGCCGGGCTGGCACTTTATGCCGTGACGCCCTGCCGGGTCATCGACACCCGGAACGGAGCAGGGCTGCCGTTCAGCGGATTGCTGGTTCCTCCGGTGGATGTGGAACACAGTCCGTGTCAACCTTCCGCCCAGGCCCAGGGCTATGTGCTGAACGCCTCGGTCGTACCGCGGGGACCTCTGGGATATCTCACGCTGTGGCCCGATGGCCTATCGCAGCCCCTGGTATCGACGCTGAGTGCCTTGGACGGATTCATCACCAACAACATGGCGCTGGTGCCCACCAACAACGGAAAGGTCGACGCTTATGCCGCTGGCACCACGCACCTGATCCTGGACATTTTCGGCTACTTCGGGCCGCTCCCACCTTTGAGCGTTACGACGACGTCGTTGCCTGGGGGGACAATCAATGTACCTTACAGCAGCACACTGGCGGCGTCAGGCGGAGAACCACCCTATGTCTGGAGCGTTATTGGCGGCAGTTTGCCGCCGGGACTGGGATTAAGCTCGGCGGGTGTGATTTCTGGAACGCCTATCGCAGGCGGGGTCTACAACGTCACGGTACAGGTGGCAGACACCCTGGCGAACGCCGCCAGTAAAATGCTGGCCATCACCGTCGAGACTGGATCGCTGGTGATCACCACGACCCAGTTGCCTGCGGGGACCGTGCAGGTGCCATACAGCGCCACCCTGGGCGCCAGCGGCGGAACGCTACCCTATACCTGGAGCATCATTTCGGGTACGTTGCCGATCGGATTGAGCTTGAGCAGCAGCGGTGTGATTTCGGGTACGCCAACGGTTGCGGGGGCTTCGAATTTCACCGTACAGGTGCAAGACTCATCCTTGCCGCCGGTGCTGGCCACTGCTCCTCTTGCCATCACCATAAATCAGGCAACCTCCGCCTCCGCCCTCAATGGGCCCTACGCCTTCTCGTTTAATGGCTACAACGATGGAAGCCCGGTGTTCATGGCCGGAAGTTTTATTTCCGACGGGACCGGCAACATCACCAGCGGTGTGCTGGACAGCAATAGCGCGACCGGCGGGCCGCAACACGTCTCTCTGACCGGCACGTATTCCATTCAAGCCGATGGACTGGGTACGATGACGTTGCTTACTTCCCAGGGGACCCTTGTTTTCTCGGTAGCGATTTCCAACCGGGGGATCACGGGGGTTTCCCGCAACGGAAATCTGATTCAGAGAGATCCGGCCAATCCGGGGTCCTATGGTTCCGGCGTCATCGCGGTGCAGAATTCCTTCAACTTCAATCTTCCCGACCTTGCGGGCAACTTTGCGCTCGGCTATTTCGGCATTGACTCCTCGCTCAAGCGGGTTGCCGGAGCAGGCGCGTATCTGATGAATACCAGCGGTGGCCTGTCGAACGGCGCAGGGGACGCAAATGACAACGGAGTTCCCGCGAGCACAACGTTCACCGGAACCTTTAGCACCGTGGACACCCAAACCGGCCGTGGCACGGCGACGCTCACCACCAGCGGAATTCTCACTCACTATGCTTTCTATGTGGTTAACTCGAACCAGATCATGATGGTCTCAACCGATCCGATCGGGGCCCCAGCCAACCTGACGGTCTGGTCGATAACGCGGCAGCATTCCTCTTCGTTTAGCAACTCGTTCCTGAACGGCGTGGGCATAGTCGAGTTCACCGGAAGTGACGTCATCGACGGCAACCCGGTTTCGGAGGCCGAGGCGGGATTGCTGACTACCGACGGCAATGGCAGCGGGAGCGCTAGCATCGACCAGAATGACGGTGGCATGCTAACCCAGTTGCACAGCTCCGGAACTTACAGCGTGGCTGCCAATGGGCGGGTGACTCTGTCGTCGAGCTTCGGGACGAATCCGCCGATTTTCTACCTGGTCGACCAGAACCAGGCCTTTGTAGTGGGCACCGACCATTTCGTCATATCGGGGATTCTGGATGCGCAATCGCCCTCGCAGTTCACTGACGCATCGGTACTCGGGACGTACCTGGGAGGTACGGTCGCGCCGGCCCTCTCCTCGGACACAAATGCTGTGACCTGGGGGTTTGCCGACGGGAACGGCAATATCAACCTGTCCGAAGATACCAGCGGCCCCAGTGGCCCCGGCTCCAGCCAGTTGGCAGGTACATACCAGGTTGACGGTACGGGAAGGGCTGAGTTGACCTTGAATGGAAACCCGGCGGGCGTCATCTACGTAGTCTCGTCGCAGAAGTTCATTGTGCTTCCCAGCAGTACCGGCCCGGTCCTGAGCACCTTCGCCCGCGGAGCGATAAACTGACGCGGCTGCAGAGTTGGTGTACCCGGCCTTGCCGGCCGGCGTCGAAGCGGGCATACGATAAGCTTCCTGCGCTGCGGTCATGCCTAATGACCGCAGCCGGAAGCCGCTTGCAATCCTTCTTGCACCTCTTACAATAGTGGCGGACTCCAATCGTCGGTTGCTCGTTCCAAGGATCGGCTTAAAAAAAGTAAGGAGATCAGCATGTCCGCTGCAATTCCCGAGAATTATCGCGACCTATTCAATAAACGCGCCTTCGGCAGCTTTACCACGCTCATGCCCGATGGCAGTCCGCAGACTACGCCGGTTTGGGTGGACTTTGTCGACGGCAAGGTGCTGGTCAATTCCGCTCTGGGCCGCCAGAAGGACAAGAACCTGCGGCGCGATCCGCGCGTCGCCATCACACTCATCGATCCCGACAATCCCTACCGCTATCTCGAAGTGCGTGGGCGCGTGACCGAGATTACTCACGAGGGAGCGGACAAACACATCGACAAGATGGCCAAGAAGTATCTCGACAAGGACAAATATCCGTTCGCGCAGCCGGGAGAGACGCGGGTGATCTACAAAATCGACCCCGAGCGCGTCAGCCCGCACGGATAGCGGGCCGCACGGGCCCAAACTGTGGCATCGTCGAGTAGTCCGAGAGCGGCCGTTGCGCCGCTCTTTTACTTACTGGCGGGTGAGCGAGAGGGCCCTTCTTCGGGTTCCTTGCGCACGAACCCATACGGGCAATGCCGGCAACCCGATTCGCAGCAATATCCGCGCTGGCGCAGGTACAGCGCAGTAAAGACCATGAAGCCATTCTCCATGTAGTAGTGAACGCCCTCGACTAAATCGTCCGGCGTCACTGCGCGGCCGCCTCAAGCAGTGCGGATGAGCGCTCCCCTTCTTCGACAGCAATGCCGTCACGGAAGCTGACATACTTGCCCGAGATCGCCGCCACGCGCTCGCCCGGCACGATGAAGCCCACCAGGTTCAAGGGATCGGCAGCGGAGATGGTCACGACCTCGCCGCTGGCCGGGAGATTGCGCATCGCACGCAGCGACTCCACCGCTTCCGGAAGGGCGAACTGCTCGCCGAGAAATCCGTTGACGAAGCGTCCCCCGCGCACCTCGCCGCGATCCTCAAGGCGGCGGAACGCAATCAGCAACTCGCGCCACTTCGGCAGGTTCGACTCGCGCGCCAAGGTCTCGCGGAAGACGACGCCGTAACGGCGCAGTAGCATCCAGCAGGTAGCCTCGACGACCTTCGTGCGGTCTGTACCCTCGCCGGGATAAAGCAGCGACCAGCGTCCGCCGGTGTGGCGGGGCCGCGTAAGCTTGGGCGTGCCGGTGGCATTGCGGCGGCGCGGATTGATCAACGAGCGCAGATTTTCAAAGCCATCGGCAGTGACCATGCCCGCGGCCACCAGTTCCCAGAGCGCGGTCTCGATTTCCGCCTTCAGCCGTTCGGTCCCGCGGACGATGTCGGCGAAAAACGACGCGCCCCGCCGCCGCAGAAATTCCAGCACGCTGCGGGCGCCTTCGCTCAGCACGCGTTGGAAGTTCTGCTCGTCATTGCCGAGCCGCGGCTGCATCCAATCGGAATCGTCGCGCACGAAGAACGTGATGGGCGCGATACTGGTGGGCACCACACGGCGCCGGCCTTCGCCCGAATCCTCCAGCGTAGCGGGATGTGGCGATAGCCGCCCCCACCCCACTGCTCCCGTCAGGCAAAGCTGATCGAGCGCCGCCGGATCGTATTGGTTCACGCGCGCCGCCAGGATGTGCCGCTCCCAGGCGTTTGCCGGAATTTCGAACCCCTGCAATTGACGCACGGCTTCGAGCAATCCGCGTTCGCCGCTCAATTGCGATTGCGGAGCAACGTGCTGCCAGCGCAACAGCCAGCGCATATACTGCGCCGCGGTGACGGGCTCGACCTGCTTGCGCAGGGTGGCGACCGTGAGATGGTGAATGCGCGCCAGCAATCGCCGGTCGCACCACTCGGCTGTGGCCGACTCGTTTCCGTTCGCGAGTCCGGTGAAATTTCCGCGCAGCACCGAACCCGACGCCTCCATGCGGAGCAGCGCCTGCTCGACCTCGGCGGCGGACAGGCCCAGCCAATAGGCCAACGCGCCCGCTGTAACTGGCCCGCAGTGCATCATCCAGCCGGTCACCATGGCCAGTAGAGCGTCGTCGCGCGAGGCTGTATTCGACGGCAGCTCTGGAGGTGTGACTTCGAACTGGGCTTGGGGAAAAATCAGCGCAAAGTCTTTGGCTCGCTCGGCTGCGACAAAATAGCGACGTTCGGTTGTCTGGGCGCACACCACCCGCCAACCTTCCATTAGTTCGGCGAGAAACGGCATCCAACTCGCAACTGCGTCCTGCCAGTCGCCATCGGCGATCTCTTCCGGCACGGCGACCAGCGTCTGCAAGACGTCATGCAACTCGTCGCTGTCGCGAACATCGGGCCGGGCCTCCTCGCGGACCCGCGCAATCGCCGCCTGGTCGAGCCGCCCCACTTCCTGCAAAACCGCTTCTGGCAGCATGCGCCGCATCTGCACGGCGCGGGCACGCCGCTCTTCCAGCGGTGCATCGTCGAGAAAAGCGTACGGGTTTGCGTTCAGGATTTCGTGCGAAAACTGCGATGGCACTGGCGTGTCAATCGCCAGCGTGCGAATCGCCCCGCTGCGAATCCCGTCGAGCACTCGCCGCAGGCCGTCGATGTCCATGGCCTCAGTGAGAACATCCTTCATCACTTCCTGAACCAGAGGATGGTCGGGGATCTGGATATCGCCAACAATGTTTTCCTGGCACGCGGCCACATCGGGGAAAACCGACGCCATAAGATCGTCGCTGCGAATGCGCTGAATCTGCGGCGGAACTTTCTTGCCGCCCTGGAAGCGCAGCAGCGCCAGCGAGCGGTTGGCGTCCCAGCGCCAGCGCGTGGCGAAGATGGGGGAGGCCAGCGCCGCTTGCTCCAGGATCTCCTGCACGGTTTCGGTTTGCAGGTAGTGGAAGACATCGCTGAGGGGAAAGCTATGCTGCTCGGCCAGGGCGATGTTCAGCCCGTTGTCGGTTGCAGCAGCTTGCAATTCGAAATTGAATGAGCGGCAAAAGCGCTTGCGCAATGCCAGTCCCCAGGCTTTGTTGATGCGGCCGCCGAAGGGCGCGTGGATGATAAGCTGCATCCCGCCGCCTTCGTCGAAGAAGCGCTCGGCGATGATGGTATCCTGCGTCGGCACCTCGGTGAGCACCGCGCGACCGGTGACGATGTACTCAATAAGCTGCTCAGCGCCGGAGTCGTCAAGCCCGCATTCGTCCTTCAGCCACGCGACCGCGCGCTGTACTTCAGGGCTGGATTCGATTCCGCGCAAGCGGGTACGTTTACCCACCCTATCGTCTCCACCAGAAGATGGTGGAGGCGATAGGATGGGGCACCCGGCGTCGCCATCGGCCGCTTCGGAGTTGTTCGGCACGGCCAGCGGCGCGGTATTGGGCAGCAACGCGCTCACCCGCTCGCGCAATTCGGCCACGTGATGCGAAAGCTCGTCGGTGCGCGCCGGAGCTTCCCCGCGCCAGAAGGGAATGCTGGGCGGCGCGCCGTGCGCATCTTCCACCAGCATGCGTCCCGAATTGGACTCAATGCGACGAATCCGCCACGAAGTGTTGCCCAGCAGCATGATGTCGCCGGCGTTGCTTTCGACGGCGAAGTCTTCGTCGACGGTGCCCACGACGATCTCATCCGGTTGCGCAACCACGGTGAACAGCGCCGTATCCGGGATCGCGCCGCCGCTGGTAATGGCCGCCAGGCGTGCCCCGCGCCGCCCGCGCAGGCGGCGGTTGACCATGTCGCGAAACAGATAAGCGCCGTAGCGTCCGCGCTTGGCTGCAATTCCTTGTGACAGCATTTCCAGAATGCGGTCGTACTCTCCACGGCGCAATTCGCCATAGGGATAAGCGCGGCGCACGCAATCGAACAGCGCGTCTTCGTCCCAATCCTCACAACTGCACATGGCGACGATCTGCTGCGCCAGGATGTCCAGCGGAGCCGCGGGAATCTGGATGCGGTCGAGATCGCCTTGCTTGATTGCCCGGACCGCCGCCGCGCATTCGACAAGATCGTCGCGGGTGGTCGCGAACAGACGGCCTTTGGGGACGGCCCCGCGCCAGTGTCCAGCGCGGCCCACCCGCTGCAAGGCCACTGCAATCGCGCGCGGCGAATTGATCTGGCAAACCAGGTCAACGTTGCCGATATCGATTCCCAGCTCCAGCGACGCCGTTGCCACCAGCAGACGGATCTCGCCATTCTTCAGTTTGCGCTCGGCCACGAGGCGCAACTTGCGCGCCAGACTGCCGTGATGCGCCGCTACCAACTCCTCGCCAATGCGCTCGCCCAGATGAAGCGCCACGCGCTCCGCCAGTCGCCGGGTGTTGACGAACACCAGCGTGGAGCGGTGTTGCAGGGCCAGCTCCGCGATACGGTCATAGATCTCGCCCCACATCTCGTTGCTGGCGATCGGCCCAAGCTCGGACGGCGGGACCTCCACCGCCAGGTCGAGCTTGCGGCGGTGGCCAATGTTGACCACGGCTGGAGCAGGCCGTCCAGCGCCGGTCAGAAAATGCGCGATCTCCTCAATCGGCTTCTGGGTGGCCGAGAGCCCGATGCGGGTTGGCCGGTTCGCCAGCAGGTCAAGGCGCTCCAGCGAAAGCGTGAGGTGCGCGCCGCGCTTGTCATCGGCGACGGCATGGATTTCGTCCACGATGACGGTCTCGACATCGTGCAGGATGGCACGGCTGCCGTTGGCGGTGAGCAGAATGTAGAGCGACTCGGGCGTGGTGACCAGGATATGCGGCGGGCGCTTGAGCATCTCGCGCCGCTCTTTCATCAGGGTGTCGCCGGTGCGCACAGCCGTGCGAATTTCGGGCATCAGCAAGCCGCGTTCGGCGGCGAGCGCAAGGATCTCGCTCAGCGGCCCGTCAAGGTTCTTCTGAATATCGTTGCCCAGGGCTTTGAGCGGCGAGACGTACACGACTTCGGTGCAGTCGCGCAGCGCGCCTTCCAGCGCTTTGCGCACCAGGCGGTCAATGCAGATGAGAAACGCGGCGAGTGTTTTGCCGGAACCGGTGGGAGCCGAGATCAGCGTGGTGCGGCCGGCAAGAATCTCCGGCCAGCCTTGCTCCTGCGGCTCGGTGGGCGAACCGAAGCGTCCCAGGAACCACTCCGCAACCAGCGGATGCGCCCAAGCCAGCGCGACCGGAATTTCGCCCACGGGCATCCGGATATTCTAGCAGATGTTCGCTGTTTATTCGCTGCTCGCTATTCGCTTTTCGCCAACCCATTTCGGCCGACCAGCTATAAGGCCTCTGGCGAACAGCGAATGGCGAACAGCGAATAGCGGCATGTACACTGGCCCTATGCCCGATGAGCGCGCGAAGAAGATCAAGATGATGCTGTTCGACGTGGACGGCGTGATGACCGACGGCACGATTTTCCTTTTTCCAGCGCCGGGAGGGGGCTCCGAGCAAGCCACCCACGAGCGGCGCCAGCAGATGGCCGACAAGGGGGGTTTCGGAATCGCCAGCCGGGAGATGATCGAGACCAAAGGATTCCATGCGCACGACGGCACAGGATTTTCGCTGGCCCGTCTGGGCGGGCTGAAGACCGGCATCATCACCAAGCGTATTTCCGAGACCGTGGCGCTGCGCGCGCGCGACCTGAAAATCGAGCACGTCTATCAAGGGCAGCAGGACAAGGCGTCCGCGTTTTACGAAATTCTGGAGAAGGAAGGCCTGACGCCGCAGCAAGTTTGCTACGTGGGCGACGATGTCATCGATTTGCCGGTGATGCGGCTGTGCGGGCTGGCTATCGCGGTGAAGAACGCGCGCCCGGAAGTGCTGCGCGAGTCGCACTACGTGACGCCGCACGAAGGCGGCAAGGGCGCGGTGCGCGACGCGATCGAGTACGTCCTGCGCGAGCAGGGCTCGCTGGACCGCGCTATGGAGGAGTACATCCGGTCACGGGACACGCAACCTCCCAGTGGCCCGGAGTAGCCGGCCGATTCAGCCGCAAAAAAATCCCCTCCGAAGAACAGGGGCGAATTGCTCTTCGGAGGGGTAGCCGTTTTTACACGACCATTCTCAGGGTTGTTACTGATCCGAAACACCCCGCTTTTGGGGAAGTTTCGCTCGCCGGGAAAAAGCTATCGGAATTGGACAAGGAGCTCTCAACGAGGCGTTGCATAGGGGTCCTTCGACTCCTCGGTCGCCATGACGACCTCGTCGCTCAGAATGACACTGCTAATGATCAATTGAGATGAAGCGCCACACGACTCCGTTGGGGTCGCTGTCCGAAGGTGGGCACGAAAATTTGACTGCTCCGAATCGCACAATTATGTAGGGGAACCAGCCTTGCTACGGTTGCAGCATGAGGAAAGTGTGATAAGTAATCAATTGGGAACTGGTATCGGGCTGGCCATTGCCAGATAAGCCAACCCGTGGAGTTCCGCAACTCAGGCGTGGGTCCAGGCATCGGTTGTGCCTGGGTGCATAGGTTTTGCGGTGGCGATGGTAGTTTTAAGTTGAATCCGGGCCACGGAATACCTACTATGGAAATTCACGCAAACGAGAACAGCCGATCGTTGGGTGCAAGGAATCCGGCGGCGGCAAACATTACCGAGTCCGGGGAAGTTCAGGGTTGTCAATGCTAAAGCGTTCCGCCATTGTCGTGATGAATACTTTGTTGGCGCTATTTACCTGCGCCAGCGCACCGGCCGCCACCATCTCCACCCACAAGGCCCACAGCAAGACGCATCGCATTACCGAGACGGCAACGGCGCAAAAGAAGATGGCCCGTTTGCGCACCAGCAGCAAAACTGTGGCGCGCCGCAACCGTTCGACACATGTGGTGTCCAAGAGACATCGTTATGTCTCCAAGCGGCATCGTTATTACGAGCGCTTCACGGCCAGTTCCTTTGCCGACAATCAAGTGGAAGGCGACATCACCGCGGGTGAAGATCCAATGGTGCGCGCGGCGGCAGTGGAAGCGCTGGGCAATATGAACGGCACCATTGTCGCGGTCGATCCCGACAGCGGGCGCATCCTGGCGATGGTGAATCAGAAGTTGGCGTTGTCGGCCGGCGCCGAACCGTGTTCGACCATCAAAATCGCGGTGGCGTTGGCGGCGCTCAGCGAAAACGTCATCACCAAGGACACTCAAGTTCCGCTGGGCAAGTACTGGCGCGTGGACCTGACTACGGCGCTGGCACACTCCAACAACGCCTACTTTGAGGCGGTGGGGCGCAAGCTGGGCTTCGAGAGGGTCAGCTATTATGCTCACCAGTTCGGACTGGGCGAACTTGCGGGCTGGCACATCGGCGGCGAGCATCTGGGCACGTTCCCCCACGACCGAGCTGGATGCGAAGCTGGGCGGCGTGGGCAAGATGTGCTCGTTCGGGGAGAGCATTTCTCTCACCCCGCTGCAACTGGCGGCGCTGATTGGCTCCATTGCCAACGGCGGCACGCTGTATTACCTGCAACATCCCACCACTCCCGAGGAAGTGACCAGCTTCACGCCGAAGGTCAAGCGCCAGCTCGACATCGGTCCCCTGATTCCCGAGATTTCCGACGGCATGGCCGGGGCGGTGGAGTACGGCACGGCACGCCAGTTGCGAACCAACTTCATCGAGGAGCCGGTGCTGGGCAAGACCGGTACTTGTTCCAAAGATGGCACTCGCTTTGGCTGGTTTGGTTCCTTTGCCAACACGCAGTATGGGCGGATTGTGACCGTCATCTTCCTGGAAGGCGGACGACCGACTTTTGGCCCCAAGGCGGCGGAGCTGGCGGGGCGCATGTACCGCAATCTGTATGACCACGAATTCTTCGCGGTGAAACCGGGGGCTACGCCAGTGCGGACGGCAGGCTCTGAGGTGAATCCTGCCACGGCTGGCGCTCCACAATAGACTTATTAGACTTATTGCCTTGATGTCATTCTGAGCGAAGCGAAGAACCCCTATCCTGGCGAGGACCCAAGAGATTGTTCCAGATATAGGGGTCCTTCGACTCCTCGGTCGCCACGGCGACCTCGTCGCTCAGGATGACAGCCCAGGGAATTGCGTGCGTTCATGAATAATCCGCATCCCGAGATTCGTACAATTGCCAGCTTCAGCCGTGGCTGCGAAAGCTATTTTGCGAATGGCGACGCCGACTGGGCCTGCAACTGACGCAGTGCTTCCTGATAGATATTTTTCGTCAGGGAGTCCTGGGTGGCGCTGATCTGGTCATTCAGCCACTGCAACATGGCGGCCCGCGAGGGATGGGGAAAATTGGGCTCGGCGTCGTTAATGCGCCATTCGTCGTTGACCGCTGTAACGGTGTATTCCACGTCGCGGGTGGAATTCGCCATTTCGCGCGAATACCCAATGCCCGTCTCGAATCGTCCCAGGAGCCGGTAATGAACCGTGACCGTGTACCTGCCGTTAACCAACGCCGGGTCGGTTTCTACCGTGTAGCGTGAAATAACGTCAATCTGCGCGTAATCGGGATTCGTCTTCCACCAGACCAGGGGCTGGAGTTTCGGCCATGCTTGCGGACCCAGGCGCGCTCCTCCGTAGTCCAACCGGCAATACTTGGAAACCAGCGAACGCGTTTGCTCGGCCCTGGTGTCCTGCTCGACGCGGTTCAGGGGCAGTGGAAACTGCGCCCACGCCGCACTGCCTGCGGCAAACACGAAAATCATAGGCAGTACAAAACGGCGAAACCACCGTAACGGCATTCAACCCTCTTACCAGATTGTTTATGAGACCACATTGAAGCCTACACCGGCTGGGGCGCAATCGGCATAGGGGGGAGAGTCACCTCTCCTCCCCTGCCACACCACCGTACATGCGGGTCCGCATACGGCGGTTCAGTTCGGTTGAGCTAGCCCACGGACAACCGTGGCAGACCGAGCGAGTCAAAGTAAGCAACGGAAAGAGCTAACTGCAGGGCCGGACTGTCCGAGAGTCGCCAGGGCCCATGGGAACTGCCGGCGGTTTGTGCCGCAAGGTCAGGTCCGACGTTCCACTGGCGCAGCCGCGCAAACCGCACCCTGCCCCGTTTCCACTGCTTCCAGATCACGGATCGCAACCTGCGTCGCATCCATGCCTCCAACTTACGCAGCACCGAGGGTGTTTCGCAGTGCCCGAAGTATCCTTTCCAGCCTCGTAGATAACTGGCGAGTTCCTTCGTCATCTGTTCCACACTGACTCCTCTTGTCCGGCGCGTCAGTTCCCGCACTCGTTGCTTACAGCGGAGCAGAGCTTTCGGCGCAATGCGCCGCTTCGGCTTGGCCCCGTAGGTAAAGCTAAAGCCCAGAAACTTACGCACCTGCGGTCGCGCCACCGCGCTCTTCGCCTCGTTCACCTTGAGCTTGAGTCGCCGTCGCAGGAAACCGGTCACGCTTTGCATGACTCGTTTTCCCGCCCGCTCGCTCGCCACGTAGATATTGCAATCATCCGCGTAGCGTACGAAACGGTGCTGGCGTCGCTCCAGTTCCCGGTCGAGTTCGTCGAGCACCAGGTTCGACAGCAGCGGAGACAGTGGCCCTCCTTGCGGAGTTCCTTCCCCCACCGGACTCACCAACCCGTTTTCCATCACGCCCGACTCCAAGAAAGCTCGGATCAACTTGAGCATCCTTTTGGCGCTCACCCGCCGCGCCATCGCCGCCATCAGCCGGTCGTGGTTCACTCGATCGAAAAACTTTTCCAGATCGATGTCCACCACCCAGCGGTTGCCTTGGGCAAGATACTGCTGCGCCTTGGCCACCGCCTGATGCGCCGAGCGCTGCGGGCGAAAGCCGTGACTGTGTTCGGAAAACGTCGCGTCCCATCTGCCTTGCAGAACCTGCATCACCGCCTGCTGGATAAATCGATCCAGCACCGTTGGAATGCCCAGCTTGCGCACTCCTCCGTCCGGTTTGGCTATTTCCACTCGCCTCACCGGTTGTGGCCGATACGTTCCACTCAGCAACTGTTGCCGCAATGCTGGCCAGTGCTGCTTCAGGTAGCCCGGCAACTCGCCGACCGTCATGCCATCGATTCCCGGGCTCCCTTTGTTGGCTTTCACTCGGCGTAAGGCCCGCAGGCAGTTCTCCCGCCCGCAGACCTCCTCCATCAGTTGTTCGCTTCCAGCCGGGCTTTCAGTTGCGCCGTTCGCCGTGAACGATTCGATCCCTTCCCGCGGAGCCTTCGGAGCTTCACTCCTCCCCTCCTCGGTGAAGGCCAGCAACATCTGTAGCCGGTTCTTCTGCCGCTTGTCGCTCATCGAGTCCTGCGTCCTACTCGCCACTCCTTGCTGTTCGGGCCTTCGACCTTGCGGCCTACTATGCCCTCTGCTGACTCCCGCCGCACGGTCAGGATGGATCGCTCCACTCTCAGTCCCGATTTCCGGGACATGCTGCGGGTCTCCCGAAGTAAGTTCGACCGCCTTCTGCGCACAACCGCCGGATTTACCACCAGTGCACTTGGTGGATATGGGCTTCGCGATCATTTGCCCGCTCGCCCTGCACCGTAGGCCTCCTCATCCGGTTCTTGTTCATCGGCTCGCGCTTTTGATCCACGCTTCTTTCAGACCCCGCCTCTCGACGACGCCCTTGCGCTTCTCTAGTCCTTCACCTCCACCAGGTTGAACAGGGGACTTGCACCCCCAAGCTGTCGATCATGTTCGGCACACAAACGAAGCGCCCGGCGATGGTGCCGGGCGCATGATTCTGAATCGAGCGGAACTAGGCTCGCGCGGTTTTCTGATCGCTGAAGACCTGGCCGTCGCGAATGTGTATGACGCGATGGGCGTACTCGGCGATATCGTGCTCATGGGTGACCAGGACGATGGTATTTCCCTGGTCATGCAGACGATCGAAGAGCGCCATAATTTCCACGCCGGTTTGGGAGTCCAGGTTGCCGGTAGGCTCGTCAGCCAGAATGATGGACGGATTGTTGACCAAGGCACGAGCAATGGCCACGCGCTGCCGCTGTCCACCTGACAATTCGTTGGGCTTATGGTTCATTCTGTCTTCCATGCCCACCGAAGCCAGGGTCTTGCGGGCGCGTTCGATGCGCTCTTCGGCCGGAATGCCGGCATAGATCAGGGGGAGTTCGACATTGTGCAGCGAAGTGGCGCGGGCCAGCAGATTGAAGGTCTGAAAAACGAAGCCGATTTCCTTGTTCCGAATGCGTGCCAGTTCATCGTCGTCCAGTTCGCTAACCAACTGCCCGTTCAGCCAATAATTACCTTTGCTGGGCGTATCCAGGCAGCCCACCAGGTTCATTAAGGTTGACTTGCCGGAACCCGACGGACCCATGATGGCCACATACTCATTGGGTTGAATGCGGACATTGACTCCGCGCAGAGCGTGAACCTGCTGTTCCGATCCCATGTCGTAGGTCTTCCAAAGGTCCTCGGTACAGATGATGCACTGTTCCGGCGCAACCGAGGTCTGTGGTTCTGCCAAGTTCGCCAATTGGGTTGCCATCTTCTTCTCCTCGCTGGGTAGCTGGTTCGGGTTGCTCATGGATGCGACTGTCAGCCTTCCTGCCCTGCGGCCCCACTCCTGCCAATCACGTTAGGACTCTTCCTTCTTGCCGACCGTCGAGTTGTCAACCTTCACCGTGGCGCCATTTCGCAGGGTCCGAAGCACCTTGTAACTTCCGGTGACGATCTCGTCCCCTTCGTTTAATCCATTGGTCACTTCGATGTCCGTTGTCCCACTAATACCCGTAACTACAGTTACGAATACGGCATCCTTTTTGTTCTTGAGAACAAATACGCCCTGCAACTCTTCTTTGGGATCTTTGCCATCCGGGGTTACGGCTTGCGTCTTGGCGGGCTTTCCCTTTTGGTCGGTCGCAAGGTCAGCGCGTTGGCGAATGGTCAACGCCTGAATCGGAATGGCCAAAGCTTTGCTGCGCGTAGCTGTGGTAATGCGGGCCGTCGCTGACAATCCGGGCAAAAGGTTGGCTGGCGGATCCTGCAGGGCCACAACCACCTTAAAGTCCTTGGCTTCCTGGCTGCTGGACGTGGTCTGTGCGGTTGAAACGCCGGTGGAACGCAGCACGGCGTTTCTTCCGATCTCGGTGACCGTGCCTTTGAACTTCTGTTTGGGAATGGCGTCGATGGTCACCTCAGCCGGCTGTCCCAGCTGCACATTTACGATGTCGGTTTCGTCAACTTTCACCTCGGCGGTAATCACCGACATGTCAGCAATCGTCATCAACGTACTGCCCGGCGAGTTCTGGATGCCAGGGACGACCGTCTCGCCTTCGCGCACGGGCACGTTGGTGATGACGCCGTCGAACGGTGCAGGATATTGCGTCTTGCTGAGCACATCGGTAACTCGGCGAAGATTGGCGGCGTTTTGGCTGATATGGCCCTGCGCAGAATCCTGCTGGGCCCTGGCCTGCGCCAGTTTAGCCTTGGCCATTCCCAACTGCGCCGTAGCCGTATCAAACGCTGCTTTCTTGGTGTCGAAGTCAGCCTTGGCAATCAACTGAGAGTCGTACAAAGCCTTGTTACGATCGTAATCGAGCTTGGCGTGTTCAAGCTCGGCCTGGGCCGAACTCAGGTCGGCTGCCGCCGTCTTGACGGCGGCCTGTGCGGCAACTGCGTCGGTGCGAGCGGCGTTCAGGGCCGAGTCATTGGCAGAAACGTCAGCCGTGGGCTGAACATTGTCCAGCATGGCCAGCATCTGCCCCTTCTTGACCCGATCGCCTTCCTTGACATACAAGTGGGTGATCTTGGCGAACGCGTTGGAGCCGATGTTTACCTGCACCTTCGGCTTGATTTCACCCGATGCGGTCACCACCGACGTCAAATCTTCCCGAACAACTTTCCCGGTCTGGACCGTCACCACGCCCTTGCGGCTCTGTTCTATGGTAAAGCCAACAATGGCGAGCAATACGATCACGCCCCCGGCAACGAGAGCGATCTTCTTCCAGTTCTTCATCAATCCTCGATTGGGAAACCGCTACTCGGGCGCACGTCCGCCCCCCAACCATAGTACGGAGTCAGACGGCCCAAGGTTCCTTTGGAGAGCACGAACTTCCAACATTTCTGGGGCTGCCCTGACAATGGCACACACGCATCACCAGCGCGTGCAGCAGGCGGTTTCCGAAGCTCCCGACTGGTTGATTATAGCCGCTAAGTTGGTCACTCTCGTATGGCAAGTTAGCAGGAGAGCCAACTACTTCGCCCTACCCCCTTCCAGTGGATGGCCGAAAGCACTCGCGCTGGCATTGGTCACATTGGGTGCGACTTTTTCTGGCAATAAGGGTTGGGTGACACTGGGGCGCTATCATGCTAATCGAGCCAGGAACCTCCTGCCGGCGACCTTGCTTTCGCCACTCCAAGAACATACAATTTGAACACCCAAAGTGTTTCTCCAGGAGTGCGTTGGTACACATGAAGTTGCGCGGTTGTCGCTGGTTCTTTTGTTTGCTGCTGGCCGCCGTTCTGACAAGCGGTTTAGCCCTGGCCCAAAGCTCGACTGCTTCCACTGGTGATAAGTCCAGTACCCCCCAAGGCCAGGCAGCGAAGACCTCGGATGCTTCCACGCAACAGACTGGCAACCAGCAGGTTGATCCGTTAAAGCGCCCAGCAACTGAGAAGCAGAAAAAAGCGAACGCCAAGGCCTTAAAGCAGGAGTTGGGGTCCACCTACAAGAAGTGGCTCAACGAGGACGTGCGTTACATTATCACTCCGGAAGAGATGTCCGCCTTCAAACAGCTCTCCAACGACGAAGAGCGCGACCAGTTTATCGAACAGTTCTGGCTGCGCCGCGATCCAACTCCTGACACACCGGAGAATGAATTCAAGGAAGAACACTACCGCCGCATTGCCTACGCCAACGAACATTTTGCGGCTGGGATCCCGGGCTGGCGGACTGACCGCGGGCGCATTTACATCATGTGGGGCCCACCGGACCAGATTGACGCTCACCCCTCGGGCGGCACCTATGAACGTACGATAGAAGAAGGCGGCGGTGAGACTTCAACCTATCCCTTCGAGGACTGGCGGTACCGCTATCTCGAGGGAGTCGGCCAGGAGGTCACGCTGGAATTTGTCGATACCTGCGCGTGCGGCTTCTACAAGTTGACCGTTGATCAAAATGAGAAGGACGCGTTACTGCACACCCCGAACGCCGGCCTGACCCTTTACGAGCAGATGGGCATGGCAAGTAAAAGCCAGCGGCTGATTAACGACAATGGGCTTGGCGGCAATCCGGGCCCGGCGTCAGGGTTACTGAGCAACAACGAATTCACCCAGCTCGAACTACTGGCTAAGATCAACACGCCACCCAAGGTGAAGTTCAGGGACCTGGAAGAAATCGTCAGCCACAAGATCAACGTTAACTTGATGCCGTTTGAAATTCGCACTGATTTTGTGAAGGTGACGAGCGAGACGGTGCTGGTCCCGGTGACGCTGCAGATCAAGAACAAGGACGTTACCTTCGTCAACAAAGACGGCATTCAGCGCGGTACGGTGAACATCTTTGGGCGGGTAACCGGCATGACCGGGAGGGTTGCCCAGACCTTCGAAGATACGGTGCAGGTGGATGTCCCGACGGAACTGCTGGAAAAAACCATGGAGCGCTCCTCCCTCTACTGGAAGGCAATTCCCTTGCGGCCGGGCCGCTACCGCTTTGACGTGGTGGTGAAAGACGTGAATGGCGACCGCGTGGGGACATGGAGCCACGGCGTCCTGGTTCCGGAATTCAATGAAGACAAACTGGCATCGTCGTCCATGATCCTGGCTGACCACTTGGACAAGGTGGCGGCCAAGAATGTCGGTTCCGGCAGCTTTGTCATCGGGGAAACCAAGCTCACTTACCCCCATTTGGACGCGCCCGATGGGAAGCCGACCAGCTTCCGGCGCGATCAGCGCATGAATCTTTGGATGCAGGTCTATAATCTTCAGGCAGACGAGAAGACCAAGAAGTCTTCCGCCAGGATTGAATACGAAATCGTGAATACGGCCAACAACCAGTCGGTACTGCACTCCTCGGAGTCCACGGACACCATGGGCAATGTGGGGGACCAGATCACGCTGGAGAAGAGCTTGACTTTGAGCGCCTTTCAACCGGGCATCTATAAGCTGACGGTGAAAGTTGACGACAACATTTCCAAGCAGCAGATCGCCCCATCAGTGCGGTTTGCAGTTGAGTAGGTGGGTGCAAATTCGGGCCCGCGGACGGGTATATCCGCCCGCAGTATTTGTGATCCCGGGGACCTCTGACGGGAGGTTTAAGTGATGACGCGAATACTGGGATGGTTTGCGGTGGTGATCGCGCTGTGCGTGACAGCGGCTGGGGTCACTCCAGGTTCCATAACCGGATACGTCAGGAACTCGGCTGGTGTGGCGCAAATGGGCGCGACCGTCGAACTGCTCGGTACTGCTGGGCAGAGCCAGGTCGCGTACACCGATGCCAAGGGTTTCTTCACCCTGAGTGGGCTGCTGCCAGGCAGCTACGACTTGCGCGTGTCCGCGCCCTCCTTCCTTCCCGCGTTGCGCGAGGATGTGGCGCTGGCCGCCGGCGCCAGTAAGGTCCTGAATATCACCTTGAACACTTTGTTTGAAGCGGTGCGTATGCTCCCTCCGCTCAAACAGGGCAATGATGAAGACGATAGTTGGAAGTGGACCCTGCGCTCCAATTCCAATCGGCCTATCTTGCGCTTCGACGATGGATCGCCGGTCATTGTAGAAACCGCCTCTCAGGACAAAGGAACGACGGGAAGTCTGGCGTTCATGGCTGGCGGCTCCAGCCAAGGGTACGGCAGCGCAGCGGATCTGGGGACGGCCTTCAGCCTCGAGCATTCCCTGTTCCAAACCGCGACCATCGGTCTGGAGGGGAGTCTCGGATACGCAACCGGCATGCCTGATGGCGTGGTTCGTGCATCGTACAGACGACCGGGCAATGAGGGTTGGACTCCGACCATCGCCTTGATTGTCCGGCGCTTCGCCACGCCCGAAGCAGCGCCGCGTCGAGGGGCCCTGGAAGCGGTGGCCATGACGTATTCTGACGGCTTCTCGATTGGCGACCTTCTCGACTTTCAATTTGGCGGCGAGGCACAGAACATTCAATTCCTGGGCCACGGAGCCAATGCATTTCGTCCCTCTGCGGTCGTCGATTGGCACCTGACTTCCAACACCACGCTCGAGTATCGCTACGCCACCAGTGAACCCAACACCCGTGCCAGCAAGGGTTTCGATTCAGCCCCGGCAGACCTCAGCGAAACTGGTCCGCGCATGACCATGGTCAATGGCGAGCCCCTGCTGGAAAATGCCCATCATCACGAGATTTCGCTGTCGCAACGTGCCGGGAGCAACAAATTCCAGGTCGCTTACTTTAGAGATCGCATCAAGGACCCCGCTTTACTCGGGGTCGGCGATGTTGGCTGGGCTACTGAAGACATTCTCCCCGACGTCTATTCCGGGACCTTCAGCTTCAATGGTGGCGCGCTCGATGCCCAGGGCGTCCGCCTGGTGTTTCAGCGCCGGCTCTCGGATGCGGTCACCGCGACCTTGGATTACGCCTACGGAGGTGTCCTGGATCTGGAGCAGCCCAACGTGGATTGGAATGTGGTCCGCAGCAGTCTGCAACATGGCTGGCGGCACTCGGCTGCACTCCGGCTAAATGGCTGCGTGGCGCGCTCCAAGACGCGGTGGATTGCCTCCTATCGCTGGACCAGCGACGACAATACGCTGACGTCGGTCGATCTTTTCAATGCCTCGGCGGGACAAACCGACGCTTTCTTCAACGTCTTCGTGCGCCAACCGTTGCCCCGCATGCACTTCATGCCGGGTAATATGGAGGCGCTGGTGGACATCCGCAACCTGCTGGCACAAGGCTACGTGCCGGTCATCGGGCCAGACGGTACGACCGTGTACCTGATGCAGTCGGCCCGCAGCGTCCGCGGCGGGGTGGCATTCACGTTCTAGGAGATTTGTCGTCGGATTAGCCCGCCGAATGTTGGCGGGCTTTTTCATTGGCGCCGGCGCAGCGGGTGCCACAGCGTGACGGATCCCAGGCAATCCGAAGAACTCTGGCCGTGTCGTTCTTCTACCAGCGCAGCCGGATGCGGAGCGCCGCGCTTTGAAGGGGCACGGCTTCAGCCGTGCCGTAATCCGCTGTATTGGACGGTGGCTTTAGCCACAGAGGGACTTCGGTGTTGAGGACGAAGTACGAATTTCCTCAGGGGCTGAAGCCCGATTTCTCACGCGCACGTAACGGCACGGCTGAAGCCGTGCCCTTTCAAGGATTTCTGTTTTCGGCCCCCAGATCAATAGTTATCTGCACGGAAAGCAGTTCTGAAATCGCACTAGCGCATCGCGTCTTCCACTTCGCTCAACCAGTCCGGGCGCTTCAGCACTTCGCGGGGCTTGGGGCCGTCGGCCGCGCCCACGATTCCGTCCCGCTCCATCAAGTCAATCAGGTGCGCGGCGCGCCCGTAGCCGATACGCAGACGGCGCTGCAGCAGCGAGGTGGACGCCTTGCCGTATTCCAACACGATGCGCACTGCGTCCTGGTAAAGCTCGTCGCTATCATCCTCGGCACTGCCGTCACCGCCCGTCGCGGCTCCGCTTTCGCCGTCCTCCCGCGGAGCTTGCAGGAAGTGCTCCTGGTACTGGGCTTCGCCCTGGGCGCGCCAGAACTCGACGACCGCGGCAATTTCCTTCTCCGTCACGAGGGGCGCGTGCAAGCGATGTACCCGGGCCGATCCGTTGGGCAAATAAAGCATGTCGCCACGGCCCAGCAGGGCTTCGGCGCCGTTGGCGTCGAGAATGGTGCGCGAGTCAATTTTTGTGGCTACCCGGAACGACATGCGGGCGGGAAAGTTGGCTTTGATCAAACCGGTAATGACGTCCACAGAAGGCCGTTGTGTGGCCAGTATCAGGTGGATTCCGACCGCGCGCGCCATCTGCGCCAGGCGCGTGATGGAAGCTTCCACGTTTTGCCCGTCGAGCATCATCAGGTCGGCCAACTCGTCGATGATGATGACGATGTAAGGCAGCGGACTGGCCTCACTGCCATCTTCAAACAAGTTGGGAGTGCTGTTGTCGAAGAGCCGGTTGTACTGGTCAATGTTGCGCACACCCTTCTCGGCAAGCACCTTCAGCCGCCGCTCCATTTCGCGTACCGCATTGCGCAGGGCGTTCGAAGCCAGCTTGGGCTCGGTGATGATGGGCGTGTACAGGTGCGGTACGCCCTCATAGTTGCCCAACTCCAGCCGCTTCGGGTCCACCAGGATGAGCCGCACCTGCTCGGGTGTGGCCTTGTAGAGGATGGACATGATGAACGCATTGATCGCCACGCTCTTGCCCGAGCCAGTAGAACCGGCGATGAGCAGGTGGGGCATGGTGTTTAGCTCGGCGGTCACGATGCGGCCGTTGATGTCTTTGCCCATCGCCAACGTGATCTTTGACTTCGACCCCAGAAACTCCTGCGCTTCGACCACCTCGCGCAGCCAGATGGTTTCGCGCTCGTGGTTCGGCACCTGGATGCCCACCGTGGATTTCCCCGACATACGTTCAATCAGGATGCTCTCGGCACGCAGCGCCAGGCAGAGGTCATCGCAAAGGCTGGTGACGCGGCTGTACTTGATGCCCGCCTCGGGTTTGAACTCAAATGTAGTGACCACGGGACCGGGATTGATCTGCACCACCTGGCCGCGAACATCGAACTCGCCGCATTTTTCCGCCAGCACCTGTGCCAGGTTCTTCAACTCAAGTTCATTGATGGCACTGTGCTCGTCTGGGCGGTGCAGCAGGGCGGTCGAAGGGAGTTTGTAGCTGCCGGCCAGCCGCGGCATGGTGGTCTTGCCGTGCTGTGTGCTATCGGCGCGCGAGGTGACGGCGATGTCGCCAGCGGGAATCGCCTCGAAAGGCGCCTGGTCGTCGGCGTCTTGCTGGATCGCTTCGCCGCCAAAAGTGCGCTCGATGCCGCTCCGCGCTCCGTTTGCCGGACGCGCGGTTTGCGGCAGCGGCGGAACGACCCCAGGAATTGAAGCCGCTGGAACCTCGACATCCAGCGCAGTCACCCGCTTCGGCACCAGTTGCGCCGTCACCACTGGCTTGGCATTCGTAGCGGCCGCGCGCTTCTTCTCCAGTTCCCTGGCCGCTTTCTTGCGGGCTCGTTCAATTCGCCAGTCGGCAAAGCGGTCGAGCGCCACGTAGGCGAACGCGAACCGCGTCTGTGACCAAATCTGCATGGCTCCAAAGGAAAACGCCGTCGAAAGATACAGAGCAACCGCGATCACCGCCAGGCAGACCAGATAAGCCCCAACCAGGTTGAAGTAGTGGATGAGTGCGTCTGCTACGATCCGGCCCAGAAGCCCTTCCGAAGGGATGCCTCCCTTCCAGCGAATGCTCCAGGGTAGGAGGCCGACAAACCCGGAGAAAAAGGTCACCAGGCAAACCGCACCCACCGTCTTGGCGTAAGGCGCAGTGATGGGCCGCGAGCGAAACCATCGCAGCGAATACAGCACCAGGAAAAGCGGAATCAGAAATACCGCCACGCCAAACAGTTGCAGCGCAAGATCGCTAACGGTGGCCCCGACCACCCCGATCCAGTTGTGCGCCGGCCGGGACGCGGGAGGAGTTGACGCGGTATTCAGCGAAGGATCCAACGGCGAATACGACACCAGTGCGAGGACAAGGAGGACCGCGAAGACCAACATCAGGAAGCCGATCAGCTCATTGAGCCGCCGGTTGGCCGTCGGAGTAAAAGCGCGCGAGGCGATTGTCATGTGGGCGTTCGGACGTGCCACCGAACCACGTCGTTTGCGAGGACTCATGCTGCCTGCTCCGTCCAGCGCGGGCACACATTTACGTCCAACCCGCCGCAAACGAAAAAGCGTGGTACCGGGAATCGACCGATGCGGGCCCCCCAATGACCGCCTTTTAGGCGATTGGGGTGCAAATACGCCAGAGCCAAGTAATTATCCCAGAAAGGTGAGCTACTACGGCGGAAAATAAGAGGGCAAAGGTTGCCGAACTAGTCTCCCCCCTGAACATTACAGGACGAGGCGATGCTCGCGGTGATTGAGCGGTTTCAAGGGCTATCATGCTGGTATGAATCTCCGACATTTTGCTGCATGCATATTGGCTGTAGTTTGCATCTTCGCAGAAGCTTGGTCTCACGAGTTGAAGCTGGAGCGCGGAACCGTATGCTGGCCTCTTCACTTCTCCGGCATCATTCCGGGTGTGACGGATGATTCCCAAGTGCAGCGACTGTTGGGCGGAGGTGTTGCTCGGAAAGACGAGGGCGATACAGGTGGACGTTATTTCATCGACAAGGCACACACCGCCACCTTGCACGTCGTTTCGTACACCATGGAAGTTGTGGGCGAGGTTACACTGCGGGCGGGCGTTGACCCCGCCGTGCGTGCGAATGAACTGAAACGAGCCGAAAGCCAGTGGTTCAAACCCGATGAAGGCTTTGGGAATTGGCATGCGCTGCACCTCGGCTCCTCAAGCGACGACGTTCTAAAAAACTTGGGTGAACCAAAGAAGAGAGTCGCTGCAAACGACTGGCGCTACGAGACCATCTGCGAGTGCGAGTTGCCAGAGTACTTCGACGTGTTCTTCAAAGACGGAAAGATCGTAAGAGTGGTGTTCTCAGCCCCCGCAGGGTGATTCAATTGCCTGGTTGGCGAAGAATCGCCCTCTCACCACTGACGCTCGCAACTGCATCCTAGTGCAAGCGTTTACCCCGGCAGTCGCGCTACCCACCAAAGCACGGCCACGCCCAGTACGATGCGGTAAATGGCGAACACCGTGAAACCGCGGGTGCGCACCCAACTCATAAACCACGCCACCACGCCGTAGGCGACGATAAACGAAACCACGAACCCGATGGCCAGCAACACCCAGGAATGAGCGTCGCTGGGCATCGAGCCGATTGCGCTGGGCACGCCATGGTGCGGGCGCAGCGACTTGAACAGGTCGTAGCAAGTGGCGACCACCATGGTCGGGATGGAGAGGAAGAACGAAAATTCCAGCGCCGAAGGACGGCTCATGCCTGCCAGTTCCCCCGCCGTGATGGTGGCCATGGAGCGCGAGGTCCCGGGGAAAACTGCCGAGAAGATCTGGCAGAAGCCAATCCAGACGGCTTGCCCCACCGACATGTGCTCCATGTCTTCGGTAAGCTTCCCACGTGCGAACACCTGGTGTTTCGAGCGCTCGTAAACCGCGTCGACGACCCACATGATGACGCCACCGATGATCAGCGCCCATGCCATAAGGGGGAGGCTCTCCAGGTGCTTGCCGATGATTTTGGTCAGCAGAAACGCCGGAATTGCCGTTACCACGAAGGCAATCAGGGTCAGCGTCAGGGGGTGATTGATAATCGTGCGATCGCCGTTTTTCCCGCGCGGAAAGTCGCGAACGAACTCGACGATGCGGTTCCAGAAATACAGCGGCAGGCACAGGATCGCGCCCAATTGGATGACGATGGAAAACATCTTCCAGTAGCCATTGTTGAGGTCGATGCCCAGAAATGCTTCTGCGATGCGCAGGTGCGCCGTCGAGCTGACGGGAAGAAATTCTGTTAGGCCTTCAATAACGCCCAGCAGAACAGACAACAGGTAGTCGTTCAAATCGCCTCCGCGACGGCCAGTCCCGTAGCCGCAAACCGGCCTTTCCCGGGGACGGAGAGTTCAATGTGTGCTGCAACTACTCAACATTGTTCCCGTAGGTGGGAATTTTGTTCTGCACCATGTATATCAGACGCTCTGCGCGGTTGGACCAGCCTTCATCGCTGGGGTATTGCGAAATTAGCTTCCTGGCGACGCTGATGGCGCGCGCGCCGGAGTCATCGGCCTTCTTCGGCTGATTGTCGGTCGTGTAGATCACGATCAGCGCCGCATAACGCCATGCCGCCTTGTAGAGGGCCTCAGCGGCCTTGGGTGACTGGGGATGTTCGGCAGCGTACTTCACATAGATCTCGGCTTCCTTCTCGGGGCACTTGGCCTGCGCCTCCCATTCGCCACAGAGTTTGTTGTCGATCAGGTGATAGGCGGCCAGGTCGGCCCATTTGGTGCGCGGAAATTTCTTGATGACCTGCTTCATATGATCTTCGTCGATGCCAGCGCGTAGCGCGGGATCGCGCATTTTTGCAGAAGGAAGAGTGGCCTGGTCTTCCGCCTCGATTTGCCAGCGGATGTCGGCGCTGCGATAAAGCGATTCGCCGGCCAGCGGGGAGGTGGGAAAATATTCGGCGAGGCGCGCGTAGATTCGCATGGCGTCCTGCGCCGCTCCGCGCCGGCCGCCGCGCCGGCTGGCTTCCATCTCGGAATCGAAAGCCTCGCCGAACAGAATCCTGTCGCCGCCGGGTGTGGTGGTGGTGATGACTCCCTTGTCCAGAATCCAGCCGGTTATGTTGTGCTCGTTCCGCTCTTCCTCGCCAAACTCGATGGTGGTGCTCACGCCCACTGTGCCCACAACGTGGACCCAGCCCGGGGTGCGCTCGATAACGGCAACCTCGCGGCCACGGCTGATGTTCGACAACTTCGCCGAGGAGGTGTCGGGAGCAATGTAGATGACCCCTTCGCGCATCATGATCCCGCGTTCGGTGGCGAACAGCGACGGGGCGAAAAATACCAGTAAGCCTAAAATGAAATAACACCAAGAATGTTTGTGAAGCACTTTGTCGCTCCTGCATGACGTATGCTAAAACCGTTCCGCACTGGATGTATCCGGTTTGTGCGGGTAGAGCGGCGCTTCAGCGCCGCGTTCGCCGCGAGCAAAGAGCCCGCTTAAGGTAGCTGAGGTCGACGACCTCAGCGGCTTAAGCGATTTTTCTTCCTACCCCTAACGCGGGCCTAAAAGTGAAGCGCCGCACTACCCGAACACAGCTTTTTTCGCAGCCTGTTTCGGTTCTTAACTGCACCGCTTCATGAAGCGGCGCTCCACCCGTGCACCAAGTGTGAAAACGCTTCTAGCGGCAGAGCAACGAGATGATACTGGCCCGATGCGTGAGCGCCGGGTGAATGGAAAAATTTCGGGCAGCCGCAGAACGGCGGCAACAGTCTCTGAAGGCCGACCTTACCTGATTATCGCTTTCTAGCAGGCCTCAGCTTCTAGCAGGCCTCAGCCATTCCGTCCAACTGCCAAGAATTCCACCGGTTAGCGCGCGAAGGGTCTCTTGAGCGGCGGCATCTTACTCTTCGCCTTGTCGGCCCATTCGGAACCCTTGTCAATCCAGTCGCCCGCCTGATCGCCGATGTCTTCCATGACTTCGCGCGCATTCTCATATTTTCGGCGGAGGGTGCGGCGCATCTGCTTGCCCGTCTTGGGCGCGAGCAACAAGGCCACCAGGGCGCCGGCTGCCAGTCCAATGAACAGCATGGTCACACCCAGGCCGAGGCTGCTCGACTCTTCATACTCTCCGTTTGGTTCAAACTCTCTCACTTGATCATTCATCGGATCTCTCCTCCAGAAAATTCTATCGCGATTCGGGCCGCAGCGGTTGCATCTCCATCAGTTGCAGCATTGCTGGCACCCCGTTAAGGTTCGTCTAAACCTGACATCGTCTTTGCCTTGTACGGCCTTTAGTTGTTTAGAAACCTTAAGCGGCAGGCTCGTTGCCCTTGGCATTACAAGAAGCCGCTAAAAATATGTCTTTCGCCGGTCTGAAAAAGTGCGAGAAGCGACTCTGTCGCCAGCTGAAGCCGGCCCCGCCGCAGCATTTCCCAATCCTGCTGACCCACGTGTAAAATTAAGTGTCTGTCTCTTGAGCCGCGCGTTTTTAGCGGGGCTTCCAACACCCGCCGCGATTGCGGCGTGGTGGGATGCTCTTCCGACTGGCGGCTCTCCCAGGAAACTTAAGGAGTAATGCGAATGGCGATTCCAGCCACACAAATGCGTCCCGGCATGGTCATCAAGCACAACAATGACTTGCACTCGGTGTTCAGCGTGGAACACCGCACGCCGGGAAACTTGCGCGCTTTCATCCAGGCCAAACTGCGTAATCTCCGCACCGGGGCCATGTTCGAGCACCGCTTCCGCTCCGGCGACGCCATCGAGAGAATCACCGTGGACGAAGTGCAGATGGAATTCCTCTACTCCGACGGTGACGACTACCACTTCATGAACATTGAGAACTACGAGCAACTTCATTTGAATCGGGACACCCTGGGCGATGCGGTGGAGTACCTGATCCCCAATCTGCAGCTCAAGATCGAGTTTTTCGATGGCAAGGCCGTAGGTGTCGAGTTGCCACAGACGGTGGAACTGACGGTGGTGGAAACCGAGCCCGGTTTGAAGTCGGCGACCGCCAGCAGTGTCACCAAGGCGGCCAAGACCGAGACTGGACTGGTGGTGCAGGTGCCGCCGTTCATCAACGAAGGCGAGAAGATCCGCGTGGACACGTCGGAAGGCGCATACCTGTCGCGGGCGTAAGGTCCTGGGTTGCGGAAGACGTAAAAGTCTGCCACAATCTTACTGAGCGTCTTACCAATGAGCTACACAACCAAGCTATCCACCAAAGGCCAGGTCGTGCTTCCCAAATCACTGCGGACAGCACACCGCTGGAAACCAGGTACCGAGTTTGTCGTGCGGGAGCGGGACGGAGGCATTCTACTCATTCCGAAATCTGCCACTGGATCACGCACTTGGGCCAGCCTGATTGGGTGCGCTGGCTACAAAGGTCCGCGCAAAAGCCTGAAGCAGATGGAAGAAGCGGTTGCGGCCGAAGCGCGGCGGCACAGATGACCACCGTCGATACTAATGTTCTGGTACGTATCGTGGTGAATGACGATCCGGCCCAGTCGGCACGCGCTGCTGAATTTCTACGCCAGCAGGATCGCATCTTCCTGGCCAAAACGGTCCTGCTCGAAGTTGAGTGGGTACTTCGGAGCGCTTACCGCCTCGGGCGGCGCGAAATCCATGCGATCCTTCGAGGTATCCTCGCTATGGGAAGCGCCGAAGTGGAAGATGAGGCGGCAGTGGTCCAAGCTATGCGGTGGTATGAGGAGGGGATGGATTTTGCCGATAGCTTGCACTTGGCATCAGCAGGGCCACGAGGCTTTGCCACCTTCGACGCGGCCCTGCAAAGAAGGGCCCAACGTCTCGGGGTCGGCAAGATTGCGCTTCTTTGATCGGATTGGTAGTCTCACCCTCAGTTGTAGGCTACGGCAATTTAGGAGGAAGCCATGAAACAGTTTTTGTCGGTCGCATTGTGCCTGTGCTTTACCCTTCCCGCGTTTGCCCAACAGAAGGAAGCGGAGAGGCTGCACGAGTCCTACTCGGTTTTAAGAGCGGTCGTCGGCATGCCCGACAAGGGCATTCCGCGCGATCTGCTGAACAAGTCGGAGTGCGTAATTGTGGTTCCGTCGGTGAAGAAAGCGGCCTTCGTAGTGGGCGCCAGCTATGGCCGCGGGGTCATGATCTGTCGCTCCGGGCCGAACTTTCGCGGTGCATGGAGCGCCCCGGCGTTTTACGCTATCGAAGGCGGCAGCTTTGGTTTTCAGATCGGAGGCCAGGCTACGGATTTCGTGCTGCTGGTGATGAATGAGAAGGGCGCTAGTTCTGTGATGACCAGCAAAGTAAAGTTGGGCGGCGACGCCTCGGTGGCGGCCGGCCCGGTGGGTCGCGCTACTTCGGCTGAGACTGACATCGTGATGAATGCGGAGATTCTGTCATGGTCGCGGAATAAAGGACTTTTTGCCGGAATTTCTCTGTCAGGTTCCACTCTGCGTTCCGACGACGATGCCAACAAGAACCTTTACGGAAAGGAGCTGAGCGCCAAACAAATCATCGTGGACAGAGCGGTAAGAACGCCGTCCGCCGGCAGAGCGTTGGTGAACTTGCTCAACAAGCTGTCACCCAAGCACAGGTAAGAACTGAATGGTTGCCTTGGTCACGCGGTTCTGGACATCCCAGAGCCGCGTTTGCGTGGAAGCGGGGCAGGTCCGCCTCAAAACCAATTACAATCGCTGTTCGCAGCAAAGCGGGCAATTTCTGCTGTCGATTGCTAACGGGCAAGTGCTGGTTGCTTACCGCCAATGGCTGACTTGCAAACTCGCCGTTACGTCATCTCCGGACGCGTCCAAGGCGTCGGTTTCCGCTGGTTCGTGGAACGCGAAGCGGCGCAGATCGGCGTCACCGGATGGGTACGCAACTGCGAAAACGGTGACGTTGAGGTGATGGCGACAGGCACCCGCGAGCAGCACAGTGCGTTGCGGGACAGTTTGCAGCGGGGCCCGCGCGCCGCGCGGGTTGACCGGGTTGGCGAATCCGGCGCGCCCTTGTTGCAAGCGCCGTCGTTCCGCATCGAAGGAGTGTGGTAACCCATGCAGCCCCACAAGGCGCACAACTGCGACGACCTGAAGAAGCTGATCCGCGAAGTTCCCGACTTCCCCAAACCCGGCATCCTGTTTTACGACATCACCACTCTGCTCAAAGATAAGCTGGGGTTTGCCCGCCTCATCGATGCCCTTACGGAGCACTACATCGACAAGGACATTGACCTGGTGCTGGGCATCGAGGCGCGCGGATTCATCTTCGGGCCGGCGCTGGCCTACCGCCTGAACGCCGGTTTCGTTCCGGTGCGCAAACCCAAGAAGCTGCCGGCGGAAGTGCTGCAATGGAAATACGAACTGGAGTACGGTCACGACACGCTGGAGGTCCACAAGGATTCGATCGAAGCGGGTCAGCGCATCGTCATTTGCGACGATTTGCTGGCCACCGGCGGCACCGCCCGAGCCACCGCCGAAATGGCGAAATCGCTGGGTGCCGAAATCTGCGGACTGGGATTTGTGGTGGAACTCGACGGCCTCAAGGGCCGCGACAAGCTGAAGGGCTACGACGTGTTTTCGCTGCTGCACTACGAGATGTAGAGCGTACCAGCGGTCAATGAAGCTGTAACTGCCGATTTTATTACCAGATCGTTTTGAGCAGCGGGCAGTTTAAGATCCGCTCGTCCGCGGTTACTAGTGGAAGGTTTTCCGCGCGGGCGGTGGCAGCGATGATCCGGTCCATCGGGTCGGAGGGAAAATCGGGCGGGAAGTGTGCCGTCAAAATCGCAATGTCCAGAGTAATCGGTTTGACTGTCACTTTGGCAATCAGCTCTTGGATGGTCGTTTCGAAGCTGCCGTGCAACCCCACCTTGCCCCGGCGGATCAGCCCGGCCAGTTCCACGAGCGTGATGGCGGAGATCACCAGTCCGTCAGATGCTCGCGCTCTCCTGATGGACGATGCAGCCGCACGCGACAGCTTTCTGCCCTGAAGCTGCGACCAAACCAGCACGTGAGTGTCCAGGAGGATCATTTCAGCATGTCGTAGTCTTCCAGCGGGAACACCGGTTTGATCAGATCATCCGGATCACCGACGATTTCGATGATGCCTTCCAACCGGCCGATGAAGTCATCGCCCCGTCTGGCCTTTTTGTGGCGCGGTGGTCCCACCTCGACGAATGGTTCGCCCCGCTTAGTTACCAGCAATGGTTTGCCTGTCTTTGCAACTTCGGCCATGGCTCCCAGACACTTGGCCTTGAACTCGCCGGCCGCCATCTGCTTCATGCCGTTGCGCGGGGCCACGCTGACCGCTGATTTTCTTTTGATGGGTGCTTTAGACGGCATATGGTCACCTCCAGATGACCATGGTCATTTTAACATGGTCATGTCGTTTCCTTCTTTGCATTGTTATACCGAGCGACGAGCGCAGCGAGAAGCCGAGGGATATGCGGTTCTCCGAGCGCGACTCCACTCCCTAGCCCCTAACTACCCTGCGTCCCACAATGTCGTACTTCCCCTCCAGCACTATCCGGATTGCCTCGCTGTAGGCGATGTGCTCCTGCTCCAGAATGCGCGCGGCCAGCGTGTGATCGTCGTCGCTGTCGAGCACCGGCACCACCTTCTGGACCAGGATGGCGCCGTGGTCGAGGTCTGCGTCCACGAAGTGCACGGTGCAGCCCGACACCTTCACGCCATAGTCGAACGCCTGCTTCTGGGCCTCCAGTCCGGGAAACGCCGGCAGCAGCGCCGGATGAATATTGAGAATGCGGTTGGGAAACTGCTGCACAAACCACGGCGACAGCAGGCGCATGTATCCCGCGAGGCAGACCAGATCGACCTGGTGTTCGCGTAGCGCGGCCACCACCTCGCGGTCGTGCTGTTCACGTGGCTTGCCCTTCGACGGGACCACCAGGGCTTTCAGTCCGCGCCGCCGCGCCGACTCGAAACCCGGTGCGTCCGCACGGTTGGAGATGACAACTGCAATGTTCGCGTCGAGCTTGCCCGAGGCGACGTTGTCGGCGATGGCCTCAAAGTTCGAGCCGCGCCCGGAGAGCAGGATGCCAAGGTTCTTCATGGTGACATGCGAATGATAACCTCGCCCGCCGCAGTTGTCAGTGCGAAGCGCTCACTAACCACCGCCCTGTCATCACTGATACGATTTGTCACCCTGAGCGAAGCGAGAGGCAGTCGAGCGGAGTCGAAGGACCCCTATGCCCATCAAAATACCGGGAAGTATAGGGGTTCTTCGACTCACGTTCGCAAAGGCGGCGAACGCTCGCTCAGAATGACAAATCATGAAGATGTTCTAGAGTGTACTGGAGGCGGAAATCCACTTGGGCAGGAGCTTTCGCACTTCTTCACCGGGCACGGTTCGACCGGCCTCAGCGTCGCGAACACCTTCGTCGATGGCGGCTAGAGTTTCGGCATCCTCATCGTCGAGGACGGGGACAGTATCCTCTAGCTCGAACTTCTTCACCTTCACCATAGGCCGATGGTAGCTCCGATGCGTCCGTGGGCGCAAACGGATTTTAGACAATCAGAACCGCGGCCTTCACCACTGGAATGCATTGGTTTGCGCTGTCCCTCGCTTCCCTTTACTATCGCCCTGCGTGCCTTTACCCAGCGACAAAGCTTATCCCGACCGCATCGTGTCGGCCGTGCCGGTGGACGACGACTCGTCAGTCGAGCTGAAGCTGCGCCCACAGCGGCTGCGCGAGTTCATCGGACAGAACAAGGTCAAGGAGAACCTTGAGATCGCCATCCAGGCCGCGAAGGCGCGTAAGGAGGCGCTAGATCACGTGTTGCTCTATGGGCCGCCGGGGCTGGGCAAAACAACTCTGGCCAATATTATTGCCAAGGAGCTAGATGTCGCCTTTGAGCAGACCTCGGGACCAACGCTTCAGATCAAGGGCGACCTAGCAGCGATTCTCACCAACGTCAAGAACAGGCAAGTGCTTTTTATAGATGAAGTGCACCGCCTCCAACCAGTGCTGGAGGAACTGCTCTACTCCGCGATTGAGGACTACAAGCTTGACATTATCATCGGCCAAGGCCCTTCGGCCCGCACCATGAATATGAGCCTGGAGAAGTTCACCTTCATTGGGGCGACAACACGGGCCGGGCTACTATCTGCGCCATTGCGCTCACGCTTCGGTATTGTGCTGCGGTTGGAGTTTTACACTCATGATGATCTTAAGATCATCGTTCAGCGCTCGGCGGAAATTCTAGGCGTCGAAATCGATGAGGCGGGTGCGGTGGAGATTGCGATGCGCTGCCGGGGCACACCACGTATTGCCAACCGCCTGCTACGGCGCGTTCGTGACTATGCGCAGGTGCGCGGGGCGGGCAAGATCGACAAGCCCACCGCGCAGAAGGCACTGGATATGCTGGAGGTCGATAGTCACGGCTTCGACGAGATCGACCGCAAACTCCTGAAGACGATAATCGACAAGTATGGGGGTGGCCCGGTCGGCGTGAAAACGCTGGCGGCATCGCTGGCCGAGGAGCCCGGTGCGATCGTAGAGATTTACGAGCCATTCCTCATGCAGGAAGGCTTCCTCAAGCGCACTCCGAGTGGCCGCGAAGCGACAGATCTCGCCTATGAGTATTTCGGGAAAAAGCGGCCACTGACCGGTCGCAGAGGGCAGGAAACGTTGTTCTAGTGATGCTCGCTTTTCGCCTTTCGCTGTTCGCTTTTCGCCAGAAACAATGACTTGTGCTCGTGTTATGCCGCCGCGAGGACAAGGGCCTTCCGGCATAGGGGTCCTTCGACTCCGGCGCGCAAAGGCGGCGCGCCTCCGCTCAGGATGACACCGATCAGGGGTGAGGGAAAGAACCGCAAATCCCTCGACTCCGTCCGCCGCGGCGGACTGCGCTCGGGATGGCAATTCTGGCGAAGAGCGAAGAGCGAACAGCGAAAATCGAGTAGCAAAGCAACGATGCCGACGCAGTGGCGCGCGACCTCACCCAGCAGGTAAGCTAGTGCAGCAAGGAGAATCCCATGGCCCAACTGATGAGAACCTCGAACCCGGCGTTAAGCTCTGACGCCTTTCGCACCGGCGAGGCCACCTTCGGCGAGAGCATGACCGTGTCGGGCACGGTCAACAAGACGGGCATCCTGCTCATCCTCTGCGTCGCGACGGCGGCATGGACGTGGAACCGCTTCTTCAACGCGCCTCCTGAGGAAGCCATGCAGACGATGGGGCCAGCGCTCGCCATCGGCGGCATTGGCGGCTTCATCGTCGCCATCGTCACCATTTTCAAGAAAGAGTGGGCGGGAATCACCGCGCCGATTTACGCATTGCTGGAGGGCCTGGTGCTGGGCGGAATCTCCGCCATGCTGGAGACGCGCTACCACGGCATCGCCATCCAAGCCGTCTCGCTGACCTTTGGCACGCTGCTGATCATGTTGCTCGCCTATCGTTCCGGCCTCATCAAGGTGACGGAGAGGCTGCGGCTCGGCATTGTGGCAGCCACCGGCGGCATTGCCGTGTTCTATTTCCTGCAATTCATCCTGGGATTCTTCGGCGTACACTTCACGGCGATCAACGGGTCAAGTCCGATCGGCATCGGTTTCAGCCTGATCGTGGTGGCCGTGGCGGCGCTGAACCTGGTGCTCGACTTCGATCTGATCGAGAACGGCGCGCGCGTGGGCGCTCCGAAGTACATGGAGTGGTATGGCGCCTTCGCGCTGATGGTCACGCTGATCTGGCTGTACTTCGAGATCTTGCGGCTGCTGTCGAAGTTCCGCAGCCGATAACTAAATCAGTTGTCGGTTGCCAGTAGCCAGTTGTCAGTGGCCGATGAGGAGTGTCGTCCGAATCTCTATTGACTCCTGTAGTTGCGCCGACGCCTTAGACTGTACTGACTACTGGTTCTCATGCGCTCCTTCGCGAAGATCAACCTCGGACTGAAGATCGGCCCGGCGCGCGCCGATGGCTTTCATGAGCTGCGTACCATCTATCAGACGATAGCGCTGCATGATGTCGTGCGCGTGGAGGTGCAGCCCGGCTCCGGTATCGAGATTCGCTGCAACGATCCGCGTGTTCCGCTGGATGAATCCAATACCTGTTACCAGGCTGCGGAGCGCGTGCTGAAGGTGGTCAAAGCTGGAATCCACGCGCCAGCCGGCCAAGCCGGGGTACCTCAGGGGCTAAAGCCCAGTCCTGACGGAGCTCTCGACGGCACGGCTGAAGCCGTGCCCTTTCAAAACCAGAATCACGAACTGGCTGGTGGTGGCGAGATCGTCATCGAGATCGAGAAGCGATTGCCGGTGCAAGGCGGGATGGGCGCGGGCTCGTCCAATGCGGTCGCAGCTATGCTGGGGCTGGAGCGCGCGCTCGGCGCGAAAATTTCCACCGAGGACAAGATGCGGATCGCCGCCGAGATCGGCAGCGACGTGCCACTCTTCTTGATTGGCGGAACGGTGCTGGGTATCGGTCACGGCGAAGAGGTTTATCCGCTGCCTGATCTGCCGCCCATGCACCTGGTGGTGGTGACTCCACCGATTGCGGTTTCGACTCCCAAGGCCTTTGCGCAATGGGACGATTTGGTGGCGCGCGAGGATGAATTGACCGGCGCTGGGGCCACAGGTACAATTAACAAGTTCAGTCAGGCCGTAGAGGCGTGGCTGAGAGAGAGTGTTTTCTCGCAAGCCGTATCTGCGAGCGAACCTGCATCCGGTGTTCCCGCGGTGGGCGGGGACCGGGCCGAGACACCGCTTCTCGACCTCGTCCGAGCCGGGATCGAGAACGACTTCGAACGCGTCGTCTTTCCTGAGTATCCCGATTTGCGTGAGGTAAAACGTGTCTTGGAGCGCGAAGGTGCGCGATATGCGTCACTGTCCGGCTCCGGGTCAACGGTGTATGGGGTGTTCGGTTCCGGCGAAGAGGCCCAAGCTGCGGCAGCACGCATGAACGCGGCGGGACACGCGGCGGTTGCGACGACCACGCTCACTCGCGAAGAATATTGGAAAGCAGTGGCTAGTGGCTAGAGAAGTTTCGAGTGTGAAGTTTCAAGTGTCAAGTGTCGAGTCTCCCCCTTTCGCCAAAGGCGGGCGAAAGGATGGGGCACCCAGAGAAAAAGCCGTTGCAACGGAAAGAAACAGCAGGTCCCTCCGCTCGGTCGCCAAGGCGACCTCGGTCGGGATGACAAAAATAAAGAGCCTAGTGGCACGGCTAAAGCCGTGCCCTGATACAAAACGGTTTATGAGATTGCTTCGGCTTGCTTCACTGGGCGGTCGACTAATGGTAGGTCAAGTGCCTTTGGAGCACTTTGTCCAGGTTCGAATCCTGGCCGCCCAGCCAAGAACCAGTGGTCAGTAGCCAGTAGTCAGTAGTCAGTAACCAGTTGTTAGCAGTCAGAAGTTTTGCAGGCTAAAAGCTAAGAGCTAACGGCGAATCGCTGGTGGCGAAAAGCGAATAGCGAACAGCGAAGAGCGGCATTCAAGACCCAGCGTGTAACTCAACCAGGTGAAGCGGGGTATTTGATTCGATGGAAACGGCAGCAAAACCGAGCGTAGTGCATACTGCGGGCATTGCGGGCGAAGGCACGGCAACGGCCGCCCAGCAGTCCCAAGCTCATCCGGGAGCCGATCCCAAGCCGAAGCCGGTGCGGGCGCGCCAGGACGACAAGTGGAAGATTTTTTCCGGGACCGCCAACGATGCCCTGGCCCAGGACATTTGCACGTTCCTGGGTTTGCCGCTTGGGCAGGCGTGCATCTCCAGGTTCTCCGATGGCGAGACCTATGTGCAGATCGAGGAGAACGTGCGCGGGGCCGATGTTTTCATGGTGCAGCCGACGTGCGACCCGGTGGACTCGCACCTGATGCAGTTGCTGTTGCTGATTGATGCGCTGAAACGCGCCTCGGCACGGCGCATCACGGTGGTGATTCCGTATTACGGGTACGCGCGGCAGGACCGTAAAGACAAGCCGCGGGTGCCGATTTCGTCGAAGCTGGTAGCCGACTTGTTGACTACGGCGGGGGCCGATCGCGCGCTGGTGGTTGATCTGCACGCGCCGCAGATCCAGGGGTTCTTCAACATCCCGGTGGACCATGTGTTCGCGTCGCCGGTGCTGGTGGGTTACTTCCGCGAGAAGCAGTTTCCGGATTTGACCGTGGTTTCGCCGGATGCAGGGGGCGTGGAGCGCGCCCGCTTCTTCGCCAAGAAGATGGAATCGGCGCTGGCCATTGTGGACAAGCGCCGCGTGGAAACGGATGTGACCGAGGTGATGCATGTCATCGGCGACGTGACCAATCGCACCTGTCTCATCCTCGACGACATTATCGATACTGCCGGCACGCTGGTGAAGACTTGCCAGGCGTTGCTGGACGCAGGAGCGCGACAGGTTTATGCCTGCGCCACCCATCCGGTACTTTCCGGGCCGGCGGTGGAACGGATTTCGCAATCGGGGTTGGCCGAAGTGGTGGTGACCAACACGATCCCGCTAACGGAAGCGGGGCGCAACGAGCCCAAGATCAAGGTGCTGTCGATCGCGGGATTGATCGGGCGCACCATTCAGTCGATTCACGAGGAGACTTCGGTCAGCAGATTGTTTTTATAAAGGACAAGATTATGGCTACAGCAACCGCAGACAAAAACGTAGAAGCCAAGCCGCGGCAAGGTGGCGGCAAAAATGACGCCCGCCGGCTGCGTGCCAGCGGCATGATTCCGGCCGTCGTATATGGCGCGGGCCAGCCGGCACAGACCATCGCTGTCGATCCCAGGCAGATGCGGCGGATCCTGAACTCGGAGACCGGCCACAACTCGATTTTCGATCTCAGCCTGGATGGTCAAGCCGCCAAGGTGATGATTGTGGACTGGCAGTTTGAGCCCATCAAGAGTGCGCTGCTGCACGTGGACCTGAAGCGCATCTCCATGGACAAGGTTTTGCGGGTGAGCGTTCCCATCGTGCTCAAGGGCGAAGCTCCCGGCGTCAAGTTGCAAGGTGGCGTCCTGGAGCAGATGCTGCGCGAGGTGGAAATCGAATGTTTGCCGGGCGATATCCCGGGCCACTTGGTGGCCGACGTCGGCGCGCTGGAGTTCGGCCAGACGATTCGCGTTTCTGACCTGGCGCACGATGCCAAGCTGAAGTTCATCACCGACGAGGCGCAGGCGGTTGCCCACGTTACCGCGGTGAAGGAAATTGTGGAAGTCGCGCCGGTCGAGGGTGTGGTGGAAGCGGAAGCGGCGGCCGCAGAGCCCGAGGTCATCAAAAAAGGCAAGCAGGAGACTGCGGGGGAAGCTGCCGAGGGTGGCGACAAGGCAGCCAAGCCGGAGAAGGCCGAGAAGTCTGAAAAGTCTGAGAAGAAGAAGTAAGCGCTGTGAAGCTGATCGTCGGGCTCGGCAATCCGGGCATCGAGTACCAGTTCACACCGCACAACCTGGGGTTTCTGGCGGTGGACCGCATTGCCGAACAATGCGGAGTGCGCGTGGACAATCGCCACTGCCGCGCGCAAACGGCGCGGACGCGCATCGCCGGCCACGAAGTAGTGTTGGCCAAGCCGGAGACCTTCATGAACCTGAGCGGGGCTGCGGCGCGCGAGTTGGTCCGCGAGTACGAAGTGCATCCCGAGCAAGACCTGGTGCTGCTGTACGACGAGATGGACCTGCCGTTTGGGAGCTTGCGCGTCCGGCCGCGCGGCCGCTCGGCGGGGCACAACGGGGTGGAATCGGTGATTGACGCGCTGGGGACGCAGGAAATTATGCGGATCCGGATGGGAGTGGCGCCCGATCATCCGGTAGGCGACGGCGCGCGGTATGTGTTGTCGCAGCTTAAGAAGGCGCAGCTTGCGGTGGTTGACCAGGTATTGGATTCGGCGGCCGAGGCGGTGCGAGTCATTCTTGGCGAAGGCGTGCAGGCGGCCATGAACCGCTTTAATCGCAAGCCGGAAGAGGCAAGTGATTAGAAGGGTCATTCGAGCGATAGGGGTCCTTCGACTCCGGCGACCAACGACGGGTCGCCTGCGCTCAGGGTGACAACAGAAATAGAACAGTGAATCCCACCCTTTCGCCAAAAGCGGGCGAAAGGATGGGGCACCCGGCTGACGGCTGATAGCTGAAGGCTGACAGCTCAGGAGAGAGAACAGAATGCAACGTACTTATGAATTGATGTTCATCGTCCGTCCCGACATGCTGGAAGAAGACCAGGACAAACTTATCTCGAGCCTGGAGACGCAGGTCGGGGGCGCGGGCGGAGCGGTGAAGAGCATGGAGCGCATGGGCAAGCGCCGGCTGGCCTATACGGTTCGCAAATTTCAGGATGGCATTTACATGCTGATGGTGCTGGAAGGCGAAGGCGCCATGGTGAAGGAAGTGGAACGCCGTTTGCGCGTGACCGAACCGGTGATCAAGTTCATCACCGTGCGCGTCGATGAGGAGCAGAAGCGGCTGGCCAAGATCAAGGCACTCCGCGACACCAAGGTCCGCGGCAAGGGACGCCAGGCCGCGGCAGCTTCTGCGGCAGCCGAAGCTGCGGCGGAAGCCGCTGCCGCAGCGGGCCCGGAAGCAGCATCCGAACCGGCTTCGCCAGCGGGCGCCGAATCAGAGCCGGTTAGCGCGTAACTTGCGGGAGTGGTTTATGGCGCGCAGGCCGTTGTCGGGGAAACGTATGAATGACCTGCAGGAGCGAACGACATGACCATCGACGAACGACTGGATCGGTTGGTAGGGCGCCACGAAGCATTGTCTCAGTCCGTAGAGTTGCTCACTAAAGATGTCCGCGAGATGGGACAGCGCATGGATGAGATGGGACAGCGCAACGCTGTCCTATTCAATCAGCTCGGGCAGCATGTTGGCAGTTTAACGAAGTATGTAGGTGAGATCGCCGAAGGCACCGCCCGGCTGTTGCACGTCGCAGAGATGCACGAGCACCGGATAACCCGCCTGGAAGGCGGAAGCTAACGGGAACGAACAAAGTGAGGGCCTGCGAGGCCCCGAAGGAGAATCATGGCAGACGAATCCAATAGGAATGCGGCCCCCGGAGCTGGCGCCGCAACGACAGAGGCACCCAGTGGGCGTGCCGACGGCGGTGCTCCTCGCGAAGGAGGAGGTGGCGGCGGTTACGGTGCGCCTCGCGGACCTCGTCCCGGTGGGAGGCCCGGCGCTGGTCCGGGAGGTCCCGGCGGTGGCGGTGGTGGCGGACGGAAGTTCTTCCGCCGCAAGAAGGTGTGCAAGTTCTGCGTCGAGAAGATCGACGGCATCAACTACAAGGACGTCCGGCTGCTGTCAGGATTTGTGTCCGAGGCGGGGAAGATCGTGCCTCGCCGCCTGACCGGGGTGTGCACCCCGCACCAACGGCGTCTGGCCGATGCCATCAAGCAGGCGCGCAACATCGCTCTGCTGCCGTTCGGGGGAAGGTAGAACAGGGGCTAGTGGCTAGTGGCTAGTGGTTAGTGGCTAGTTAGGACTCGCGGATTCCGCGCGAAGTGCCCTATGGCCGCAGAGGGTTGACGACACATCAGGAGGCAGCACGGGTTCAGCCGTGCCGTGAGAAGCCTGCGGTGAACGAAGGCCCGCAATCAAGATCGAACGGAGTTCTATTCATGGAAGTCATTCTGAAAGAAGATGTAACCAAGCTCGGCTCCCGCGGCGAAGTGGTGAAGGTCGCCGAGGGCTACGGCCGCAACTATCTCATCCCCAAGAAGCTGGCGATTGAAGCCACCGCCGCCAACCGCGCCGTCATCGAGCAGATGAAGGCCTCGGCGGTGCGCCGCGCTGCCCGGAGAAGGGCGATGCCCAGGCCCTGGCGCAGCAGGTCGAGGGCGTGACCGTGAGCTTCACCCGTAAGTCGGGCGAGCGCGATCAACTTTTTGGCTCCGTAACCTCGGCTGACATCGCACACGAGCTGGAGCATAAGGGCGTGCAGATCGATCGCCGCAAAATCCAGCTCGATGAGCCGCTGAAGCATGTCGGCGAGTTCAATGTGCCGGTGAAGTTGCACAAGGACGTAACCGTGCAGCTCAAGGTCATCATCAACAAAGAAGCATCAGCCGAGGCCACTCCGGTGGAAGAAGCCGGCGCAGAAGCCTAGATCGCACTTCTCGCGAACCAGCAAGAGGACCATTTAATGGCGGACCAGGGCCCTGAACGCAGCCCATTCTGGACATCCTTACCGGGCATACTAACGGGCGCAGCTGCGCTGATCACGGCAATCGGCGGCCTGGCAATCTGGCAGCATAACAAGCCCAGTCCCACTCCCGGTCCTACGCCCGCGCCCATCGTGGAACCGGTGGTGAAACCGGAATACCCCCAAGGTTCCCGCCAATGGTGCGACCAGAAAGTTGCGGACTGGTCGGCCAAGATGGCCAATGGGACGGATGATGCCGCACTTCGCGCAGCCTTCCGCCAGGGGGAATGCGGCAAGAAGTATGGACTTCGTCTGGGCAAGGTTGAGGCGAAATAGCAGGTCGTGGGCTGTGGATCCAGCAGCGCGATCACCCGAATCCCAGCTCGCGCATTTCCTCATCGGTGAGCGGATCGAACGCATCAGGTGCCGACCAGATTTGGCCCCTAAGAGCTCCTGGAATGCGCTTCTTGGCTGCGCTGGCGATGGGAATGATCTTCGCAACCGGTTGCTTGCCGCGCGTGATAATCACTTCCTTGCCGCTCTGGGCTTCTTTGATCAGTCGCGAGAGGTTGGTCTTTGCCTGTTGGACCGTGTAGCTCATCGGCAAATTTTACTTTGTATCGGGGCCAGGGGCCAACAAGGACTTGGGCTTCAGCCCCTGGTTTTCGATCCCCCCAGCGCTAAAGCGCGAGATTAAAGGACAACATTTTGCCGGAGCGCTGAAGCGCTCCTTCCCCCGCATAAATGCTGGGGCTCCCACCGGGATCGTTCTGGCTACAGTGGCCCCCGTTAGCCCAACGCAAAACTCTGCGGCGCCTCGTGAACCGTTACGCTCCGGCCACGTATCTACTAAGTGAGGCGTCTATAATGACCGCTCACGGTTTCCTGCCGCGCCCGTCTATGTAATTGCAGGCACTCGAATTGGGCTTGCTAATTACAGACGTAGGTAGAAACCAGCATGCCGGCCGAAGCGGTAGCAGTTCCTCTCACGGTTGGCCCGGGGCTCCGTCCTTCCGTGGCGTGGCGGGAGACGGACAAAACGTCCTCTACTCCCTCTGACCGAGGGTCCATGGTGGGGCAGGCCCAGAGCCGCATGAATGATACGGAGCTGATCCGGGAAGCACAACGCGGCAACCACGCCGCGTTCGAGGAACTGGTGCGCCAGTACGACGGCGCCGTGCTGCGTCTGGCTTATCACCTGACCCGCTCGGAGCAGGACGCGCAGGACATCTACCAGGAAGCGTTCCTCAAGGCCTACCGCAATATCGGTAATTTTCGTTTCGAGTGCTCGTTTTACACCTGGATCTACCGCATCGTGACCAATCTGTGTCTCGATCTGCTGCGCAAGCGGCAGGTGCGCAAAGAGGATTCAGGGGTGACCACCGATTCGGAAGGCGGCACCTACGACCTGCTCGACCAGGTCGCTGACCAGCGATCGGGAGCCAGTCCGGAGCGCGACCTGATGCGGCGCGAGCTGGGGGCGAACATCGCCAAGGCTTTGCAGAAACTGACTCCGCGCGAGCGCATGGTTTTTGAGCTGAAGCATTACCAGGGTTTGAAGCTGCGCACCATTGGCGAGATTTTGAATACGACGGAAGAAACGGCGAAGAACACGCTGTTCCGCGGCACGCAGAAACTGCGAGCCGCACTGAAGAGCGTTGATAGGGAGGAGCAGGTGTCGCGGGCTAAAGCCCGCTGGCGAATGAATAAATGGAGTAACGGCACGGCTGAAGCCGATGCCCCTTCAAGGCGTCCAAAGAGCTGGGTCCGGAAAGCGCCGAAATGCGGAAGTATTGGACTGCACTGGAACGAATTGCTACGAGGTAGTCAGTCATGAATTGCGAATGGGTACAACAGAACACGGCACTCTATTTGTACGACGAGCTGGCCGACGACGCGCGGCACGAGTTGGAGCAGCACATCCGGCGCTGCCCGGACTGTGCGGCCGAGTTGGCGGCGCAGCAGGAATTCCAGGAGCAGATGAACGCACCTGCCGGTGGAAGAGCCGTCGGCGAGCTTTCTGGCCGCGGCGCGCATGCGGCTGCAGGAGTCGCTGGAGACCGCGCAGCAGAATCGCGCCTGGTACCATCGCCTGGCCTTCGATCCCATGGCGTGGATGCGCCAGGTGCGTTTCTCGCCCGCGCTGGCCATGGTCATCTTTCTGGCGGGCTTTGGCGGCGGCCTGGGCGCCATGTACAGCTCAGCGCCAAGGGTCCCATTACCGCAACATACTCCTCCGGTGGAAGCTTCCATCGGCGGCATTACTTCCATCGAAAAACAACCCGGCACCGACAGCGTCAAAGTGCAATACGACAGGCGTATGCCGGCGTCGGTCCAAGGGTCGGCCTCCGATCCCAAAGTGCAGGACCTGTTGCTGTATGCCGCCAAGAGCAACGAGAATTCCGGCGTGCGTTTGAATTCCGTGGATGTGCTCAACAGCAAGGCTGACGATCCTCGGGTGCGCGAGACCCTGACCTATGCGCTGCGTTACGACAGCAATCCCGGGGTACGCCTGATGGCGCTGGATGGACTAGGGCCCTACGTGAAACAGGACATTCGGGTGCGCAATGCCGTGCTCGAGGCCCTGCTGAACGACAGCAATCTGGGAGTGCGCAGCGGCGCCCTGCATGCGCTGGAACTGGTGCGCGCCGACAGCAGCGTGCGCATGGCCCTGCAACAGTTGTCGAAGGAAGATCCCAGTGAGTACATTCGCACCGAGTCCAAGCGCGTGCTGGCCTCGATGCCCAGTATCTACTAGGCTGAAACGGTGTTTCAGATTTTTGTGCATTCGCTCCCGGAAAGAGGATTGGTTGAAGCAGGGTGGGCAATTTAGTGCGGTGATGAGAAAGGCGGGGCGGGGAAACTTCGGCGCAGCGCGTGCCGCCGCCGGCCGCAAATGGACGGCGGGCGCCGCGTTATCTGGCAATGGCGGTTGCGATTCCGCTGTGCGCGCAACAGTCGCGGGTTTACCGCGACGGTAATTCGTGGGTGGAAGAGATCACCGGAACATTGCCGGCTTCGCGCCAGGTTCGCATTACGACCGATCTGGGATCGGTGCAGGTGCAGGGAAGTTCGCCGCAGCGTGACCTATATCATTCGCAAACGCTCCTACGCCCCCAGCCAGGAAGCGGCGCGGCGCCAATTTGAGCAGATGCGTATTTCCGCAATCAAGAATGCGGATGGCGACTTTATCGAAGGCCGGCTGTTAAACCGGAACCTGAGACGATTCAGCGCTGAGTTTCTAGTGCAAATACCACGGAAATTAGAGGTGGTGAAAGTGGAAACCCGGGGTGGTCCGCTCAACTTCAGTTCCATCGTCGCTACCGTTCTGGGCGCGACCGGCGGCGGTTCGGTGACGCTCGACGATCTGGATGGATCGGTGAAGAATTACCAGCGGCGGTGGAAATGTGGAGGTCGGCCGTCTGGGCTCCGATTTTTCTCTTACCACCGGTGGAGGGGACGTTCACATCAAGAACGTCGCCGGACAAACCCACATCAACATCGGGGGTGGCAGAGTGTATGTCGGTTCCTCAAAGGGAGCCGATATTCAAACCGGCGCGGGCAATATTGAAGTGCGCAAGTGCAGCGGTGATCTGGAAGCCAGCTCGGGCGGGGGCAATCTCATTCTGGGCGAGGTGAGCGGCGCGGTCCAAGCTGAAACTACCGGGGGAAGCGTACATCTGGGCGCGCCAAGGGGCGGGTGCAGGTCAGTACCGGTGGCGGCAGTGTCGAATTGTTCAATCTGAGTCAGAGCGCCCAGGTGGAAACGGGAGCAGGCGGGATCACGGCTGAGTTTGTGGGCAACCGCGGCAGCTTCAGCGATTCCTCGCTGCATACCGCAGCCGGCGATGTGGTCGTCTATCTGCCAAGAGACCTGCCGGTCACGGTGCATGCCTCCTCTGACATGGCGACCGGGCATGGCATCGCTTCCGAGTTTTCCGGATTGCGAATCACCAAGGAAGGCAGTAACTTCGTCCCCAGGTCGATGTACGCCGAAGGGGCATTAAATGGGGGCGGACCAGTGTTGAAGGTCCGTACCATCATGGGACAGATCGATTTTCGGCAATCCCATTAAGGACAGCAATTATGCGCCAAATTACGATGGTGAGGCATGGTCTGGTCTCAATCCTGCTGGCAGCCGCAATGGCGGCGCCGGCAAGCGGCGAGCCTTTGCCGGGTAATCCGGCGTCGCCGGATTCGCACCAGACCGCTTATCTCGGTGTACACATTGACGCGGTCACCCCACAGCAGGCCGCCGCGCTGAAATTAGCCAATCCCAACGGCGCGGTCATTACCGATCTCGACCGGGATGGTCCGGCGTGTAAGGCGGGATTGAAAGAGCAGGACGTCATCGTGGGTCTAAACGGTTCGAAGATAGAATCCCCTGAACAATTGGGGGGCCTGATCCACGCGACACAGGCGGGCAAGACAGTGACCCTGACCGTCGTCCGCGGCGGTGAGACCAAAGACGTCAAAGTGACTCTGGGAAGGTGGCCGCGTGTCATGCTTCACGGGCCGACCTTCGCAACCGGATCGCCGCCGTGGACTGGCCCGGTAGTGGCCTCCGGCGTGCTCAACGGTATGGAGATCCCATCCGTTACCGTGCTTTCTTCGCGCCATGGTTTGATGGTGGAAAGCCTGTGTCCGCAATTGGCCGACTTCTTCAATGTGCCGGCAGGGGACAGGCGTTCTCGTGCGCTCGGTGGAAAAAGGCAGTCCCGCCGATGCGGCTGGCCTGAAGGCCGGCGACGTGATCGTCAGGTTGAACAATGAAACCGTGCACGACATGGCCGACTGGCGGCGCGCCATGCGGGTTCCGGCGAGCCAGGTCTCCGTCACGGTGGTCCGCGAGAAACGCGAGCAGACCGTCGTAATGCATCTTCCGGCTCCCGGCGATTCCTCGAGAGTGCTGGACCAGGACTGGGGAGATGTTGCAGAGCAGATGCAAGCCTTTGGGCAGGAAATGGAGAAGCTGGGTCCCGAGATGGCGGCCAGCCAGAAAGAAATGCTGGCGGAGTTGCAGCCCAGCGAGCAAGAGCTGCAACAGATGCGCCGCGAGATTGAAAAGTCGATGAAGATGAAGCAAAAAGACATGGAAAAGATGGCGCGCGAAATCGCAAAATCTGCGAAGCCGACCCAGAAGCAGATGGAGAAGATGACCCGCGACATGGCGAAGTCGGCCCGGCCAACCCAACAAGAGCTGGATCAGATGCGGCATGATATCCAGGAATCGATGAAGAGCTGGACGCCGCAGCTTCAGCAGGAAATGCAGGAACTGCAGAAACAGATGGAGCAGCAGAAGCTCGACCTGCAGCAAATGATGAAAGGCTTGGGGGCGGAGCACGACTACTGAGCGAGTTTCACCCTTGGTGTATTGGGTGGAGCACCGCTTCGGCGGGATCATTCATGAGCGCAGGTGATTTCTTGGAGCGTCATCCTGAGTGACGAGGTCGCCGTGGCGACGAGGAGTCGAGGGCCCCCTTTAGCCGCCACAATTGCAAGCTTGTTGCTGCGCCAAGCGGCCACGCCGTGATTTCCTGGAGCTATAGGGGTCCTTCGACTCGCCCGCCGCGGCGGGCTCGCTCAGGATGACAGACACAAAAGCAGCCTCTTCGACTTCTTGCCCGACATGCCCTATACAGCGGATGTGAACCTGCTATAGAACTACTTCACCGTTTGCTGCTCTCCCTCGTTGCGCCTTTGCGTCGCCGCCTTCGATCGAGCCACTCGATGATCCCGTACAGGACCAGGCAAACCCACGCATTTACCACCAGCCCGAGATCAATCCGGAAAGATTGATGGCGTCCCGCCGGCGGCAGGTGTGGCATCAAGACGAAGAAGTAGAGCAGGCTGCCCACAACCACGGCAATCAACTGCTTGAGAAGTCTTCGAAGCACGCACTGGTTGGACACCGGAAGCGGCGCATTCGATGCGAGAAAAGGTACGAATCGCTTTTCGCCATTCGCTCTTCGCTTTTCGCTAAAACCTTGCGAGTCGGCCATCGACAAGGTGGCTCCAGGCCCGATTGGGATCGCCCAATATTTGCGAAGAGTTGATTGGCCCAAAGCGAACAGCGAAAAGCGAATGGCGAAAAGCGAGCAGCGAATGCGCCGCGCTGATGGCCCCGTCATTTACCATCCTTCTGTGCTCGATCTCGCCACCAACGTACAGTTCGTCAAAGGCATTGGACCCAAGATCGCCCAAATTCTGCTGGAGAAGGGCATCAGCGTCGTCGAAGACCTGCTTTACTATTTGCCCTTCCGCTACGAAGATCGGCTCAACCCGCGCGGCATTGGCGAGCTGCGCGCCGGCGAGATGGCCAGCATTATCGCCGAGGTACGCACCTTCGGCTTGTTCCGCACGCGCCGCATGCCCATCTTCGAGATGACCGTCGGCCAGGGCCGCGACACGCTTGAAGTGCGTGTGGTTCAACGCCACCTACCTGCAAGACAAGTTTCGCGCCGGCATGTTGCTGGCGCTATACGGCAAGGTGGAAGCGGGCGATCGGGGAGGCCATCGCTTCGAAATCATCCAGCCGCAGTTCGAGATTTTGCACGATCCCACTGCATCCCACGGCAACGTCGCTGGCGACGAACCCAAGTGGCAATCGCTGGAGGTCGGCCGCATCGTCCCCATTTACGAAGCTGCCGGCAATGGCCGCCTCACCGCGCGCTGGTTCCGGCGCGTGATCCACGCCATGCTGGAGAGTCTCGACCAGGACCTGCCCGACGCAATCCCCGCCGCGGTCCGCGGGCGCATGGGCCTGATCGATCGCCGCCGCGCTTTCTGTCAGGCCCACTGGCCGGAAGTCGGCGAGAGCCTGGCGAATTTGCAGGCGGCGCGCACTCCGGCGCACATCCGTCTCATCTTCGAAGAACTTTTCTTCCTCGAACTGGGACTCGAACTCAAGCGCCGAAAGATGCGCGCACAAACCGGGATCGCTTTCCAGATCAGCGACCAGATCCGCGCTGCGGTCAAACGAATCCTGCCCTTCCATCCCACGGCCGCGCAGAAGCGGGTGCTGAAAGAAATTGCCGGCGATATGGCCGAGCCCGCTCCCATGCGGCGTTTGTTGCAAGGCGATGTTGGCTCCGGCAAGACCATCGTGGCGCTGGAAGCTGCCGTCATCGCGATGGAAAACGGCCACCAGGTCGCGCTGATGGCGCCCACCGAGATTCTGGCCACGCAGCATTACCTTTCCGCGCGGCGCATTCTCGAGCCTGCCGGCTACCGCATTGTGCTGCTCACCGGCTCGCAGGAGTCCGGCCGCAAGAAGCAGGCGCGCCATCACATCGCGCAGGGCAACGCGCAACTGGTGATCGGCACCCACGCGCTCATCCAGGAGACAGTCGAGTTCGACAAGCTGGGGCTGGTCATCGTGGACGAGCAGCATCGCTTTGGCGTGCTTCAGCGCTTTCGCCTCATGAAGAAGACGAACGAAGCCGAGCCGGACGTGCTGGTGATGACGGCCACGCCGATTCCGCGCACCCTCGCGCTCACCCTGTACGGCGATCTTGATACCAGCATCCTCGACGAGCTTCCGCCCGGACGCACGCCCATCACCACGCGGCGCGTCGGCGATGAGCGTTCGGAAGAAGTGTGGGAATTCGTGCGCAAACAAGTCGCTGCCGGCCGGCAAGCTTACATCGTGTATCCCGTGATCGAAGAGGGCGCGATGGAAGGCGAACTCAAGGCCGCCATCAAGATGTACGAGCAGCTGCGCAAGCGCGAGTTCTCCAGCCTGCGGGTTGGCCTGTTGCACGGGCGCATGAGCGCTGAGGACAAAGATGCCACCATGGCCAGCTTTCAGCGCGGCGACATCGATGTGCTGGTCTCCACCACGGTCATCGAAGTCGGCGTGGATGTGGCCAACGCCAACCTCATGGTGGTGGAGCACGCCGAGCGTTTCGGCCTCTCGCAGCTGCATCAACTGCGCGGGCGCATCGGACGCGGCAGCGCCAAGTCCTACTGCGTGCTCATGACCGGCGGCAAAGTTTCGGAGGAAGCCGAACAACGGCTCGAAGCCATGGTGCGTACCCAGAACGGATTCGAGATTGCCGAACTGGATTTGCAGCAGCGCGGCCCGGGTGAGTTCTTCGGCACCCGCCAGGCGGGCATGCCGAACTTTCGCGTGGCCAATTTGCTGCGCGACCGCGACTTGCTGGAGGCCGCGCGCCGCGAGGCGAAGTACGTGCTCGCCGGCCCCAATCCTGATCTGACCAAAGAGGAGATCGCCCGCGCCGTGCAGCACCTGCGCGGACATTGGAACCGCAGGTACGGGCTGGTCGAGGTGGGATGAGGCAAACCAATCCTGGGGCCGTTGCAGTCGCTACATGACCGGTTATGTTGGGAGAAGAAATATGCTCCATTGGGCGCAATTGTGGCATCATATGGGTATGCGGAGGTCAAGTTTACTGGTTTTGGCGATTCTAGTTTTGAGCGGCGCGGTTGCCTACGCCCAGGGAATGGCCAGCGCATCTCACAGTGGCAGTTCTCACGGCGGAGGGTCTCACGGCGTGGGAGGCCGTATGCCAGGCCACGGAACCAGGCCCGGCCATTCCAATGGCTTCTTCCCGCTGCGATCCGGCGAACGCCATCACCGCGGGTTCGGAGGGGTTTGGCTACCTTACGGCGTTCCCTACTGGGATGATGACGGTAATTATTGGGATGAGCCTGCCTATCAGCAACCATCTCCGCCGCCGGCGGCCCCGCAGGTAATCATGGTCGAGAACAAACAGCCTGAGCCGCCTCCCCCGCCTCCACAGCCGCCCAAGCTCATCGAAGTGGCGCAATCGAAGGACGCTCCAGTCGGCAAGCCGCAGCGTCCGGCGCTGTTCGTGCTCAAGAACGGGCAACGGCTTGAAAGCCGCAATTATTCCTTGACCGCTCAGTCGCTGCAAATTGAGGTTGGCCGCCAGCGGCGCGAGATCCCAGTCGATACACTCGACCTCGACGCCACCATCGCCGCCAATCACCAGCGCGGCATCGAGGTGACCATTCCCCGCGACCGCACTGCCATGTTCGTAAGCTTCTAGAGCACATCTCCAGGAATTGCTGCGCCAGTCGCAGCCCTGATTCTTCGCCATGCCACAATGTATGACTCCTACAATGTGGCATAGTTCAACTACCGCGCCTCACTCCCCCTGGCCCGCGCCCACGGCCAGTGTGGGCACGCCCTGTTTGCGCATCAGGTCGTTCAGTGCCGGAACTTCCACGCGCACCATCTCCTGCCAGCTCGACAATTGTGCGCTCAGGCGGGCGTGCAGTTCGTCAAAGACCAGCAACTCCTGCGCGGTGGGCGCTCCATCCACCCCCTGCACCAGGTCGTTGAGGCTGGCGTACTGTTCGTTGAGCATGTTGGGATAGCGCAGGTTGCCTTCTGAACTTTTCATCTTGACCTGTATTAAAAGTTCCTCAACCGGAGTCATCTTCTGATCGAGGGCATGCGCGGCGGAAACAACTTCGCTGCTTGCAGGACCTTCCCCAGCCCACTTCTCCAGGGTCTGCAAATTGGCGCGCAGTTCGCGTAGCTGGTTGACCGCCCGATGCAGCGCGTCGATGTCCTGCTGCACCTTGAACGCAAGCTCGATCTGCTTTTGCATGTCCGCGGCGGTAACCGAATTCTGCAGCCGGGGATCCAGCTTCACCTCCAAGGGCGCGGTCTGGCTCTTGCCTTTGACAGTGAGCTTTACCTGGTAAGCGCCGGGAACCACCAGCGGACCACGTGGCGGCTCGCCCACGTAGAACGCGCCTGCAACCTGGGCAGGAGGATCGTAGCGGAAGTCCCAGGCGAAGCGGTTCATGCCCGCATCGGCGGGCAGCAACTCCGCCGGCTTCTCGCGGTCCGGCCACTCCGGCGGCTGCTCCTGTTTGCTCTGCTTGTGATTTGAAAGCCTGCGCACCAGCTTGCCCTGCGCGTCGAAGATTTCGATCGTGATCTCTTCTTTGTCTGCCGGCTTGGCCTTCAGGTAGTAATCCAGAATTGCGCCCTTGGGAGGGTTGTCTCCCACTGGCCGCTTGCGGTCCACCTCGTCAGGGATATGCAGGCGTATGGCCGTGGCCGGTTGATAAAGGTGGAAGTCAGCGGCTGCAATTGCCGAGTTCGCTTGCCGCAGGGGGCTGAGATCGTCCAGTATCCAGAACGACCGGCCATGGGTCGCGGCGATCAGGTCATCGTCCTTCACCGCCAGGTCGTGGACTGGCGAAGTCGGCAGGTTCAATTGCAGCGATTGCCAGTGGGCGCCATCGTCGGCGGAGAAATACACTCCCGTCTCGGTGCCGGCGTAGAGCAAACCTTTCATCTTGGGATCTTCGCGCACCGCGCGCACATAGGAGCCGGCGGGTATGCCGTTGGCAATGCGAGTCCAGCTATTGCCGAAGTCGTGGGTCTTGTAGATCAGCGGATTGAAATCGTCGAGCTTATGGCGGTCGATCGCCGCATAGGCGGTGCCGGCATCGTGGGGCGAGGCCTCGATGATGCTGACCATGCTCCACTCCGGCATATCTTTTGGAGTGACGTTCTGCCAGCTCTTGCCGTCGTCGCGCGTGAGATGAATCAGGCCGTCATCAGTTCCCGCCCACAGCATTCCCTTCTGCAACGGCGACTCGGCCAGCGCGAACACCGTGTCGTAATACTCCACGCTAGTAATGTCCAGGGTGATCTCGCCGCCGGAAGGCTTCTGCTTGCTCTTGTCGTTGCGCGTCAGATCGGGGCTGATGGTGGTCCAACTGCGGCCCTGGTCCGTACTCTTGAGCACGAACTGCGATGCGCTGTAGATGACGTTGGAGTCGTAGGAGGACACCAACACCGGTTCCGTCCACTGAAAGCGGTACTTGAGTTCGCCCGCACCGTTGCCCGAGGTATCCAGAGGATAGGGCGACACGTCCTGCGCCTGGTTGGTGCGGTGATCGTAGCGCGTGACGATGGAGCCGTCCGAACCCGCATACACGATCTCGGGATCGCGCGGATCGGGAGAGATATATCCGCTCTCTCCGCCGCCGACTTCGTACCAGTCCTGGCGCGCGATCACCCCTTCGTCGGTCCGGCTGGCGATGGCAACCGTGCTGTTGTCCTGTTGCGCCCCATACACGCGATAGGGCCAGTGATTATCGACCGCGACATGGTAGAACTGCGCCGTGGGCTGATTGTTCTGCTGCGTCCAAGTCCTCCCGCCATCCACGGAGATCGTGGCCCCGCCGTCATTGCTGTTGATGAGACGTTGCGGATTGGTGGGATCGATCCAAAGCCCGTGATGATCGCCGTGTGGGGCCGGCAGCAACTCGAAGGTCTTTCCGCCGTCGGTGGAGCGGAACGCGCCAGTGTTCAGCACATACACCGTGTCGGCCTGTTTGGGATCGGCGAACACGTGGTTGAAATACCAGGCGCGCTGGCGATAGCGCTCGTCGTCGTTGACCCGGGTCCAGGAATTGCCGGCATCGTCGGAGCGATAGAGTCCGCCTTCTTTGGCTTCGATGAGCGCGTACACGCGATTGGAGTCCGCTCCCGAAACCGAGATGCCGATGCGTCCCAGATTGCCTTCCGGCAGTCCGTGGCCGGCCAGTTGTTTCCACGTGAGTCCGCCGTCCACCGATTTGTACAGGCCGCTGCCTGGGCCGCCGCTGTTGAAGTACCAGGGCTGGCGGCGTACCTGCCACAGTGCAGCATAGACCACGCTGGAATTTCTGGGATCGAATACGACCTCAACCGCGCCGGTATCGTCGTTCTTGTAGAGCACCTTCTGCCAGGTTTTGCCGCCGTCGGCGGTGCGGAAAACGCCGCGTTCGGAATTCGGGCCCCAGGCGTGTCCCAAGGCCGCGACCAGAACAATGTCAGGGTTGCGAGGATCGATGATGACGGCCCCGATGTGCCGGGTGTCGTTCAGCCCCACGTTCTTCCAGGTCTGGCCCGCGTCGGTTGACTTGTAAACCCCGTCCCCATACGAGATATTGCCGCGCAGACAGGCTTCGCCGCTGCCCGCGTAAAGGATGTTGGGGTCAGAATCCGCCACCGCGATGGCGCCGATGGAGGCGACGCTCTGGTGGTCAAAGGTCGAAGTCCAACTGAGGCCGCCATTGATGCTTTTGAAAATTCCTCCGCCGACTCGCGCCGAAATAATACGTATTGGGATCGCCCGGAACTCCTGCGACGGCCAGTACACGGCCGCCGCGAAACGGCCCGATCTGCCGCCACTTCATGCCGCCGACAAGGGCGGGGTTGACCTGTGCAGTCGAGTTCACTCCAGTCGACAAAAAGACAAGTGCGCAAAGCGTAAGAAGGCGACGCATCGACGATCCTCCGTTGTCAGGAAAACTGTCATCGTACCGGGAAAAGAGAACGGGTTCAAGGAACCACTCGACAGTGAGAGGACCGCGATGTTTGGCTCTCAAGCACCCCAGCAACTCACGGCGCGAAGTAGCTGGAGAGGTCGAGGATCAATTGCGTGAGCCCCGGCCCCGACGCATAAGCATCCACCTTGCCGTTGGTCGTGGGCACGATCGCCATGTTGTTGGTGATCGTTCCGTCGAACGCATTCAAGGTCGAGACCAGCGGTTTCGATTGCAGGTCGGGCCACAGCGTCAGGTAGTACAGTGCGCCGGTCGGCACCACCGTCGCATTGAACACATAGGCCTGCGCCGTGGCCGGCGGTCCGCAAAAACTGCCCACCACGTCCACCGGAGGAGTCAGGTTTCCGCTGAAAGGCTGACCGCTGCCGCGATGGCGCGTGTCGATGACCCGGCAAGGCGCCACCGCATAGAGCGACAATCCGCCTGTGCCCGGCGCAGCGAAGTAGCCGTTGATGTCAATGATCACGTCGGTGTCGTTGCCGGGATAAACCGCAACCTCGCCGCCGGTACCCGCAGGCACAATCGCCGCATTGGCGATGACCGTCCCGGGGATATCCGTCAAGGTTGAAACCAGCGGCCGCGACTGGCCCGTGGGCCAAACCGTCAAGTAACCCAGCGGGCCGTGGGGCACCACGGAAAAGTTCAGCGAATAGGCGGCTGCGCTGGACGGAATGTTGCAGCTCGTGGCATTGAGTATGGGGAAGTCACGTTGCTGGAGGCCAGGCAAGAACGGCGCTCCCAGGCCCTGCGGATAGCTGCTGGAGCGCGTGTCGGCGACGCGACAGGGCGTGAGCGGATAAAAGGCCAGCGTGGAGCCGGACGCCGCCGCGAAGTAGCCGTTGATGTCGAGAATCACGTTGCTTGTCTGGGTGACATAAACGCTGACCGCCCCGTTGCTTCCCGCCGGCACGATGGCGGCGTCGGCCTTGATGCGGCCATCCAGCGAGTCCAGGGTGGCGACTACAGGTTGGCCTTCGCCCGTGGGCCAGATGGTTAAGTAACCCAGCGAACCTTGCGGCACCACCGAAACATTGAGCGAATACGCGGCGGCGCTGGTAGGAATGTTGCAGCCGCCCTCTTGCGGTATGGGGAAGCTGCGGAAGGTGCCACTTGGAATCGGGCCGCCAGTTAACCGCGTGTCCATCAGCCGGCAAGGCGTGACGGCGACGAACTGCAGGGGCGACGGAATCGGGTTGACCAATTGCGAGAGACTGCCGCTGCTGCCGGAATAATTCGTATCGCCCGAGTAGGTTGCTACGATCGCATCCGTCCCCACCGCCAGGGTTGACGTCATACAGACCGCCATACGCGACGCCAGCGGAACCGCCGTGCAGCCGGAAATCGCCGCGCCATTTGAGGTGAAGCTGACCGTCCCCGTCGGTGCCGGCGGTCCCGAGGGACCGACTGTCGCAGTTATGGTGGCCACATTCCCCGAACATGGAAGGATTGGGCGAACTGGTCACTGCGGTTAGGCTTGGCGGGGGAACCGTGAGACTGTAGACCGTGCCATAGTTGTTGGCCCCGCCAGTGTAGGTTGTTCCGTAGAACTTTCCGTTGACTTGTATCAGCCCGCCATTAGGGTTAACGCCGTCCGTGCCGGCGAAGCTGTGCAACGAGATCAGCGCGCCTGCCGGGGTGATTTGGAAGACCGTGCCATCGCCGTGAGCCCCGCCTTGGACGGTTGTTCCGTAGAAGTTTCCGTCGCTGCCTTGGACCAGCGTGCCGTTGGGAGTGAGACCGTCGGTGCGATTGAAGCTATGCAACGTGGTCAGCGCGCCGCCGGGGGTGACTTTGAAGATCACGCCACCGTTGTAGGTCCCTCCTCCGGCCCCGCCGTAGAAGTTCCCGTCGCTGGTTTGCAACAGCGCTCCGTTCGGACTGCCGCCGGCGGTGCAATCCCCTTGCGGGCAAAAGGTGTAAATCACACTCGCGGCGCCGCTGGGGGTGATGCGGAAGACCGTACCATAGCCGTTGCTTCCGCCCAATGGGGAAACCCCATAGAAGTTGCCATCGCGGCCTTGCAGCAGAGCTCCACTGGGGTTCTTGCCGACGGAAAAAGCAAAACTATACAAAGTATTGAAGGTGCTGCCGTCGGCCGAGATCTGAAACACCGTGCCCAGATTGTTGTCCCCGCCGTTGTAGGTCACTCCATAAAAGTAGCCGTCGCTGCCCGCCACCAGTGGGCCCGGATAGCCGCCTCCTCCGAAGGCGAAATTAAAGAAGTACAGCACGGTGAATGTTCCGCTGGGGGTGATTTTGAAGACGGAGCCTATGCTGTGCGCTCCGCCTGAATTGGCCGTGCCGTAGAAGTTCCCGTCGTGGCCTTGCACCAGAGGCGCATAAGGGTGGTAACCTTCAGGGCCAGCGAAGCTGTGCAGCGTGGTGATCGCGCCGGCGGGAGTCACTTTGAAGATCGTGCCTCCGCTGCTGGCGCCTCCCATCAAGGTGGTCCCGTAGAAGTTCCCGTCGCTGGCATGCACCAGCGGTGCGGCGGGGCTGGAGCCTTCAGGACCGGCGAAGCTGTGCAGCGTGGTGAGGGTTTGCGCGGGCGAGGCAATCACTGCGGCGGCACAAAACATACAGACCAGACACACCATCTTCCATAGGCTAGATTTCTTCATACTGCCCCCTTAGGCGTAGACCGGGTACAAGACTGACAACCCTCAAGTGCGCAGTTTCTTGACTGAAGACCCGGAGACGAAGAATGAGCCGGGATTTCCATCGAGGGAGCGAGTGGCGTGAGGGTCTGCATGGAGTTACTCCAGGCGGATACGAGGTACTTTGCGGCACACAAACAACAGTACTTAGATAACTGCAAACCGCCCCGTTTGTCCGTGAACCGCGTCACCGTCTGCGGTGACACCAGTGGGGAAGTCGCGCTGGGTTGGCCTGTGAGCGAATCGTGACCGGCCTACGGTGCGAAGTAGCTGGAGATGTCGAGAATCAATTGCGTGATGCCAGACGCAAACGCATCGACCTTTCCGTTGGTGCTGGGCACGATCGCCATGTTGTTGGAGATCGATGCGTCCAGCGCGTTCAGCGTCGAGACCGTAGGCCGATCGGTCCCGTTTGGCCACAGTGTCAGGTAGCCCAAGCCGCCCTGCGGGACGACCGTCGCGTTGAGCACATAGGCCTGCGCCGCAAACGGGGGTGCGCACGAGCTATGCGCGACATCCACGGGAGGACTCAGGGTGCCGCTGAAGGGCTGACCGCTGCCAGCGTGGCGGGTATCGATGACGCGGCATGGAGCCGCCGCATAGAGTGACAGCCCGCCCGGACCCGCCGCCGCGAAGTAGCCGTTGATGTCAATGACCAAGTCGGTGTCGTTGCTGGGATAGACGGAGATGTTACCGCCGCTGCCGGCGGGCACAATCGCGGCATTGGCAATGATCGTCCCGGGAATATCGGTCAAGGTTGAAACCAGCGGCCGCGGCTGGCCTGTGGGCCACACCGTCATGTAACCCAGCGGGCCGTGGGGAACCACGGAGAAGTTCAGCGAATAGGCGGCGGCGCTGGAGGAGATGTTGCAGCCGATGGCATCGAGTATGGGGAAGGGGCGTTCCTGGCCGCCAGTCAAAAACGGTGATCCCAGGCCGCCGTTGGGATGTCGGGTGTCGGCGACACGACAGGGCGTCAGCGGATAGAACGCCAGTGTTGAACCGGACGCCGGCACGAAGTAACCGTTGATGTCGAGGACCACGTGGGTGGTGTTGGTGACGTATACACTGACCGCGCCTTGAATTCCGGCGGGCACAATGGCGGCATTGGCCTTGATGCGGCCGTCGAGCGAATCCAGGGTGGCGACTACAGGCCTGTCCTGGCCGGCGGGCCATATGGTGAGATATCCCAGCGGGCCAGAAGGCACGACGGAGACATTCAGCGAGTAGGCGGCTGCGATGGCGGGAATGTTGCAACTGCCTTCTTGCGGTATGGGGAAATCTTGCGAGGTGCCACCCGTAATCGGGCTGTGCGCGCGCGTGTCCACCAGCCGACAGGGCGTGACGGCGACGAATTGCAGGGCCGGTGGACCGCCACCTGTGGTAATGGAGACGTTGTCCAGGTACATGAAGGTCAAGTCACCATCGCCATCCTGGTGAGAATTGAAATAAATCTGGATCGTCTGTCCCTTGTAGGGCGTCAGGTCGTAGCTCACCTCGGTCCAGGTTTGCGCGTTGGAGGCCAGCTTGAAGATCTGGACCAGCTTGTTTCCATTGCTGTCGCGGAGCTGCGCCTCCTGCCAGTCATGGTCGATGGTGTCGGCGGTAAAGGGCCAGTACCAGAAGTTCAGAGTCGGGTTAGCGGCATCGCCGGCAATGGTGACGGCTTGATACATCGATGAGTCACCGTTTGGCTCCGGGGTGCCGGTCGCGCCCAACTGGGCCGCGAAGCTGCCGCCGTGGACCTGCTGGGTCGAGATGACGGGCGGAAAGATTCCATCCGGGTGCCAGCAAGTCACGGTGCCGCTTTCCAAGCCGCCGTCCGACAGGGTGTTGAGCACGCAAGGCGGGGTTTGCGTGCCTAGTCCAGTCAAGCTGGCGACCTGGGGACTGCCCGGACCGTCGTCGATGACCGTCAAGGCGCCGCTTCTGAGTCCCGTGCCCGTGGGCTGGAAGCGCACGTCGATGTTGCAACTGGCATTCGCGGCCAGCGAGGTTCCACAGTCATTGGTCTGGCTATAGTCGCCGTTAGCGGCGATGCTGCTGATCGAAAGGCTGCCCGCCTGATGATTGGTGAGGGTGATTTGCTGGGCTGAACTGATGGTGCCGACCCCCTGCAGTCCAAAGCTGAGGCCCGTGGGATACAGTCCCACGAAGCTGGGAGTGTTGCATTCGGGAAACTGGAAGTTGGCGATGCGGGTGTTCCAATTCCAGGCGCCGTCGGCCACCATGTATTCCGTGGTGTACCAGAAGGTACAGTCGTCAACCGGATCGACGGTCATGGAGCTGTAATCCCCCCAGCGGGTCAAGGAGTAGGTCTGCGAGCCGCTACCGGTGATCACCGTGGTCTCGGTTTCCAGCGTGCCCGCCGGGTCCGTGGGCACGCGTCCGGCTATTGCAATCGAGGGATGCAGCGCACTGCTGGACACGCTGTAGCCCAAGGCAATGTCCTCGGCCTTGTCCATGGCGATACTTCCCATCCAGCGATAATTGGAATCCGGCGCATAGGTCCCTTGCTGCGCCACTACGGGTGTTCCATTGGGGGCCTGAATCTCATACCAACGCACCCCGCTGCTGCCGCTGACGGCCACAGATTGGTTGACCACTAGGGACTGGTGACTGCCAAAATTGCGATACGCCAGGCGAGACATCAGCCGGTCGGCGAGCGAGTCCAGTTTGGTTGTGGTCCCGGGTTGCGGTACGCAGTTGCGACCTCCTCCGCACAGCGGCGTGAAGGCCGCAACAGGAATTATGGTTGGGCCGGTGAACGTGGAGTTGGCGGGATTGCTGAAATCCACGTGAAACTTGTATAGGTTGAGCGCGTTCGCGCCAAAGTTGAGCACGTAATTCGGCGATCCTGGCGGCGGCGCGGTGGTGCCGTCAACATCGGCCGGCAGCAAGCCTCCCACCGTCGAACCCTGCTGAAAACAAATCTGCGTGGCTGGCTGCCCGGTCAACATCTGATTGCGGTCATAGGCGCAAACCTCGGAGCCGATGAAGTTCTGACCATTGAACATGTTGAAGGTTTCATAGTAGGCATCAGGCCAGACACCCATCTTGGGATAGTCGTCATAAGCGGAGTACTGGAAAGCGTAGCGATACCACATTCCGGTGGCATCGGGACCCATGGAAACAGCGACGCACTGAAGATAGGGAGAGGACGAGACCGAGAACTGGCTCATCACCCAGCGATTGGCCAATTTGTCATACAGCACCATGGGATCGCCATCGTTGTTTCCCTCACAGCCGCCGCCAAATCCCGACCATAGAACATTGCCGGCAGTCGGGCCGCCGACCAGACCTCCATTGCTCTTGCTGAAGATGGCGAAATAGGTATTCACCCACTGCAGGTATTGGGTGGCGCCCACAGCCCCATTGGTATCGGGCGGAGCATACTCCACGATGAATCCGTATCGTCCATTGCCCAGCCCCTCGAAGCTGTTGCTCATCAGAGGGGTGTCACCTGATGTTCTCCACTGACGCAGGGGATCTTCTGCCCGGGGCGTCAAGCCAGGGGGAAGCGGGATGGGGCGCACGGGTTCGGCTTCGTGCTGCTGCCGCACAGCGGGCGGAGCGTTGCGGATCATCTCCGCCAGCGGTAAGGAGACATCGTGGTGAAGGTCGCGGCGCACCGTGGTAGGACCGTGAGTAGCCTGGGCAAACAGGGCCAGGGGAACCATAACCAGAACAACCAGCGACCACAGGCAACGTCCGATGGGGGCCCGGCTCGTTGTAAGCATGTCTGCTCTCTCCCGAAGCACTGCCTCCTAAACGATCGCATCGGGGCAGGCGCCTTTGCGATCCCATTGATTGCTTCGGCAGGTTGGGACAGTTTGATTAGTCCAGTTGTCGGCTGAAATCTCTTGCAAAACTCACAAGCAAGATCAACCTTGTGAGATTATGTGGTTTTGTTTAGTGCTCTGCCGAGCTTGCGCGCCGCCGCCGTGACCGGTACAAAGAAACTGCAAACATCCGGGGGCTTGGGTCACAATAGGCCGAGTGGCTGCCGCCAGGACTCTCGGCGATGGCAGCCGCGGTCAGTCGCAAAAGGAGTCGGGCGTTGAAGTACGGAATTTTCACTTCGATTACGGGCTGGGTTGCTCTGCTGCTGCTCGGCATCGGCATCCTGTGCTGGATTTCCGCCCAGGGACCAGGCCACACTCTGCAGGACCGTGCGGTCGCAAGCTTGATCCTGGGCGTGGGCGTCATCCTGGGGATTGGCTGGGCTTGGAGCCGGAAGCGCATTCGAGAGAACGAGCGCCAAGCGCGGATGCTGCGAAGGGGCTTACACAGAATCCGTCAGTAGGGCCTGGCCGTGTCATCCCGCTTTCATTTAGCACGCTGGGTAGTGTCCTAAAGTTGCGGTGCTAATCTACTTTTTGCAACCAGACGTGGTTAGGGCACTCATCCCCAAGCATCTCCCTTGTCGCACGGTCGAGAAAAGGGTCTACGGTTGGATCGTTGCGGCGGAACCACGTCCCGCAGATGGGGCACTGCACAAAGAATGTATGGTCGTATTCAGGTTCAAACACTGAGCAACTCTCGCACAGTCCAAATGTGGTCGGTGAGACTTGCCTCCATCGCTGGTGTGACGCGAAGGTTCTTATGTATCCGGCAGAAATTGTAATACGCGGAGATCGTTCGCTGCGGTCCTCCTTTCGCGCCCTTGTGCTACAGTAGCCGTCGAGAGGTCCACGTCAATGGTTCACAATCCACGATCGGGTTTTCTGGCTTATGCGGTTTCGGCTGCAGCGGGTCGCATGATTGTAGCCTGGGCAATGGCCATCGCGCTTCTGGTCTTTTTGAGTGCACGCCCGGCCGCAGCGCAGGCGGCGATCGAATACGGTCACGTAGCGACGGGCAGCAGCGCCGGCGTAGCCAAGCTCGGCAGCAAAGCGGGTTCCGCGCTGCCTTCGGACAAGAAGTCGCCTTCCATGCTGGTTGTCGGCAAGCAACCGGCAATGGAGACGGTCACGGAGGACAGTCGGGAGGATGCCAACCGGCGGGCACTCGAGCAACGTGCAGGACAGGATGCAGCCAAGCTCAGTTTGAAGTCTGTGCCGGCGCGGGCCGTGGTGCGAATTGATGGCACGCCGGTGGGGTTGACACCTTTGCAGATCTCTTTGGCTCCCGGCACCTACAAAATTGAAATGGAAGGCCCGCGCATGGAGTTTGGCAAGCAGCAGGTTACCCTGGGGGCAAAGGAGACGCGCGAAATCCAGTTGCCTCTGTCGGGAGCGCCTCGTTACCCAAACCGCATTACGTTGCAATAAACACCTCTCCCTCCGTGTTCCGCAGGGGAGCCAGAAATTTCACACTTCAAGTTGGATTGTGCCCTGCCGCCTAGAACCGATCACTCCGGGCGGAGACAGCGGTTGGATGCTCACGGCGTTCTCACCCTACCCTTGACGAAGCGGCCTGTGTCTGTCTCAGGGCCGGCGGCCGGTCAGAGTTACCGCGGTGTTATGCCATAAGAACCGCAGCTAGGCTGATCTTTTAGCCGGCATTTTGTTGTCTGTGATTTCTGCCAGCCTTTGCTGAAGTTTGTATTGTTGAACTTCGTCTACTTCTTTTTCAGTCGGCCACTCTCGACGTGCAAAGGCTAGAAGCGCAATCATGGTCCCGGTTGCGACCATCACGACTACGCATAGCAGTACGAACGAAGCACCGGTGCCTGTAAAGAAGCTCATGACACCCTCCCGCTCCGCTTCCGCGAAGCGCGCTCTTAAAACTTTACGCGCACTGAATTTTGCCTGTCTAGACCATAGAAGTGGATGCCATGTGATGCACATATGAACCATTACAGGCAGGCAAAAAGATGGGGCTTTAGTGCTAAGAAAATTGGGGGTTTCGTCCATCCCCCCAAAAAGGCAGAGTACTGAGAGCAAAGGTAATAGCAGAGGGGCGCAGGGCGCGTCTCGGAGACGCGTTGATGGCCCAGACCTGCGATTCCCGGGCGTTCAGCGATGCTGCGGGCCTTGATCTTAGGCTTGGGATCAGAACAAGATTGACCCGGTCGGTTCAGCGTTTGCTTCCGCGATGCGTGTCAGTGACCGAAAAGGTTATTCCATGCCTGCGTCCTGCTCTGTCCCGATGGCAAAATACGCCTCAACCGCCGTCACCACGGCCTCCCGATCCAGGATTGGTTCCCTCTGCTCGTAGCGCGCCGCCCAGCGAATTTGATTCACGATGTCCCGGGGATAGCATGCCCGCAGCGGTTCCTTTAGTTTGTCTCGGATCACCTCTATCAGTGCATCGACAACGCCAGGGTGATACTGAACTCCGAATTCGCTGCAAACTCCGCGGAAGATCTGGTGGAATTGCTCCTCCGAAACAGCATCGACCTTGATCTTGGTCTGAATCCTTCGCAAAAACGCGGCGTCCACCAAGGTTGTTGGATCCAAGTTGGTGGCAAATACAATGAACAGCTCGAACGGAACCTCGACCTTTTTCCCTCCCGCCAAAGTGAGGAAGTCAATTCCCCGGTCCAGGGGAACAACCCACCGGTTAAGCAGTTCTTCCGGGCGCAGTCGCTGGCGTCCGAAGTCGTCGATGATCAGGACACCATTGTTGGCCTTCATCTGCATCGGAGCCGTATAGAATTTCGTAATCGAGTTAAGTTGCAGCTCCAGCATTTCAAGAGTTAGCTCCCCGCCGACCAAGACCGTGGGGCGATGGCAGAGCATCCAGCGGGCATCACTATTGTGGGGTATGGAGTCATTACCTTGGTTGTGAACATTCGGGTCATAAACCGAGATAACCTGGCCATCTACTTCCACCGCAAACGGTACCCATACCCGATCGATCGCAACCGCGCGCGAGAGCGCTGCCGCTATCGTGGATTTTCCCGTGCCGGTTGGTCCGTACAAGAAAATTGAAGTACCCGAATTCATCGCGGTGCCAAGCTTTCCGAGTATCTTGGCGTCGAGCACAAGATGGGCGAAGGCGCGGCTGACGTCGGGGGGATGTATTTCCACATGGCGGACGCTCTGTTGGCGGACCTGTTTTACGTAACTCGCTAAAGAAACCGGAGCGGGACCCGCGTACTGGTTGAAGGACAACAATTCCAAGGCTCGTGATCTGCCTGGCGAAGTGATGGCGATCTCGGGAATATTTCCGGTTATCCCAGTGACCTCGCAAAGTTGTTCCGCCCGCAACCGGTGAAGCAGTTCCTTCACTACTCCGAATGGGAGCCGGGCTTGCGCCGCCAGTTCCCGAAGCGACATAGGACCGGCTACAAACAGGATTTTAAGCGCCAGCTCCTCGAGGAAGGCTTGGCGTACACCAACTTCCGCAACCGATTCGGGAGCTGGCGGCGGCACGATCTCAAGCTTAGTTTTGACCGCAGAAGAATAATCCATGGGTGCCCCTCCGCTGCAACTCAGTGCTGGAAATTCCAATATACCACCCGGTGAGCAAAGGCAGCATTGTTGGTGGTGAAACGCCTCTTCAGGAAGGTTAGGAATAATGCGTTGGAGCGCGCTTGAGATATGTCCTTGGCCCTACGTTTCTCCATGGCCGTTTGGTCGGTGACCATGTACGACGGCAAGACGCAATTGCTCATCGAAAATCCGATTAATCGCTATTTGCTGAGGCCAGACACGAGAGAGAGCGGTCTCGGGAGACCGGCGTGAGCAAGCATACCGCCAAGCAAGCTCAACCATGTCACCGGCTTCAGAAATCTCCGGCCCGCCAAGATTTGGAAGGTCCCAGGAAAGCGTTTAATGGTATCTTTTAGGCAAGCACTATTGGGTAGCGCACCCATGGTACCTCATTGCCCATCTAGAGCCCAACATGTGGACGGTCAAAACAGAAACTCGTACGTCTTTGGACGATTCTCTGACTCTCCTATGTGAAACCTTGGAAAGACTCAAGGCTGCCAACTCAGGCGATATCGTAGAGGTCATCGAGCAGCTTACGCGGGCCGAAGAATCTGCTCAAACAGTGCGTAGGTTGGTATCGTCGGAACTCGACGCACTCATAGGGGAAATCCAGAAGAGTTTAGAGGCGAAGACGGTAGAGCGACGGCGCTCCCGTCTGTTGGCTCTGGTGACGGTGTTGGAGCGCGGTAGGATTGTGCACCGTCGGGCACCCCGGCGAAGCGAAATGAATCAGCTCCGTGACCAGGCGATCAAAGAATTACGATCCCAGGCCGGAATGAAAGGAGCACCACCAACTCTGCCCGGCCCGGAAGCAGGCCAATGGGTCGAGTGGGCGTGTGCCTTGAAGGAGCCAGAAGATGCTGAATCTCTTCAGACTCTGCGGGACAGATTCACACATCTCGATCAGTTTGTTGCCAATCTAGAGTCCGGCATGTGGATAGCTGCGCGATCGCCAACCTTGGAGATTCTGCCGAAAGCGGAGAGATCTACCGATAAGACGCACCATGAACAAGCTCGGCCGGGAACAAGCGGGTTTGAGGAACCTGTGGTGTCAGCCGGCACCTTGAGCCTGGTCACTGACCTGGCCCGTCACTTCAGCCATCCCGTCGAGCCTCCCTCCCCCGCCGATGTCCCCCGCGTAACCAGCGCCGTGCGGGCGCCCACTTTCGATATCAGGAGCGGAGCTGAAGGGCTGCTTGGGGGGAAATGGCGGATGCTGGTGGCCACTGGTGCGGTGCTGGTGCTGGTGCTTGCGGCGGTGGGAGTCATACAGTGGATGTCGCATAGGAACCATACCAGCAATGGTCCGCTTGCAGTGGTCGAGAAGAAGATTCCTGACGCTACGCCAAGCAATCCGGAGAACAAGGGTTCCGATCAATTCGGAACGTCCAAGGGTCCCGAGACGCGTGCTTTCAGTCCGAAGCTGCAGGCCGAAAAACAGTCCAAGCCGAAGAACCCGAGTGCCGCTCCCAGCACGCTTTCGAAGAAAGAAGAAGCTCCGCCTAGCGGCGCGACAGAAGTGACGGACTCGGTCCCTGGCGGCTACCTAACTGGGGTCCTGGACAGGATGATGGGCTTCCTAATGAAAATGGGGGTTGCGCAGCCCAAGGTCGCTTCCCAGACGGTCTGGGTTTCCTCGGGGTTTGCGCAAGGTCTGCTGGTCCGCCAGGTCAAGCCGCGTTACCCCGCGGAGGCCCGGAAGGCCCGCATTCAGGGGACAGTGGTCCTGCGGGCTGAAATCGAGAAGGATGGGAGTGTGCAAGATGTGATCGCACTACAGGGCCATCCCATGCTGACCCAAGCGGCAGTAGACGCGGTGAAACAGTGGCGCTACAAGCCCTATACGCTAAATGGGGAACCAGTCGAAGCGGAAACTCGGGTTTACCTCAACTTCACGCTTTATGACGAGTAATTTTCACCGAGCGCCGGCGCGACCGATCGACGGCATCGGTCCTTCTGCCCGGTTTTGCCCGAAGCCTGACCACTGTTGCAAGCCTCCTATCGCCAAACGGCTGGGACAGAGCATGGCGCTCCAATAGACCGCAACCCAGTCGCGCAGGGTAAGAGGCCAGCCGACATGGGCTGGATTCTCCAGCCACTTTTGCATGAGTCGTTGCACCATCGCCAATTCCACACTGGCGCCGGGACCCGCAATGTCATGCACAATGCCATCGAGGGTGAACAGCACCTTACGCAGCATCACCAATTGGGTCGGTAGTGTGACCCCTTGCCACGCAATCCGTTCCAACAGGTCCACGATGTCGACGGCCCTGGGCATCCGGGCCAGCGGCTGTTGGTTGAAGAACTGGGTCACCTGTTCGCGAATGACCCGGGTCCGCCGCGGCGTCGGTTTTTTTCCTCCTGTACTGAGGGCCTCGATGAGCGTGCAAACTGCGGCTGAATCGCGCAGCAGGAACATCAGGAACAACATTGCAAACTGGCGCCGTTGCTGTTCCGTTATATGACCGGTGAGGGCCCAGTCGAGCAGGGTAAGGACGCCAGTGCGCTTGTCGTAGAGAAGATTGCCGGCATGGGGATCAGCATGGAACATGCCGTCTGTGATAGGGGTGAGCACGGGAACGGCAATGACCGCATCGATCAGCCGCTCGGCGATGCGGCCGCGCCGCCGCTTCGTCATGCCGGTCACGGCTTTCGTAATCTTCTCCCCATGTTCCTCCGTCATGGCGGTCATGGTGGACGTGCATAATGGCCGAATCACCTGCGGTATGCGAATTAACCTTACCGAGCGGTAGAGCTGGGAAGCTTTCTGCAAACTCGCCTGCTCGCGCACGAATTCCACTTCGTGCTGCAGTAGCCGGCGGACATCGTCAAATGTTTCCGAGAGGACGTGCTCGGCGAAGCCATACTCCCCATGCTTGGATCCGAGATGCGCGGCCAGCTGTGCCAGCAAATCCATCTCCTCGGCAAAATAGGCGGCAATGTAAGGTTTCATCACCTTGAAAACGCCGTGTTCCCGCTGCCGCCGTTCGGGGTTGTACCAGGTGAATCGCACGACCGCGCTGACGCTGGCTTCCAAAAATATGTTGTCTTCGATCTCAACCGCGTAGCGCTCAAGCTTGGGCCCCAGGTTGTGCACGATAATGGCGCGGATTTCCTCTGGGCTTGCATCGCTTATGCCGTTTTCCAGTTGGGTCAAGGCGCGCCGCACCGAAGGATGTAAGTGACGATTTCTGGCGATTACTTGTCCCAGCTTTTGCAGTGCGGGGACCTTTGCGATCAGTCGCAGAAGACGGTTCTCCGGCGTGGTATCCACCGGAAGCTCCATCTGTTCGACCAGCTTAGGGGCAAGCCTGGGAGTCGACAGATGAGAGCCAAAATACAGCATGGCTTCGCGCACCACCGGCCGCCACTCTGCATATTGCGGCGGCACCAATCGCTCAACTGACAGCGCCTGAGCAACCCACCGGCTCGCCTCCTGTCGAAAGTTCTCGCCCCCAGCGCTCTCGAGTATGGCGATAAGCGCATTGGTGCGGGCAGCGGCGGGCATCGCCAGGAAAACCGCCATTCGCGGATCACTCGCCGACAGTTGGGTAAGGTGATCGGCGAAAGAACAACTTCCTTGGTCGCGATTGCGACGAGCGGCGACACGCGTGGAAGCTTGCTTCATCTTCCATAGGATCTCCCACGTCGGGGGCGCCTGTCAGTGATTACGAATGAGGTGATAAGTATGGGGAATGGGGGTGGCACGGGAGGGCGCGGCTGAGGCAGGAGGAGCGCGGGGCTACGCCGTCACGGGAGGTTGCGAGCTGCAGGTCCTATGCGGCGGCCTTGCGAAGCCGAAACACCTTCCGACTATACTTCTAACTGAGAGTTGAGAAAGGAGACGCGATGAAACGCAGTAGCTTCATTTTCGTTACTCTGTTTTTGCTTGTTGTATCTTGTGCCTTGGGACAAGCCGCCAACCAGCCATCCGCCAGTGGGACGGCAGGAACCCAGGCCGGCACGGCTCCGCAGTCCAAGGCGTCAGGCAGTTCCGCGCAGCGCCAGCAGCACCGACAACAGATGCAGGCGATGCAAAAGGAGCACATGGAGGCCATGAAAGGACAGCTGCAAAAGATGCACGCCGACTTGGACCAGATGAAAGCCAGTGTGGACGGCATAACCGAGGCCAACGAAAAGGCGCGCTGGCAGGCCAATGTGGACATGTGGCAGACCATGGTGGGCCATCTCGACCAGATGATGCAGCACATGGAATCCATGCAGAGCTCGGGTGGAGGCATGATGCATCACCATGGCATGGGCGGCATGGCAGCGGGACAGGCGGGCACGCCTGCTCCGGCAGCGCCAGCGAAACCCTAGTAGCAGCTTTCGATGGATTGAGACCGGAATTCGTAGGGGCTGGAGCTTGCCGGCCAGCCCATTTTTAGAATTGCTATCACGAGCGGGTGAATATCTCTGTGCGGGCGAAAAGTCTCCACAATGTGGTCACGGTCTCCAAGGCGCATCTAGGGCGCCGGGGGAGCAATGCTGAACTCTGAGCGACTGAGGACCTGCTGGTTCGACTCTTAACTAAACATCGTTGAATTCAGCAACCCACAATTGGCCCACTACCGCTTGGACCTCCCTCTTGACGGGGAGCGGTGAGTTTTCTTGCCCTGTTTTGGATGTAGGTAAGCCAGGACGAAGACATGGGCTCGCTACTTTGTGGCATTGAGCACGATATTGAGCGGCTGCGTCCGCGCCGGCCTCACATATTGGTTGACCAGAAAGCGCTGACCGTCGGGAGTCACATCTTAGGTAAACAGATCGGTTGAGGAGACGATGGCGCGGCCACGTATCTGAAACAAGGGGACTGGATTGCCGGTGGAGAGTCACCGATATTTGACACATCTCATGATGAATTGGTCGGACGCGCCAGAACTCTAACTTGCGTACTTCAACCAGCGCCGCAGTTCGGGCAATGTCGGCCGCTTGCCGTACATCAGGATGCCAACCCGGTAGATGCGCGACGATAGCACCAGGAGCCCGTAGATGGTGGCCAGCATCAGAGTCAGACAAAGCGCCAGCTGCCAGGCGGGCGCTTGCTCTCCCACTACGCGGATAAACATCAGGATGGGCGCGAAGAAGGGGACCAGGGAAAGCCAAACTGCCATCTGTGAATTGGGGTGCTGCAGCACCGGACTTGCCAGGAGAACGGACAGCAGGACCGGCAAAAAGACCACCCATTGCACCTGCTGCGCTTCCTGGTCACTATTCACCATGGCGCCCAGCGCGGCATACATCGTGCTATAGAGAAAATACCCCAGCAGAAAAAAGATCCCGAACCACACGATAGCGGAAACAGCGATGTGCACATTCGACAGGTACGCCTTGGCGGCCACCATTCCCGGGATCGAAAAGAGGGCGCCAATTACCAGCCAGACCAAAATCTGCGTCAAACCAACCGCTCCCACCCCAAGAATCTTTCCGGCGAGCAGCTCTTTCGCTGTGACCGAGGAGAGTAGTACCTCCAGAATGCGCGAGTTCTTTTCTTCGATGATAGAACGCATCACGGACATCCCGTAGACCAGCACATCACATAGAGCAGCATGACCATGATGAATCCGGTGAGAAACACCGTCATGCCGCTCGCACCTTCGTGGCCTTTTTGATGTGCACGGTTCTAACTACCACTGGTGTCAGGAGGCTCTCCACCTGAGGTCCTGTCATGCCCTTCTGTACTAGATACTGCTTCACCAGCGCGGTCCGCAACGCCGAGCGCACCGCCGCATTGGTCTGAAAATCGGCAACATCCCTGGCGCTGTAGGTCGCCTTGTGATTCGCCAAGTCATCCTCGTTCAGCCACAGGAAGCCGTCGATTGTTCCGGCACTGACCTGCTGACCCAGGGCGTCGTGCAATTCCGGCGTCGGCGTGGTGCCGACCTGCACTACGAAGGTGTCTTTCGGTGCTGCTTTCTCATGCGAGCTCGCGGAGGATCCGGCTGGTGGTGGAGCGAGCAATTCCTGTTTTACTGCCGCCGCCAAGTCCGCATTCGCAGCCACGATGACAATGCGCCGGGCAGCCACCCGATTTGATCTCCGCCAGTTTCGCAGGGATCAGAATGCTGCCGGCCATCAAGCCAGGCATCAGCAGCGTAAAGAGTAGGAACGACTCTTGGAACGAACGCGCTCCAGGTATTCGCGATGGACGATGAGCCAGATCGTTATGCATTTGCATTTTCACCACCAGCATCGATGAAAATCTCTTCCAGCGAAGGCTCGAGCAGCTCAAAACGGCTGATGCGCGCGTGGTCGGCGCCCTGCGCAGCAACTGTTGGGCGTCCGCGCCCGGTTTCAGGCGGACTTCCACGTAGTTGCCGTAATTGTTGAACGACTCCACCAGTTCGCATTGCTCCAGTCGGGGATCGCCTTCATATTGCATCTGCACGTGGTTCTTACCATAGCTGGCCTTGATTTTTTTCAGCTCCCCTTCCAGAATCGACCGGCCATGGTCGATCAGGCAGATGGCGTCGCACAGCCGCTCAACCTGGTCCATACGATGGGTGGAGAACAGGATGGTCTTGCCGGCCTTCTTCAACTCCAGCAGCACGTCCTTCAGCATGACGGCATTGGCCGGGATCGAGGCCGGCGAAGGGCTCGTCCATGATGACCAGGTCGGGATCGTGCAGCAGGGCGGCGATAAATTGCACCTTCTGCTGCATGCCCTTGGAGAGCTCTTCCACCTTCTTCTGCGTCCATTCGCTGAGTTGCAAGCCGCTCGCACCAGGCCAGCGAACGCTTGCGGGCCTCGTGCTGCGACAGCCCATGCAGGCGGCCGAGGAATATCAGGTGGTCCAGCACCTTCATCCTCTTGTAGAGCCCGCGCTCCTCCGGCAGATAGCCGATGCGCTCGCAACTGTTCGCGATGGAATTTCTCGCCAAACAGCCAGACCTCACCATCGTCGGGCATGGTGATGCCGATCATCATGCGGATGGTGGAGGTCTTGCCGGCGCCATTCGGCCCCAGCAGGCCATAGACGCTGCCTTCACGGATGTTGAGCGACAGGTGGTCGACGGCGACGTAAATGATCGTAGGTCTTATGAATTCCGCGCAGTTCTACAGCATTGGCCATGCATGATTCCGATTGCTTGAGACAGGAGGCAACTATACTGGGCTTCACCCGCGGGTGTCGAGGAATCTCGGTTAGTTGCAAGAACCTGATGAGCGGCTACGGCCCCTTGGCGGCGGGGACGCTCTGCACGATGGAGCAGGCGTTGGTGAAGGGGCCGAGCTGTCCGGAGCCGTAGCAGCCCCCGGTTTGCGGCAGCGATCCGCAGGTCGAAAGCAGGGATAGTGGACGCAGGCGCCGATCGAAGCTGCGGGAGAATAACCCACGGCCGAATAGTCCTGCGAGACAGAGAGTGAACCACTAAATTTTATCCTCGTCCCCTTCGCGGAAGAAAATCGCCGCCACCGCGATAGCCACGATCATGAGGATGATCCCTAATTGCATTGGTTCTAATGATGAGAAGGCAGACGTGGCGAACTTCCTCGCATGGAAATCGAGACCCCCCATGGTATCTTGAACCACCTCGGCGGCCCGACTGTCGCAGGCGAGGAACGACACAAAGCCTGCCGCTAACACCACCAAGGTAATCAGAATCTTTCGCTTCATGATCTAAGCGTAGCCCCCGTATCTGCAAAGATATACCATGAGTGAGATTGCGCTATCGCCGCTGCGCGTAGAAATGGTCACAGCTCTCAGGAACTATATGCTCACCCTACGGCGACCCAACTCACCGAGCGTGTTTTACGATCTGCCATACTCACTTCCGAACAAGGATCCGAGGCTATTATCCGCGAACCGCATATTGCCGTCTGTGACGACGACACGGCACGGCACACGAAGGTAATCGGGAGGAAATGGTTAGTGTAAATCACTGTCTGTGACGGCGGTCAGGAAGCGCGGCGCTGGCTTCCTGTTTGCCTCTTCAACTGCCTCGAAAAGTCTAACTCGTCGCCACCTTGCGCATACGCTTTGACGGATGTCGTGAGAAGATTGTGCGGGAATTGTTATTCATAACAAAAGACTTATTGGCTTCGTTTTGCAATATTAACGATTTTATAGGGCGACGGTTCATAGGGGCCGCTCGAGCCCATTACCATAGTCAATGCTGGTATTGAGTATGGTATAATCAAAAGGCATTATGGAAACAGCGCGCAAGATCACCGTAGAGATATCCAGCGACCTGCTGGAAAAGGCGCAACGGGCCAGCGGTACAGGCATCACCCAGACTGTCCGTACCGGACTGCAGCTGCTTGCGGCGTCGCGAACGTACGCTCGCCTTCGCCAGCTTCGCGGCAAGGTCCGGTTCAGTCGTAGCTTCGCAGAACTGAAAGCCGACCGATGATCGCAGCCGATACGAGCACCTGGATTGCTTTTCTGGAAGGCAGCAAAGGTGAGGATGCGCAGCTGCTGGACAAGGCGCTGGAGGACCGACAGGTATTGATGGTGCCGGTTGTGCTCACCGAACTGTTGAGCGACCCCAAGCTTCCTTCCGGAGTTGGCGAAACGCTCTCCGAAGTGCCTATGATCGAGATTGAACCGAGCTATTGGCAACGGGCTGGAGTACTGCGAGCAAAGGCAATTGCAAAGGGACGCAAGGCGCGTCTCGGCGACGCGTTGATCGCCCAGACCTGTATCGACCGAAATATTTCTCTGCTCACGCGAGACCGCGACTTCCGAGCGTTCGGCGATGCTGCGGGCCTTGATCTTGTACTTGGAATTGGAACAGATTGCCCTCGTCGGCTCAGAGTCCAAACGCTGCGGCGAGTCGAGCCTCCCTACACAAAGCTCTACTGATCGCTTGAAACCTTGACGCTCCCTGGCGTCTGTGCCTTGTGTCGCCTCTGCGAGATTCAACAGACGGGTGCGGCTCCAGCCAGGCACTTGATTGCGACCGTAACCAGCCCGCGGGTCGTGGGCTGAATCGTTTTGCCAGGGTTGACGATGGTGGCTCCCAGAGGCCGTGCTACCATTTTGACGTGACCATCACCGACACAACCCCGTCCGCGCAAGCTGCGCAGTGGCAGGTGCAACGAACAATGACGGGAGAGCAGCGCCTACTGATGGCCCTGGAAATGAGTATTTTTGTCAGAGAATTACAAAAAGCGCGAATTCGGCAAGAGCATCCCGAATGGCCGGACACCGAGGTCGCGCGCGAACTCCTCCGATTGGCATTCCAGCCGGGTCCGGTACCAGCGCGGCTGCGATGAACGTCGCTGAAGTCTTTCGCCGGATCACCGCGGCGCTGGACCAAGCCGGCATCTCCTACATGCTTACCGGATCCTTCGCCAGCGCCTACTACGGTGTTCCACGCAGCAGCCAAGACATTGACCTGATAATTGAAGCGACTCCGGCACAATTGCAGACGTTCATCCAACTCCTGCCAAGCGGTGAATACTACGCGGACTTGGAGACGGCATTGGGAGCCTGGAAACGGCGATCTTTGTTTAACGTGATTGACTTGTTAACAGGCTGGAAGATCGACTTGATCTTTCGAAAGTCCCGGCCCTTCAGTGAAGAGGAGTTTGGCCGTCGCCAACAGGTCGTTCTGCAGGGCTTCGCTGTTTTTGTCGCCAGCGCCGAGGATGTGGTGGTTGCGAAGCTCGAGTGGGCAAAGCGGGCACAATCTCGAAGGCACATCGAGGACGTTGCCGGGATCCTCAGAATGCGCTGGGACTCACTCGACCATGCGTATCTGGAAAAATGGATCGTTGAGTTGGGGCTGCCGACGGAATGGGAAGATGCGCGACACGCGGCTGGGTTGTAAGGCTGTGTTAGGTTTGCCGAATGCCCGGAGGGCAGCCGCCCTGACGGCTGCCCTTGCGTGATTCAGTTGTCAAGGAACCACATGGACGATGAATCGGCGGGCCACATCTTTGGCGTGCCGTGTCGCCGATTTCAATGTCCTGCCCCTCGGGGCCTAGATTTCTAGCTGCCACCTATCCGTGGCGCCTGTCATCCTGAATTCGCCAGTTGCCAGTTTTCGGCTGTATAGGCGTGTGGAAATTATTATTCATAACAAAAGACTTGTTGGCTTCGTTTCGCAAAACGCTTCGAGACTCCGGTGCGCTGCTGAACGGTATCCGCAAAATCGGAACTAGTGCACGGCCCAAGGCAGAACCGCAGCCGAAGGCCGTGTGGCACTCGATACGCGTTGAAAATGAGCTGGCCATCACTAGATTTCCTGAACCTATGATCCCCTTCCGACCTGACAGTACAAGTCTCTAATCGGTCGTTAACTGAAACATTTGCGGGTCAGGAAATGTGTTTCCCTTTACGTGTCCGCTGCAGGCTTTCCAGATAATCAAGCAGAAAACGAATATGCGCCAGGTTGGATACCTGGCAGCGACGGAGCAGGTCCAGTGTCTCCGGTGACGGCACCTTGAGAGCTCGTTCCAGTGCTTCTCCTTGCAACACTCCACTTACGTCAGTGGGGAGGTGATTCTGTTCTCGAATTATCGAAGCCTCCCATTGCAGAAGCCGTCTTTGTTCCCATCGACAGTAAGCCAGCTCTTCGACACAGATCCATTCCCCCTCACCAACCGGCTCAATCTCCTCGCTTAGGTCGTGGAGCAACTTCCTGAACACCCCGAAACTTTCAGCCTCTTCTACTAGCAGCACGGAAGCTAAGAGACCGTGCTTCATGGGATTTCTTCTCGAATGCTTTTTGCCCTGCTCGGTCTTCGGCCCCGTCGACCGCTGTGCATTGGCGCGGTTGGCTTCAAGTTTCTTCTGCGAGATCGCACGATCGTTGGCGTTCTCGGGATCTTTTTTATCGCCATTGGCGTTCTTGAAATCTTTTTCGTCTTCGATCATTACCTTCTGGCTCCTTTACATGCGAGAGATGGCTTCTCGTGGTGAACAAGGCTC
>CAVTOE010000008.1:0-155269 GCA_963736385.1 uncultured Acidobacteriaceae bacterium | reverse complement strand
TTATTCAGACCATTACCCAATAGCGCTGCTAACGGGCAATGCCTCGAATGCTTCGATTTGATGTGTGAAGGTGCATACACAGGTCATGGCTAGACCATCGACTTCTTTCACCTGACCGTATAACGGCCGTTCCGCTCTTTTGCCTGAAGCACACCCGGGGCCGAGCACAAGGAAGCGTAGCCGACTACGCGTCCAAGTGACTTCCCCGAACAAGAGTTCGGGGGAACTTGGCGGCTTTCCGACCGCAAAGCACAAATGCAATCCCATTCCAGTTCTCGCTTAGCGTCAGGCTTGGTCGTGCTTCGGGAGGGATCTGGGGCCTCTCTGAGACGTCTTGCCGGGTGTCGTCATTTCTCCACTCATGGGAAGCCGATTTTCCAACAACTGAGCTCGTTCTGGCAGTGTTTTCAGGCCGTCTTCCATTGTCGCGACTTCGTTACTGTTCGTTCCAAGATGGTTCTGATTCGCAGACCTCCGGCCGCCCTGTGATCCCTGTCACCGACACCTCCTGTCAGGGGACTTACACTTGCTTCAGGCACATCACGACCGGGAGTCCACCATGGCTACTTCAGCTTTGGAGCAATCCAGCCTTGTTGGCCGCAAGCTTGGACATTATCAAGTCCTGCAGAAGATCGGGGCTGGCGGTATGGGGGAAGTCTACCGCGCCCACGATGAACATCTTGACCGCGATGTCGCGATCAAGGTCTTGCCCGCCGGCACCCTGCGCGAGGAAGAAAGCCGCCGCCGCTTTCACGGCGAAGCCCTGGCACTCTCCAAGCTCGCTCATCCCAACATTGCCAACGTCTACGACTTCGACACCGCAAGACGGCATTGATTTCCTCGTCACAGAGTACGTTCCTGGTGTGACTCTGAGTGACAAACTGGCCGAAGGTCCGCTGCCGGAAAAAGATGTCGTGGAGTTGGGCATGCAACTGGCTGAGGGTCTGGCCGCCGCTCACAGTCAGGCTGTGGTGCATCGTGATCTGAAGCCCGGCAACTTGCGCGTGACTCCTGACGATCGCTTGAAGATTCTCGATTTCGGTCTGGCCGTGCGCCTCGTTTCGGCCAGCGACGTCACCAAGTCAACCACTAGTCCGGGCTCGGTAGGATTCGCTGGGACCCTGCGTTACATGGCTCCCGAGCAATTGCTGGGCGACCCCTTGGATGCTCGCAGTGACCTTTACTCCGCCGGAACGATTCTTTACGAAATGGCTTGCGGCCGCCTCCCTTTTGAGGAGAAGCTCTCACCCCCGCTGATCGATGCCATCCTTCATCGCCAGCCTCCCGCACCGCGCAGCCTCCGGCCCACGCTGTCGACTCGCGTGGAAGAAATTATCCTCCGCTGCCTGGAGAAGAATCCCGAATATCGTTACCAGTCTGCGCGTGACCTGTTGGCGGATCTCAAGCGGACATCCGTAGGAGGCGGCAAGGCCGAGCGCTCGCTCGCTGTGCTTTACTTCGAGAACTTGAGTGGGCAAAAAGAAGACGAATACTTTCGTGATGGCATCACCGAAGACATCACCACCGAGATTTCCAAGATTCTGGAATTTCGCGTCTTCTCCCGTTCCGCGGTGCTCGCCTACCGCGACAAACCGGTGACGCCCTCCCATGTGGGTCAGCAACTGAATGCCACGCACATTGTCGAGGGGAGCATTCGCCGCGAAGCCGATCGCCTTCGCATAACCGCCAAGTTGGTGGACACCAAGACTGGCCACACCCTCTGGGCCGAACGCTATGACCGGCAGTTGCAGCATGTATTCGCCATTCAGGATGAGATTGCCAACAGCATCGCCGCCGCCCTTCGCGTCGTACTCACGGAGAAGGAAAAGGACGCCATTGAGAAGGTTCCTACCGCCGACGTCCGGGCCTATGACTTCTATCTACGAGGCCGCCACTTCTTCCACCAGTTCCGGCGCAGGGGTCTTGATCTCGCACGCGAAATGTTTGCCCACGCCATCGCCATCGATCCGCGTTATGCCCGCGCCTATGCGGCATCGCCGATTGTTGCGCCTTCCTCTACGTGTACTGGGAATCGAGCCAGGCCAATCTTGAACAGGCTGACGAAGCCAGCCGGAAAGCCCTGGAGCTTGATCCCGAATTGGCCGAAGCTCACGCCTCCAAGGGACTCTCGGCCTCACTCAAGAAGCAGTACGACGAGGCCCAGCGTGAGTTCGGCATCGCCATTCGTCTCAATCCCAGGCTGTTTGAACCGTATTACTTCAGCGGCCGCAACTTCTACGTGCAAGGCAAGCTGGAAGAGGCCATCCGTTGGTTTGAGCAGGCCAGTCGCGTGTTGCCCGAGGATTACCAGGCACCCATGCTGATGGCCAGCGCACTCCACGGACTCGGCCGCAATGAGGATGCGCAAGCGGCATACCGGCGGGGCTTGGACGCTGCGGAAAAACATTTGGAGATCCACCCCGAAGACGCACGCGCTGTGTATTTCGGCGCCAACGCTTTGACCCAGCTCAACGACAAGGAGCGGGCCCTGAAGTGGGCGGAACACGCCGTGCAAATGGAACCCGACGAACTCCAAGTCCTATACAACGTCGCTTGCGTTTACGCTCTGCTGGGTGATTCCGAGAAAGCGCTTGACTGTTTGGAAAAATCCGCCACGGCTGGTTGGGGACAACGTGAGTGGATGGAGCACGATCCCGATCTCGCCTCCCTGCGCGATCATCCCCGATTCAAAGCGCTCGTGAACCCCGTCCCCGATGCACTGGCCACAAAGGGATAGTACCCGCTGGTCATCCGCTACTGCCACGAAGATCAAACTCATCTAGGACTCGGATGCTGGCCGACTTCGCGGGAGTGATCTCCCACATGCCGGTGAAGGCACGGCACGCCAACTTGACGTAAAACGGCCGTTCCGCTCTTTTGCCTGAAGCACACCCGGGGCCGAGCACAAGGAAGCGTAGCCGACTATACGTCCAGTGACTTCCCCGAAGCAGACTGGTGGACAATCTTCGGGAAGGCGGACTTGCTGATCCTCGTTCACAATGACCACTGTTGCGCCACCCAGCCGAACGAGGCCCCTATTCAGGCAGGGGCTCCCGTAAGGAGGCGTCCGATGTTTTGGATATTTCTTTATTGTTCTTCTTGACTGCAAAAAGTCTCAGGGCCATAATCGTGCTCACTCTCCCATGGTGGTAGTAACACGACTGCTCCTCAAGACCGGAGGCCACCCATCAGCACCGGCCCGGAAGGCCCTTGTCGGGTTCAGAAATCAAGCTAACCAAAACCAGTTACCTGGAGTGTGATATGAAACCGTTATCTCCCATTTGTGGTGGCGGATGGAAGCTCCGCCGTTTTGTTCGCACAGTCATCGTGAGCTCTGCGGCTGCCGCACTGCTTGCGATGCCGACCCTCGGTAAAGCCGACGGTCCACAGCAATCAGCTGCGAACCCAGCCAAACCCTCGCAAAACGTGAATGCCCAGAAAACGGCAACGGGAAAGGACGTCAACAAACTCTCGGATCCGAAGACCAGCTCGGCTCCAAACACAAGACCTCGGCTCGTTCCGAAACAGCAGGCCGAGTACGGTGTCGCTTCCCGCAACGAAGCGTCCGAAAAGCCAGGGGCGGCGAAAACCCACATGCCGCGGAAGAGGAAGCGTACAGGAATCGTGCCTATCCAGCCCCATACATCCCACTGCAACTGACGCTAAAAGCCCATCAGGCTTGGACAAACATCAAGGCGCATGGCGTTGGGAAAGGCAAGGCGAGCCCGACTGAATGGACCCTCGCCGGACCGAGTACGGCCAATTTTCCCGATATCCTGACCTTCAGCGGAGCGGCCTACACGACGTCCGGGCCGAATTACGGCGCTGGCGATCGACCCCAAACTGCAATCCTAACGGTTGCCGGCTTTGGGTGGCCGCCGCCGGCGGCGGCATTTGGCGGACGGACAACGCCCTGTCAGGGCAACGGGGCGAGCTGGACGTTTCTTTCAAGCAGCTTCGCGACCAACGCTATCGGCACCCTGACCTACGACGCCGCCACAACACGCTCTATGCGGGAACCGGCGAGCCCAATGCTTCGGCCGATTCGGAAGCGGGCTTTGGCATCTACAAGTCCACTGACGGCGGCGATACCTGGACGCATCTGGCGGCGAACACCAGCGTCCGCGCCGAGGACGTCGATTGCGGTCGCCGGCACGATAATATTAGACCGCGCCTGCTTATAGTGGACCTGCTTTCGATGGCCGTCGCATCTCGTCCATCGTGGTGAACGGCAGCACGATGTATGTCGGTTCCGACGCGCGGCGTTCGCGGCGTCAGCGCCGTTTCCAGCGGCGGCGCGGTGAGCCTTGCTCCCGGACTGCCTCCTTATGGATTTGGAAGTCCACCGACGGCGGCGCGACCTTCACGCTGTTGAACTCCTATGCCGTCTGCCTGAACCCGACGCTGCCCGGCAGCGCCGGCATCATTCAGTCGAGCTTTGGTTCCACCCGCGGCGTGAACCATATCGAACTGGACCCGAGCAACTCAAACACTGTCTATGCGGCGGCTTTCCCCAGAACAACGCCCCGCCTCTCAACACCAAGGGCGGCGTCTGGCGCTCGACTGACAGCGGAGCAACACTGGACGCAGATCATGACTGCGCTCGATCCGACGCAGAACACCGACCGCGCCGAGTTCGCCGTAACCAAGCTGCCGAACGGCAAGACGCGCATGTACGTGGGCGATGGAACTGCGGGATCACCGCGGCGCGCTTCTATCGCAGCGATGACGTCGCGACCGGCTCGCCTGTATTCACCGATCTCACGACGACGCAGAACATCAACTACTGCACCGGCCAGTGCTGGTATGACAACGTGGTAGTCACCCCGGCGGGCTATCCCGATACGGTGTATATCGGCGGCTCGTATGGGTACGGCGAGTACGGTGGCATGTCGAACTCCCGCGCCGTCCGTCTACTCCACCGACGCGGGCGCGTCGTTCACGGATATGACCTGGGATGCCACCACCAATCCGACGCCGCCAGGAACCTGCTGCCAGCCCAATCCGGTTGCGCCGAACGGCATGCACCCTGACCAGCACGCGCTGGTGGTCAGCCCGAACAACCCCGGCCTCTTCTTCGAAGGCTCCGATGGCGGGCTGGTCCGCTCCAGCGGCAGCTTTGCCGACATCTCCTCGCAGTGCACGACGTACCGCGGACTCAGCGGCGCAGATCTGACGCTCTGCCAGCAACTGCTGTCGCGGGTGCCGACCCTCATCTACAGCCTGAACAAGGGACTCTCCACCCTGCAGTTCCAGAGTCTCTCGGTGGCTGCGGACAATCCCGACGCACCTGCAGGGCGGCACGCAGGACAACGGCACCTTCCGAGCACCTATGGATCGGCCGTGTCGTTTGGCCGCAGATCATCTACGGCGACGGCGGCCAGTCGGGCTTCAGCGCCAACAACTCGGCCCTGCGGCTTTAACAGCTTCACCGGGCAGGCGAGCGACGTGAACTTCCGCAACGGCGACCCGTCGAAATGGGTCATCGCGACCGGACCGATCGTCGCCAGCGCGGAGAGCTCGCAGTTCTATCCGCCGGCGATTGCCGATCCCAACCCCAGCCGCGGCGGGCACAATCTTCCAGGGCTCGAACAGTGTCTGGCGCACCCAGGATTGGGCCGGCGACCAGACCTACCTGGAGACGAACTGCCCTGAGTTCACCACCTCGGCCGCGAATCCGCTTGCGGTGACTTCGTGCAGATCGGCCCCTCCGGCGCAACCAGCCTGACGGCGACACGGAGACTATCGCGGAACCTCGCGCTCCGGCGGCAACGTGGCGGCCATCCAGCGCACCCCAAGCGACACCGGAACCCTCTGGGCCGCGACAACCACCGGACGCGTCTTCATCTCGACGAATGCCGACGCCGCTGCAGCTTCGGTGACGTACACGCGGTTGGACAATCTGCCCTCGGCTACGGCGAGTCCGGGTCGCTTCGTCAGCGGCATCTCATTCGATCCGGCAAACCCGAACCACGCCTGGATTTCGTACTCGAGCTACAGTTCGCTGACTCCAACGACTCCCGGGCACGTCTTCGAGGTGACTTACGATCCGAACGGTAATGGCGGTACTGGGACGCGACCTGGACGAGCCTTGACGGCTCCGGCGCGACTGCCTTCCCGGACTTCCCGGCAACCGGCATCGCCCGCGACTCCAATGGCGACCTCTACGTCTCGAACGACTGGGGCGTCTTGAGACGCCGACCGGCTCGTCCGACTGGGAGGTCGCTGGTTCCGGATTGCCGATGGTCGAAGTGACCGGCCTGAAGATCGTGCCGGGCGCGCATGCTCTATGCCGCAACTCACGGACGTAGTGCCTGGGTGCTGAACCTGCCGCTAGCGCTATGTCGCTTCGTGCTGGCGGGGTGGTGAACATCCATCCCGCCTGATCTTTCCTGAGGTGAAGTATCTTCTTCAGCAGTCTGCTTTTCGGCTGTCTTTTCTTCTTGTTTCCGGCCGCCTGCGCTGCCTCGCAGATCATGCCGGGCCGCAAGGTTTCCTTGAGGGACATTTACATATCTATTCCCCGAAGCACGGTTGAAGCTTGCGGATGGAAGACCTGCCGACGGTCACGGCGGAAACCTTTGCCGAATACCCTCTGGTCGTCTTGAGCCAGGACAGGAAGAAAGAAATCGCGAGGGTTACGGCGGACGCGAAGGAAACTATCGTCTTGCGCTGCCGCCGGGCACGTATGTTCTGGATGTGCAAGACCGCGTGCGCAAACATGTCCGCGGCTAACCCCAGCCGTTCACGGTTGTCTCCAATCAGACCGTCCAAGTGATCATGGACATTGACACTGGCATTCGCTAAGGAGGTTTCGGCGCTCCCTTCGACGCCGTAGTGTCCAAAAACCTGATCTGCTTGAAAATACAGGGCTCCTTGGCGAGCTGCGTTGAGACGGCGGACGAGGATGCTAAGCTGCGCGGATGCCAAAGACTCTAGATCCGTTTCGATTGTTGCTGATCGCCGTTGCCGCTGGGTGAGTCACGAACAACAGCAAGTCATCGAGTATTTACGTGAGGAGAATCGGGTGCTGCGCACACAAATCGGTACGCGGCGACTGCGGTTCGATGACGAACAGCGGCGTCCCGTTGCAGTCAGAGCCAAGCTATTGGGGCGGAGTGTGCTCGCCGAAGGTCGCTACCATCGTGACACCCGAGACCTTGCTGCAATGGCATCGTAAGCTAATCGCGGAGAAGTATGACGGGAGCGCAAGGCGAACCCCCGGGAAGGCGACGGACGGCGACCGACATAGCGCCCCTGGTGGGCTACGTGCTGCTAATGAGTGAGAACAAGCTGGAGTCGGAACCGCCCTGCGCTCCGAGGGCTTGTTAGACGGCAAGTGAGGAGTTGGCCCGAACCCCTAGTGCTGTATCGGATGCGCCCAACAGTGAGTGCGCATGTGAGCCGTGAGGTCGGGCGGGGCGCGTCCGATACAGCGGTTTGAAGGGAGCCGCCCGTGGGGCGGCGATTTGCATATTCAATGGTCTTGGGGGTTTGTGAGAGAGGCTCCGGGAACAGCTACTGGAGTTGGGAATCAGCAAAGGCGATAACTGCTTTGCTTTGACGTTTGCCTGGTGGTAGGAACTGGATTTTGGGCTGAGGTTGGGAACGGGCCGCTTGTTCGGGGGCAAGCAGGGCGCACCATGCCTGCGGGTGGTGGTGGGCCCCTCCCGGCCAGATTCCATCCTGGCGTCTTGTAAAAATCCTGCCTTCAGGAGAGAATCATGCCTCTCATGGCAACCACCACGCCCCCGGGGCCCCAGAGACTCACGGGCAAGCTGTCGGTGATTATCGCGTTGCTCGGAATCTCCGTCTTCATAAACTATGTAGATCGCGGCAATCTCTCAATTGCAGCTCCTATGTTGAAGGAGGAGCTTGGCATTTCCGCGTCGCAGCTGGGAGTTCTGCTCTCCGCGTTTTTCTGGACCTATGCCTGTCTGCAACCCGTATCCGGATGGCTCGTAGATCGCGTAAACGTGAACTGGGTCATTGCGGGAGGATTCTTTCTCTGGTCCGCCGCGACAGCCGCGACCGGGATCCTACACACCTTCGCGATGCTGTTCGGGTTGCGTCTGGTGCTCGGCATGGGGGAGTCGGTCGCCTTTCCCTCCTATTCCAAGATCATCGCTCTCCACTTCCCGGAAGAACATCGAGGACTGGCCAATTCAGTAGTTTCGGCGGGACTAATACTGGGCCCCGGGCTTGGCATGTTGATAGGCGGGATGCTGATGGCCAGATTCGGCTGGCGCCCATTCTTCATCGTGCTTGGATCGGCCAGCCTGCTTTGGCTCATCCCTTGGATAAAGTGGATGCCGGTAGAGCGAAACCCAATTCATCTGGACATCACAGGCACCCCGAGTCTTCCGGAGTTTCTCCGGCTGCGTTCGGCTTGGGGAACCTGCGTCGGTCTGTTCTGCGGCAATTACGTGAGCTATTTCCTGATCACTTGGCTGCCTTTCTATATGGTGCGCGAGCGACATTTCTCAATGGACACGATGGCGAAGGTCGGAGGGACGGCTTCCCAAGACACGATGTCGTACTCTTCGAGTAGTTGCGACGCTGAAGTTCCTCCAGCATCATCTGGCGTAGACGGGTCACAAGAGTCTCCTTTCTCTGTGACCCACACTATGTCAACTGCTCCAAAAATGCTGGGTCCGCCATACGCGGTAGCGTCCGCCGCGCCAGCGGCTTCGTCCTAGTCGGCATCTCGGAGAGCGCCGGGATAAACCGGCATGTTGTAGGGGATGAAAGAGCCCTAGGTACGCCGCAGGGAGCCGTGGTTTCGCCGCTGCTTGCTAACGTGTACTTGCATTATGGTGCGCCAGGATAAACCTGGTGCTTCCAGCGGGTGAAATTCCCGCCCCGTCAAGAGGTGCAGCCGCCTCACCGGGAATCGAGTCTTGGGTCTGAGGAGGTAACGAATTGGACTAAGCGTAGACAGAGCGACGCGCGGGCCGGAACGAAAGTAAAAGCGATTGAGCCTCGTTAAGTACTTAACCGCAGGCCGACAGCATCGTAGTGGCTGGGAGGCACCAGTAGGCACACCGTAAACGGCGAGGTGGCCGGAGACTGCGGCGGGGTCAGTGAGCACGGCACGTTCGGATAAGGAAGCATCAAGGGACCTGGAAAATCCACTGTGGTCTTGGTCCGCAACAAAACGGATCGAGTATGCCGGACGATATGGATTATTCCTGAGAAAGGCAAATGCTACAGTGCGAAGTCGGATTCGCTGGTAGTACTCCGAGCGCGGGAAAGCCGCGTACATGGGGAAGCGGCGAAGCAGATGAAGCCTGACTTTAAGGAAACATCACCTGCACACACGGAGGCAGGAATCTGGTGTCAACAGAACTGAGTCAGATAACTAAGAAGGCGAAGTTAGACCGCAAGGTTCGGTTTACCTCATTGGCGCACTTGCTTACACCGGATTTTCTCAAGGAAACTTGGGGGAAGATGAACCGGCGTGCGGCAGGCGGAGTCGATGGGAAGAGTGCCGAGCAGTTTGGAAGCGAGCTGGAAATGCAAGTCGAGGCGATCTGCGCACAGCTGAAGAAGCGTACCTACCATGCACCGCCGGTCCGAAGAGTTGAAATACCCAAAGGGCCGGGCAAAATCGGGACACGACCGTTAGGAATTCCAACGGCGGCGGACCGACTGCTTCAGCGGGCGGTAGCGCGCGTCCTGGAGGCTGTGTTTGAAGCAGATTTTCTGGATTGCAGTTACGGCTTTAGACCTGGCCGAAATCCTCATCACGCGTTGCAAGCTCTTCGGGTGCAAATCGTGACGAAGAAGGTAGGGCAGGTGTTCGAAGCCGACATCCGCAGCTATTTCACTCGCATTAATCATCAGTGGCTACGCAAGATGGTAGCTCACCGCATCGCTGACCCAGTGATTCTGAGCCTGATCGGGAAATGGCTCAACGCTGGAGCGATGCAAGATGGGGTTGTCATCTACGCAGAAGAAGGTACTCCTCAGGGCGGTCCGATCTCACCCGTTTTGAGTAACCTTTATCTTCACTTTGTTCTCGACCTGTGGTTTGAAAAGAAGATCAAACCGCATTGCAGGGGCGAAGCGAATCTGCTGCGTTTTGCTGATGATTTTGTGGTGACCTTCCAGTTCCGGGAGGACGTGGACCGCTTCCAGCAGAAAGTGCGGGAACGGTTCGCTGAATTCGGGCTGGAGCTGGCCGAGGAAAAGACTCGGCGCATACTCTTTGGGCGATTCGCAGGCACAACCTGTCTGCGGCACGGACTGGGAAGGCCCGAAACCTTCGAGTTTCTGGGCTTCAAGCATGTCTGTGGGGTTGATCGAACGGGGAGATTTGCTCTGATTCGTATCCCGAGCGTAAAGAGTTGCCGGAAGTTCCTAGCCCGTACACGGGAATGGATCCTTCATAACAGGCACTGGCGACGATGGGAACAACAACAGCATTTGAAAAGGATGTTGATGGGCTTCTATCAGTACTTTGGGTTGCACCACTGCGAGCGCAAACTCAACTGGGTGCGGCAACAGGTACAGCGGCAGTGGATAAGCGCCTTGAATCGTCGCGGTCAAAGACGTAAGACGAACTGGACGCGGCTGAAGGATCAACCGTGGTTCGAGCTGCCGTTTGCTCGAAACCTACACCCTATGGTCTGAAAATAGCTTGCTTTAGCCAATGTCATCTGGGGAGCCCGGTGCGGGAAATCTGCACGCCGGGTTCTGCTTGGGGAGACGAGCTCAAGTGGCCATGCCTACTCGGTGAGGCGCCGGCGCGAAAGCGCAAGTTGGCGTGAGGCTCCGCACAGGCTACCGCCGTCAAGACTCGTCTCTACCATCCTGTTCGACCTATGGGTTGAGGTCTGGCGCAAGAAAGTGGCGAAGGGCGATGTGATTGTCGTCCGATACGCCGATGATCTTGTGCTGGGCTTTCAATACCGGACGGATGCCGAGCGGTTCCTGCAAGCGTTTCGGGAGCGGCTGGCAAAGTTCGGTTTGGAATTACATACGGACAAGACACGACTGATCGAGTTCGGGCGGTTCGCCGCTCGCAACCGGAAGCAGCATGGAGAGGGAAAACCTGAAACCTTCACGTTTCTGGGTTTCACCCACTTCTGTGGGCAGCGCATCAGCGACGGAGCTTTCATCGTCTGGCGGATTACGGCGAAGAAGCGGATGGTTGCGAGGCTTAAAGCCATCAAGGCTGAGCTGCAACGCCGGAAGCATCATCGCACGACCGAGGTCGGTGCATGGCTTCGCAAGGTTGTGCAGGGCTACTACCAATACCATGCCGTTCCGGGTAACTCGACGCAGTTGCGCATCTTCTGCCGGCGCATTGGCTGGCTGTGGCGGAGTGTCCTAATCCGTCGCAGTCAGCGGGCACAGGTGCGGTGGGATCGTCTAACCCCTCTCTTGACCCGGTGGATTCCTCAACCCCGCATTCTGCACCCTTACCCTGACGCACGCTTCGCCGCCACTCATCCTCGGTAAGAGCCGTATGCGTAAACGCGCTTGTACGGATCTGTGCGGGGGGCGATCAGCGATGGTCGTCCCTACCGCGACAATGTGCTCCGTCCGGGGTTGATCATGGATCACGGGCAACCCGGAAACTGACTCACAACCCCTCCCCTGACTTGTCCCTCGTGATGGCGGTTTCTGCAAAGACAGCAGAAGCAGCTCCCTCGCTTGGCTCGTGATGACAATTCCGATATTTTGCCAAAGACTTTAGCTCACAACCAAGAATTCAACAAACCCTTCAGACCATTTACAATGATCAGACGTTCGTCGCCGTGACCGGGGTTCGCATCTTACACCTGAGGTAAGGGATGGCCACCACAAAAGTAGAGCCTAAACCTGCTCCCAGCAACAAGTATGAAGGGCTCAGCCGCCAGCAACTGATCGACATCTACCGGCTGATGTACCTGTCGCGCCGGCTCGACGATCGCGAGATCCTGCTCAAGCGCCAGCAAAAGATCTTCTTCCAGATTTCTGGCGCCGGACACGAAGCGCTGCTGGTGGCCGCCGGAATGGTGCTGCGACCAGGCTACGACTGGTTCTATCCCTACTATCGCGACCGCGCGCTCTGCCTCACGCTGGGCATGACGCCCTACGAGCAATTGCTGGAAGCCGTGGGCGCGGCCGACGATCCCAACTCCGGCGGCCGGCAGATGCCCTCGCACTGGGGACACAAGAAGCTGAACATCGTGACTCAGTCTTCGCCGACCGGAACGCAGTTTCTGCAAGCCGTGGGCTGCGCCGAAGCAGGACGGTATTTTGGCCGCCATCCGCAAGCTGCCGAAAAAGACGGCGGCGATTATCGCCAATTCAAAGATGTGCAGTTCCGAGACGACGAAGTGGTTTACGTCTCCGGTGGCGATGGCACCACCAGCGAAGGCGAGTTCTGGGAGTCGTTGAACACCGCGTCGAATCTGAAGCTGCCGATGTTGTATCTGATCGAAGACAACGAATACGCCATCTCCGTACCGGTCGAAGTCGGCACGGCCGGCGGCAACATCAGCAAGCTGGTCAAGGGATTTCCCAACTTCCACTTCGCCGAATTCGACGGCACCGATCCGCTGGTCAGCTATGCCGCGCTCAAGACTGCCGTCGATTACATTCGCGCCGGCCACGGTCCGGCATTCGTTCACGGCCACGTGATCCGTCCCTACTCGCATTCGCTGTCGGACGACGAAAAACTCTACCGGCCGGAATCCGAGCGCAAGCAGGAAGTGGAACGCGATCCCATCACTCGCTTCCAACTTTTCCTGATACGCGAAGGCATTCTCGACGAGCAGGGCATCGACGATCTCGAGAAGGACACGGACGCAGAGATCCAGGACGCGGCGGACCGGGCCGTCGCTGCGGCCCTGCCCGCCCCCGACTCGTACCAACAGTTCGTGTACTCGCCCGATCTCGATCCCACCTCGGCGGCGTTTCAGACCGAGGCGGTCCATCCCCGGCCCGCCGAGAAGGGTGCGCTCGCGGCCCCCGAAAAGACGATGGCCGATCTCATCAACGCTTGTCTGCGCGACGAGATGAAGCGCGATCCGCGCATCGTGATGTTTGGCGAAGACGTGGCCGACTGCAGCCGCGAGGAATATCTCAAGGACAAGCAGGTGAAAGGCAAAGGCGGCGTCTTCAAGCTGACCGGCAGGCCTGCAAGCCGAGTTCGGCAGCGACCGCGTCTTCAACTCGCCGCTGGCGGAGGCCAACATCGTGGGCCGCGCCGTGGGCATGGCCACCCGCGGGCCTGAAGCCGGTGGTGGAAATCCAGTTCTTCGACTACATCTGGCCCGCCATGCAGCAGCTTCGCAATGAGCTGCCGCTGATTCGTTGGCGCTCCAACAACGCCTTCTCCTCGCCGGCGGTGGTGCGGGTCGCCATCGGCGGCTATCTTACCGGCGGATCCATCTATCACTCGCAATGCGGCGAAAGCATTTTCACCCACACGCCGGGCATGCGCGTGGTCTTCCCGTCGAATGCGCTCGACGCCAACGGATTGCTGCGCACCGCCATTCGTTGCGACGATCCGGTGCTGTTCCTGGAGCACAAACGCCTGTATCGCGAAACCTTTGGCCGCGCGCCCTATCCCGGGCCCGGATTACATGGTCCCGTTCGGCAAGGCAAAGATCGTTCGTCCCGGTCATGACCTGACGGTGGTGACCTACGGGGCCCTGGTTCCGCGCGCCCTGCAAGCGGCGCAACGCATCGAGCGCGAGAACGGCGTCAGCGTCGAACTCATTGACCTGCGCACGCTCAGTCCCTACGACTGGGAGACGATTGCAACCTCCGTGGCCAAGACCAGCCGCGTGCTCGTCGCTCATGAGGACATGCTGAGCTGGGGCTACGGCGCGGAGATTGCCGCCCGCATCGCCGACGAACTGTTCGACAAGCTTGATGCGCCGGTGAAGCGCGTGGCCGCCAAGGACACGTTCGTCGCCTACCAGCCCATTCTGGAGGACGAAATTCTGCCGCAGGCCGAACACGTGTACCAGGCGATGGTGGAGCTGGCGGGGTACTGAGGCCTAACTTGTCATCCCGAGCGCAGGCGGCCCGGGTTTGGCCGCCGGAGCCGAGGGATCTGCGGTTCCTCAGCGCACAAACCAAAATCGCCAGCGCACCCGCACTGGCGATTTCCTTGTGTGCCGAACATGTTCGACAGCTTGGGGGTGCAAGTCCCCTGTTCAACCTGGTGGAGGTGAAGGACTAGAGAAGCGCAAGGGCGTCGTCGAGAGGCGGGGTCTGAAAGAAGCGTGGATCAAAAGCGCGAGCCGATGAACAAGAACCGGATGAGGAGGCCTACGGTGCAGGGCGAGCGGGCAAATGATCGCGAAGCCCATATCCACCAAGTGCACTGGTGGTAAATCCGGCGGTTGTGCGCAGAAGGCGGTCGAACTTACTTCGGGAGACCCGCAGCATGTCCCGGAAATCGGGACTGAGAGTGGAGCGATCCATCCTGACCGTGCGGCGGGAGTCAGCAGAGGGCATAGTAGGCCGCAAGGTCGAAGGCCCGAACAGCAAGGAGTGGCGAGTAGGACGCAGGACTCGATGAGCGACAAGCGGCAGAAGAACCGGCTACAGATGTTGCTGGCCTTCACCGAGGAGGGGAGGAGTGAAGCTCCGAAGGCTCCGCGGGAAGGGATCGAATCGTTCACGGCGAACGGCGCAACTGAAAGCCCGGCTGGAAGCGAACAACTGATGGAGGAGGTCTGCGGGCGGGAGAACTGCCTGCGGGCCTTACGCCGAGTGAAAGCCAACAAAGGGAGCCCGGGAATCGATGGCATGACGGTCGGCGAGTTGCCGGGCTACCTGAAGCAGCACTGGCCAGCATTGCGGCAACAGTTGCTGAGTGGAACGTATCGGCCACAACCGGTGAGGCGAGTGGAAATAGCCAAACCGGACGGAGGAGTGCGCAAGCTGGGCATTGCAACGGTGCTGGATCGATTTATCCAGCAGGCGGTGATGCAGGTTCTGCAAGGCAGATGGGACGCGACGTTTTCCGAACACAGTCACGGCTTTCGCCCGCAGCGCTCGGCGCATCAGGCGGTGGCCAAGGCGCAGCAGTATCTTGCCCAAGGCAACCGCTGGGTGGTGGACATCGATCTGGAAAAGTTTTTCGATCGAGTGAACCACGACCGGCTGATGGCGGCGATGGCGCGGCGGGTGAGCGCCAAAAGGATGCTCAAGTTGATCCGAGCTTTCTTGGAGTCGGGCGTGATGGAAAACGGGTTGGTGAGTCCGGTGGGGGAAGGAACTCCGCAAGGAGGGCCACTGTCTCCGCTGCTGTCGAACCTGGTGCTCGACGAACTCGACCGGGAACTGGAGCGACGCCAGCACCGTTTCGTACGCTACGCGGATGATTGCAATATCTACGTGGCGAGCGAGCGGGCGGGAAAACGAGTCATGCAAAGCGTGACCGGTTTCCTGCGACGGCGACTCAAGCTCAAGGTGAACGAGGCGAAGAGCGCGGTGGCGCGACCGCAGGTGCGTAAGTTTCTGGGCTTTAGCTTTACCTACGGGGCCAAGCCGAAGCGGCGCATTGCGCCGAAAGCTCTGCTCCGCTGTAAGCAACGAGTGCGGGAACTGACGCGCCGGACAAGAGGAGTCAGTGTGGAACAGATGACGAAGGAACTCGCCAGTTATCTACGAGGCTGGAAAGGATACTTCGGGCACTGCGAAACACCCTCGGTGCTGCGTAAGTTGGAGGCATGGATGCGACGCAGGTTGCGATCCGTGATCTGGAAGCAGTGGAAACGGGGCAGGGTGCGGTTTGCGCGGCTGCGCCAGTGGAACGTCGGACCTGACCTTGCGGCACAAACCGCCGGCAGTTCCCATGGGCCCTGGCGACTCTCGGACAGTCCGGCCCTGCAGTTAGCTCTTTCCGTTGCTTACTTTGACTCGCTCGGTCTGCCACGGTTGTCCGTGGGCTAGCTCAACCGAACTGAACCGCCGTATGCGGACCCGCATGTACGGTGGTGTGGCAGGGGAGGAGAGGTGACTCTCCCCCCTATGCCGATTGACTCGAATTCCGTTACCGCCCGCCTTTCGTCCCCCACAGCCAATCCATGGCAATCGGTCCGCCGCCGCTCCAGATCAACAAAAACGCCGCCGCGGCGCACATCATGGGAAACTCAAAGCCCCCGTTTTTGGCGAACAACCCGTGAGCCAGATGCACCTTCGAAATAGCGACCGCCATGTCGAAGAAAATGGCGATGGCAGCTAATCGCGTCAGCAGTCCAACCACCAGCATGATGCCGCCGCCAAACTCCGCCGCCGCCGTCAGGTATCCCATCCACGGAGGGATTCCCATGTGCGACAGCATTCCCATGAACTGAGGCATGCCCCCAAAAACCTTCTGGTAGCCGTGCGCGATCATCACCGTGCCCAGCGCCAGGCGCAGGACCAGCAGCCCCAGCGGTTGCAAGCGATTTGCGAAGTTCAATCAGCTCTCCTGTGCCGCGGCCAGAGCTTCCTCGCGGAGCCCATCAACCGCCTCGATGCGGTAGCTAATCACTACGTCGCGCAAAGCCATTTCATTGAGGAAGAGCTGCGCCGGAATGTCAACCTCCTGGCGCACAGCTCCGCGCTTGGAAATCTCGCCGCCGATCAGCATCTGCAACACGATCGAGGCCGGCCACGCTGTGGTCCGCATCATCGAAGTCAGGCCGGTCACCGGGTCGGTGTAATCCACCATGCTGAAAGACGCCACAACGTCATCGTGGTGGGCTTCGACGCGCAGCAGGGTGACCTCGGGCTCTTCGCTGGCGAATTTCTCCTCGAACAAGCGTGACATCATCTGGCGCGGCGCCACCTGGTTCCCGTTCACCGCGCGTTTCACGCTCGAAAACAAGCCCAGATCGTAGAGCGAGCGTAGCATGCGCACGTGCCCCGGATAGCGCAGTGTCTTCTCGAAGCACTCCCCAACCTGGCCCTGAAAGGTTTCCGGCAAAGTGGATGTACCGCCCGACGTGTGGAATGCCTCCAACACCGGGAAGCCTTCCATCTGGAAAGGTTCGACTTCGGTCAGCGGCTCGACCGTGACCAGCTTTCCCTGGCGCAGGATCTTGGCTGGCTCGCTGTACTCGTTGATCAGCCCTTCGACGGAGAAGACGAGTTGGTAATTGAATGGCGGAAGCGGCTTTTGCGGCAGACCGCCGACATAAATCTTCAGCGCGTCGGCCTTGCCGCCGATGCGGCGCAGCAATTCGCCTCCCAGAATGGACGCCATGCCCGGCGAGAGACCGCAATCGGGAGCAATCGCTACGCCCGCCGCCTGCGCTTGGTCGTGCAGCGCAAACTCCTTTTTCACCACCGTGTTGTTGCCGCCCAGATCGGCGAAGTGACACCCAGCTTCAATCGCCGCCTTGGCCAGTTCCAGGTTGAAGAAGTACGGCACGGCGGAGAGCACGCCATCGTGACCGCGCATGATCTTCAGCACCGCCTGAGTGTCCGCGGCGTCAACCTGGACGGACGTGACCTTGTGATTGCCGGTGAGCTTGTTGATCCGAGCGACCGCCTCTTCCAAGCGCTGTGAGTTGGAATCCGCGAGCGTGACTGCCTCGACCCGAGGGGTCCGGGCCATGTCAAACGCCGCAGCCCAACCCATCATGCCTGCACCCATTACCAGAATTTTCATGATGCCCTTCTATGAAACAGAATATGAATATTTTGTAGAAATGCGGGCCCTTGCTTTGTACATTTTGGCTCGTATTAACAGGATAAATCACTGCGCGGGTTTGACAAAGCCGATGAGAATAGACGGTGGAACAAATCGCCACGAATCAGCCGCGCAGCGGCGACATTTGTGTTAGCCGCGGGCGTAAGCCCGCGGTCCAGTGAGAAAAAAGGTGAGCCGCGGAGCGGCGCCACGCTCCCCTCTACACCAGACCCGCTTTCGCTCCATCGTATAATCAAGAGATACCCACTCGACGAAATTGGCTTCTGTGCAGCCACAGAAGCAATTCGCTGGGGAATCAGGCACAGTCATGGAGTTCAGGTTAGTCAGTTCGTACCAGCCGCAAGGCGACCAGGGCAACGCGATCCACTCCCTGACGCGCGGCCTCGTCGATGGCGACAAACACCAGGTGCTGCTGGGGGTCACCGGCTCGGGCAAGACCTTCACCATGGCCAAGATCATCGAGCAGTTGAATCGCCCCGCGTTGATCATGGCCCACAACAAGACCCTGGCGGCGCAGCTCTACCACGAGTTCAAGTCGTTCTTCCCGCACAATGCGGTCGAGTACTTTGTCTCGTATTACGACTATTACCAGCCCGAAGCCTATATTCCCGCGGGTGATGTTTACATCGAGAAGGAAGCGACCGTTAACGACGAACTCGACAAGCTTCGGCTGGCGGCCACCAAGTCGCTGTTCGAGCGGCGCGACTGCATCATTGTCGCTTCGGTGAGCTGCATCTACGGTTTGGGATCGCCGGAAGCCTACTACGGCATGCTGCTGTTCCTGGAAAAGGGACAGAAGATCAAGCGCGACGACATTGTCCGCAAGCTGGTGGAAATTCTCTACGAGCGCACCGAGGGCGATTTCCGCCGCGGCACCTTCCGCGTGCGGGGCGACATCATCGAAATTTTCCCTACCTACGAGGACAACGCCTATCGCATCGAGTTATGGGGCGATGAAGTGGAATCGCTGGCCCAGATTGATCCGCTGTTCGGGACCGTGAAGCAGAAGTACGCGCGCCTGCCGGTGTATCCCAAGACCCACTACGTGATGAAGCCGGAGCGCAAGCTGGCGGCGGTGCAAACCATCCTGGAAGAGCTGGCGTGGTGGGAAGCGGAACTGGAGAAGCAGGGACGGATCGTCGAGGCGCAACGTATTCATCAGCGCACCCGCTTTGATCTCGAGATGATCAAGGAAATGGGCTACTGCCACGGCATCGAGAACTATTCGCGCCACTTCACCGGACGCCTGCCGGGCGAGCCGCCGCCGACCCTGCTGGATTACGTGCCGCGCGACTACCTGCTGTTCGTTGACGAATCGCATCAGACGATTCCGCAGGTGCACGGCATGTGGCACGGCGATCGCTCGCGCAAACAGAACCTGATCGAGTACGGATTCCGGCTGCCCAGCGCGCTCGACAATCGTCCCCTTACCTTCGAGGAATTCGAGCACCGCGTGAACCAGGCGGTGTACGTTTCTGCGACGCCCGGCCCTTATGAGTTGACCAAGGCGGCGGGCGTGGTGGTGGAGCAGATCATCCGCCCCACCGGCCTCGTCGATCCCGAGGTGGAAGTACGTCCGGTGAAGGGACAGATTGACGACCTGCTGCACGAGATTCGCCGTCGCGCGGAGAAGAACGAGCGTGTGCTGGTCACCACGCTGACCAAGCGCATGGCCGAGGACCTGGCCGAGTACTACAGCGAGGTTGGCGTCCGCTGTCGTTACATGCATTCCGAGATCGAGACGCTGGAGCGCATCAAGATTCTGCGCGATCTGCGCAAGGGCGAGTTCGATGTGCTGATCGGCATCAATCTGCTGCGCGAAGGTCTTGACCTGCCGGAGGTCTCGCTGGTGGCGATTCTCGACGCTGACAAGGAAGGCTTCCTTCGTTCGGCGGGATCGTTGATCCAGACCATCGGCCGTTGCGCGCGCCACCTCGAAGGCCGCGCCATTCTTTACGCCGACAAGATGACCGACTCCATGCAGAAAGCGCTGGGCGAGACCGACCGCCGGCGCGCCATTCAACGCGCCTACAACGAGGAGCACGGCATTACGCCGGAGAGCATCGTGCGCCCGCTCGACATGACGCTGGTGGCCGTCGCCAACGCCGACTATGTCGATCTGACCAACGAGGCGGAAGGTCTGCCGGAGTTCCGCTCACAGGAAGAATTGGACGCTTACATTGTCAGGCTGGAGAGTGACATGCGCGAGGCGGCCAAGCGTTTCGAGTTCGAACAAGCCGCCCGGCTGCGCGATACCATTCGCGATCTGCGCACCAGGGAGTTCATGTTCACGTAGAGCGAACTTCTCATGCTGGTCTTCACCACAGAGGCACAGAGGAGAGACAAATTCTTTCGAGGCATCGGTCCATCTACATTGAGATCTCTGATCTAACAAAAACTCTGCTGTAACCGCCTTCTGACCCTTGTTTTCTCTGTGCCTCTGTGTCTCTGTGGTGAAATATGTGACCGGCGGTCCGCTTGTCTTGTGAAGGCCTCACTGCGTCAGTATCATCACCGGCTGCTGCAGCGCGCAGGAAGCCGTACAGTTGGGGTCTTGCGCCGGGGCCGCTATGGTCGCCTTAACCGTGTCATTCACAGTCTGGATCACACTGGTGGAAGAACTGCCTTGGTTGGTCACGTAAACCTTGGTGGATGCTGGTTCGGCAGCGATGAATGTAGGAGTAACTCCCACGTCAATGGTCTTGAGCACGGCGAAACTGGTGGCGCTCACCACCGACACATTATTGGAGCCGGAATTAGCCACGTAGAAGCGCGACCCGTCTTGCAGCGCGACAATTCCTGTGGGCGCGCTACCCACGGCCACCGGCGCAGACAGCGACAGGATGGGCGGCATATTGGCCACATTGACATTCGAGGCATCGAAGACGCTGACTGTGTTGTCGCCGGTGTTGGTGACGTAGAGCCGGTTGAGATGCCGGTCGAGGTAGGAATACGTCGGATTCACCCCCAGCGGAACCGATGCGGCCACAGTCGGCGGGGTGCCCGGCTTAAGGATGTCGAGCGCACCGGGATTGACGCCGTCACCCTGGGTCACGACGAAGATGTAACTGCCATCGACACTGGAAGTCGCGTACACGGGATTAATCCCCAGCCCGTCACTCGGGTTTAAGGTCTTCACCACCTCCAGGGTCGTCGGATCCAAAACCGAGACCGAGCCCTGGCCCATGTTGTCTCCCTGGTTGAGGACGAAGATTTGCCCGCCGGCGGCCGCCTGGACCATATTGACCGGGTTCACTCCCACGCACCCCGTAATCGTCACCGATGCCGAGGCCGTAGAGATGGAACTGACGGATCCGAGCGGCGGATCGGGAGGAATGTTCGGACAGGCCGAATTTGGCTCCGAGTTGAGCACGTACATCTGAGCAGTTTGGGTCGCCGTCAGGAAGACCGGATGGGATCCGGGCAGCAGACCGATGGTGGTAACCGCGCCATTAGCAGAAGCCGAGTAAGCGCTCACCGTGTCATCGCCGCTGTTGGCAATAAACAGAGTGGTTGAGGAGGGCTGTGGTGCTTCATAGATGGAACCCACGCCCAGGGTTTGCACCCAACTGACGGTGTCCCCGGAAACATCGATTTTTGTGGTTGAGCCGTCGCCGTTAGGGTTGTAGTTCACCACATACGCGAAGTGCGTGTTCTGCGGCTGGCCGCCGGGACCGACGATGGGATTGGCGACCGGACGGTATTGATCGCCACAGCCCAGCTCCGCCAACAGTACGAAAGCTGCCAACAATAGAAAAGCGGTTCCGCGGGAAACCTTCATCCAACACTCCTGACGGCGAACTGCCACTCCTGCGAGAATGCAAACAGGAAAATACATTGTATAGGGGCGCGCCTGCCAAGGTATAGCGCACCACCGCGCTCGCAATCTGGAACCCGACTGGGCTGCCAGGGTTGCGGTCATGCATTGCCTCCGCCGCGAAACTTGAATGACCCCTCGCGGGAGCGCCCGATAAATACCCGCACCAAAGCAAAGCCCTGTCGCTGACGACAGGGCCATTGAAATTGTTTGCGACGCGCAAGCAGGCGCTGACCTTTAGACGCTGAAGGAAGATCCGCAGCCGCAAGTGCTCTTCACGTTCGGATTGTCGAACTTGAAGCCGGCGCCCTCCAGGGTCTCGATGTAATCGACGTTCACGCCCTTCAGATACATCAGCGAGGTCGCGTCAACATAAACTTTCAGTCCTTCGAAGTCGAAGGTCTTGTCCATCATGCCGGCGCCATTCTCGAACGACATCGAGTAAGAGAACCCGGAGCATCCGCCTCCGACCACTCCCACGCGCAGTCCCGCCGGAACTGGGTTCTGTTGCGCCATGATCTCTTTCACCTTGGCGATCGCCGTCGCGGTGAGGTTGAGCGGCTTCATTTCGACAGTGGGCGTATTGGTGGTGTTCGGTGTGGTGGTTGTGGTTGCCATCGTCTCTCCTCTTAAACTAGCGGGATTATAGCAAACTGCGCCAGATTTGTGATCAGCTGCCTGCCATCCAGGCGCTGGCGCAAGGGTGCCTCTATTTTTGATGCAGCGGAATGGCTCTCCGTCGCAGGAGTTATCTCAGCCGTTACTCCTGCGCGCCTTCGGGGGCGAGATGAAAAAAGCTGCTACCGCAAGGGGTAGCAGCCTATGTACCATGCTTCGCTCAACACCCGAAGGAGAGTGGTTTCGATCCTGCGACATTGTCACCAATCTTTTGCAGCGTCAAGACCACTGATGGGAACCTAGTCATGGCACTTTCAGGACATTAGTCCATTTGCCGGGCCTACTTCTTTCCATGTTTCGCGGGAAAAATCCTGAACAAACCCTGTGCTTTAGCGGCATTCTTTGCCCGCTGGATCCCTGGACTGTCACCTGCCGGCAGGGCGACGGGCTGCCTATTCAGGCCTGTCACTGAATTGTAAATAATTGCGTTGTCCGTCCAAAGCAGAGATATAATGTGCGTCAGTGACCCGTCCGAGCCGGACGTTGCGACTGCCTTGGACGAGAGACCGGTCCGTTGTGAGCCGAGGTGGCTAATGTCAATGATGATGATGTTGCTGGTCGTATGGGGTGTTCTGACGGCGGCGCTGGTCCTGCTTCTGATTTACCGTAGCACCCTGACCTTGCACGAGGACGATCAACTCTTCCTGGACGATGCCAGTGCCAACCTTCGCAGGGAACAGGAAGAGCTGCAGCTGCGGATGAAGCGAGTGACTCCGTACGTGCGCATCCTGGGCGCGGCGTCGGGGCTGTTGATCTTGTTCATCGCCGGCATGGCTGTGTGGCAGCAGATGAACAGGGCGTACTAGTCCTTCGCGCGGAACGCCGGCCCAGCCGGCGAAATTGGCCGGCAATTCGTCCCACGAGTAAATCCTTTGGGGACGAGAATTTGCTTGAGTCCGAAGAATGTGAAGCTAACAACGCGCAGCGCCCCAGTTGCGCGTTTGTCGTTGTGCCCGTGAGCAAACGTCGAGGGACCAGGTACGCGCGGGTGTTCCTCCTGCGCGGTTTTCGTTCCCTTGCCCAAAGAGCTCAGCGGCAAGTTCTGAAAGAAGAAGCGATTTCTTATTGTGCGCATCTTTAAATGGTAAGCAGCCGGAGATGGGTTCTTCTCAACCGCGAAGTTGAGTGCCTGGCGTCCCGCAACCAGCGCGCAGATTGCAGAGGTCAACGTGGCAACGCAGGAAGTCAACAATCGAATACTGGAGTTTCCGTTGCAGCCGGAAGCTGATACGGAAGAGGAAGTCGCGGAATGGTTGGAAGCTTTCGATCAGGTGGTCGAGAACCAAGGCACCACTCGCGGATGCGAACTTCTGCAAGCGCTGATCGAGCGGGCGCACGAGTCGGGAGTCGAAGTTCCCGTGCAGTTAAATACGGCCTACGTCAACACCATTCCGGTGAGCGAGGAAGTTCCCTATCCCGGCGATCGTCTGCTGGAGCGCCGCCTGAAAAGCTTGACCCGTTGGAACGCGATGGCCATGGTGCACCGGCAAAACAAAAAAGACCCCGGAATCGGCGGTCATATCTCCACCTACTCTTCCCTGGCGACGCTGCTCGAAGTCGGGTTCAATCACTTCTTTCGCGCCCGCTATGGAGACCAACCGGGCGACTTCCTTTATTTGCAGGGTCATGCCTCGCCGGGCGTGTACGCGCGCGCCTACCTGGTGGGACGAATCACCCAGGAGCAGGTGGAAAATTTCCGCCATGAGCTGCGTGGACTTCCGGCTCTGGCGTCGTACCCGCATCCCTGGCTGATGCCCGACTTCTGGAGGTTCCCCACAGTTTCGATGGGGCTGGGGCCGCTCAACTCCATCTATCAGGCGCGCTTCATGCGTTACCTGGAGAACCGAAATCTCATTCCCAAGACCGCCCGCAAGGTATGGGCGTTTGTCGGCGATGGCGAGACCGATGAACCGGAGTCGATGGGCTCGCTGACTCTGGCCTCGCGCGAAAAGCTCGACAACTTGATCTTCGTCATCAACTGCAATCTGCAACGCCTCGACGGTCCGGTGCGCGGCAACGGCAAGATCATCCAGGAATTGGAAGCCGCCTTCCGCGGCGCAGGCTGGAACGTCATTAAGGTGATGTGGGGCTGCGATTGGGACCGCCTGTTCGCCCGCGACAAGTCTGGTCTGCTGGTAAAGCGGCTGGGCGAGGTTGTGGATGGCGAGTACCAGACCTACAAGGTGAAGGGCGGCGAGTATATTCGCCGTGAATTCTTCGGCAAGTCTCCTGAGCTGCTGAACATGGTCGCGGACATGAGCGACGAGGAGTTGCACCGCCTTACCCGTGGGGGCCACGATCCGCAGAAGGTTTACAACGCTTACAAGCGCGCGGTCGAGCATGAGGGCGCGCCCACCGTGATTCTGGCGCACACCGTGAAGGGCTATGGCCTGGGTTCGGCCGAGGCGCGCAACGCCACCCATCAAGAGAAGAAACTGGCCGACAAAGCCCTGACTGCGTTCCGCTCCCGCTTTGAGATTCCGATTCCTGAAGAGGCCGCAAGAGAAGGCCGCTTGTATCGTCCGCCCGACGACAGTCCGGAGATCGTTTACGCGCGCAAGTGCCGCGAGCAACTTGGTGGATTCGTGCTGGTAAGGGAGGTTCCTCCACCCAGCTTCCAGCCTCCAGCACTCACTGAATTCGCCGACTCGCTGGCCGGATCCAAGGGCCGCTCCGTCTCCACCACCATGGGCTTCGTCAGCATGTTGCGGCAGCTCATGAAAGATCCAAAGATCGGCAAGCTGATCGTTCCCATCATTCCCGACGAGGGACGCACCTTCGGCATGGAATCCATCATTCGCCAGGTGGGTATCTACGCCAACCAGGGACAGCTTTACAGGCCCCACGATCAGGACATGCTGCTCTATTACCGGGAAGAGAAGAACGGGCAGATCCTGGAAGAGGGAATTACCGAGGCCGGCTCCATGGCTTCGTTCACCGCTGCCGGAACGGCATACACGAACTACAAAGTGCCAACCATTCCGTTCTTCACCTATTACTCGATGTTCGGGTTCCAGCGCATCGGCGACCTGGTCTGGGCATTCGCCGATTCCCGCGGCAAAGGATTCATGATGGGCGGCACAGCGGGAAGGACCACGCTTGCCGGGGAAGGCTTGCAGCATCAGGACGGCCACAGCCTGGTGCTCTCCAGTACCGTCCCCACCTGCCGCAGCTACGATCCCGCTTACGTGTACGAGATTGCCGTCATCATTCAAGACGGCATACGCCGCATGTATCAGGAGCTCGAAGACCGCTTTTACTACATCACCCTGTACAACGAAGATTATGCGATGCCGCAAATGCCACCGGGCTGCGAGGAGGGAATTCTGCGCGGCATCTACAAATACAAATCCGCGGCTGGCGGCAGGGCCGCGCTGCAATTGTTTGGCAGCGGTTCCATCCTGAATGAAGCCCTGCGCGCGCAAAACATTCTGGCTGAAAAGTATGGTGTGCAGGCCGACGTCTGGAGCGTAACCAGTTACAACGAACTGCGGCGCGACGCCCTGTCCATCGAGCGCTGGAACCGCCTCCATCCCGCCGAGCCGGAAAAACGGCCCTACATCCTGACTGTGCTCGACCAATCTGAAGGCCCCATCGTCGCCGCCACCGACTTCATGAAGGTCGTGCCCGACCAGCTATCGCCCTGGCTGGGCCGCCGGCTGGTCACGCTGGGCACGGATGGCTTCGGGCGCAGCGACAACCGCGAGCACTTGCGCCGGCACTTCGAAGTGAATGCCCCCTCGATTGCAGCGGCGGCGCTGTCGCGGCTGGCCCGCGATGGAAACTTCGACGTGCAGCGCGCGCTGAAAGCGTTTGCCGAACTCGGCGTGGACAGCGAAAAGATCGACGCCGCCATTGCGTAAGGACCCTCGGCTGTACGACTAACCGTCCCTCATCCAACTTTCCCCTCGCGCACATCGGCCTGGCAGAGTTACCATGGCATCAACTCTTGTCAGGGAAGCGTCGCCCGCCGGGGCGGGGCTGCAACCGCATTGATCGAAGCGTGGTGCACGCAAGCAGGTCTTCACACCGCACTTTCAGTTTGTCCCGATCAAGCGTGTAGAATGCCCCTTCTGTGATTGGAGTTGGCCGCAGCATGCAATACCAGGTCCCAAGGAGATGCGATGAGCTCATGTAGGGCATTTACAGCACTGGGGTTGGCACTTATTCTCTGCGTGTTCCTGGCGGCTTGCGCTACTGGCCATACGCCCTTTGTACAGGGCGGCCCGGTGATAGCTGAATTGTCGTTGCCGGATGGCGCGGTCAATGCTCCCTACAGCACCAGGCTGCATGTGAGCAATGGAACCGGGACCGCACCTTTCACGTGGAGCATTGTTTCCGGCCATTTGCCCGACGGCTTGAGCTTGAACAGCATCTCGGGCACGATCTCCGGGACCCCGACCACGATTGGCAAGGTCGGCTTCTCCGTGCAGGCAACCGACGCAAACTCCCTCAGCATGAGCCGGGACCTGAGCATCAACATCCGGGGTGCGGTATCGGTCACGCCGGCCTCGTTACCGGGAGGCACGGTGGGCGTGCCCTACACCGCCACCGTGAGTGCGACCGGCGGACTAACACCCTACACGTGGAGCGTTGCCAGCGGTTCTCTGCCGGATGGACTCACGCTCACCACGAATCCCGATAGCACGGGCTTGATTTCCGGTACACCTACTACCTATGGCCCCTCGACGTTCACCGTCAAAGTGGCGGATTCGGAGAGCCCGCCCGCCACCGGACTCTCTGCTCCGTTGACTATCGCCATCGAAGGGGTTATCACCATCACCAACCCTTCGCTGCCTAATGGCAATGTGGCCATCTTCTACGACGTACAGCTAACCGCCACAGGCGGAAAGACACCCTACACCTGGAACCTCACTGCCGCCTCCGGTCCGCTGCCGCCTGGATTATCTCTGACTTCCTCCAGCGGCGTGATCTCGGGAACGCCTACAACAACAGGCAGCTATCCAATCGAAGTCCAAGTGACCGACTCGGAAAGCACTCCCGCCACGGCTATTGCGGACTTCACCATCACGATCGACCCAACGCCGGCGCTGCAGGTGACCACAAGTTCGTTGTCGGACGGTACGCAAGGCGTGCGCTACTCCAGTTCGTTGGCCGCCACCGGCGGAGTTCCGCCGTACTCCTGGAGCCTTACCGCCGGACCATTGCCTGCGGGCCTGACGCTGAGCGGCACCGGTGTAATTTCGGGAACGCCCACCGGTTCCAGCGGCACCTTCCCCATCACGGTGCAGGTCACCGATACCCTGGCGAATACGGCCTCTTCTTCCGGCTTGACGCTTACCATCAATTCCGGCGCCTTGGCGATTACGACCATAGCCTTGCCGGCAGGCACGGTTTCGGTCCCCTACAGCGCCACCCTGGGTGCGGCTGGCGGTACCCCACCCTATACTTGGTCGCTCCGATTGGGGACCTTGCCCAGCGGCCTGAGTCTGGACCCCAGTACAGGTCTGATCTCGGGAACGCCGACCACGACCGGCGGTTCTGCCATCCAAGTGCAGGTGCAGGATTCGGCCTCGCCACCCGCCACGGTGGTTTCGCCACCTTTTGCCATCACCATCAACCCCGCCCTGACCGATGCCGTTCTGACCGGAGAGTACGCCTTCTCGTTCAGCGGCTACCAGAACGGGACTCCGGTCTTGGTTGCCGGCAGGTTTACGGCCGACGGAAGCGGGACCATCAGCAATGGCTTGCTCGACGCGAATAGAGCCGACGCCCCTCCGGTGATCGGCCTGCCCTTCACCGGGACGTACTCGATCATGGCAAATGGCCTGGGTACGATGACCTTCAACACCAGCGGTCCTGCTCTGGTCTTCGCGGTGGCGGTCTCCAGCAACGGCAGCGGCCAGCTGATTCAGAGCGATCCGTCCAATCCGCAGAACTACGGTTCCGGCGCAATTAAGACACAAACGATTGGCCCGCTGGCCGCCAGCAATTTTTCCTTCGGCTCGACCGGAGTTGACTTGGCGGGCAATCGGTTCGCCAGCGCGGGGGCCTTTCAGACCAATGCGTCGGGAACTTTAACGAAAGGAACTATCGACATCAATGACGGCGGCATGGTGAATCCGGCCGCTTTTTTGAACGGTTCCTACTCTGCGCCCGATCCCAGCACCGGTCGCGGCACGGCCAGCCTAGGGGTTAACAGCGGCCAGGCCCAAAACTTCAGCTACTACATGGTGTCTCCCAACGAGATGATCCAGCTCAGCATCGACCAGGTCTCTGATACCTCTCCTCTGACGCTGACTTCGGTACTCAAGGGAGTTACGACTGGTGCGAACCTCACCAACGTGGCCTTGAAGGGCGCAAGCGTTCTCCAAACCAACGGGGTTAATCCCAATGGCGGAAGTCCGGAAGCGATTGGCGTTGCCGGGCTGTTCAACGGTGACGGCACCACCGACGGAAATGGTTTCGGTAACGCTACCCTGTTGTTTGACCAGAACACGGGAGGGGCGCTCGCTCAGCAGCAGGTTGCTGGCGGTCAATACAAAGTTGACCCGAAGAATGGACGAGTAACCTTGAACGGTTTCGGCGGTACTCCGCCGGTCCTCTACCTGGTGGGTCAAAACCAGGCGTTCCTGGTTGGCACCGATGGGAATGCCACATCCGGAGTGCTGGCGCCACAAACAGCAGGTGCCACGGGCCTACCCCTCAGCAATTTTTACGTCCTCGGTGCGTATTTGGGAGGCTCGGTCACGCCGGCCTTACCGGCAGTGACCAATCAGGTCGATTGGCTGTTTGCCGACGGGAATGGCAACATCAACGTTTCCCAGGACAGCAGCGGTCCGGGTGGTCCCCAGAGCAACCAGTTCGCTGTCACCTATCAGGTTGACGCCACTGGCAGGGCCCTCGTCAACTTGAACCCGGGCGGTACCCTGCAGGGCATCATGTATGTCCTGTCTTCGACGAAGGTTGTAATTCTCTCGACCGACGCGAATCCGGTCTTGTCGACTTTCGTGATAGGGAAATCGACGAACTAGGCGGCCAGCGCCGACAGACAATCACCAGCACGCCAGTGGGAACCTCAACGGCTTCGGTTCCCGCTGGCATAATTTTGTCGGCGCCGCCGCGGTTCTACCCGCCAGTCGCGGCGGCGGCTGGAACCCTTACCGAACCAACTTCATCGCGGGTTGCGTGGGCCATTGCCGATGAGAGCGCACGCCGCGATTTTCGCGTTGCTCGAACCAGTGGTTGGGAGGCGTAAGAATTCTTGGAAAGTGGCACAACTACTGTGCTGAAATGGGAAGTGATCGGGCACTCTGGTGCAACTACTTGCACCTGCCACTGGTCAATCTCTAACTTCTTCAATAGTTTGCAGCGGAAGCAAGATTGCATGACTCTTAGTGGCTGAGTCTGCGCTTCCGGCGAACGTGCACGAACAGACCCCGCCTTTGCGAAAAGTTTTGTAACAAAATATGGTTGCGCCGGTTCTGGTTTGACGCTTCCACGGGCCCCATAAACACCGCAAGGTGTTCGAGTTAGAAGTTTCAATCTCGCGAGTCATGACTCTCAACCACGGAGGTAGGAAACTTGAGTAAGAAACTTGGATGGTCGCTATGCTTGTTGGCTCTTGCACTCTGCGTGAGCAGTCTTCCGGCCATGGCGGATACCCTCTTCAACGACTTCGGATCCGGATTCAGCTACCAAGCCGGCACTGGGTGGACGGTCTCCGGAAGCGGAATCGTTGGTACCAGCTTCACTGCTGCGAACCTGTTCACGGTTGGTGGCAGCGGCGACTTCAGCGTCACGTCGTTTGACCTCGGCGTCGGATACGTGACAGGCGACAACTCGTTCTACGCAAGCATTTGGACAGACAACGGTGGCCTCCCGGGAACCGAGGTGGCCGGCGCCTTTTGGGGTAACCTGTCCAGCAGCCAAGCCTTCGGAGGCTGCTGCGGCGTAGTTAGCGTCAGTGGCATTGGCGGAGTCACTCTGACTGGGGGTGAGTCGTATTTCATGATCCTCGGTCCGATGAGTCTCTCCAGTACCACTTGGGAAGCGTGGAACTTGAACGACCAGAACGTAAACGGCCTGGATCTGTATTCCACCGACGGCGGATCTAGCTGGAACAGCAATGGCACGCAGCCACTCGGCGCGTTCGATATACAAGGCAACCCGGCTGGCGGCACCACGCCGGAGCCCAGCTCCCTGTTACTACTCGGCACGGGCCTGATCGGAGCGGTCGGAGCGATTCGCCGCAAGATGAACCGGTAATCCTCGTGGCAGTTCACTTCGCAAGCCGGAGCCAACCAGCTCCGGCTTTTTTCTTGTTAGGATCAGTTTCACAATTAGGCAGATTCTAGAGTTGCCGTGTCCGGTGGTGACTGGAAGCACGCGCGCCGAGGCGGGCCGCGGAAAACTCTGGGCAATATCCGGAATGCATCTTGGTGGGAGCCCCCGCATTCATGCGGGGGAAGGAGCGCTTCAGCGCTCCGGGTAAAGCTGGATTTCAATCATGCGCTTTAGCGCCGGCATTGAGAAATCCCGTGGCTAAAGCCCATCATAAAATCAAACCCTTTCCCGCTGGACTAAAGTCCAGCTTCCCCCTGCTGAAGCAGGGGCTCCCACCAACGGCCTTCCGCAGAGTTTTTCAACCGCCGCCCGTAAAGCTTGCATTACAGATTCCTGATGGCACGCCTTGGCTGCGGAGATTAACCATGCGGTTCGGCCTCCCCCTGGCCGGGCGGAGGTGGCGTCGTTCCTGCGGCTGCGCCCCAGGCGGAGTCGGCGCCGCTCCGGTGCCCTGTGGCGGCACGTAGGGCGGCATCGGCGCAGTCAATTGCTGCACATTCGCCGGGACAACACCTTTCACCGCCGGCGCATGCTTCACTTGTCCGGATTCGGCATCAGCCATATCAATACCCAGCTTGGACAGGGTTTCCGCCGTGGACAGATCCAGCTGTACCTTCGACTTCTCATAATTGGCAGCCGCGTTGAGAACGTTGGATTCGGACTGGGTCAGATTGCTGGATGCCTGTAATACCAGGGTAGGGGTCGAAGCTCCATAGCCAAACTTCTTTTGCTCAGCCTGCAAACTCTCCTTCGAGTAGTCGCGAGCGGCGATCGCCGCCTGCAGTGCGGCATAGTTCTGCTGCATGGTAAATTGCGCGTTGCGCACCTGCAACGAGATCTGGTTCTCGGTTTGCTGCAGGGCAACCTGCGACTGACGGTATTCCAACTCGGAACGTACCTGTTCGGATTGCGCGGCCCGGTTGCGCAGAGGAATATTGAGGTTCACTCCGATTCCTTTGTCGGGCGCTGAGCCGTTGAACAGATCGTGAAATGCATTGGGGTAGCCGCTTCGGGGAATCGTCCCGGGCCGGCAGGTCTGGAAAGGCCGGGTTTTGGTCACCCGCCAGGCCTGAGGCGCCATAAAACGCGTACACGTCCAGCGTCGGCCGCAGCGCGTTCTTGAGCGACTTACGCGAGATCTCGGAATTGGTCAGGTTGATGCGCGCCACTGCGATCTCGGGACGCGCCTGCAAGGCTTCCTGGATCAACTCTTCGACCGGACGGACCTCGTACTGCTCGTTGAATCGCAGCGTGTCAGTTGGGATGACCGGCGCCACCGCCAGAATAGGATCTCCCATGTTCTTGGTGATGGCGTTCTTCATGAGCAACTGCTCGAGCTGAAGATTGGTTTGTGAGCCGATGAGGTTTTGTTTGGCAGTGGCAACTCCGCTCTTGGCCTGGAGCAACGTAATGGGAGCCAGCGTGCCGATCCTGATCTGCTCCTGATCGTCGGAGAGCGTCTTATCGGCCAATTGCAGCGCTCGCTCGTTCACCTTCACGGCTTCATAGGCGGTCACCAGGTCCCAGTAGATATTTTCAACCTGCGAAACGGTTTGGATGATCTGCTGGCGAAAAACCACGTCCTCGATCTCGCGATTGTTGCGGGCGATCCGGATGTAGCGCAAGTTGGGGTCGAACCCGAAGCCTTGCAGCAGATGCTGCCGCAATTGGAAACGGAAGCTTGGGTTCAACGCCGGCGAAAGCAGGGTGAACAGCGAGTTCGTAGTGATGCGGTTGTTGTTGAATCCCACCGTCAGCAAGGTGCCCGTCGGAAACCCCTGCGTGTAACCGAAGTTGTAGAGGTTCGTGTTTTGTACCAGGGTGGGCGTTCCCGTGAAGACGATGTTGGACTGCGGGGTCGTGGCGCGCTCGCCCTGAATATTGCCCGTCAGGCTGGGATCGTAGCTGTCAATCGGAGGGCCAGCCCCGAGGGTGGATGTCACGATGCCAAGAGCTCCGGCGCCGGCCCCGCCGGTACCAACCTGGGTGCCACCTGCGCCGGTGCCCGTCGCTCCGGTTGCAGAACTGCCGGTTCCTCCGACGGAGGTAGCGCCGGTTGCGCCTCCCGGGGTGCCTTGCACCACCCCGGCATTGACGCCGAGTGCAAAGGTGCCTGATTTGGTGCGCAGCAAGTCGGTATCGGCAATGGACAGGTTGTAACGCTGGAGGACGATGTCCAGGTTATTCTCCAGCGCCATCGCCACCGCATCGTTGATCGACAGATACATCTTGCCGTCGCGGAACAGTTGATCGGTCCGCGCGGAATTGCCCAGGTTCGGCGGCGGCACGCTGCGCGATGTGTAGGGCGCGATCACATTGGGGAATGGAGATTCTGGCTTCGAGTAGTCCTGGTCGGAATACAGATGAGCGTTATGCTGCGGCGCCGGCGCCTGCGGCATTGCCGTCATGGGAGGCGCGCTCGATTGCCCGCTGGGTGGAGTTGCAGTCTGGGCATAACTCGCCGTGACCAGCAGAGCCACGCTTCCCAGCGCGAGCGTCTTGCGGACCGCGCCGTCAATGAATCTGGCAAAAAACATTTCCTTATCTCCTGAAACTGACTTTTGCATCAGTTTGTGTTTTCCCACTGTTATGAATTGCTGTGTCCTTTGTGTAATACGCACCAAAGTGCCTAAAGGTTCACGCCCAGACGGCCGAGGCGATGCCAGCCGTTTCGAAAGGTCCATAAGGGCGCAACCGGCGAGTACGCCCGACGTACATGGACTGATTCATGTCGCGAAGGTCACCGTGGAAAATGATGAAAAGTGTTTGCTTATGGTGGTAGGGGCCGCTGCACCATCTCCAGCACCATGGGGCACGCCCAGCAAAAGAACCGCGCGGTTTCGATCTCCAGCGGTGAAGTTCTTAGGCGAATCCCGGTGCCTACTTGCGATGAAAAAAGGCCGCCAGCATGGGCTAGCGGCCATGGAGTTAAGTCATCTTAATCGCTATTTAGCAGGCGGCGTCTTGCCCGGGTGGGTCGGAAGCTCGTTGTCACGATCTTCGGGCCTCCTCGCCGGATGATCAGACTTGGCGCCCGGTATGGGCTGGTCGCCTTGCGAACTCATCGACGGCTCCGTCATCTCATCTCGGGTGTATCCGTAGCTAGCGGTATAGACCGCCTGTTGGAAGAGGCCGCCCGCCGGTTGGTGGGCGATGACGTAGAGCGGGAAGGCCCTGCCTCCCGCGGGATACACCGTCGCGACGTAATCGGCCACCATTCTGCCGGAGAAGGTGTCCGGCAGCCAATTGAGCTGCATGGCGCCCGAAAGCTGGCGGCCCGCGGTCCAGGTTTGTCCGCCGTCATTCGACAACGTGAAGCCCGCGTATAGCTGGCAGTTGCTCCCACAAGCCGAGACGGGATAGTAATAGTAGGTGATCGCCATATGGGCCGAACTTCCCGAGGTCCTGCTGTCAATCCCCATGCCGTGAATGAAATGGTCCACTCCGCTACCGATGGGATCGATGGGAACGCGGACCACCGAGCTCCAATGAATTCCGTCGGTTGAGCTGCTGTACACAATGTCGTTAGCGGCACAACCGCTTTCGAAGCGGCAGTCCGGCCAGGAAACATAGACCGTGCCAGCTCCATCGATGGCCGTGGACGGAAGGCCGGCACTGCGAAGACCGCCCGCCTCACCGTGGCTGGGAGCATTGGAAATGCTTCTGGCTGCGGTCCAACTCTGACCGCCATTGGTCGACATAAACGCCGACATGCCGCCGTTGAAGTCACCAAACCCCACGATGACGGTGCCGTTCGGCTGCACCACAGGATTGACGCCAATACCGAAGTCGCCGGCCGCGGTGGCTCTCGCTGGTCCCCACGTCAGCCCGCCGTCGCTGGAAGTGCTCATTTGTATCTGGGAGTTGTCCCAGCCCACGTAGCAATTTCCATAAAAGGGACTGGTGGCTGTGTTATCGCAGATGATCCAGTTTTTGTCGGCATCGCCCGCCTGTGAAACGTAGATCGGGTTGTCCCAATGGATGCCGTCGCTTGAGCGGCTCACCGCGACGTTTAGACCGGCTCCAATGGGCAGGGTATTGATTAGCCACTTGCCGTGTTTCGCATCGTAAGCCACCGACGCGTCACTGGCAGCGCTATTGGTTCCGCCACCGCCGAAAGTGGTGAGGCCGGGCAGGGTCCCATTAGTCCAGCTAATGCCACCATTCAACGAAGTCGCCCAACCGATATCGTCTCCACCGCCGCTGGAGATGCGGGCTACCTGAAATGCAGTGACCATCACCGGTCCATAGGCGAAAGCGCCGGGCTCCACTTCGGTCATGTGCTGGGCGGCCGGATCGGTGAAGCTGTCTTGGCTGAGCTGTCGGAAGACGCCTTGGGCCGAAGCTGGGATCGCCGCTGAGAAGCTTACCGCGACCCCCAAGGCAGAGATAAGTACTGCCCGGCGGATGCCAGGCCAGGAAAGCGAATACCAAAGTTTCATTAGAACTCTTCCTTCTTTGTGGTTAATCCAGAATAGTGTGTAGTGTAGGCACGTGGAATGTCATTTGCACCGGACAGGAGGACGAGCAGAACCACCAGTCTTAGCGCACAAACTCTATCGTGCAGGGCCACTGCATGTCAATTGAAAACAGTGATCTTGAGAGGTCATTCAGCGCGGGCCGTTGACACCGCTCAGAAATCCCCCGAGGCGCGCGCGATGACTGAAGGCAGACTTAGGTCAACCGGGCCCATCATCGTCGTCGCCATCATCATGGGCCCTGCTTTAGGCGCGGCGCGCGGATTGATAGGTCTCGATCAAGTCGCGAATGCGCTGGGCGTCGGCCTTGCGATGCCCGTGGCTGGTAATGGGATCGGTGCCGCCGGTGGATTCGATCACAATGTCGGACCAGAAGATTCCGGTGGAGATGTGCACGGAAGCCACTTGCGTGATGCCGATGCTCTCTTCATTGCTGCCGAACAACCTCGGCTTGATGCGAGTGACTCGCTGCGAGTCCACAAGCAGCCGGGTCGGGAAAAACCGGTTTCCTTTCGTCCAGCGGCTAGCAATAAAGGTTTGGGAGTCAGTCATAGGGAGTCGCTCTAGAAAACGATCTTGGACTACTGGGTCTCGCAGAATATAGCGACAGCATTTTGACTGGAACGTATTTCAAAAATAGGCGCATATCAGACTTCTATCAGGGCCCGACTTGAAGCCGTGCCCGGTTACAAATCGATTCTTGAAACGCGCTCTAGTACTGATAAAATCCCCGCCCCGATTTGCGCCCAATCCATCCCGCATCGACCATCTTGATCAGCAGCGGGCAGGGCCGATATTTGGGGTCGCCGAGTCCGGAGTGCATCACCCGCATGATGTCGAGGCAGACGTTGAGGCCGATGAAATCCGCCAGGGTCAGCGGACCCATGGGATGCGCCATGCCCAGCTTGAAGACTTCGTCCACGGCTTCGGGAGTGGCCACGCCTTCCATCACGGCGTACATGGCTTCGTTCAACAGCGGCATCAGTACGCGGTTGGAGACAAAACCCGGCGCATCGTTCACCTCGACGGGAGTTTTCTCCAATTTTTCGGCCAGCGCTTTGACCGTGGCGAAGGTCTCGTTGGAGGTGGCCAATCCGCGGATCAGCTCGATCAATTTCATCACCGGCACAGGATTAAAGAAGTGCATTCCGATGACTTTGTCGGGCCGCTTGGTTACCGCTGCCAGCTTGGTTATCGAAATGGACGAGGTGTTGGAGGACAGAAGGACCTCGGGACGGCACATGGCATCGAGATCGCGAAACAATTCGGCCTTGATCTCAAAACGCTCGCTGGCCGCTTCCACAATGAAATCGCAGGCGGCCAAGCGCTGGCGATCGGTGGTGCCCGCGATGCGCCCCAGCGCCTGGTCGCGCTGCTCGGCGGTCAATTTGTTCTTCGCAACCTCGCGTTCCAGGTTCTTGCTGACGGTTTGCAGGCCGCGATCGAGGAAGCGCTGCTCCACCTCGACCAGCACCACGTTGTATCCACTTTTAGCGAAGACGTGAGCGATACCATTGCCCATCGTGCCCGCGCCGATTACTCCCACCGTTCTGATGTCCATGATGGCCTCGAATGAAGTTAGTTAGCGCGCCCAAAACGCGCTGCAAAACATTCGAGTGTAGCAGAGGCAAAGAAAGGGAACAGTGACGGCGAATCGGCCAGCCCGCGCCAGCGTCCTCGCACTATTCGTCCGTCAAAGCTTTGTACTGCACCGCCGTTAATGGCACGACGGAAAGCCTTCCCTGACGCACCAGAGGCGAATCCGCGAACAGACGGTTGGCTTTGATTTGCTGCAAAGAGACCGCCTGCGGAAGTGCTTTTCCGGCTTTGATCGTCACCTTCGGATTTCTGGGATCGGCAGCATCGACGGAAACGACCGCCGCGGTGCCAACCGCGCTCTTGTGATCTCCGGTCTCGTAGATGATCAGTCTCGCTCCGGGCGTCATTTCCCGCAGATTCTTCACCGCGACCGGATTCGTTACCCCGTCCCACACGGTTACTTTGTCCCGTTGCAGATCAGCGAACGAGTACTCCGAGGGTTCCGTCTTGAGCAGATAGTCCAGCGACATGAGATTGTCCTTTCCCCTGCATTATTTGGAACCAATGGTAACGGAACCCGGCGCGTATACCAATGCGCTATGGCGATTTCTGGCCGCCCGTATGGGTAGTGCGGGCCTCTGGATTATTCATGAACGCGCCTAATTTCTTGGAGTGTCATCCTGAGCGACGAGGTCGCCGTGGCGACCGAGGAGTCGAAAGGAACCCTTTGGGCGCAATCCCGGACTTGCTGCTGTGCAAGACGGCCGCACTGTGATTTGTGCGGCAATAGGGGTCCTTCGACTCCGCGCCCGCCCGGCCCGCAAAAGAAGCGGGTCAGGCGGGCGCTCCGCTCAGGATGACACCTCACATGATCAGTAATCCAGCGGAAGCGCGGCTCTACCCGCGCAAACCGGATATCGCCCTAGTTGCACTGACAGGCGCTATTGTGACCCGCCTCACTGCAACGCAATTCGCGCGTGGGCAACAATAGATCATGATCTCCAGCACGGTTGCATGCACCACACAGGAAATAACGAACTTTGCCGAACTCCGCCATCGCGCTCAGCCGCTAGGTCCCAAGACGGGTTGCGGTAGTTGCGGCTGACGACGAGGTTGCCCTGACCGCAGCCGATGGCGCGCTGCATCTCGGGATTGCCATTCCGGTGCTGATCGGCAACGAGCGAAAAATCCGCGCCAAGGCGGAGGCGCTCGGACTCTTTGGCTTGATCGCCGGGGCAGAGTTTGTCAGCGCGGATGATGCCGCAACCGTCGCAACCCACATGGCGCGCGATGGCCACGTGGACCTCTTGCTGAAAGGCCATCTCCGCACCGACGAACTCTTGCGGGCCGCGCTGGACAAACAGGCTGGGCTGCGGACAGGGCGTCTGTTGAGCGACGTGCTTCTCTATGAAGACAAGCTCGCGGGCGAGATGCAGGCTGGTGGGCATCACCGATGGCGGGCTGAATGTTTGCGCCGAACCTGGAGCAGAAGAAGCAAATCGTGCAGAACGCAATCGAGGTCATGCGTTCCCTGGGACTGGCGCGTCCCAAGATCGCGATCATGAGCGCCACGGAGGCGGTCAGCGAGTCGGTGCCCTCCAGCGTGGACGCCAAGCTGCTCACCGAGATGGGCGAAGCCGGTCAGTTCGGTGACGCCGAGGTCTTCGGCCCGCTTGCCCTCGATTGCGCACTGCTGGAGTCGGCGGCGCAGGCGAAGGGCATCGCGCATCCGGTGGCCGGTCACGCCGACTGCATGGTGGTCCCGAACATCGAGGCGGGCAATCTTCTGGGAAAATCGGTGAAGTACCTGGGCGGCTCGCAGTGCGCGCATGTGGTGGCTGGCGCGAAGGTCCCGATCCTGATTCCGTCGCGCGTGGAGAGCGTGGATGACAAGGTGAACTCCATCGCTCTGGGGGTGATCTTTGCAGCCCGGTGAATTCAGGATTCTCGCGATTAACCCCGGCTCCACGTCCACAAAGATGGCCCTGTACGTGAACGAGCGCCCTGACTTCGTCAAGAACATCCGGCACTCCGACGCCGAGATGGCGCAGTTCCGCGGACGCCCGGTTCTCGATCAGCAGCAGTTTCGCTCCGCGCAGATCGAAGCTGCACTCAGTGAGGCGGGACACAACGTCCGCGAGCTCGACGCGGTGGTAGGACGCGGCGGCCTTCTGCCCGCTTTAGCCAGCGGCACCTACGTTGTGAATGAGGAAATGCTCGAGGAGTTGCGGCTGGCCAGGCGCGGCGAACATGCTGCGAACCTGGGCGCGTTCCTGGCATACGACATCGCGCAAAAGGCCGGCGCACCAGCCTACGTCGTCGATCCGGTCAGCGTGGACGAGTGGCCGGAGTGGGCGCGCCTGTCGGGATCGGCGTTGCTGGAGCGGCAGTGTTTGTCGCATGCCTTGAATTCCAAGGCGGTGGCCAAGCGTTATGCTGGCGAGCGCGGCGAACGGTACGAGTCACTGCGGCTGATTGTGGCGCACCTGGGCAGCGGGATTTCGGTTTCCGCGCACCAAAACGGCCTCATGGTGGACGTGACCAACTCGCGCGAAGAAGGAGCATTTTCCACCGAGCGTGCCGGCGGAGTGCCGGTGATGCAGCTGGTCGATCTCTGCTTCAGCGGCAAGTACACCCAGCAAGCAAGTGGAAGGGCTGCTCTTCCGCGATGGCGGCTTGTACTCCTATCTCGGCACGAAAGACCTGGTGGAAGTGGAGCGCCGCATTGCCGGTGGTGAGGCACAAGGCCAAAACCGTGTTCGATGCGATGGTCTACCAAATCGCGAAAGAGATCGGGGCGATGGCGGCCGTCCTGCACGGACAAGTGAATGCTGTGCTCTTCACCGGAGGCATGGCGCATTCGCAGCGTTTGGTCTCGGCGCTGAGGGAGTACGTCAGTTGGATCGCTCCCATCACCGTTTATCCTGGCGAGGACGAACTGCAGGCGCTCATGGAAGGCGCGTTGCGAGTGCTGCGCCATGAAGAGCAATCAAAAACTCTAGTGCTCGGCTACAGTGCCGTCGAGGTTTAAGGCGACAGACTCAAAGATCCGAATCTTGGGCTTCCCATCAATCACCTTGGAAAGAATCTTCAACACTTGCGGGTAGATGTGGGCATCGTAGGCTTCTGCATTGCTCTTGTTGTCCCACAGGCTGATAGAAATCCGTTCCAGATTGCCGGGATTTGACAACGTAATTTCGCCCTTGAAACCTTTCTGCTTGCGCAGCAAAGGAAGGACCTCGTTCTCGAGTGTCCGGGCGAACTCAGCAGCCATGTTGAGTGATTTCACGCGGAAATGGGCATTTCGTGCAAACATCTTCAACCTCCTCTTGGCCACAGCAACGGGTGCCGCACGGCCAATGCAGCGACGGGTACCTTTTGCTGGCGATGTCGAGTTGGAGCTATTGCCATTCGTCTCGCATTATAGCGGTACCGCGAAACCGCTCAAGAGTGCTGCTATGCTTTACCCATGTCGCATCCCGGCAGCGAGGGTTCGCCGTTCAAGGATGGCTTTGCCGCTGTTTGGCACGAGCCGGCGCTGCTGGCGGCTGAACTTACGTGGCGCTGGTGCTTCGGTTTTTTGGCGTGGGCCCTGGTCATCATTTCCGGTGGGCTGTTTCTGGACAGCCTCAAAATTTCTCGCGCCGACGAATTTCTGCTGGGCACATTTCAACCGCAGTTGCTTTCCGGGGCTTTTCAACACATCTTCCGTGGCAGCCTCACTCGCTTCGTGCTGGAGCAATCCGTGCTGCTGCTGGGCGTTACCCTGTCGTGGTGCTTTGCCGCCACGGTCGGCCGCGCCGCCACGCTGCGGCGGCTGGTTGCGATGTTCAGCATCGAGGACGAACCGGGCCCCATGACCTGGCAATTTGTGCCCATCTTCGTCCTGCATTTGCTGCGTGCAGCGTGGTCGTTGATAGCGCTGGCGGTTGCCATCGCGTGTCTGATGATCGGCAGTGTCATGGCCGGAAACGGCCGCGCCGGACTGGCCGCGCTCTTGTTGGTGTTCGGAATCGGTCTGGCAGGCTGGTTCGGGACGGCATTGAATTGGTTCTTCGGAATTGCACCCCTATTCTGCATTCGCAACGGCGCATCGGCGATGGACGCTCTCGCGCAATCGGTGGACTTTGTCTCGCGGCGAGGCGGCCGGCTGTCTCTGCTGGGGCTGGGCTTTCTTCCGCTGCGCGTGGTATGGCTCGGGACGATGACGCTGGCGATGTTTGCGCCGCTGAGTTGGGCTCGGCATCTCGCAGTGGGCTGGGTGCTGCTCATCATGGCCGCGATTGCGTTGATCTATTTCGCAGGAGCAGATCTGCTGCTTCTTGCGCGTCTGGCAGCCTACGCTTCGTTGGCGGAGGATGATGCGCATCCCGTGCCTGCGCCGGAGGCCGGCCATCCTCCCGATCCCGTGCTCGCGCCGGAACCCGCCGAGCCGGCTGAGATTGCACCGACGATTGACCCGGCATAAAGCCGACCTGATCCCGCTCCGCCACCCGCCGCAATTCAGCCATCACCCGGCCAAGTGACTGCGGTCACTGCTCCGGCGGCAAGACTGGGCGAACGTCATAGTAGAGAGGTGTGCATGTTGGCCTCAGCCTGGCTGAGCGATCGCCCGCGGGCGGCGCGCCGCAGTGTGCGCCACGCTCCGCGCTTTTTCCTGCCCGGGCTAACTCTCGTTCTGGGGCTGATTTTCTCGCCGAAATTGTATGGCTTCAGCGCCGGTCCTCCCGCCACGAATGGCGGATTCTGGGGCGGCGTCGCGGTTGGTTTTGTTTTGTTGCTAGTGGTAGCCGTTCTGGCCCGGACACGGATCAAAGCGGCGGAGCGCGAAGCGGCCCGCTCCAAGGAACTGGCCGATCATCGCGAATACGAGCGCAATGTGGCGCAACAGGAATTGGTGCATCGCCTGGAGGAAGAACGCGAGCTGGCCAAGGAGAAGATGCAGTTTGAGTCGCAACTGACGGAGTATGAAAAGTACGCATCCCTGGCCCAGCTCGCCCTGGGCGCCGCCCACGAGATCAACAACCCGCTGCTGGGGATCCTGTCGCACCTGGAATTGGAATGGAAAGACGCCAGCGGTGAACACCGGGAGGAGATTGAGCAATGCATCGAAGGCGCCAAACGAATTTCGTTGGCGGTGCGCGGATTGCTTGACTATGCGCGTCCCGGGCCGCTGATGCTCAGCAAGGTCAATCTGCAACCGCCTGGCCGGCCGAGACCTTGAAGTTTGTCGAGCACCAGCCCATGTTCCGGCAGATTGCATTGCAGAACTGCATTCCGCTCGACCTGCCGAACATCAGCGCCGATGCCAATCAGCTCTCGCAAATTCTGATGAACCTGCTGCTGAATGCCGCGCAGGCGACGCCGCCGGGAGGCACCATCACGGTGCTGGCCGACAAAGTCAAGTTCGCGGAGATGATCGAGCTGCGGGTGCGCGACACCGGCTGCGGAATCCCGGCTGATATTTTGCCGCACGTCTTCGAGCCGTTCTTTACCACCAAGCGCGGCAAAGGCACTGGCTTGGGACTGAGCATCACCCAAAGTTATGTGCGCAGCCACGGCGGAGATATCGAGGTTGAAAGCATCCCCGACCTGGGCACGACGGTCCGGGTGACGCTGCCGATGCGTCAGGTTGGCACAGCGGTACAGCATAGCGAGGAGGTCATCGCCTAGCCATGTCGTATTCCATCCTGATTGTCGATGACGAAGCTCTCACCGTGCGCACGATTGGCCGCGCTCTGGAGCGGGAAGGCTTCGAAGTTTTCCTGGCCATGAGCGGTGAGGAAGCGCTGACCACGATCGCCGAAGAGAAGCCGAACCTGGCCCTGCTCGACGTGGTGCTGCCGGGCATCAACGGCATCGAAGTGCTGCGCCAGGCCAAGAAGCTTTCTCCGGCCACCATCATCGTGATGATGAGCGCCTATCACGTGGTGGACCGCGCGGTGGAAGCCATGAAGCTGGGCGCCTACGACTACCTCATCAAGCCATTTCACATCACCGACATGGTCAACACCATCCGGCGCGCGACCGAGATGCTGGCGCTGCGGGTGCGGGTCCACGACACGGTGCAGAGCGCCAAGGGGCGTTACGATTTCGGCCGCGTGGTGACCGAAAGCCCGGCCATGCGCGAGATCCTGGAGATGGCGCGGCGGGCCGCGGAGAGCGACCGCACCACCATCCTGATTCAAGGCGAGAGCGGGACTGGCAAGGAAGTGCTGGCCAAGGCCATCCACTACAACAGTCCGCGCGCCCATGCGCCGCTCGTCAGCCTGAACTGCGCCGCCCTGCCCGACACCTTGCTGGAGAGTGAACTGTTTGGCTACGAGCCGGGCGCCTTCACCGACGCGCGCCGGCGAAAAGAAGGACTGATCGAGAAAGCCTCCGGCGGCACGCTGTTTCTCGACGAGATCGGCAACACCTCGTTCAGTTTGCAAGCGAAATTGCTGCGCGTGCTGGAAGAGGGAGCGTTCATGCGCCTGGGTGGGACCAAGCCGGTGCACGTGGATGTGCGCATCATTACCGCGACCAACAGGGTCTTGAAGGAAGCGGTCAGCCAAGGGCGAGTTCCGCGAGGATTTGTATTACCGCTTGAACGTGCTGCCGTTGTTTATCCCGCCGCTGCGCGAGCGCCGTGAAGACATTCTGCCGCTGGCCCTCGACATCATGCAGTACTTCAACCACGAGCTGAAGAAAAGCTTCGTCGGATTTACGCCTGCGGCCGGGGAGTTGCTACAAAAGTATCCCTGGCCGGGAAACATCCGGGAGTTGCGCAACGTGATCGAGCGCACCATGATTCTGTGCACGGGAACGGAGATCGACGAAGAAAATTTGCCGGAAGAAGTTCGCGATTACCACGAGGATCCCGCCCATGAGGAGATGTCGTCGTTCGAAGTCTCGCCCACGGGCGATCAGTTCGTCAGCCTGCGAGAACTCGAAGACCGCTACATCCACGAAGTGCTGAACGCCACCGGACAGAATAAAACCCATGCCGCTCGCATTCTCGGCATCCATCCCACCTCACTGCTGCGCCGCCTGAAGAAAACCCCCGAGCTGGTATAGCCGTACACTTACTAACGCTCCATGGATTACCACTAGGGGTCAGGAGGGACATATGTCCAAGGCAAGAAACAAGGTTTTTGCTGTTCACGCCGGAGAAATTCTTAAGACCGAATTCATGGAGCCTATGGGCATTAGCGCCTATGAACTGTCGAAAGCATTGAACTTTCCCGGCATTTATGAAGTTGTGCGGGGAAAGCGGTCGATCAGCCCTGATACAGCGATTCGACTGGGAAAGTATTTTGATTTGCCCGCACAGTTCTGGCTCAACCTTCAGAATGATTACGATCTGAGGCTAGCCCAAGGCAGTGGCGCTTGAAATGGAATCCGCCCGCGAAGGATCGACCACCACACCTTACTGACCGGGACACGCTGACCACGTTCCAACAGCAGCACTCTCACTACTGCAAAGTGCGACGCTGCCCCTGCAAAACGCAGGAGCCAACCCTTCCGCAATCGGCACGAAGCCGCTAACCCCTTTGCCCCCACAGCCCTTTTCGGGAAGCGGTTTGCCCCCCACGTGCACTAGCAAGGGTGGAGCACGATGCCGTGACGATCCGCCATACCTCGCCGAAACTGACCAAGCTGGACCGAACAGCGCGTGCTCCGCTCCGCCAAACCATGCCGCGGTATGACATCCAGCGGAGCAGGTAAGGAGGCTTTATGTCGATCCTATTCGTCCTGCTTACATTTCTTCTCATTCTTACCGTCATGTATTTCCGTCGCCCGCAAGAGGCGGCAACCTTGCAAGTGGCGCCAGCGAAGAAGCTGAATGCGCCAGTGATGTTGAAGCACGCCGGCTTCGATGTTCCCGCAGGGTTATGCCTTCCATCCTGGTCACACCTGGGTGATGGACGAAGGCCGGCAGAACGCGCGCGTCGGCATCGATGCTTTCGCCGGAAATCTGTTCGGCAAGATCGATTCCATCGAAATCGCCGACCTAAACCGCTGGGTCCGCCAGGGACAGAAGCTGTGCACGGTGACTCGCGAAGGCCAGAGCATCGATCTGCTGTCGCCCGTCGAAGGCGTGCTGATCTCGGTCAATCACGAAGTCCTGAAGAACCCCAACCTCATCGTGGACGACCCTTACAAGAATGGCTGGCTGTGCGTGGTCAAGGCGCCCGAGCTTGCCGATCAACCTGAAGAACCTTCTGCGCGGGCCGATCGTTCCGGCGCTGGATGCAGAACAGCATGGCGCGCCTGGGCGCCATGCTGCAGCAACTCAATCCCGCCCTGGCACAAGACGGCGGCCTGCCGATCAAGGGCCTGCTCTTCCAGGTGGACGCCAGCACGCAGCAACAACTGGCGAAGGAATTCTTTCTGACGTAGCGCCCGGAGCGAATCCGGACAACGGAGAACCCATGGCAAAACAAAAAGCAATGCTCATCGATATCAAGCGCTGCATCGGATGCCTGAGTTGCGAGACCGCCTGCAAACAGCTCCACGGATTCAGCACCGGACCCTGAACCGACACTCTCCGACACCGCCTTCACCGTGGTCGAGACGCGCGGCGACAAGTTCGTCCGCAAGATCTGCATGCACTGCGACGATCCGGCCTGCGCCTCGGCGTGCCCAGTCGGCGCCATCAGCAAGACGCCCGCTCGGCCCGGTGGTGTACAACGCCGACAAATGCATCGGCTGCCGCTACTGCATGCTGGCGTGCCCGTATCAGGTGCCGCGCTACCAGTGGACCAAGCTGGCGCCCTTCGTCAAGAAGTGCGATATGTGCTCGGACCGCATCAAGGCAGGCCAATCGCCGGCCTGCGCGGAAGCCTGCCCGGTGCAAGCGACCATCTTTGGCGATCGCGATGACCTTGATCGCCGAAGCCTGGAACCGCATTCGCGGCGACTCGTCGTACGTTCCGCGGATCTACGGTCTGGAAGAGCTGGGGGAGGAAGTGTGCTGTTCGTCTCCGACGTTCCGTTCGAGAAGCTGGGATTCAAGCCGGCCCCCACGGGCAATCAGCCCATGCCAACCCTCACCGCCAGCGCGCTGGGCGACTCGCCCAAAGTTGTCATCATGGGCGGCACCATTCTCTCGGCCTTGTATTGGGTCACGCAGCGCCGCCGCGAAGTGGCGCTGGCTGAAGCCGAAGAGAAAGCCACCATCAACCGGATCAAAGGGGAAAGGAGCTAGCCATGATCGCGCGAATTAAATCGGAAATTACTTTATGGCGCGTCATTGTAGCCATCATATTTATTACCGGCCTTTATGCGACGTATGTTCGGTTCTTCGAGGGATTCCGGGCCAGCACCAACCTCAGCGACCAGATGCCCTGGGGCTTGTGGGTTGGTCTGGGTACGCTCTGCGGCATCGGACTCTCCGCCGCGGGATTCGGCATTAGCGCTGCCGTTTATCTGCTGGGCATGGAGCGCTACCGGCCCATCCTGCGCGCCTCGATTCTGATTTCGTTCCTCGGCTATCTGACCGTCATGGTTGGATACCTCTACGAGATCGGCCTGCCTTGGCGCTTCTGGCATCCCATCGTGATGTGGAACCACCGCTCGGTGCTGTTCGATGTGTGCGTCTGCATCATGACCTACATGACGGTGCTGACCTTCGAGTTCGCGCCGGCGGTGATCGAAAAGCTGCCGTGGAAGGCATTTCGCGAGACGGTGCTGCACTATCACCACAAGATCCTGATCGCGTGTCGTGTTGGCTGGGCGTGCTGCTGTCGTCGATGCACCAGTCTTACCTGGGCGGCCTCTACCTCATCGCTCGCGGCAAGGTTCATCCCTTGTGGTATTCGCAATACATGCACGCGCTGTTCTATCTCTCCGCCATTCCCGCGGGACTGGCGCTGACCGTGATGGCGATCTACCTGTGCATGCGTTCGCTGAACGTGCGCGTGGATTTCAGCATCCTCAGCGATTGCGGCCGCATGATCCAGATGTTGCTGATCGTCTATGCCTTCTTCAAGGTGCTGGACCTGGTTTCGAACCAGGCGCTGGGCTATGCCTTCCAGCGCACCAGCGAAGCCGGATACTTCTGGCTCGAAATGGTGCTGTTCCTGGCGATCCCCATCTTCCTGTTGAGCTTCAACAGCGTGCGCTCGAATCCCGAACGGCTGTACTGGACTTCGCCATCGTGGTCGCGGGATTCATGGTTGACCGGCTGAACGTCTCGATCAACTCCTTGCAGTCGGCGATGGGAACGCACTACGTGCCCAAGTGGACGGAGTTGGCGTCGAGCGTTCTGGTGATCGCGGCCGGCGTGATCGCATTCCGCTATGCCGTGATCTACCTCGACATTCTTCCCAAGGCAACCGTGAAACCAGCGACGCGCTGGATTTCCAATGGAGGATTGGCGGCGCAAGCGTAGAAAACAGGGGCTAGGGGATAGTGGATAGTGGCTAGTGGTTAGTGGTTAGTGCAATCACCTTGATACTGTCATCCTGAGCGCAGGCGGCCTGCCGTTGGCCGCCGGAGTCGAAGGATCTGCGGTTCTGCGGTCGGAATAACAGCAGGCGCCCCATCCAAGCAGGGTTTGCTTGGATGGGGATCTTTTCGTTCACCTCACAACGTCCAATGGGAAAGTTGGGTCCGCTACATGAGGCGTTAGGGGCTAGACGTGAGGGCACCCTGAAAGCCTTCTAGATCGCGGGCTGGTCTTCTTCCGCCCGACGCCAGCGATGTCCGCACGAGTGGCATACCCACCGCTTGCGGTGGACGGCAATGGGAGCGAGGATATAGGCGCTGACCCAAGCGACCGGCTGATTCAAGTCTTCAAAAGCGATATCCAAGGACTGACATTTCGGGCAGCGCGGCTGCTCATACGGCCCGACGCCCTCTACCTCGAACTCCTCGGGAATCGATTGCTCCAACAAATCCAGCGCCGCCTCAGCGTCTTCCTGCTTAACGCACAACTTAATGCCACCGACCAGGTTCGACCAAAACCAGTCCATCCGAATCATGTTGTCGTCGACCAGGAAAGATTCGATTTCGGCGGAATCCAGCGCGCCTTTGGCGAGCAGCGCTTCGGGAAGATCTCTAAACTGGCGAATGCTGACGACATCAGCCAATTCCATCGAGTCGCGTCCCCGAGCGGCTGTGTTCACGACGACAGCTGCTTCGGGATGTCTGCGAGCAAGCTCATCGGTTAGAGCTTGGCGGGCTGCGTCGGTTAGCTCCGCCGAATCCGCAGCAATGGCCTCCAACTCACCATCCGACATCGCGGCGTAAAGTTTGGCAAGCCGCTGTCGTTCCTGTTCAGGATCGTGATCTGCCATGTCCAACCGCCCCTATCTCCCGCGCGCGACGATCAGCGTCATGTCGTCCGCCTGCTCGCCGCGGCTGAACTGCTGCACTTCGCTGAGGATGTCTATCCAGGATTTCGTCGGCGGATTGCCGCTGCGATCTCCGTGCGCGGCCTCGATCAGACGTTCTTCGCCAAACTCTTCCTCTGTCGTCCTGGCGTTCGCTCGCTTCGGAGATGCCGTCGGTATAAATCACCAGAACATCGCCCGGCTGCGAGTCGAGTTCGGCGACCGTCGCAGTCCCATTCCTCGAACAATCCCAACACGGTCGCTGTGGCTGCGAGCCGCTCGACGCTCTCCATTGGCCCGCATGAGGATCGGAGGATTATGCCCGCAATTCACATAACGCAAGCGGCGGGTCTCATCGTCGTAGACCGCGAAGAACATCGTCGCATAGTGGCTGGTCTCGGTGTTCTTGTAGAACAGGCGGTTCACCGAGCGCAGCAGGCGAGGCACATCCTCCAGGGCCAGCGCATATTGGCCACGCAGGTTGGCCTGAAGATTGGCCATCAGCAGTGCGGCCGACATTCCCTTGCCCGAGATGTCGGCCAGCACCAGGCCGAGGCGGCCCGAGCCGAAATCGAGAAAGTCGTAGTAGTCGCCGCCGACGGCGCGCGTCTGGATGCATTTGCCGGCGCAGTCCAGCGTCTTCAGCGAAGGCGCCTGCTGCGGCAGAAGCCGGCTCTGCACCTGGCGCGCGATTTGCATTTCCTGCTCGCTGCGACGCTCCGCCTCCATGGTGTGCGGCCATCTTCTCCGCCAGCGTGATGCTGCGCATGGCGATGCCTGCCTGGCTGGCGACGGATGCCAGCAAACGCTTGTCGCTAGTGGAGTACGGCTCTTCGGAGAGCCGCGGACCGAGCACGGCCACTCCTTGCAACTGGCCTTCGCTGGAGCCGCGAATCGGCACCAGGCACTCCGGTTGCAGCGGCTCCAATTGCGTTCCATGCATGGCTTCCGGGATCAGTTCCAGCGGCTCGCTGCGGTCTGCCAGTTCGGCAATCCCGGCGGCGCTGGTGGAGAGGGTCATCGCTTCCGCCGGCGGATTTCCCGCGTAGGCCTGCAACTGTCCATCGCCGGCCTCGAGGTACACGATACATCGCGGCGCGGATGCAGCGCATCTTGAATGTTGATTGCTGCAGCAGTGCGGCCAGTCCTTCGCGGCTGCTGACGTTGAGGGTCTTGGCGGCGAGGTTCTCCAGGATTTGCTGTGCGTCGTAGGAGCTGCGGAAGAAGGCGCGGTCCAGCCGGGTCCGCACTCGGCGATGCACCTGGGTTGCGCCCGAGATCAGCAGCACGCCGAAGGTCGCGCCCACGGGAATGGCGGCCTTCGAGCCGGCGGAGAAATGGCGGGAGAATGCCTGCGCCGAACCAGAAGGTCAGGCCCACACGGAAAGCGCCAGGATGAGGAAGACGAATCCGCGCTCCACCACGAAATAGCGGGCGCTGCGCTTCAGCAGAACGGGAACATCCATGACCCGGTGCTTCACCACGGCGTAGGCGAAGGAGAGGGGAAACAGGAACAGGAGAATTACCTTGACGAAATTCAGCCAGAAGGAAAACCCGACATGGAAAACTTCCTGGGTGAACGCGATGACCGCAGCGGGCGTGACTCCGACGATGGTTCCCCAGAAAATCACTTTGAGCTTGCGCCGGTCGTCCATGCTGGAGACGCTGAACATATTGCACAGCAGGGAAATGAGCCCGAGAAAAATCGACCCGTAAACGACGACGATTCGGGCATTCTCGGCGATGCGGTCGGGCAACACCGCGAGGACAAAGGGCAAAGCTTTGGAGTCGCCGTGCCGGTAACCTCCAAGGCTCAAACAGATGCCGATGACCAGCAGTGCCCACTTCAGCCAGGGAACTTTGCGGTCAATGGGAGAGCGCGTGGGGAAAACCGCGAAGAAGAAGTAGAAGAGTCCAGCGAGGACGCTGCCCATGAGGGTGCGGTAGGCGAGCAGAAAGGACCGAAGAGGGAGCGGCGCCGCGGCAAATTCGCTGGGCGAGTCCGCCGCCGTGATGAAGGTGGCTAATACCAGCGCCAGCAGCCAGGCATTGCGGTCCTCCACCCGCAGAAACAAGACGGCCAATCCCACCACCAGGAAGAGCAGCGGGTACGATCGTCGATCTGGTCGCGCTATGGTACGGGCCAGAGTGTTGACGTCGCCGACGCCTTCTACGGCGCGAAACACCGGCGTGATCACCAAGGGTGGCGATTGCCCCGGCCGCTGCACGGTCAAGGCTACGGTTTCTCCGGGATGCGATCGTAGCCAGATGCGATACAACAATTCCCGGCAGGCCAACGCCGAATCCGCACTGCTCCCGTTGATCCCAATAATGCGGTCCTTCGCCTTCAGCCCGGCCTTTTCCGCCGGGCTGCCCTGGTGAACGTTGCCAATCTCGATTCCCGCGGCAGAGTAGGACTCGTCAATGCCGATTTCCACCTGCGGTATGTGGCGTACGCAATACATCCACCCAGCGCTGTACAGCACAGTGGTAGCCGCCAGCAAAAGCGCGGCGGCCAGCAGCGCCGGCCGATACTTGTGCGATCGCGGGCCTGGGGGTGGCACGACGGATTGGGTCACGGCTGCAGACATGTCAGTGCGGGTGCAGGCAGGATTAGTGTAGTCCATCCCGCAGGGCGGATTCGGCATCTCGGTTGAAGGTGTTAAGGAGGAAACGCGGCTAAATTCTCGTTTTGGGAAATTTTTGTCAAGTCCCACAAAGGTGCCAAAAATTAGCGTAACGTGCTGTTGGCAAAAGAGTAGAAAAATACCAAAATCGTGTCCAAAACCCACCTAAACGTGCTATAATGTAATTAGAGAGTCAGGAAAGGGAACTTCTCCTTTTCCTGGCTCTTTCGGTTGCTGGCCCGGTTCCAAGTCACGGGCCGGGGGTGAGCGCATTGCGCTGATCCGCCCCGGCCGCCCGAGCGCAAAATTGTCTGCGGGGACCCCATGGAAAACCTGATCGCTGTTTCGGCGGGCTGCTGGTGACATTGCTGCGAGCCGTCTCTGTGATCCGATGCGTGGTTACAGGGAACACCCGTGTGTTTACCACCGACCCATCATCGCGTCGCAGGCTCGGCGAGTACTGGCGGGTGATTTATCCGGGAAGCGCCTTAACTCGGCGAATGTGGTTGCAGGCAATCAAAAAACGCGCCGAAGATGGTCCGGGAAGATGTTGGTGCCTAACTGAACTCCCGCAAAGTTGTATTCTCTGCGGTGACGATTCACTCTGGCCGTGTAATTGCGAGTAAAATGAAAACACTCGCGTAAGGATGGCATTGTCCACCGGATTCATCCGGCAGGAAATAATACAGGTACTTGATCTTCATGCCGCAAATTGGAAGTTTTGCACTGTTACTGGCCCTGGCGCTGGCGGCCTATTCGTTCATTGGGGGCGCGCTCGCGCTATATCGCAAGGACGATCGTCTGGGTGAGACCGCGCGCCGAGCCGGTATCGCCTGCTGGGCCGCGGTCACCGTAGCCGCGGTGGCGCTGGTGATAGCCGCCTTCGGGAACGACTTTTCCGTCTCGTACATCATGCACCACAGCAACCGGGACCTGCCGATCGCGTACAAGTTCGCCGCGCTTTGGTCGGGGCAGGAAGGCTCGCTGCTGTTCTGGGCGTGGCTGTTGTCAACCTATGCCCTGGTGCTGCGGTTGCGCTACAAGGTGGATCCGCAACTGACGGCGCATGCCTCGGCGATTATTGCGGCCGTGCAGGTGTTCTTCCTCCTGCTGGTGAATTTCGCGGCGCACCCCTTCGGCCTGGTCAGCGGACAAATTCCCGCCGATGGCAATGGCCTGAATCCGTTGCTGCAATATCCCGAGATGGTCATCCATCCGCCGATGCTCTATCTCGGCTACGTCGGGGTTACCGTGCCATTCGCTTTCGCGCTGGGCGCGCTCATCATGAAGTATCCCGGCGAAAAGTGGATCCACATCACCCGCCGCTGGACCATGGTGGCGTGGCTCTTCCTCACCTGCGGAATTTTTCTCGGCGCGCACTGGGCCTACGCGGTGCTGGGTTGGGGCGGCTACTGGGGATGGGACCCGGTGGAGAACGCATCGATTCTGCCGTTCCTTACCATGACCGCCTTCCTGCATTCGGTCATGATGCAGGAGAAGCGCGGCATGATGAAGATGTGGAACATGTGGCTCATCTTCACCACGTTTTTGCTGGCCATCTTTGGGACGTTCCTCACCCGCAGCGGCGTGGTTAGTTCGGTGCATGCCTTTGCGCAGTCCGGCATCGGGATCTGGTTCGTGTGGTTCCTGGCGCTGTCCTTCGCCACCTGCGTATTCTTCTTCGTGCGCAACCGCGACACCCTGAAGAGCGAGCACCGCCTGGAGTCGCTGGTCTCCCGCGAATCCAGTTTCATGTTCAACAACCTGGTGCTGCTGGTGGCCTGCTTCGCAGTGTTGTGGGGCACGCTTTTTCCGGTGCTGTCGGAGTGGGTAACGGGCTCCAAGGTCACGGTTGGGCCGCCGTTCTTCAATCGGGTCAACGTTCCGATTGGGCTGTTCCTGATCTTCCTCACCGCGGTGGGACCGTTGCTGGCCTGGCGCAAGACTTCCCTCGACAGCCTGAAGCGCAACTTCTTGTGGCCGACAATTCTGGCGGTGCTGACGGCGATCGGGCTCATGATCGGCGGCATGAAGCCCTGGGAAGACGTCGCGTACTTCTATTCGCTGATGGCGATTTCGTTGTCGGTGCTGGTGGCGGCGACGGTGGTGGGTGAGTTCTGGCGCGGCGGTCGCGTCATTGCGCGCCAGACTGGGAAGAACGTTCTCGAAGGCATGGTGACCATCACCCGCCGCAACACGCGGCGTTACGGTGGCTATCTGGTGCACTTCGGTTTCATTGTCATCATGATCGGCTTCGCCGGGCTGCCCTTCAACATGGACAAAGAGCAGGAGATGGGCTTCGGCGACAAGATGCAGATCGGCTCGTTCACGCTGGTGTGCGACTCCTACACCCAGGACGACAAGCCGAACTACTCCAGCGAGTGGGCGGTGATCGACGTTTACCAGCACGGCAAGAAGATTGACACCATGTATCCCGAGCGGCGCTTCTACAAGGCGAGCGAGCAGACGTCAACCATTGTCGCCAACCGCTCGCGTCCCAGCGCAGATTTGTACCTGGTTTACACCGGGCGCAACCAGGACACGGGCAAACCGATCATCAAGGCGCACGTGAATCCGCTGGTGATGTGGATCTGGTCGGGCGTGATCATTGTGATCATTGGGACGTTGATTGCGCTGCTGCCCAACCTGAAGGCGACAAGGGTCACGGTGAAAGAGAAGGAACGCGCGGAAGCGGAGGCGGCGCGACGAGGAGTGGTAGGGGTGGGTGGCGACTGAGATGGCCTGAAACTAATGAAGGTGCGCGATCTTATCAGGCAGATCGAAGATGACGGCTGGCGCCAAGTTGCGCAGCGAGGAAAGCCACAGGCAGTACAAGCACCATGTAAAACCCGGGAAGGTGACAATAGCGGGGGCTCCGTCGGATGATGTGCACCCGAAGACTTTGTCCAGCGTACTCAAGCAAGCTGGATTGAAAAGTAAATGAGAAGGGTATGAGTTTGGCGATGAAGAAAAAATTCTTAGCGGTGTTCGAGGTCGGCGCCAACAACCTGAGCGGCTTCTTGCCGGATGTACCGGGGGTCGTTTCGACAGCAGCGACACTGGAGCAGATGCGGCAGGTAATGCGGGAGGCCGTCGAGTTCCATTTGGAGGCTCTCGTGGCCGACGGCGATCCAATTCCCGAGCCTGCGACAACGAGCGTGGACTTTGCACAGGAAGATCCGGAACATGGCGTGTTGTCCTGCATTGTGGAGTGGCTGGAGGTCACGGTTCCGCAATATCAATCGGTGGCGTGAAAAACAGGTCTTCGACTCGGGATGACAGAGTATTCATGATGAAAGTACGGTGCAATCAAGAACCCGAGTCCCTTCAGGACGACAGAAAAGCAGATCCTTCGACTGCGCGTCCGCCCGACCCGGAATGCGCGGGCCGGAAAAGCAGGCGGACGCTCCGCTCGGGATGACAAGATAACGATGATGAAACTTCGTTTTGGTTATAGGGATCCTTCGACTCGCTCCGCTCGCTCAGGATTTCGGCTGGCGGCTCAGACGCCGCCAAAGCGCCTCAACTTGAAACTTGAAACTCGAAACTCGAAACTTCGCATCGCCCAGGTCGCCCTGATCGCGTTGCTGGCCATCACCTTTCTTGGCGCCGACACCGACGCCCGCTTCAACAGACTGGGACACGGCCTGATGTGCATGTGCGGCTGCAATCAGGTTTTGCTGGAGTGCAATCACGTGGGCTGCACCTACTCCGACCGCATGCGTAATGAGCTGAGCGCCGGCATCGAGCGCGGCGACAACGATTCCCTCATTCTGCAGAGCTTTGTGCAGAAGTACGGCAACACGGTGCTGTCGGCGCCCACCACCACAGGTTTCAACCGTGTGGCATGGATCATGCCGTTCGCGGTTTTCGCGGCGGCGCTGGCGCTTACCATATTGCTGGTGCGGATGTGGAAGTCGCGCGCCGTGGCGCATCCGGTGCCGCCTCCCAATCTCGACGCCACCCAACTCGACGATCTTCGCAAGAAGGCCCGCCAGGAGACCGATTACTGATGCCTGCATTGATTATCGTTGCTGCCGCCGGACAGGAAACCGCGTTTGCCATGTTTGGCTGCGCGCTGTTTGCGGCGCTCCTGTTCTTCTACGTTTTCTATCAGCCAGGCGATGTGGAAGCCGGCGAGGAGAAGACCCGCCTGATGTATCTGCTGGAACGCAAGGAGGCGACCTACGAAAATCTGCGCGACCTCAGCTTCGAGCACAAGGCCGGCAAGTTGAGCGAGTCGGACTACGCAGGACAGCGTGCGTCGCTGGAAGACGAAGCGGCCGCCATTCTTGCCGAGATCGACGGCATTGAGAAGGCGCGCGCGATAGTCCGGCGTGGCACGCGGCGTCCAGGAAGCACTCCGACCAACGGGGGGCGCGCGTGAATCGTCTGAAAGTGTGGTGGCCGGGACGCAGGCCTAAAGGGCTGCTCTACCTATTCCTCTGCGTGCTGTTGCTCAGTTCTTTCACCGCGGCACAGAACATTACGGGCACCGTCACCAACGCCACCACCGGCAAACCTTCGGCCGGAGACGAGGTCACTCTGCTCTCGCTGTCGCAAGGCATGCAGGAGGTCGGAAGCACGAAGAGCGACGCGCAGGGGCGCTTCTCGTTGCCCGCGCCCGCGGGTGATGGCGGGCCGCGCATGGTGCGGGTCACTCACGAAGGGGTGAACTACTTCCCGCCAGGTGGGCCGTTGATGCCGGGTACGACCACAGCCCAGCTTACGGTGTACGACTCGGCCAAGAAAGTGGACGGCGTCAGCCAGACGGTCGAGGTGGACCGCTACCAAAGCGACGGCAAACAGTTGCAGGGGATCGCGCTGTATGCGGTCCGCAACCAGTCGCAACCGCCACGCACCGTGGCCGACGATAAGCGCACGTTTGAGTTCGTGTTGCCCGAGGGCGCTGAACTGGAGTCGGCGCAAGCCAAAGGTCCCGGCGGGCAGCCCATTGCGGTGGAGGCTGCGCCGGGCGCACAGAAAAACCGCTACGCCTTCAACTACCCTCTGCGTCCGGGTGAGACGCAGTTCCAGGTGTCGTACCAGATGCCTTACAGCGGCGAAGCCAGCATCTCACCCCAGCCGCTGGGCGAGGTGCAGCACTTTGTCGTGATGACCCCCAAGGGCATGACCTTCACGCCCAAGAATCCGCAGGAGTTTCAGTCGATGCCCGATGAGAGCGGCGCCGGAATCATGGTGGTCACCAACGTCAAGCCGGGACAGGACCTCAGCTTCCGCGTGGCCGGCACGGGAGAGTTCGAGGCGGAAGGTCAGCAGGGCGCGCAGTCCACAGGCAGAGGTGATGCGAGTGGCGGCGGAGCTATGGGCGGATCGCAAGCCGCCGCGAATGACAATCGTCCCGGCGGCGGACTCGGCGCTCCCATCGACGTGCCCGACCCGCTGCACGAGTACCGCGCCTACATCCTCGGCGCATTCGCGCTGGTGCTGGTCATGGGCGGCGCGTACGCGGTGTCGAAATCAAACCTCCGTGCGCAGCCGGCAGGGGCGCCCGCAGGAGGGTTGGGGCGCGCCGCAGTTGACGCCGCGGAGGCGCCCGCCGATTTCGTGAACGTCACGGAGCCGAGCGCGCCGGCGCGCGATCGTAATGCGCTGCTGCTGGAGGCGATGAAGGAAGAGTTGTTTCAGCTTGAGATCGATCGCCAGCAGGGCAAGATCAGCCCCGAGGAGTACGCCAAGGCCAAGTCCGCGCTCGACGAAACCATCAGGCGGGCGCTGGCGCGGAGCAAGTCAGGTTAGTTTTTCACCACAGAGACACAGAGACACAGAGGCACAGAGGGAAGGATCGATCAGGATTCGTGCCGATCGCTATCCCGGCTACCGTTTCCTGATTTTCTGCGACGCAGCACTCTCTTCGACCGAAATCGGCAGCATCGAACCCAGCGGGCAAATCTCGCACTTGGGTTGTTGTTTCAGGCAGTAGTGTTTTCCCACCTGCACCAGGAGTCCGTGCATTTCGTTGTAAACCTGCGCCCGTGGGCTGCGTTGCGCGGTGCTCATCGCCGATGCCTGGTGAACTCGCGGCCGTTCCTTTCGGTTCGGACGGTTTGACTCCACCGGTTGTTCGCGTCGCAAAGCGCGCTCGATGAGGTTGCGAATCTCGTCGTATTTTGCCTTGGCGCTCACCGCCAGATGTCGCTCGAGAATGCGCCGCGTGTAGGCGTCAACCACAAAGCTCTCGTGGTTGCCCGCATACAGCAGAATCGAGTCTGCCGTCTCCGGCCCGATGCCGTTCTGGGTGAGCAGTTCAGCGCGTAGCTGTTCGGTAGGAGTTGCGAACATCTGCGGCAGCGATCCGCCGTGGCGCGCATCGAGGAATGCGACGAAGTTCTTCAGCCGTTGTGCTTTCTGTCGAAAGTAGCCGGAGGGGCGAACCAGCGCTTGCAGCTTCAGCAGCGGTAGTTGGCGAATGCCATCGGCGTTGAGCACTCCAGCCGAGCGCAGGTTGGCCATAGCGCGTTCGACGTTGGTCCACGAGGTGTTCTGCGTGAGAATCGCGCCAACGATCACCTCGAAGGGAGTCTCGGCGGGCCACCAATGCTGGCGTCCCCAGGAGCGCGCGAGCTTGCGATAGATGACGCGCACCGTGGCTTCCGGCTTCCTGGATGATTGGGGTTTCACTCTGGCGACTGCTTGCCTTGTTTCAGTTGTTGCTTCCATCCCAGAATGCGCGCCTTGTTGGCCTCAGCTTCGGCTTCCGGGACCATGCCCTTGCGCTGATACAAAATGGAGAGGCTGGTATGCGCCAGCACGTCGTCGGGATCGAGCGTGGCGATGCGATTAGCGACCTCGATGGCTTTGTCGAACTGCTCCGTGTCCTGGTAAACCCGCGCCAGGCCGTGCATGGCGTCGAGGAAGGAAGGATCGGCGGCGATGGCAGCTTCGTACTGCCGGATAGCTTCCTGGTGATGCCCCTCAGCGTACAAATCGAGCGCCGCGTAGTAATGGTCTTCCGCGGTTTGGCGGGATTGGTGGTTGGTCATCCGGCGTTTCGCGGCTCCGGCCTGAGTTTAGCAGGATGCTCCGTGCTTGGCGAAGCCGAGGAGTGGGCAGTGGGGAAGACCGGGCGACATGCCGATATACTGATTGCAGCCATGCATTACATCCTGCGCTTCTTGTGGAATGCGACTCGCGGTCATCGCCTCGCCCCCTGGCGCAGCCCCTACTTGCGCTGGCGAATTGAAACCTACACGGGCATCAAGATGCAGAGCATCGGCTTTCTCGAATTTTTTGGATTTACCTGGCGCGAGCGGGTGGAGTTGTTTCGCTTCTTGAAGTGGACCGGCGAAATGGAACGCTATGCGCGGGTGAAGCCGAAGAACCCGTGAACAACTAAGGTCCCAGCACCACGCCCACTGGCGTTCCTACGCCTGACGCAAGCTTCTCCGCGGCTGACGCCTGCCTGGCCGCGATCTCCAAATATCCCGAGCTGCCGACGATGGCGAAGAACTCACCCTCTGCACCTTCTGCGTAGGAATGGCACACGCGCATGATCGTCTGGCCGGCAACCAGGATACTTACCGGAGGAGGTGTAGTGGTGAACAATGCCGGCGCCTCCTGCTGGCTGATGTTGGTGATGAGGTTGCCGAACTTGTCCACCTTGAGCACCACGCCGCGCAAGCTGTTCTCGCCGATGCGCTCTACGGCGGGCAGCGCCAGGCGCGTGTAATCGGAAATCTCGGGACCGAACTCGGCGGGCGCGACACCCTTGCTCAACCATCCGGCCACCGGCGAGAAGACGTCGCGGCCATGAAAGGTCTGGCTCACCGGCTGGAGGAAATAGCGCTCGGCGATAACGTGACGCACGGTGAATTTCGGCTCTCGCATCTCGACCAGCGAGAGCACGCCGTTGTCGGGCGCCACGAAGATGTAGTCGTCGGTTTCAACGATGATGGGCCGGCGCGTGCCGCCAACCCCGGGGTCGACCACCACGACATGCACGGCGCGCGGTGGAAAGAATCGGTACGCCTGTGCGATGGTCCACGCGCCGTCGAACACGTCGTAGGAAGCGACCGCATGGCTAATGTCAACGATGGAGGTCTCAGAATGTATGTTGAGCACCACGCCATGCATGATGCCCACGAAGGGATCGCTCAGCCCGAAGTCGGTGGTGAAAGTGACGATGCGCGTGTCGGCCATGCATTCGCAAAGTATTCGCAGCGGGCGCGAGAGTCAAGTGCGCTAAGGCCTACCACGTCCCCATGCGCAGGACCAACCTTTATGTTCTTACCGTATATCCACATCCCCCGAGCCGGTGGAAACTTCCACGTTGGGACCGCCGCCGCGCACCGTCCCTTTCAATTCCTGACGGCCCAAGGAGCCTTGCACGGTAATTGGGAGACTGGAGTGAATGGAGCCGGAACTGGTGTGCACATCCAGATTAAAGCCGCTGCCCGAGCCCACGGCCAGGCGAATGGATCCTGAGCCCGTGTGCAAATTCCAGGGACCGCCCACACTGCCGTCGGCGGTGAGATCGCCGCTGCCGCTGCGGGAGCGTAGGCCGCCCTTCACGCCGCGCAGGTGGATACTGCCTGAACCGGTTTGCACATCCACGTCACCCGAGCCGGTGAGATCGGCTTCAATGTCACCACTGCCGGTATGGGCGGAGAATGGGGCGGCGACATTCTGTGCCCGGATGTTTCCGCTGCCGGTCTGCACATGCGAGCGTCCTCCGACCTCACGCACCCGGATCTCGCCTGAGCCGGTTTGGGCCTGCACCTCGGCGCGGACACCCTCGACTCCCAGACTCCCTGAGCCGCTGTGGGCCTGTACCGTGGTATCGGCGGGCACGGTGATCTCATAGCTGATGGAGACATGCCGGCGCACACTTTCAGGCAGGTCGTAACCAATGCGGATGCTGTTCCCGTTCTGCTGAACGGGTGGGTTCGATTCGACGGTGTGAATTGCATTCTCGGCGTTGGAAAACCAATCGTTGCTGGCGCGCACCGTTCCATGCACCACGACCTTGTCCGCGCTGCCGGCCTTGATGGTGATGTCGCCCGATCCAGTAGTGACATCTAGGCTGGCGGGCCCGGAGACTGTCAGGGTGCGATCGAAGTGGCCTTCGGCGCGGGCGTGTAGCAGCGCCGGAGCCAACAGGAGGACAACGAGAAGAAGACGACGAAGGGCAATCCAGTGCTTTTTCATGATGCCTCGCCGGAATATTGGAGCGACTGCGTTACAAGAAATCGGGCTGCCGTTGCCAGCAGCCCAAGGGAGGATGACCCAGTCTATTGCTGTAAAACAACCTGGTCGCCTTCTTTAAGGCCGGACAGCACTTCGGTCTTGGCGCCATTGGAGATTCCGATGTTGATTGCGACCTTACGCTTTCCTTCTTTGCCCTTGGGATCGGGCACCTCCGCGGACGCCTTCTTGTCTTTGTCGTAGAGGATGGCGCCTTCGGGAATCATCAACACATTCTTATGTTCATCGAGTATGATTTCGGCGTTGGCGGTCATTTCGGCTTTCAGTTCGCCGCCAGGATTGTTGATGGACACCCGCACTTCGAACGTGGTCACGTTGTCCTTCTCGACGCCCATCGGAGAAATCTTGGTTACGTGGCCGGTGAAGGTCTTGTCCTTGAACGTCTCCACCCGGATGCGGGCCGGCTGCCCCAGGTACACCTTACCGATGTCGCTCTCGTCCACCTTGCCCTTCACGTACACTTCGCTGGTGTCGCCCAGGGTCATCACCAGAGTGGCGCCCGAGCCTAAAACCAGGATGGAACTGACTGCGTCGCCGACTTCCACGTCGCGCGACAGCACCACGCCATCAATGGGAGCGGTGATGGTGGTGTAGCTGAGCTGCTCTTCCAGTTGGTTGAGGCTGGCCTGGTCCTTCTTCACTTGCGCCTGGGCCTGCGCGACTTTCGCCTTGTTCACCGTGTATTGTGCTCGCGCGAGATCACGCTTGTTGACCGCCATGATATAGCTGCGCTGGGCGTCGTCCAGGGTAGCCTGCGACACTACGCCGTCCTTCGACATTTCCTGGGCGCGCTCGTAGGCCCGCTGCAAGGTGGGAATATCCACGCCCTGGGCGTCAACCTCGGCGCGCTTCAGGTCGGCTTCGGCGCCTTTGAGGTTCGCATCCGCCGAGAGCAATTGCGCCCGACCCGAGCTGACCTGCGCTTCAATCTCGACCTTGTCGAGTTCGGCCAGCAACTGGCCTTGTTTCACCTTGTCGCCGGTGTCCACGTACAGCTTCTTGACGATGCCGCTGGCCTTCGATTTGATCTCGACCTTGGTGATGGGCGTAACTTTGCCCGTCGCCACCACGCTCTTGGCGAGGTCGCCCTTTTCCACTTTTGCCAGCTTGGTGGGGTCGATCTTGGTGCCTCCGCGGGTCGCCGCCACCGCAACGATCACCAACGCCAGGACCGCAACCGAGACGATCGAAATGATGATCCAGCGCTTCTTCTTTTTCTTGCCGTTGCCGTTGCCGTTAGCCACTGCCGCCTCCCAAACTGGGCAAGATTCCGTTCTGATAATTGGTACGTGTGGGGCCAGGATTTTGTTCCGTGGGACGATAGGGAACCAGACAGGGTTGTCCTGTCATTATTTTAGACAGTTAGGGTAGGAAGTTGGGTAGCAGGTTGCGCGAAAAATGGTCACGGCGGAGGGCGGAAAACAGCAGATCCCTCACCGACTAAAGTCGGTTCGGGATGACAAAAATGAAGGAACAATAGCGGCGCACCTAAAAGGTGCGCCCCTTCAAAGCGAGACGTAGTCGAGTTTTTCCGCAGCCTGCTAAAGGTGCGTTTCAAAAACAGCTCGTCCCTGAAACAAGCCTTACGAGAACACCTCACCGGCCATGGCCGACAGGGTGCGTGAGGGTAGGGTGTTGCGCACTGGGCGATCCGACACGATTCTGTCGGCGCCATTCATCTGCTTGCGGGTGATGCGCAGCTTCAGGGCTCGTTCGATGGCGCGAAGTTCGGCCACCTCAGCGCCTGCTACCAGCGTGGAAGCACGGCCGCGCAATCCCGCGCGTCCGGTCCGGCCTACGCGATGGATGAAATCCTCGGGAATGGCCGGCAAGTCATAGTTGATGACATGCGCGATGTTCTGCACATCGATGCCACGCGAGGCAACATCGGTGGCCACCAGGACCTTGAAGCGGCCGGCGTCAAAGCCGGCCAGCGCGCCGGTTCGTTGGGACTGAGTCCGGTCGCCATGAATCATCGCGGCGGAGAAACCGTCGCGCATCAGGCCTTTCGCCAGGCGCTCGGTACCGCGCTTGGTGCGGGCAAATACCAGGGTGCGCCCCTTCTCGGCGTAGAGAAGCTGGCGGAGAACGTCAGACTTCTCCGATAGAGAGACTTCAAAAGCGTGGAGTTCGACCGTGTCGGCCGGCTTCGAAATGGAGCCCTGCGCAATGCGTACCGGACTGCGCATGTAGTCATTCACCAGGCCGGCGACCGAGGCTTCCAGGGTCGCCGAGAAACACAGCGTCTGGCGATCGCGCGGCAGGACCGCGACGATGCGGCGGATGGCCGGCAGAAAGCCCATATCGAGCATGCGATCGGCTTCGTCGAGAACCAGGGTCTTGACCTGTTCGAGACGCACCAGCCTGCGGCCAAGGAAATCCTCCAGCCGCCCGGGAGTGGCTACGATGACCCGCGCTCCGGAGCGCAGGGCTTGAATCTGCGCCTTCTCGGCCAGACCGCCGATAACGAGGGCAGCCGGCGCGAGTTTTTTGTCGCGCAGCTTTTCGTACTGTTCGTGAACCTGCATCGCAAGTTCGCGGGTGGGCACCAAAATCAGCGCTTCCGGGTTGCGCGATGAAGTCTGCAACAGGCGCTCGATCAAGGGCACCAGGAAGGCCAGGGTCTTGCCAGTGCCGGTTTGGGCGGTGGCCAGGACGTCCCTGCCCGCAAGAGCGTGCGGGATCGCTTCCGCCTGAATGGCGGTGGGAATAGTGAAATTAGCAAGCGCCAACTTCCGCTGAAGATCAGCGGAAAGAGGCATTTCTGAAAATTGTGTCAATCGAATCTTACTTTCTGGAGGGGCGTCTCGCGATTGCATTTAGTTCGTGCATGCGATTCGCGAAGATACTGCGGATGCCGCTCAATGGTTTATTGGGCGCTGAAAACAAACGGGAAGCAGGAAAGGCGGGAAATCAGATCAAAATTCGGATCGGACTGTCGCACCACAAGCGAACCGTGGCTAATAGCGTCTAAAAAGAGTGTACCACAGGTCGCCCGATCGTGCCCGGAAGGGCAGCGGCGAGTCTCCGCCGCTGCTGTGGCCATCACTTGGCAAAGTCATGAAAATCAAAGCCTTGCGGCTGACCTTCTTCGTCGTGGGTGACCACCAGATCGGCCACCGATGAGGTGGCGGGGGCTTCGGTCTCGGTGTCGGACTGCTGCTTGCGCTGCTGCTTCTTCTGGGCCTTTTCGGCCTGTTTTTCCTGGCGTGACCGTTCTTTTTGGCGCTTGGTAAAGGATGGACGCGAACTTCCGGCCATACACGCTCCTCTCAGCTCAATCAATCTGATCGGCGATGTTATGTCCATCATACATGGATGTTCGCACTCTGAGTAACCGTGCGAGCGAGCGGGAACAGCAAAGCTCTTAGTTCACCCATGGCGGCCAGCGGTAATATGAGTTCCGCTGTCCGAATGCTCGCTCCGAGGCAGCGTAGCCGAAATCGTGGGCGCTTGATGTGTATACGATTAAAGTATGTGTGTGTATATACAAACGAGGCTCGGCTTATGACTGTGACAAGGACATATATCAGGCTGGACACGGAGCTGGCGGACGAGGCAGCGAAGGTCCTGGGGGTGAAATCCCGCACCGCGGCGGTGCACGTCGCGCTCCGCGAAATTGTGGCGCTGAAGCGATTCAAGGACTTGATGAGAAAGCACAGGGGAAAACTCTCGTTCGCGGGGCACGACGAATGACCGCAGAATGCTACGATAGTGGTTTATGTCTGCCCCCGAATCCCTGTTCGTACGCGCCTGTAGACGGCTTCCGGTTGAAACCACTCCTGTATGGTTCATGCGCCAGGCTGGCCGTTACATGCAGGAATACCGCGACATCCGCAAGCACCATTCGCTGGTCGAAATCTGCAAGACAACCGGAGCTTGCCGCCGAAGTGACCATCACTGCCGCCGAGTTCCTCAAGGTTGACGCGGCCATCATCTTCGCTGACCTGCTGCTGCCGCTGGAGGTCATGGGCTTGCCGTTCCACTTCTCCGCGGGAGAAGGGCCGGTGATCGAGCAGCCTCTCCGCACTGCGGAAGACGTGAAGCTTCTGCGGACCGATCGCGCGGCCGAACTGGGATACGTTGCCGACGCAGTCAAGCTGGTGGTCAAGCACTTCGGCGACAAGCTGCCAGTCATCGGATTCTGCGGCGCGCCGTTTACCCTGGCCAGTTACATGGTCGAGGGTGGCGGGTCGCGACATTATCTGGAAGTCAAGAAGCTGATGTACAACTCGCCCGAGGTTTGGGACGAGTTGGTGACCAAACTGACCGACGTGCTGGTGGAGTACGCCGCTGCGCAGGTGCGCGCGGGCGCCGACGTTTTGCAGATCTTCGACAGTTGGGTCGGCTGCCTGAGCGTGGAAGATTATCGCCGCTACGCGATGCTGCCCACCACGCAGCTCATCCGGCGGCTGCAGCAGGAAACCCACGTCCCGATCATCTACTTCGGCACCGACAGCTCGACCCTGTTGCCCTCGATGGCGGAAACGGGAGCGGAGGTCATCGGCCTAGATTGGCGCATTCCACTCGACGAAGGCTGGCGCACCGTGGGACATACGCACGCCGTGCAGGGCAACCTTGATCCCGTGCTGCTGTTTGCGTCGTGGCGGGAGCTAAAGCAGCGCGCCGAACACATTCTCCGCCTGGCGGACGGACGGCCCGGTCACATCTTCAATCTCGGCCACGGGATTTTGCCGCACACTCCGGTCGCCAACGTAAAAGACCTGGCGCAATTTGTGCACGAGTTCAGCTTGACGGCGGCCAGCCCCGCGAGGACGGAATGAGCCAACCGGCGGTGCTGCTCATCGCTCACGGCAGTCCGGAGCGAGTGGAGGACATTCCCGAGTTCCTGCAGAACATCTCGCGCGGCCGTCCCATGCCGGAGGCGGTAGTGCGCGAGGTGCAGCATCGCTACTCGTTGATTGGCAGCTCACCGCTGACCAGGATTACGCGCCAGCAGGCAGATGGGGTGGCGCGCGAGTTGGGCCTTCCGGTTTACGTTGGCATGCGCAACTGGCACCCGTTTATCGCCGAGACGTTGCAGCGGATGGCTGGGGACGGCATTGCAAGCGCGGTCGCCATCTGCCTCGCTCCTCACAATTCCCGTACCAGCGTCGGACTTTACAAGCAGGTGTTGTTCGGGAACCAGCCGCCGTTCGCCATCGATTTTGTCGAGGAATGGCACGATCATCCCTTGCTGATTGCAGCTTTTGCCGAGAAGCTGCGCGCCGGCTGGACGAAAGCTTGCGCTGAGCACGGATCGCAGTTGCCGGTGTTGTTTACGGCGCACAGCGTTCCCACGCGCACCGTTGCCGAAGGCGATCCCTACGAGACGCAGACTCGCGAGACGGCGGCGCTGGTAGCCGCGCAAGTCCCGGAAATTGGCGCGTGGCACTTCGCGTTCCAAAGCCAGGGAATGTCGGGCGGCGAATGGCTCGGTCCTACCGTGGAAGAGACCATCGTGAGTTTGCAGGACGCGGGCCAGACGGGGGTTTTCGTGCAGCCCATCGGCTTCGTCTGCGATCATGTGGAGATCCTGTTCGACATTGATATTCTGTTCCGGCAATTCGCCGGCGAACGCGGCATGAAGCTGTACCGGGCTGAATCGTTGAACGATTCGCCGCTGTTCGTGCGGGCCGTCGCCGATGTGGCGCGCCGCCGGCTGAGCGTCGCCGCTGCGCAGGGCGCGGCGCAGTCTGAAGACTCGATGAAGAAAACCCTATGAAGCGCATTGCCATTATCGGAGGAGGCATTTCCGGGCTCAGCGCCGCATTTTATCTCCAGAAGGCGCGTGCCGCCGGGGCCGATTTGGAATACACGCTCTTCGAAAGCGCCCAACGGCTCGGCGGGTCCATGTATTCCGACCGGGTGGAGGGCTGCCTGGTGGAGGCCGGGCCGGACTCTTTCCTCACCGAAAAGCCGTGGGCGCTCTCGCTGTGTAAGGACCTCGGCATCGCCGATCAGTTGATCGGCTCCAATGACGCCGAGCGCAAAACCTACATCGTGGTGAACGGCCGGCTAGTGGTGATGCCCGACGGGCTCATGTTTATGGTGCCCACTCAACTGGTTTCGACCGCGCTGTCGCCCTTGTTCTCGTGGAGCACCAAGCTGCGCATGGCGCGCGAGCTTTTGCATCCGCCGCGGCCCATGCAGAGCGACGAAACGGTGGCGCAACTAGTGGAACGTCACTTCGGGGCGGAGGTGGTGGACCGCCTGGCCGATCCGCTGCTCTCGGGCGTCTATGGCGGAGATGCAGCGAAACTGAGCGCGCGCGCGGTGCTGCCGCGTTTCGTCGAGATGGAAGAGAAGTATGGCAGCCTCAGCCGGGCCATGTTGGCGGCGCACAAGAAGATGATGGCCGCGCGCAAAGCGCCGCCGCAGCCGCTGTTTACCTCCTTGCAGGATGGCATGCAGCAGATGGTGGACGCCATCGCCGCCCGCCTGGAGCCCGAATCCATCCGCCTGCGCACGCACGTCCTGCGCGCTTATCCCGAGGATTCGTCTTCGTCTTCGTCATGGCTCGTAGCAGTTGAGATGAATGGCGAGGAACGCTTCGATGCCGTGCTCATCGCCACTCCCGCCAACGTTGCCGGGACTTTGCTGGATGGCGTGGACCGCGGCCTCGCCCGCAACCTCCTGGACATCACTTACAGCTCGTCCGTCACCGTCACCCTCGGCTACTACCTGCAGCAACTGGCGGGTCTTCCACCGGGATTCGGTTTCCTGGTGCCGCGCAGCGAGGGCACGCGCATGCTGGCCTGCACTTTCGTCCACAATAAGTTTCCACATCGCGCGCCCGCGGACAAAGGCATCTTGCGCTGCTTCCTGGGGGGCGCCCGCGATGAAGCTGTCCTCGGTCTCAGCGATGACGAGATCCTGGAGACGGTGCATCGCGAACTCAAAGACATTTTGAAACTGGCTGCGCGGCCGATCTTCGCGCGGGTGTACCGTTGGCGCGGCGCCATGGCGCAATACGAGCCGGGACATATCGCGCGCGTGCAGCGCATCGAAAAGCGGGTAGCGGAAATTCCCGGGCTGGCGCTGGCCGGCAACGCCTATCATGGCATCGGCGTACCGGATTGCATCCGCTCCGGCATGGAAGCGGCGAATGCGTTAGCGCAGGTCCCGGTCGCGTCGCTATCGCCGCAGGCGCGCTGACGACGTATCGAATTCCCAGAGGAGCTCCGCATGGCGGATGTGCGTCGAGGACTGATCATCGTGAACACCGGCCCGGGCAAGGGCAAGACTACGGCGGCCATGGGCACGGCTTTGCGCGCCGTCGGCAACGGCATGCGGGTGCTCATGCTGCAATTTCTCAAGGGCTCGTGGCACTACGGCGAACTCGACGCAGTGAAGGCCTTTGGCGACAACTTCATCATGAAGCAGATGGGGCGCGGCTTTGTGAAGGTTGGCGGCGCCGAAACCGATCCCGAAGATGTCCGCCTGGTGGAAGAGGCGTGGGCCGAGGCCGAGAAGGAAATACTCTCCGGCCAGTGGGACCTGGTGGTGCTTGATGAGATCAATTACGCCATCACTTACAAAATGCTCGACCCTGCCAAGGTGGTCGCGACCCTGAAGAAGAAGCCCGAGATGGTGCACGTCATTCTCACCGGCAGGAATGCCCACCCCGACATCATCGAGATCGCCGACACCGTGACCGAGATGAGAGAAGTGAAGCACGCCTACACCAAAGGGATTGAGGCGCAGCGCGGGATTGAGTACTAGGGCAGGTCCGGGATTGGTGTATCCGCTGCTACGGGTCCAGCACCATGTTTCGCAGGCCGACATTCGTCATCGCGCTTCTGCTGGTCGGCTGCCTGCTGACCTTCACTGCATGTCACACTCGCGCGGGTGATAACACGCCAGGCAGATTTGACTACTATCTGCTCACGCTGTCCTGGGCGCCGGAGTTCTGCGCCACCCACGCCGGCGATGCACTGTCGAGCGAGTGCGATCCCCAGCGGCACTTTGGTTTCGTCGTGCATGGATTGTGGCCGGAGAACGACGACGGATCGTACCCGCAAAATTGCGCTCCGGCGCAGCCGGTAGAGCAGCCGACAGTCCAGCACATGCTGGCGATCATGCCGGCTCGCGGACTCATTCAGCATGAATGGGCGACGCACGGGACGTGCAGCGGCCTCGGCGCGCAGGATTATTTTGCCGCCATCGAGAAGGCGTTTCGGCAGGTACAAATCCCGCCCGAGTATCGCGCGCCGGGGCAGGCCATGCAGGCCAGTCCGGCGGAGATCGAGCAGAAGTTCGCCGCCGTCAACCACGTGCCGGCTGGCGACTTTCGGGTGTCGTGTAGTAACTCGGAATTGGTGGGCGTGGAAGTGTGCCTGACCAAAGATTTGCAGTATCGCCAATGCGGGTCACGACTGCGCGATTGCCGCGCGGGGCAGGTCACGATCCAGCCAACACCATAGCGGAGAAGAATTGGCGGGCCCGGCTGGAATCGAACCAGCAACCCTCAGCTTCGAAGGCTGATGCTCTATCCAATTGAGCTACGGGCCCGCAGGCGGCGCCAACGGTTGATTGCGATCGCCCACCTTCGGCGAAATGGACAAGTGGTAGGCCCGGCTGGAATCGAACCAGCAACCCTCAGCTTAGAAGGCTGATGCTCTATCCGATTGAGCTACGGGCCCACAGGCGGCCGCACGGTTGGCACGAGCGCCGACTCGCCAACTCATTATCGCAAATCAGGGCGCCGATTGGCAGGCATGACCGGTTCTCCGCGTTGCACGCGCTCGAGAAAGGCGATGGCCTGGCGCTCGGCCCAGCGGCCATCGTAGCCATTGGCGTCCGCGAGGAAGGCGCAGTGTCCGCCGCGCTCGGTTTCAAAGTAAATGATATGCGGATTGTGCCGCAGCTTCTCCTCGGTCGCAGGCAGGATGCGGATGAAGGGATCGTCGGCGGCGTGCACGATCAGCGTGGGAACGGTGATGCGGTCGAGTACGTTGGAAGCCGCCGCGCGCGTGTAGTAGTCCTGAGCGTCGAGAAACCCGCAGTAGCGCGCGGTGATCTGGTCGTCGAAGTCACGCAAGCTGCGCAGCCCGCGCAAATAGCGCAGATCGAAAACGCCGGGATACAAGGCGGCCTTGCGTTGCATGCGCCGGCGCAAGCCCCGGAGAAATTTCAGTTCGTAAATACGATTGGCGCCATCGTGCAGCGCGTCGGCCGAAGCCGCCAGATCCATCGAGGGAGACACGCCAATACCCGCCACGACCTCCGCGGGCGCGTTCTCGCCCCACTCGCCGAGAAGCTTCAGCACCAGGTTGCCACCCATGGAGAAGCCCGCCAGCGCCAGCTTCTGCAAGCCCTCGTCCGCGATGAGAGCTTGGGCCACGGCCCCAACGTCGGCCGACATGCCGGAGTTGTAAAGCGTGGGGCCCAGCGACTCGGTGTTGCCGCAGTTCCTCATGTTCATGCGGACCACGTTCATGCCGGCGCACCAGGCCTTGCTGCCGGTGCCAATCACATATCCAGATTCGCTGGAGCCTTCGAGTCCGTGCACGATGACCAGCGTCATGGCGCTGCTGCGATTCGGCTGCCAATGGCAGTGACATAGCACCTGGACCTCGGGCTCGACGCGGAACAGGCGATCTTCTGGCGGAGGCAGTTGGTTGCGGCGAGGAAGAAAATTACCAGCGATGGTCTGGGCGTGGCCACCACGGAACGCGCGCCGTGGCCGGAACGGCTCGCCGAAGAAATCGCGCCCGCCCGTTGCCGCAGAGCGAGGCAGGGCTGCACCCTTGGCAAACGAAGGCTGCTCCGGTCCTGGTTGCTGCGAGGTGGGATTACGCTCCGGCATCTATAATGGTTGTATCATTCCCGACTGTGTGGGTGGGTGCGAGTTTGCCCTTGTGCCGATTAGCCTTTCGTGAAATTGATTGGAGTTGCAATGCCGATTTTCGAATACCGCTGTGAACAGTGTGGACACCAGTTCGAGGCCATCCTCTTCGGGGAGCAGAAAGCCGAGTGCCCCGAATGCCACACCGGTAAACTGGAGCCCCAGCTCTCGAAGTTTTCCGTCAGCACCAAGAGCAGCTCGGCAGCGGCGCCGGCGGGTTGTGGACAGACCAACTGCTGCATGATGGGCGGCTGCTCAGAGAACTAAACCGCTCAAGCTTTCGGCCTGTTGCTGCGCCGCGAAGCCAGCGAATGACCGCCTGGTTCCCCGCAAAGAGTGCAGTTAGTGAATGTTATAATTTTTAGACACGGTGGGTGTAGTTCAGTGGTAGAACTCCGGACTGTGGCTCCGGCTGTCGAGGGTTCGAATCCCTCCACCCACCCCAAACTACCCACCTGAAGCAAACTTACAGCCAGCGAGGATGAAAACGTGAGAAATGGTCGCCTGGTAGTAATCGCGCTCGCGCTGAGCGGTGTGTCGCTGGCGCAAACTACACCGAAGGCTACGGCCCACGCGGGCATTGCTGAGAGTTCGCCGTCCAGCGGACAATTTGGAGCGTCTGCGATCTGGCATCCCGGCCCGGACTTCCTGTCCGCTGCACATGCCGCCTGCGACAATGCTCCGCGGCCGCCAGCCTTCGGCGAATGTTTCATTAACCAGATGACAAAAGCCGGAGCGCCGCAGGACGCGCTGAAGTTCACTCGCGAACTCCACACCAGCGATGGGCAGATTGGGATTATGGAGGAGTACAAAGACTTTGGTCCTGTCGGCCTGGCTTGGGTGGTCTATCCCCTGCGCGCAAATAACAACGATGGCTTGCTGTTGCTGAACGGCGATCCGAAAATCCTCGATCCAGACGACATGCAGAAGCTCGACAAGACTGCCCTGCAACACGATCCTCTTTTTCTGGAGTGGAAGAAGACCGCCCCCAAACTCGACGTCTGGGCCGGCGACCGTTCTGGAGGCGCGGCCCAGATCCGATTCGCACGAGTCTGGGCTGGCGCCAAGCCCGGCGAGCAGCGCTTCCTATTCAGCTATCCGCTCATCGATGGCTGCCGAGCCTGCGCCCGTAGTGGCTTTGCCAATTACTGGTGGGACTTCGATGCGAAGGGCAAGTTTCAGGGCACGCGACTCCTCAGCGTCACTCGCGGTGTTCCTCCCATCAAACGCGACCTAAGGTTGCCACCGACGGGCGCACAGACGCCAACCCGCGCCAGACCTTCCCAGCCAGGCACGACATCTCCGCCTCCAGACCGAGTCGCGCCTCCGCCGCCACAATAGAGCTGAATCAGCATGGCCCCCATGCACAGACCGAATTTTTTGTTCTGCTCGCGCCTGAAAGCTTCGCCAATTACTACCGGCGGTCGGTAATGCGTTGATAAACCCCACGAATGTCTGATAGACGGAACGGAATTCTCGTAGTAATATCCCGACCCATTGCCCAGTTCGGGACGGGTGCGCCACCTTCGGAATGCTCCTCCCCGTTCGCGCAATAGACCGAAAGAGGAGAGATCAATGAAGTTCTTGAAGATTCTTGCAGCAGCCACAGTTGTGCTTGTGCTTGGAGCGGGCATCGCCAGCTCTCAAACATGGGCGCCGCTAAACCATCAACCCGGCGTCAACGTTGGCCCCATGCTCCAACTTAGGGATGGCAGAATTCTTTTCCACGAAGAGCAGGACGGCAATCCCCGAAACTGGTGGATACTCACGCCCGACTCCACCGGCAGCTACCTGAATGGCACGTGGAGTTCGGGTGGACAGTTGCCTGAGAACTACGCACCTTTTTATTTCAGTACGCAAGTGCTCCTCGATGGGAAGCGAGTCATCGCAGAGGGCGGGGAGTACAACTTTGGCAGTGCGGTTTGGACCAATCTTGGAGCGGTTGGAACCGTCTCAGGCAGCACTTTTACCTGGGCGGCGAATGGCCCGCCCAGCGGTTGGAGCAACATTGGTGACGCGCAAAGCGTCATTCTGGCTAGTGGCTCATACATGCAGGCCAACTGCTGCACCAGGCAGCAGGCGCTGGGCCCTTTTTCGTGGGTCTCGACCGGCGCCGACAAGGCCGATGTCAATGACGAAGAAGGTTGGACACTGCTGCCCAACGGAAAAGTCTTGACCGTGGATGCCTACGTATTCAGCACCAACGATTGCGGCGGCAACACAGCTTCAGAGTTGTACAATCCCACCACCGGTCAGTGGACCTGCGGACCCAACACACCCACGCAGATGTGGGACAGCTCCGGTCACGAATTAGGCCCCGCCATCCTGATGTACAACGCAAAGGTCTTGCAGTTCGGCGCCGTCCCCGTCACCGCAATTTACGACCCCGTTGCCAATTCCTGGACTGCCGGCCCGACGCCCGCAGGCGGCCTGGACGCCGCCGACGCTCCGGCGGCGCTGGAACCGAACGGCAAAGTACTGGCTATGCTCAGCCCTGGTGAATTCGGAGGCGGTTGCCAGATGGTCGAATACAATCCCAGTACCAACACTCTGTCCAATACCGCCAACCCGGCGAACTGCCCGAGCGATTCGTCCTTCGTTGGACACCTGATGGTGCTTCCCACCGGTCAGATCATGTTCACCGACTTCAGCGGACGAGTTGAGATCTACACGCCTGCCGCTGGCTTGGCATCCGGCGCGAGGAAGCCTTTAATCGTTACCGCACATACCAACCACCCTATGCTGTCTACGAACAATGTTGTGGGGGGTTTGTACTTCAACGGCCTGACACAGAACAACGGGTACGGAGACGACTACCAGGGCGATACGAACTACCCGCTGGTTCGCCTCACCTCCTACAGCACTGGACAGGTGTATTACGGCATCACGCACGACGAAAGCACGCATTCCATTGACCCCACCAGCGGGATGATGTCGACGATGTTCGATCGACCGGCGGGACTGCCAACGGGTTTCTACAAAACTGAGGTCGTTGCCAATGGTATCCTTTCGTCAAACCATGTCGTTTTCTTCGCCCCCTAAACTCAACCCTGCAAAGGCGCCACGCTCTCGCGAGCATGGCGCCTTTTTTCTTTTGGGTTGTCTTCCCGGCCGGACAGGATCGGAGTTTGCGCCGGACCGTGCCGCCCCATTTCCCCTCCGTCACATGCGCATGTGCGCCGCGTCACTGAACCCTGGTGATAAGAAAGCTTACAAATAAATTGTCGGGTTCGTTCCCTGTTGCAGGTGAGTTATGTTGACTTTCGCTTTATTTTTCATCGTCCTATTCTTTATTGGCGCAGTTCTGGTCACCGGTCTGCCGGTAGCGCTAAGTCTTCAAAGTTACTACCAGAACCGAGGCCGGAAGTCGGCAATTTGTCCGGACTCGGGGCAACCGGTCGACCTTGAAGTTGACCATGAATACGCGTTCTGGACCGCCCTGCGCGGCGTGGAGCATTCGCGGCTGAAGTCGTGCTCGCGCTGGCCGGAAAAGGGCGATTGCGGCCAGGAATGCCTGGCGCAAGTCAATCCTTCTCCGGAGAACGTAGATCGCCTCCTGAGCAAATGGTACGAAGGCAAAAGCTGCGCAGTTTGCGAGCGCAGCCTGTCTGCATCGGATTGGAGACGCAGCCGGCTGGCGCTTCTCAATGAGCAGCACAAACTGTTCGAGTTGCGCCACATGCATCTCGACGAACTACAGTCGACCCTGCAGCACATGCGGCCACTGTGCTGGAACTGTCACCAGGAAGAACGCTCCCGGCAAGCCACTCCGGCGCGCATTTTCAAGGGCGATCGTCACCGTCCTGGCCCCGCAGCCGGGGAGGAATGGGCTGAAGTTTAATTAGTGTGGTAGAGGCGCGGGTCGCCTCACGCGCAGCGCCACTCGTCAGCAGAGGGGAACGCACCCTCCCGTTCCCCTTTTTCAATACCACTTAGCGCTGCTGTTCCGGCGCCAATTGCTGGCCTGCTCAACTACCGGCATTTGCGGTAAGGTCGGTGCCGGCTGGCCTTTCACGTCACATCGCTGGATTGTGAGTTGAGAGTACAATCCGTGGCGGGTCGGGGGAGAATACCGATGAAACGTCTTGCGATTCCAGTAATGATCGTGCTGGCGCTCAGTAGCGCTGTGTGGTCGCAGACCTCATCGCGGCAGACGACACCGGACAAGCCCGTTAAGAAATCCCCATTCGCCCCTTACGCCGGCATCTGGACTGGAACTTTTGAGGCGCGGCCCTGGCTGACAGTGCAACTCACGCTGCAGGGCCAGCAGCTCTCCGGGTCTTTAGTTCGGGCGCACGATCTTAAGTTCAACGATGCGGGCGAAATCAAAAGTGTGGGTGACACTCAGGTCACCGAGGCCATTCAAGATGCGACCCTTAATGGCGATGGCTTATTGTTGACGGCGAAAAATCCGGAGACCAACCAGACTGATCGCTTCACCATGCGGCTGAGGAGCGAAACCACTGCCGAACTCAAGATGAGCGCCATGACCATGCCTCCGGGGATGCCAAAACTGAAACCGTGGAAGCTGACGAGGGTTGCGGCTCCGAGCGCACCGGCCGCGCATTAGCCAGCCGTCAGCCGATTATTCGCCGGACCTGAAGTCTGCTCCCAATCGGGATTCGGCCAGGCCGAAGTCGAACTGTTACACTGCTATCGATTCCGATGACGCCTCTAATTTTGCGCATACTTGGCGCAGTCGCAGAGATGGGCAGCGCGGTATTGTGCTGGTTCCTGGGAAGTGCCCTGGCCTCGCCTTTGCGGCAAGGCAGGCTGTTTGCGCAGAACAAGGCGCAATATGCTTTGCTGGCTTTCCTTCTTGTGCCAGCGCTGATTATGGCGGTTGTGGCCCTCTTCTGGGTCCCGCCTCGCGTCTCCGGCGGCGGCCCGTTGCCGGAAGGCAGACGCTGGCGCATCGTTCTGGTGCTGGTCCTGCTGGCTGCTTTTCTGCTCGGCTTGGCGCGTTGAGGTTGGTGTGAACAAACGAGTGGCGTAGTCCTGCCTGACACCGTTCTGCTTCAGCCGGACTCAAGGGAAGGAAACGGTAAAAACCCCGCGCCACCACTCGTTCCACCTGCCGAGAGACGAGGCCACTGCCCGAGCGATCAGGAGAGGGATCGCGTCCCAGACCTGATATTGGATTCGCTTGGGCTGCCCTGGGGATGTGCGAAAAAGTGAATGCCTGGGTCGGCGCCGGCAAGAAAGCCGCCTGAGCTCGAGACGGCGAGCGGAGACGGCTTCGGTGGAATGTTGACTGCTACGTTTTCAGTACGAGTAGCCGTCGGGCTGCGATACCGCGCCCACTTCAACTTCCGTGTCCACGTAATCGCGTCCTGCCTTCAGGGCTTGGCGATTGAGTTCCAGCAGCTTGGGATTCTTCACCATCGCCTCGAGCACCGAAATGGCTGACTCGGCGGGCAAACACTCGGTTTCTTCCAGGAGTGCCGCCAGCATGACCACATTGGCCACCTTGGCCGAGCCCAGACGGTCGGCAATCTGCGACACCGGCACGCACACGATCCGCGCCTGCGGCGCGCTGAAACCCGCGGGCAGCTCGCTGTGGTTATAGAGGATCAATCCCCCGGAAACCACGCTGGGCGCGAACTTATGCAGGGAGAGTTCGTTCATCGCAATCAGCACTTCGGGTTGTGTGATGAGCGGTGAGCCAATGCGCTGGTGCGACAGTGAAACGTGACAGTGGGCGCTGCCGCTGCGCATCTCCGGACCGTACGATGGCAGCCAGCTTACTTCCATGTGCTCGCGCAGAGCCATTTCCGCCAGCAACTGTCCCATCAGCAAAATGCCCTGCCCGCCGAAGCCGGCGATCTTCACCGTCAGGTCGCGAGTGTGGTGGCGGCGTGGGGACGCGATTTCGGCAACGCCCTCCTCCACCTCCAGCGCCTCGGCGACGGTCTTGACCGGGATTTTCGGCTCGGGCGGCAACTCCGGCTTGCGGTCGCGAAATACTCCCAGGGGGAAGGCCTTCACCAGCGTATCGCCGACCCATTGGCGCGCGACTACGGGATCCATCTTCATAATGGTGGGGCACGGCGAAAGGATTTCCACCAGCGAGAAGCCGCCGCCATCCTTCTGGGTCTGCAACGCCTTTTTCACGGCGCGCTTGGCCTTCATGATGTTCTTCATGTCGTTCAGCGCGACCCGCTCGATGTAGGTCGGGGTCTCCAGCGCGGCCAGCAGCTCGCACACATGCAGCGGCAAGCCTTCATTGCTGGCCCGGCGTCCAAAGGGCGAGGTGGTGCACACCTGTCCCATCAACGAGGTCGGCGCCATTTGTCCCCCGGTCATGCCATAGACGGAGTTGTTGACAAAGAATACGCAAATGTTTTCGCCACGATTGGCCGCGTGCACGATTTCCGCGGTGCCGATGGCCGCCAGGTCGCCATCGCCCTGGTAGGAAATCACGATGGACTCGGGACGCGAGCGCTTCAGCGCGGTGGCCGCGGCGGGAGCGCGGCCGTGCGCCACCTGCACGTTGCCCACGTCAAAGTAGTAGTAGGCGAAGACCGAGCAGCCTACCGGACTTACCAGGATGGTGCGGTCCTGAAGACCGAGATCGGTGAGCGCTTCGGCAATCAGCTTATGGACGATGCCGTGTCCGCAGCCGGGGCAGTAATGGGTCTGCTGCTGAAGCTCCGCTTTGCGTTCGTAGCGATCATAGAATGCTGGCGATTTTTCATGGATAACTTCGTAGCCGTTCACAATTCCTCCTCGTACCCACCTTCCGCAACTGCGGCAGAAGTATGGGGCACCAACGTCCTACACCAAGGCCGACATGCGCGAAAACACCTGCGCGGTAATTTCTTCCGCCGCGGGAACATTGCCGCCGGTGCGTCCATAGAACTCCACCGGCACCGTCCCGTTGAGCGCCAGCTTCACGTCTTGCACCATCATTCCGGTGTTCAGCTCCACCACCATTACGGACTTCACGTGCTCTGCCGTTTTACAGAGTTCGCGTGAGGGGAAGGGCCACAGCGTAATGGGACGGAACAGGCCGGCCTTCAGTCCCTGCGCCCGCAACTGGTCCACGGTGGAACGCAGCACGCGCGAGACGATGCCGAAGCCCACCAGCAACACCTCGGCATCTTCCGTCAGATATTCGTCGCAGCGGGTCTCCAGCTCCTGGGCCAGTTGGTACTTGGCTTCCAGTTTGTTGACATGCGCTTCCAGCACATCGGATTCAAGGAAGATCGAGGTGATCAGGTTCTTCCTCGTCTCGGCGGTGCCTTTGACTGCCCAGGGTTTATCCGGAGCTTCAATCTTGCGCAGTTTGATGTCCAGCGGCTCCATCGTCTGGCCTACAAATCCGTCGGTCATGATGACGACGGGATTGCGATAGCGATCGGCGAGATCGAAGGCCAGCACGGTGAGGTCGAACATCTCCTGCACCGACGCCGGCGCCAGCACCAGGTTGCGATAGCAACCGTGGCCGCCCCCCTTGACCATGCAGAGGTAGTCGCTCTGCTCGGGCGCGATGTTGCCCAGTCCCGGCCCGCCACGCACTACGTCAACGATGACGCACGGCAACTCGGACCCTGCGATGTAGGAAATGCCTTCCTGCATCAGGCTCAGTCCGGGGCCTGACGAGGCGGTCATCACTCGCATGCCCGCCGACGATGCCCCGTATACCATGTTGATGGCCGAGACTTCGCTCTCCGCCTGCAAGAAGGTGCCGCCCACTTCCGGTATCAGCAGGGCGGCGTATTCCGCGATTTCGCTGGCGGGAGTGATGGGATATCCATAAAAAGCCCGGCAGCCCGCCAGCACCGCGCCTTTGACGATGGCGACATTACCTTTACACAGTTGCCTCATGGGTCACCTCCTGATTTTTCGGGACGGCCGCGGTGGTTGCTTTGGCCGGCGGAATCAGCCGCTCCACCGTGACCGCTCCCGGCTCAGGGCAGCAGTAGAAACAAGCTCCGCAGCCGGTGCAATCTTCGCCGCTGTATTGCCCCTGATGCACGCCATACTTATTCAGTTCCGGGGCCAGGGACAGGCACTCGGGCGGGCACGAGTCCACGCACAGGCCACACCCTTTGCATTCCTCCGCATCGATGATCACGTTACCGCGCGGTTGCGATTTCATTGTTGCGCTCCTTACCGTCATTCCACTGCACAAGCGTTGCGCTGGAACCAGCGCTGCTGCTCGCAATAGTCGTAAAGCTCGTCACGAAACTTGGGATGTGCGATCTGAATCAGCGACTCGGCCCGCTGGCGGATGGTCCGTCCATGCAAATAAGCGATGCCGTATTCGGTGACCACGTAGTGCACGTCGGCGCGCGTAGTGAGAACGCCGGCGCCGTTGGTCAGCCGCGGCACGATTCGCGATACGGTGTCATTCTTGGCGGTCGCGGGCAGGGCGATGATCGGCTTGCCGTATTTTGAGCGGGCTGCCCCGCGGATGAAATCCAGCTGCCCGCCAAAGCCGCTGTAGAATTGCGATCCGATCGACTCGGCGCACACCTGGCCCGTCAAGTCCACCTCGATGGCCGAGTTGATGGCCACCATGCGGTCATTCTGCGCAATGCGGAAGGGATCGTTGGTGTAGGCGGAAGGATGAAACTCGAAGATGGGGTTTTCGTCGATGAATTCGAACAGCTTCCTGGTGCCCAGCACAAAGCCGAGAATGACCTTGCGCGGCTTCCAGTTCTTGCGCTGGCCGTTAATGACGCCCGCTTCGATCAACGGAATTATGTTGTCAGACAATAGCTCGGTGTGGACGCCGAGGTCCTTGCGGTCCATTAGGTTAGGCCAGACGGCGTCGGGGATGCCGCCAATCCCACATTGTAGGACAGCGCCGTCTTCGATCAACGAGGCCACGCGCGTGCCGATTTCCCGGAACAGCTCCGAAACGGGTTGCACCTTCAATTCGCACAGCGGGCGCGAGAGCTCCACGATGGCGTCAATTTTGCTGACGTGAATGAAGCTGTCACCGTAGGTGCGCGGCATGTTGGCATTCACCTGGGCAACCACATAGTGGGCGCATTTCGCCGCGGTCAGGGTGCAATCCACGCCCACGCCAAAGCTGCAGTAGCCGTGGGAATCGGGTGGCGACACCTGGATGAAGGCGACGTCAATCGGCATATCGCCGCTTTCGAACAAGGCCTCCACTTCGCCCAGGAAGATAGGAGTGTAATCAGCGCGGCCGTCATTCACCGCCTCGCGCACGTTGCCTCCAACGAACAGCGCGTTGTGGCGAAAATGTCCCGCCATCTCGGGCGCGCAGTAGGGCGATGCGCCCATGGTCAGCAGGTGCATCACCTCTACATCCTGCACAAAGGGAGCACGTCCGATCAGGGCTTCGACCAGCGCTTCCGGTTCGGCGCAGCCGGGATGGATATACACTCGCATTCCCGACTCCACGCAAGACACGGCCTCGCTCGCCGTAACCAGCTTGCTGCGGTATTGATCCATCCACGACATAAATACAGGTCCTCGCCTAAGCAGAAACGGTTTCCGATCTCACGGAGTAGCCGGCGGTGGCACGCTCGTGCCCCAGCGCGGCATAGTAAATGGCAAGATTAAAGAACTTGTCCAGCATCTCCAGCAGTTCCAGTTCGCCGAAGATTTCTGCCGGGTGTTCCAGTTCGGCATGCTTTTGCATGTAGTCCCAAAGGTTCTCGCGGACCAGGCAAATCATCCAGACCACTTGACTAACGGGCACACCTTGCGCCGCTCGCTGCGCGCCAACTTCCAGGTAACGGCGTTCGATGTCGGCTTCGGTCTTGCCCAGCAGCCACTCGCCCAGGTGGCGATACACTTCGTACACTTTTTCGGTTAGCTCACTGTCAGGAACGTTGACGTAGGCCGTGCACTTGTCGCACTGGCGATAACGGTTGTGCAGGCTGCGGGCCAACCCATCGGAATGGCTCTCGATCAGCTTTACCAGGCGGTATGCGAGCAACATGGTGAACCTCTCTACCCTTGGCCGACGGTCGCATAAAGGCAGGGTGCGACGTCTCGGCTCCGGCCCCTCACTCTTACATGTAAGTGTCGCCTTTGGGGAGCCCAACGAGCCGTGATTGCTATCACTTGCAAATGTGATAGAAGTCACCCGGAGAACTGTTCCGGTACGGACCTCGCAATCAGGTAAGCGTGCGAATCGCACTCATTCCATGACATTTGTCACCCTCGTTCGCTGACAATCCACACTACCGCCTGAGCGTGGCATACCTGATGATCGCAAACGTGGCGTGATGAAACGGCGCCACGGGAGCGAACCATGTCAACCGCTTTAGCCGAAATGCCACGCCGCATCCCAGCCTTCCGTTTGGCTTGCGTGGCTAAGTGCCGCAATCTAAAGAAAACCTACGGAAAGGTTGTCGCGCTGCGCGACCTAAATCTCGAGATTCACGCCGGCGAACTGCTGGCTCTGCTCGGTCCCAACGGTGCCGGCAAGACCACGCTGGTGCGCATGCTGCTGGGTTTGGCGCGTCCCGACTCGGGCAGCGTTTCGGTGCTGGGATCCGATCCTCATCTGGGGCATGTGCAAACTCGCGTCGGCGCCATGCTTCAGGTTGGGCGGGTGCCCGAAACGCTCAAAGTACGCGAACACATTGACCTGTTTTCGTCCTACTATCCAGCGCCTCTGCCCATCGCAGAGACACTGAAGATTGCGGGGCTTGAAGACATCAAGGAGCGTCCCTACGGAGAGCTTTCCGGCGGCCAGAGGCAGCGCGTACTGTTTGGCATCGCTCTGTGCGGCAATCCCGACCTGCTTTTTTTGGACGAGCCCACGGTTGGCCTCGACGTGGAAGCGCGCCGCCTGATGTGGGCGCAAATTCGCACCCTCATCGGGCGCGGCAAGACGGTACTGCTTACCACTCATTACCTGAACGAAGCCGATGCCCTGGCCGATCGCATTCTTGTGCTTGACAAGGGGGCGATTGTGGCCGAAGGCACGCCTTCCGAAATCAAGGCGCGCGCCATGGGCAAACAGATCCGCTGCACCAGCCGGCTGTCGGTCGAAGAGGTCCGCCAGATTCCGGGCGTGCTCGGCGTCAAGGCCGACCGCAACACGTTTGAGCTGCAAGTGAATGCCGCCGAACCGGTGGTGCGCGAGCTATTGCAGCGGGATTCTTGGCTGGGCGATCTGGAAGTCACCAATGCGGGCCTGGAAGAGGCGTTTCTGGCGCTGACGCAAAACCATAACACCGATGCCTCCAAGGAAAGGAACTAACATGGCTGCCACCACATTTCCCGCTACCCTCGCTGTGACCCGCCGCTCGCCGGCCAGGACCATCGCACTCTTCTACAAGGAAGCGAAGTACGAGTTGCTGAAGAATGTGCGCATTCCGGTGTACGCGATTTCGACGGTCGCATTTCCGCTGATGTTCTACGTGCTGTTCGGCATCGTGCTGGGGTCGGGAAACCCGGTAAACCGCAATGAAACTGCCGTGTACATGCTGGCGACTATGGGATGCTTCGGGGTGATGGCGGTCTCCCTATTCGGTTTCGGAGTGAGCCTCGCGATCGAGCGCGGCCAGGGCTGGCTGCAAGTGAAGCGTGCTTCGCCCATGCCGATTGCCGCCTATTTCTTCGCCAAACTGTTCTCGGCGGTCATATTTAGCACGCTGATCATGCTGCTGTTGCTCACCGTCGGAATCGCGGTCGGTGGCGTCCGCCTGCCGCTGGCGACGGCTGCTCGCCTGGTCGGTATTCTGGTTGCGGGTTCGATTCCCTTCAGCTCGATGGGGCTGGCGATCGGATACTTCGCCAAACCGAATTCCGCGCCTGCCGTGGTCAATCTGATTTACTTGCCGATGGCGTTCTGCTCCGGGCTGTGGATCCCGCTCTTCATGCTGCCGCACGGATTGCGGGTGTTCGCCAACGTACTGCCTCCCTACCACCTGAGCCAGCTCGCGCTGAACGTAGTCGGTCTGGGCATGGTGCCTGCCGCGACTTGGCGCCACCTCGAGGCACTGGTCTCGTTCACCTTGATTTGTCTGGGGTTGGCAGCCTGGGGCTACTGGCGCGATGAAGGCAAATTGTATGGGTGAGAATGTAGTAGTCAGTAGTCAGTTGCCAGTTGAGGTAAGCGGTTATCGAATTTGACAGGCGATCGCTGGAGTTGAACCGGAAGGTGCTCATGAAAAGCAAAACGGCGCAATGGATCGTCTGGGCCGCGGCAATGGTTGTCTTTACCGCGCTTGCCCTCAGTAGTCACCGGGATTGGCTGGGTATAGCAATTGCAGCCGTGGCCGTAATCTGGTACTCAGTTGTGCCCAAGGCCCATTCCAGACAACAATAGGGATCGACCGACAATGACTACCCTTCGCACACTCTGGTGGAAGATTTATCCCAACGAGGACAGCCATCGTTGGTATCCGCTCATCTGGATTCCGTTCATTGTCTGGTTCTTCGTGGACCCGCTGTCCAAACACGCTGGTCCGCTTTACTGGGTAACAAATACCTTTTTCGGGGTCCTCTTCATACTGCTATACCTGCAGGCGTTCTCTCATCGCGATCCGTACAGGTTGCTATGCGTCTTGGCGATGACTGCCATGGCGGCAATCCTAATCCCAATCAACGGCGGCGCCACAGCATTTCTGGTTTACGCAGCGGCTGCGGGCGGTTTCCACCCCAACCTGCGTAGAGCGTCCGTGCTGATTGCCCTTCAGATCGCCGTTCTCGCCTTTTATGCCTACCGGCTTCATCTGCCCATAGGTGCTTGGGGATCGCTGCTGCTGTTGATTACCATCGTGGGATTCGGATGCCATTACTCGGCGATCAGCCACTGTGCGGCGGAAAAGCTTCAACTCGCGCAGGGCGAAATCGAACATCTCGCCAAGGTCGCCGAGCGTGAGCGCATCGCGCGCGACCTGCACGACCTGCTGGGACACACGCTGTCGCTCATTACCCTGAAGGCCGAGCTGGCGCGCAAGTTGGTGGACCGCGATCCGCAACGGGCCAAGCAGGAGATGCAGGATATAGAGCACACTTCGCGCGCCGCGTTGGCTGACGTGCGCGAAGCCATCAGCGGATATCGCGGTCGGGGACTCGCCGCCGAGCTCCTCCACGCCCGCCAGACGCTCGAAACCGCAGGCATCACCGTGGACTGCGAAGCCTCGGAGGTTCCCCTGAGCCCGGCCCAGGAAACCGTGCTTGCCCTGGCGCTTCGTGAAGCCGTGACCAACGTGGTGCGCCACGCCCAGGCGCAGACCTGCAGCGTCCGCCTGGGACGCGACCAACAGCTTTGCACTCTGGAGATCGCCGACAACGGATGCGGCGCCGATAGTCCGGAGGGCAATGGACTGCGCGGCATGCGCGAACGGCTGGAGGCCATCGGCGGCTCCCTGCAGCGCCAGACCGTCGCCGGCACCCGCCTGGTGATTCATTTGCCTCTCGCCCCCATGGCCTCAGTTCTGCGAAACTAAAGGCATGTCCGTCGCCAAGCGCGACAAAATCAGGGTAGTCCTCGCCGAAGATCAGGCCATGGTCCTGGGTGCGCTGGCCGCGCTGCTCGAGATGGAAGACGATATCGAGGTCGTCGGCCGCGCACAATCCGGCGATGAAGCCCTGCGCGCCGTCCAGCAAACTCGGCCCGACGTATTCATCACTGATATCGAAATGCCCACGCTGACGGGTTTGGAAGTCGCAGCCGAACTGAAGCGCCGCGGCGTTCCGGTGCGCATCATCATTCTCACCACGTTCGCCCGCGCCGGATACCTGCGCCGCGCCCTCGACGCCGGGGCCTCCGGCTATCTCCTAAAAGACATGCCCGCAGAACAACTCGCCGATGCGGTGCGGCGGGTGCATCGCGGACTGCGCGTCATTGATCCGCAACTCGCCGCCGAGGCCTGGACCGACGACGTCGATCCGCTCACCGAGCGCGAGCGCCAGGTGCTGCGCCTCGCCGGAGAAGGCAAAGCCAGCTCCGAAATTGCCACGGAATTGAATTTGTCGGAGGGCACGGTGCGCAATTATTTGTCGGAGGCCATCAGTAAACTCGGGGCCGCCAACCGCGTCGAGGCCGCGCGCATCGCCCGCGCGAAAGGCTGGTTGTAGAAGCCGGCGGGACAAAGTTGCAGTCAACAACAGAGCGCACGAAAAACGCCCCGGAGCAGGAGGTGCACTCCGGGGCGTTAGTTCCCTGACTGCAGTTACGTCAGGAAGAACTCGCGGGTGATCTTGCCCCATTGCTCGTCCGGCAGGGTGCTGGCGAGATCGTCGATGGCCACTCCACCGTCCTGGGCCAAGGCGCCCAGCGCGCTGGGCATGACCCGCTGCAACCGCATCGAGGACTCTTCGGTCCACCACCGCGCCATTGCGCCGCCCAGCAGGTTGCGGAAGTTGGTCTTGGCATCGGGAGACTGCACCGTGACCAGCCAGCCCTCGCCATAGGGATCCTTCGTCGCCAACGCCGGATCGTTGACCACCGCTTCGTTGATGTCGGCTACGCTGCCTTCGATCGGGGAAACCATGTCAACTTTGACGCCGTTGCGCACCATGCTCCATACCTTTTGTCCCTGACGGATCCACTGGCCACGCTGCGGAAGCGTGATGTGCTCGACCTTGCCGGTCAACTTGGAGGCGAAGTCGTCAATGCCGATCCGCACCAGGTTTGGACTCTCGCTCAATGCCCAAGTGTGTCCGGGGTGATAGCGAAGATTGTCGGGAACTGAGAAGCCGCCCACCAGGCTGGGCTTCAAGCGCGCCGCTGTCGTGTCCTGTTTGCGCATCGCCGGGGCTACCTGCAGCGCGGGGTGTTTCGCTTTCGAGTAGAAGAAATCAATAGTAAGGAAGATTGCGAACATCATGAGAACTAGAAGAACTGTCATAACCGCCTCCTGCCTCGCATCCGAGGGCTTCTTGCTTTGCCAGCGCTTGGTTGCATTGCGCTTGACACCTTTCTTAAGGCATTCGGCATACCAAACCAGCGAACGAGAAAAATTGTTGCTATGAGGGCGTGTAAGTGGCGACTGTTGTTCGTCTTGTGCAGCGCTGTTGTGAATCTCCTCGGGGGCCGCGTTGCATTCTTCAACGACGTGATTCGTTGCATTCTGCAACTGGAAATCCGTGGAGTGACACCTTTAGCACTCGCTCCCCTTCTGTATGACCAGCGGTACCAGTGAGTTAGCTTGCATTAGAGGCGGGTGAGGGGCGGTGTTGCAATTCTCATCGCGGTGATGCACTCTGCAACACCATAGAGGAGAAAAGCAGCGGTCCGGAGGGGTCCCGGGAAGATTTATTTTCGAGAGTGTGGGCGCAAATCACCCTGTAGAGGTTGCGGAGAAAGATCGAAGAAGGCGTTTGCGTCCAAGAACGCGCAGAAGTGAGTGGGTGAGTAGTATAGGGGTCCTTCGACTCCTCGTCCGGTCGCCGTTGCGACCGGACTCGTCCCTGGTGTGCCGAGCATGTTTGACAGCTTGGAGGTGAAAGTCCTCTTCCCATCCTGATGGAGGAGAAGGGATAGCGAAGCGCAAGGGCGACGTTGTGAGGCGTGGTCTGAAAGAAGCGCGGAGCAAAGACGCGAGCCGATGAACAAGAACCAGATATGAGGCATACGGTGCCGGACGAGCGGGCTAGTGATCGCGAAGTCCATATCCATCAAAGGCGCTGGTTGTAAATCTGGCGGTTGTGCGTGGAAGGCGGTCGAACTTACCTCGGGAGGTCTGCTGCATGTTCCGGAATCGGGACTGAGAGTGGAGCAATTCATTCTGACCGTGCGGCAGAAGTCAGCAGCGGGCATAGTAGCTGCGCAAGTGGCGAAGGCCCAAACGGAAGGAAGCGGCAAGTAAGCGGCGCGACTCGATGAGCGACAAGCGGCAGAATAACCAGCTTCGGCTGGCCTTTAGCGAGGAGAACAGGAGTGAAGCTCCGAAGTCTGCTAGCAGAGGGTCCGAATCGCCCACGGCGAAGCGCGGGACTGAAAGCTCGGCTATAGAGGAACAAGTGATGGAAGAAGTTTGCGAGCGGGAGAACTGCTTGCAGGCTTGGAAGCGAGTGAAGTCCAACAAGGGAAGTCCGGGTATCGACGGCATGACGGTCGAGGAGTTGTCCGGACACTTGCGGGAGCACTGGCCAGCCATCCGGGAACACTTGCTCAACGGGACTTACAAGCCGCAGCCGGTGAAGCGGGTAGAGATACCCAAACCGGACGGAGGGGTGCGTCAGCTGGGCATCCCGACGGTGCTGGACCGCATGGTGCAGCAGGCGGTGATGCAGGTTTTGCAGCGCAGATGGGACCCGGAGTTTTCCGAACACAGTCACGGGTTCCGGCCCGGGCGTTCGGCGCATCAGGCGGTTGCCAAGGCCCAAGGGTACGTGGCTGAGGGACGCCGCTGGGTGGTGGATCTCGATTTGGAGAAGTTTTTCGATCGGGTCAACCACGACAAGCTGATGGCGGCGGTAGCGCGCCGGGTCGCCGACAAGAGGGTGCTCAAGTTGGTGCGGGCATTCCTCACGGCGGGCGTGATGGAGAATGGGCTGGTGGGTCCGGTGGAGGAGGGAACGCCGCAAGGTGGGCCGCTCTCGCCACTCCTGTCGAACCTGGTGCTCGATGAACTAGACCGAGAGCTGGAACGGCGCAAGCATTGCTTCGTGCGGTATGCCGACGACTGCAACATCTACGTCAGCAGCCAACGGGCAGGCGAGCGGGTGAAGCGGAGTATCACGGGCTTCATCACACGCCGGCTCAAGCTCAAGGTCAACGAGCAGAAGAGTGCGGTAGCGCGGTCGGCAGAACGTAAGTTCCTCGGCTTCAGCTTCACGAAGGCACGCGAGCCCAAGCGGCGTATCGCCGCCAAGGCTGTGGTGCGTTTCAAGCAGAAGGTGCGAGAGCTTACGGGACGGACGCGAGGCATCAGTCTGGAACGGATGACGAAGGAGCTGGCCAGCTATTTACGGGGTTGGCGGGGCTACTTCGGCTTCTGTGAGACGCCCTCAGTGCTGCAGGCACTAGATCAATGGATACGGCGTAGGCTGCGATCCGTGATCTGGAAGCAATGGAAGGGCGGCAGGCTGCGGTTCAGAAAGCTATGTGAGCGGGGAGTGAGCAAGACCTTGGCCGCACAAACGGCTGGGAGCGCTCACGGTCCATTCCGCATAGCCAATAGCCCAGCCATGAGCTACGCATTTCCTATCGCCTACTTTGATTCGCTCGGACTTCCACGCTTGTTCGCTGGTACGTAGCTCAATCCACCGAACCGCCGGATGCGGACCCGCATGTCCGGTGGTGTGGCAGGGGCGGACGGGTGACCGTCCCCCCTATGCCGATTGATTTCATAACAACGACGGCTCGCAACCGTGCCGAGTAAACTTGTTCTCGCAAAAGGCCAAGACTCGGACGAAAGGAGCCGTCATGAAGATTATAGGCTGTGATTTCCATCCGAGTTTCCAACAAATTGCCATGGTCGACACGGAAACAGGCGAGTACACGGAACGGAAGCTGACCGCGGCCGAGGCGCGACCGTTCTACGCTGGGCTGCAAGGCCCGGTGATCGTGGGCATGGAGGCTTGCGGCAACACCTTGTGGTTTGAGCGCTTGCTGGCCGAGCTGGGCCACGAGTTGCGCCTGGGCGACGCCGCCCAGATCCGGGCCCGGGAAGTGCGCAAGCAAAAGACCGACCGGCGCGATGCCGCTCTGCTGTTGCGGCTGTTGCTGGAAGGCCAGTTTCCCGAGCTGTGGGTGCCGAGCCTGGAGCAGCGCGACCTGCGGCAACTGCTGTTGCATCGCCACAAATTGGTGGCCATGCGGCGACAGGTGAAAAACCAGTTGCAGCATCTGGCGCTGAATCAGGGAGTGCAGCAAAAGCGCAAGCTGTGGAGCGCGGCGGGACGCCAGTTGCTGGAAGCCCTGCCGCTGAGCGGGTGGACGGCAAAGCGACGCGACGATTCGCTGCAGTTGCTGGATGAGTTGGATCGCCGCATCGCCGAGTTGGACCTCGCCGCTCAGCAGGAGGCGAAGAAGAATTCCGTGGCGCGGCTGTTGCAGACCCATCCCGGAGTCGGTCCCATTACCAGCCTGGCCTTCGCGCTGACGCTGGGCCGGATCGAGCGCTTCGCCCACAGCCGCCAGGTGGTCAGCTATCTGGGGCTGAATCCGGCCGAGCATTCCAGTGGCGGGCGGCAGCGGTTGGGCCGCATCAGCAAGCAAGGCAATCCCCTGGTACGCAGTTTGTTGGTGGAAGCGGGACAGAGCGCGGCGCGCCTGGTCCCAGAATTGAAGCGCGCTTATCAGCGGCTGAAGCACCGCAAGCATTCGGCCGTGGCCAAGGTCATGGTGGCGCGCAAATTGGCGGTGCGGTTGTACTGGATGTGGCGCAGCCAACAACCCTACGCCGCCGCTCGCACGCAGGGCAGCCCGAGTCATCCTGTGGTGTCGGAATAAGACCGGTCACTTGAGTGGGCCCCCTGCCTCCCAGAAGGGTCTGGGAGTTCGAAGACAAGAATCATGGTTGGTGAAACAAACCGAATAGATGGTTGGTGGAGCGAAGGCTGCCATCAGTGATTCTCGTAGCGCGCGAGTCTTGGTCCTATGCAGAGATGGTGTTTTCCACTAGAGCGAAATGGCGCTACTTTAAAACCGTGGGCGTCGCCGCTTTCGTGCGCCCTTGACACCGCCGTCGTTGTTATAGACAGGATGACAAACGAAGGAAGGTCTTCCTCCCTTACCTTCCTACTGCCCGGCGGTACCTTTCACCACAATTCCCAGTTTCTCGGTCGCGCCCGCACCCGAGGACGGAACAGCCACCGTAAATACCATCACTCCTTGGGCATCTCCCACGACGCTGCCTGGACTGCCCGCTGTGTCCAGCGCAATTACTGCCGGATGGTTCGTACCGGTGGTTTTGGCGCTCAATGCCACCAGCTTCTTGTAAAGGTACCCCTGCTCCGGATTTGGATCGCTGGCGACAGGAATGGCCAACAGGAAATCAGGATTAGGTGCCACACCCATGTGATTGCCGTCCTGCGGCAGCAGTTGATAACGCAAGGTGTATGCGCCGGCCGGCATTGCCTGTCCGCGAAAATCGGTCATGCCCTTGGGCAGACTGACCACGCCAACGAATTCTGCGTTGGCCAGCTCAGGATAGAGAGCACCGGGAAGATCCTTCGCCGCGGTTTTAAGCTGTTTTGCAAACCAGAACTCCGCTGTCCAACCGTCGTCCAGGGTTATGCGGTATCCCTTTTGTTCGACCGCTTGCTTCAGCGCGTCAGACGGTCCGGCCGCAGTCAAGGCGCCGATTCGCTCGACTTGGGGGGCAGCAGCGAAAACAGTTATCGTGACGCAAGATAGCGCTCCCCAAATCAGCCAGCGACAAAACCGTTGTCTAGCCATCACTCGATTCTAAGCTCGAAGCCGATGTCGGACCCACTCGGCGGAAAAAAAGGAGGGCGGGTTCGCCCTCCTGGAAATTACTTTTCCTACTGCTTCGATCACTTCTGGGTGGGCTTGGGAATGCCGGGGAGAGCCACGATTGAGCCGAACAGCCCGTGGGCCTCTCCGAAAACTCCCGCGGTAAAGAACAGGGTATTGGTTGGACCAGCGGAGCCGCCGTTGCCAAACCCAAGCCCCCACAACCCGTTAATCTGTAGCGACAGGAGATTGGGATCAAATAGCAATCCGATGTACTTACCGTTGGTAGGGTCGAAGGCCGCGATTGCACCACTACCGAATTGCCCCACCAGAATGTCTCCGCTGAATCCGCCAAAGCCGGTTGCCGGAGCGACTACGACAGCCCAGGGAGAATTCAGGAAGACGACGTGCGGAAGCCGCATGACCAGATTACCTGACGTGTCGAAGATGTCGACGTAACCATTTCCCGGGCCCGCCACGTCATCATGCTTGTCGGGGTCCTGTTTGGCGAAGGTCACCGCCAGTTTGCCACCCCCGATGTTGGCGACATTGAAAGGCGCAAAGCCGGTCGGAATGGCGCTGTCCGTAAACGCCCCTGACCCGAACGAGTGCGGGGAATAGTTCGTGTCAAACACGTCGACCGAGCCGTTGTGAAAGTTCGCCACATAAAGGTAGTTGGCGCCGCTCGCCGATGCCAAAGCAATTCCTTTATAGACAGCATTGCCACTGCCGCTGTTGTTGACCGCCAGACTTGCGCTCGCGCCCGCGGACCATGCGGAGATGGTTCCGTCCTCGCCGGCAAAGATGAAGTGTGTCAGGTTGCCGTTGACCTTGAAGTCTGTCGTGGCGTTATAAACCTGTCCCGTCGGAGTTCCCGGGTCTACCCCGTTTCCCGAAGGAATGGTAACGACCAATGCCTGGGGTGTCCCGTCTGCGTTATACAGGGTGGAAAGACCGGTTCCATTGTCGGAGATCCACCAGGGTCCCGCCGGGCTGAACGACATACCCCAAGGATTGACCAGGTTGGTATCGGTATTGACGCTGATGTTTACGATGTCGGATGTGAGAATTGTCGGCTGAGTTTTCTGGGCCGCCGCCGGCAGGCTAAACAGCGTAGCCGCTACCAGCAACATGGTGGCACTCAAGAGCAGCCGAGTGGTGGTTTGAGATTTATTGAACTTGTAGGTGCTGAACATCGTTCCTCCATCAATTTCAGAATTGATCTGACGACGCGGAGTCCCGTGAATCGTTGTCGCCATGAGCCTTCTGCAATCTAACTGGGACGGAAGTAGGAGTTGTCTTGGGCAGGTAAACACATTGTCAAAGGTTGGTGACATAGTTTGTCGCGAGTTGTCTCCAGCGATGCTATGAATGTCACAGAATTGTCAACATCCCATTGACTGTCAGTTCGATAGTGTTGTTAGCTGTAGCTCAGACCTTGTGTGGAACGAGCGATGGACAAAATCCTGGTGATTGAAGACGATTTGGCTGTGCAGCGGGCCTTGCGGCGGACCTTTGAATCGGCGGGGTTCGAGGTGTCTGTCGCCCCCGACGGAGCAGTTGCCATGGAGACCTTCCGCGCTACCATGCCGCGGATCGTCATCCTTGATTTGCGCCTGCCGGGGAAGTCGGGCCAGGACCTTTGTCGCGAGATCAAGCAGGAATTCTCCAGCGTTCCCATCCTGGTATTGAGTGCCGCCAGCGATGTGCTGGACAAAGTCCTGCTGCTGGAAATCGGTGCGGATGACTACATTACCAAGCCCTTCAGCCCCCGCGAGCTGCTGGCGCGGGTGCGCGCCGCGACGCGTCGTTTGAACCAGGCTGCGGACAAGTTCGAAACCTTTAGTTTCGATGATGTGGAAGTGAACTTCTCCAAGATGGAGTTGTATCGCGATGGCCAGGCGGTGGCCCTCACTCCGCAAGAGTTCAAGATGCTGCGCTTCTTCCTTAACCACCAGGAGCGGGTAGTCTCGCGCACCGAACTGCTCAATGAAGTGTGGGGCTACACTAACTACCCGACCACGCGCACGGTGGATACCCATATTCTTCGCTTGCGGCAAAAGTTGGAAAAGGACCCCACCGATCCAGTACATTTTCGTACTGTCCACGGGACGGGCTACAAGTTCGTCCGCTAAGCGGAGTTGGGGAGGAGATTGGCGATGGGGCGGCGATTGCGGACCAAGTTCCTGATCGCCATGCTGCTGACTTCGGCGGGACTGACTGCGGTCTCTCTGCTGATTGTGCAGCGCACCGTGGAAAACCAAGTCCGCCGCGGCCTGAGCAATGATCTGGCCAACTCCGTCGAAACTTTCCGCAATGCGCAAAAGGAGCGCGAGGCCGTCCTGGCGCGTTCCGCCAAGCTGATGGCCGATCTTCCCAGCCTCAAGGCGCTCATGACCTCCCATCACCCGCCCACCATCCAGGATGCGTCGGGTGAGATGTTCCGCCTTTCCGGCGGCGACCTGTTCGCTCTGCTGGATCCCGCCGGCCAGTTTGTGGGATTTCACACCAAAGCACCGGGCATTACCCGCGAGCAAGCCCAGCAATTCGTGGAACACCGCAACTCCCTCGACCAGCCGCTGCAGTGGTGGTTTGCCGGCGGACATCTCTATGAAGTCGTCCTGGTCCCAATCTACTTCGGGCCCAGCACCGACAATTCGCTGCTCGGGGTGGTTGCGGTCGGCGATGAGATGAACGCGGCGGTTGCCCGCCAGGTCAGCCAGATCGCGGCCAGCCAGGTGACCATCGTTTGCGGGTCCACCGTCGTGGTAAGCACGCTCAATGCCGCTCAGCGAAGTGAGGTTGGCGACTCCCTGAAGGGCCAAGCCATCCCGCGAGGTCCCATCGATTGGAAGCTGAGCGGAGAAAGTTTCGTGGTTTCGTCGCTCGCCTTGGATCCCGGCGAGGTCCCGCCGGTCACCATGCTGGTGATGAAGTCGTACGACGAAGCCACTGCCTTCCTGAACCATCTGCGGCGGCTGTTGCTGGCGGTCGGACTGGGTGCGGTGTTCGTGGGGAGCATGCTGGTGTACGTCACCGCCAGGACCTTCACCCGCCCTCTGGAGGAACTGGTGGACGGAGTGCGGGCCTTGGGCAAAGGCGACTTTCGCTACCCGCTGCAAGCACGCGGTGCCAGTGAGATCGAAGAACTTACGAATGCCTTCTCCGTTATGCGCGAGAGCCTGCATCAAGCGCAGCAACGGCTGCTCGACGCCGAGCGCTTGGCCACCATTGGCCGCATGGCCAGCTCGATTTCGCATGACCTGCGCCATCCCCTGACCGCGGTCCTGGCCAATGCGGAGTTTTTGGCCGATGCCGACCTGAATCCACAACAGCGCGAAGAGCTTTATCTGGAGATCCGCATCGCGGTGAACCGGCTGACCGATTTGGTCGATTCGCTTCTGGAGCTGTCACGTCCCGCCGATTCGTTGAACTTGAGCGAAGCTCCCATCGAGCGGACCATCAGCCGCGCCATTGAGCTGGTGCAGGCGCATCCCCAATTCCACAACATTTTGGTCAGCATTGAATCGCCCGGGTTGCACAGCGCGCAATTCGATCCCCGCAAAATGGAGCGCGTTTTCTACAACCTGCTGCTGAATGGCTGCCAGGCTGCCCAGGTTTGCGGCGGCCACGTCGTGGTACACGTGGCTGAGGTCAACGGCAACCTCGAAATCCGTACTACCGACGACGGGCCCGGGGTGGAACCCTCCCTTCACGACAAGCTATTTCAGCCATTCGTCAGCCATGGCAAGGAGAACGGCACCGGACTGGGTCTTACGATCGCGCAGAAGATCGTCCAGGACCACGACGGTAGCTTACAACTGGAAAGCTCGGTACCGGGGCGCACCGTGATGCAGATCGTGCTCCCCCGGGTGTGCAAGAAGATCGTCACGTGGAATGGCCGGACCGCGGACGCCTCTCAACCGTTCACTGCCTGAACACGCGGGCCCAGGCCCCGCACGTGTCGCGGACATTCAAAACTCGTTGCGCGAGGTACGACATGAAATTCACCAGGTGTTTCCAAGTTTCACGTCCGGTGCTGCTGGTGGCGTTCGCATTGCTGGTAGCTATGCCGGGTTCTACCCAGACAGCTCCATCCAACGCTGCGGCTGGGGACAACGCCAGCGTGAACGCGTCCTTAGGGGAACTTCAGTCCCAAGTCCGCGAGCTCAAGGAAATGGTCCTGCAACTCCAGCAGCAGACGCTGGCCAGCCGTGCAGAGATCTCCCACCTGCGACAGGAACTCGAAGCACAATACAGCGCAGGCGGCACCATCAGCGGCGCTGAGTCCGCGCTCGACGAACCCTCGCCGGCAACTTCCTCGTCGAGCACTGCCCAATTGCAGCATCGGGTGGACCAACTCTCCGAAGATGAGCAATTGCTCTCCGACAAGGTGAACGAGCAATACCAGACGAAGGTGGAGAGCGCTTCGAAATACCGAGTGCGCTTTTCAGGAATCGTGCTTTTCAATTTGTTTGGCAACAGCGGCTATCCGGACAATCAGGACATTCCCACCTGGGTCCTCAGGCCCGATCCCATGGACTCGCCGGGCTCGGTGGGAGGCACGCTTCGGCAATCGATTCTCGGCTTCGAGGTCTTTGGGCCGGACGTCTTCGGGGCACACGCCAGCGGCAACCTCAATCTTGATTTCGGCGGCGGATTTCCCGCCACCTACAATGGCGTGAACTCCGGCCTGGTGCGATTGCGTACCGCGACCGTTCGTCTGGATTGGAAGGACACATCGGTAGTTGCCGGGCAGGACGGCTTGTTCCTTGCTCCGCAACCTCCAACTTCGTTCGCGTCCCTGATCGTTCCTGCGCTGACCTACTCGGGCAATCTCTGGTCATGGACTCCGCAATTGCGGGTCGAGCATCGTTTCGAGTTTTCCAACCAGTCCCATTCCAATGTCAGCTTGCAAGCGGCTGTGCTTGATCCCGTGACCGGCGAGCCCCCCAATGGCTTCAACTACGTCTGGTACCGCGCTCCCGGTGCAGGAGAAGAATCACGCCAACCCGCTTTCGCGGCGCGGGTCGCCTACTCCCATCCGTTGTTGGGCCGGACCTTCACGGTGGGCGCTGGAGGCTATTACAGCCGCGAGTACTGGGGCTTCAACCGCAAGGTGAATGGCTATGCCGCGACCGCCGACTGGAACCTGCCGCTTAACCGTTGGTTCACGCTAAGCGGCTTCTTCTACCGCGGGCAAGCCATCGGCGGACTCGGCGCTGCCCTTAGTCGCAGCGTCGTCTATGGCGGGCCGCTCACCGATCCTGCCACCACCGTACTGCCGCTGAATTCCGTTGGTGGCTGGGCACAGTTGAAGTATCAGCCCCTGCCCAAACTTGAGTTCAATGCCGCGTTTGGGCAGGACAATCCTTTTGCCGCGGACATTCGCCACTTCGGCGACCAGTCCCAGAGCTATGCCAATCCTTTTTTGACCCGTAACCGGGCTGGCTTTGGCAACGTTATCTACCGGCCGCGCTCCGACTTGCTGTTGTCTCTGGAATACCGCCGACTGACAACCTTCTCAATCTACAATCACAGTTACGATGCTGGGCAGCTGAACATGGCGATGGGGGTGCTCTTCTGAGTGACACATGGGGTGCGGCCCACCCATGCGAGTGAAAATTCACCACGGAGGCACGGAGATCACGGAGAAGGCTCGATGGAAACCATAAACTCCGTGGCCTCGGTGTCTCAGTGGTGAATGATTTTCGACGAAACGGAATTATGCGTATCGCCACAAAATTTGCCCTGTTATCGAGTATCGCGCTAGCGCTGTGCGCGACCCCAGCCTTGTGGTCTGCAGACATCAGCGTCTCCGGTCGCGTGGTGGCCGAGGCAGGCGGCAACCTGTCTGCTGCCAGCGCCACCGTCGTCTGGCTGGCCCCGATCGCTGCGTCGGGCGACCCTGCCATCGTTGCTCCCATGCATGCCACGCTACAGCAGAAGAACAAAGCCTTCGAGCCGCACCTGTTGGTCATCACCAAGGGTTCAACCGTAGATTTTCCCAACCGCGATCCCTGGTTTCACAACGTGTTTTCTTTGTTCAACGGCAAGCGCTTCGATCTCGGACTCTACGAGGCTGGAACCAGCCGCACGGTCCACTTCGACCGCGAAGGAGTGTCCTACATCTTCTGCAACATTCATCCGGAGATGAGTGCGGTGGTGGTCGTTCTGTCCAGCCAATACTTCGCCGTCCCCAACAAACAGGGCGAGTTCTCCATCGCCTCCGTGCCGCCTGGCCGCTACCGGCTGCACGTTTGGAATGAGAATGCGCTGCCCGCCACACTCCACGCCCTCTCGCGCGAGGTGATGGTCAGCGAGACTTCTTACTCGCTGGGCGTAATCCGCGTGCGCGTGACGCCAGCCACCACTGCGCGGCATAAGAACAAGTATGGGCAGGATTACGAGCCGCCGTCTCCCAACAATCCGGTCTACGTCCAGCCGTGATACAGGATGAACACCGCGTTGGCGCCCTAGGCGTAGGACGAAGGCAGGACTTCCCGGTGTGATAGGATTTGGGGCATGGATGCCGAAACGAAGCAGTTTCTGGAGGCGATGGAACGTCGTGCCGAACAGCGCGAACGCGAGCTGTGGAGCTCCATTGATGTCCGCATACAGCAGTTGCGCGAGTACATTGACGAGCGCATGCAGGGTCTGCGCGAGTACATTGACGAGCGCACGCATGACTCAGAAACTCGCATTGTTCGGGCGTTCGGCGCTTATCAGGAATCATCCGGCGTGCGTATGCGGAAGATCGAAGCCGATGTCTCCAATATCAATGCATCCACCACTCAGCAGCTTGATGCCGTGCAATCGAAGCTCCTCGACCTGGAAACCAGGATCATTAATCTGGAAGGGCCACAGGGCAGAACTGCCTGAACGAAACTAACCTAAAGATGACAGGAAGTCACTCTTGGCTGGGGTTATCCGCCTCAAAACTAGCTGGCAATTTTGGCCCGGTGCCGAATGGCATGGGTTTTCCTCAAGTCAGCCAGCAGATTCGGATGTTTGTCCAGCAGCCGGAATAAGTTTAGGACCGCGGGCATGGGAGTTGCCTCTCCACGTTCGTAACGCGAGAAGGCATTGTGGCCGCCGCCAGTCAGCTGAGCGGCCTCCCTTTGCGTCAAACCAAGCTTGCGCCGAATGCGCCGAATCTCTTCGCTCTGTTTAGCGCGCTGCCGCAGGACCAGTGCATCGCCTGCCGCTGCATAGCGCTTCGCACTGGCTGCATCAAATTCCACTTCGCCGCAATCGTCGCATCGCCAGCCCGAAAGTCCGTCCACCTTGGCCTTATTTCCTGCGTATTCGACCTCGAACGTCTCTCCCTCGAAACGGGTCATGGCTCGACGCGAGTCGCAATTCAAGCACTTCCGCGGCATTTCACTTCTCCTTAAACTGGATCACCGGGGCCATGTCCCGCAATGTGATCTTGATGTACGCTTGCTTGTTCACAGGCGTGTCAGCGTGATAAACGTCCTGCCAGACGCGATAATCGGCATACGTTGTCATCGACTTGTAGAAATTCCGTCGCGATAGGGAGCCAATGACCGCCAGCATTTCGGCCGTGGTCAATCCCATTTCGCGTCCGCCGTCCAAGGCGGTCTTCGTAAATGCCGCCGCGCCCATCCGGCGAACCTGTTCCTGGATACGCACCAATTCGTAATGTGGCGTGCGCTTCTCCAGAAGGTTAGATTACCCTATGAGGGTACAAGGTGCAAAACATATTGTGCCTGAAATCGCCTGGAGGTTCGTCATCGATTACCCGGCCGACCAAGCCTCGCACCCACCCACAGTTACCTGATTTCGTTGCCCAAAATTAAGGATGGCTCCGGGCAGGAGACCCGGGCCCTCGCCAACTGAGTCGCCCAAAACTTCTATTTCGCTGCCGCGAGTTGCATCCAGCCGAAGGTGTTATCCGAGTTCTTCACGCACAGAAAGGCCCTATCGCCTGCACCAACATTGCCTTTTTCTACGTAGAAAGTTCCTCGGGTTGGCGCGGTGCAGGCTTAGGCCTTGTAGAAGTATCTTGATAACCAACCGGAGAGCTACTAGACACTGGCCTCGCGTCGCCAGCCGGCGTGAGCTGAAAAAGAACGGGTGGCAGGCCTTGGACGCAGTAGGCAGCTGCCCCTCCACTATCAAAAGCCGAAGCAGAGTCACAACCGGGACGACCGAAAGTAAATGAGCTAGGCTCCGAACCAGTCGTTTCCACCTTTCGTGCCTTCAGCGTGTGGCCGCCAAGGTCAATGATCTGATCCTTTACGGCACTCAATTGCCTCTGCAGCTGCTCAATTTGAACGTTGGTACGTTTGTACCGTCCAATATCTGACTGCAGCTCCCCATATTGTTGTTTGATATTGTCTGCCGTCCTGACGAGGCCGGACACCTCGTCCCGCGCCGATTGTAGCTGCGGCTCAAGGCGCGTCTTGGCGTCGGACATTGTCTTAGCGATCTCGCCCTTCGCGGACTGGGTTGCAGTATAAACGTCGAAGTAGCTCTTCCCCAGCAATAGGCCAAATAAGATCACAATTACAGTCACAATGCCGCCGAGCCATTGCCCCCATTTCACAAGGCGACCTACGACCGACTCAGTTATTTCTAATTCGATGGCTCGGCGATCGCGGAATCCCTTTCGAGTTGTTTCTTCTAGAGCGTGTTTCATAAACAGTGCCTCAGCGTAATCCAGAAGCACGCGAGATAGAAGAAGGCGCGGTAGGTGGAGAGTAGATGCTCATGACGAACCAGCAACCGGCGGAATTGACCAAGCCAAGCGTTGGTTCGCTCCACAATCCAGCGGCGAACATAACGCCGCAGTTTACGTCCATCTTCGAAGCGCCGTTGCTTGTTGTTCTTGCGATAGGGCGCAATCAGTTCGATGCCTCGCTTCTTCAGTCGCTGGCGCAGCGGGTCAGAGTCGTAGCCACGGTCGGCGATTACGCGCTCGGGCTTTTGCCGCGGCCGGCCCTTGGGACGAGGCACGCGGACTGCGGCGAGCGTGGCTTCCGCAAGCGTAACTTCTGCCGGAGAGGCACTTTCCAGCCGAACTCCCAGCGGAAGACCTTGACCGTCGACCAGTACCATCCACTTCGTGCCCTTGCCCCGCTTGGTTTTACCCACCGCGAGGCCCCCTTTTTGGCCGGGGCGAAGCTGCCGTCCAGGAAGGTCTCGTCCCATTTCAGCAGGCCCTCTTCATCCAGAGCCCCCAGCAGGGCACGCCATGCCTCCAGCCAGACGCCTTCCTCTTCCCATTGCTTCAGCCGCCGCCAGCAGGTCGAGGGCGAAGGAAACTCCTCGGGCAGGAACCGCCAAGCGGCACCGGTTTGCAGAATCCACAGAATGCCTTCCAAACAGGCCCGGTTCAACGCCCACGGTCGGCCCCGGTTGTCCCGCCGACGCTTTGGTTCGGGAAGTAATGGCCCAATCAGCTCCCACTGCTCGTCCGTCAACAGCTTCTGCCGTTTCTTCATGACAGAAGCTCACCAGTTCACCTGCCTCACGCATAAGTACCTGATGTGAGGCCGAACCTATTTATGAAACACGCTGTAGTTTCTGCGGCAAACTCCAGAACCGATTTCTTGTTGAGAACCTTACACATATGTTTTACAAACGCGTCAGTACGAACCATGGCACCTCGTTTCTGTGCGCTCGCTGCGTGACTCAGCCCACTTTCCTCGCAGGGAATGGGGACCATTATCATCCTTCCCGCCCGGCACCGGCAAGAACCGTCACCACGGTGTCTTGCGCCGGTCACAGAGCCGGTTTGGCCTGGCACGATACAATTCTCCCGGCTGCCAGATTGCCAGGAGACTGTATCCATGGCCACCGCTGCACCTGAACTCGAGACCAAGTCCCTGCCCGCGAACGCTTATCAGCCGCTGAAAGACGGTGAACTCTATGTGCCGCTGGTGCCCACCAGCATGAGCCTGCCGGAAGTCACCTGGCGCGCGGTGCTCTGGGGCACGCTGCTGTGCATCATTTTCAGCGTGGCTTCGGCCTACTCCGCCCTGAAGGTCGGCCAGGGAATGGAGGCGGCGATTCCCATCTCCATCCTCGCCATCGGGCTGGCGCGCGCCTATCGGCGCCGCTCCACCGTGCTGGAGAACATGATCATCACCGGCATGGGCGGCGCCTCCGGCAGCGTGGTGGCCGGCGCCGTCTTCACTGTGCCGGCGCTCTACATCCTCCACCTCGACCCCCATCCGGTGCAGACCATCTTCATCTGCCTGGCCGGCGGCTGCCTGGGCGTTCTCTTCCTCATTCCCCTGCGCCGCTATTTCGTGCGCGAGCAGCACGGCAAGCTGCCCTTTCCCGAAGCCACGGCCATCACCGAGGTGCTGGTCACCGGCGAGAAGGGCGGCTCCCAGGCCAAGCTGTTGATCCAGGCCACCGTCATCGCCGCCATTTACGATTTCTTCGTCACCACCTTCCATGTCTGGAAGGAGTACCTGAACTTCCAATTTGTGCCGGTCATGCGGTCGCTGGTCGATCGCCATCGCATGGTCTTCAACTTCGACGCCATCGGCTTCATTCTCGGCCTCGGCTACGTCATGGGCCTGCGCATCGCCATGATCTTTTGCGCCGGTGGCGTGCTGGTCAACTTCGTGCTGGTGCCCGGTGATCTGGTTCATCGGCAGCCACATGGGCGACGTCGCGGTCTATCCGGCCACCATTCCCATCTCTCACATGACGGCCGCCGAGATCTACCGCAACTATGTGCGCTTCATCGGCGTGGGCGCCATCGCTGCCGCCGGCCTGGTCGGCATCCTCAAATCGCTGCGCGTGGTGGCGGGATCGTTCGGCATCGCGCTGCACGCCTTCCGCCACGGCGAAGCCCCGCATATGGAGCGGACCGACCGCGATATTCCGATCATGGCCATACTCCTCGGCGTGGTGGTGAGCGCCATCGCCGTGGCCGTCTTCTTTGGACAGCTGCATGTCACCTGGACCGTGGTGGCGGTGGGCCTGGGGCTGACGCTGCTCTTCTCCTTCTTCTTCACCACGGTGGCCGCCAACGCCATTGCCACCACGGCGAACAATCCAGCCTCCGGCATGACCCTGCTCACCGTGATCGTCTCGGCGGTGGTGCTGCTGAAGTTTGGCCTCTCCGGAACCACCGGCATGTTCTTCGTGATGGCGCTCGCCGGCATGGTGTGCGTCGCCCTCTGCGTCTCGGGACAATTCATTACCGACCTCAAGGCCGGCTACTGGATCGGTTCCACGCCCTCGGCGCAGGAGAAGGTGAAGTTCATCGGGGTGGTGGCCGCGGCGATCACCGCCGGCCTGACCATCATCCTGCTGGCCAAGGCCTTCCAGTTCGGAGAGGCTGCGCCCGGAGACGTGCGCCAGGTGCTGGTCGCGCCGCAGGCCTCCGCCTTGAAGGCCGTGGTCGAGGGATTCATGAGCGGCCAGCCGGTCGCCTATGTCCTGTTTGGCATCGGCGCCCTGATCACGGTGGTGCTGGAGATGCTCGGCGTCTCGTCCATGGTCTTCGCCCTGGGAATTTACCTCCCGCTGCAACTGACCACGCCCATACTGGCTGGCGGATTCCTCTCGCACCTGGTGAACAAGCGCGCCGACAAGACGGGCGGTGAGCAGTGGCCGCAGCATACGCGAGCGTGGCGTCATCGTTGCCGGCGGACTCATGGCGGGCGGAGCGCTGGGCGGCGTCTTCGGCGCGGCCTTGCGCCTGCTGCCCAAATATAGTGAAGACATGATCCAAACTCCGTTTTATTCAACGAGCCGATATCGCAGATGGTTTCCGCGCTGATGTTCGTTGGACTATGCTTGTACGTGTGGTTTAGCTCGCTCCAAGGAAAGAAGGCCTCATAATGGACCAAATAGCACGATATGTAGCTGATGCCGTGCTAGGCATTGACACGCTTTGGGGCGGAGACGTGATGTGTCCGTCGGGAACGGGACGCTTCATTGCGGACTCGTGGTTCTCCGATGAGCCGTTGCCCGCTGCTTACACCACGCCTGCCGCGGCGCGAGTGCGCGAAACCGGCGGGGTTGGCGGCAAGACCGTCGATCGCGAAGCGGTCGAAGCGTATCTGCGCGAGGTGGACCTGCCGAAAGCCATGGACGGGATGTGCGCCGAGGCGGAGAAGATCGGCGGACTGCGCGGCCAGTATCTTGCCGGCCTCGAGCTGTCTCTCAGAACCATGTGGGACCTGGCGATGGAGATGCTCGGCAAAGGCAAGCCGGTTCCCTACGAGCGTTGCGTCCAGGCCTCGACCGGCAAGCCGCCGGAGCCGTCGCAGCCGGAAGCCAAGCGCGACCGAGTTGCGGAGTTGCTGAACCGTGGCGGCTATTCGACGGCGAAGTCGGAGGCCTGCTGGGCGCCGTGGATGCCTGGCGCCGCGAGCGTACAGCGCCGATGGCGTCGGTGCGCGCGCTGGGCGCGGCCGTGATCGCGTACTTCGACAACCTCAGCGCGGCGAACTTGCTGCCCATTCTGCCGAAGGAACTGGCCGCATGTGCCGCGCGCCAACATCGACTTTCTGCCCATCAAGGACGCGTGGTTCTCCGGCTCCATGAACTATCTTGGCCGCGCGCGCAACGCCGATGGCAGCCCGAAATACGAGGCGAGCTACGAGATCAATGCCTCGCTGCAAATCAGCTTTCCGGAGTTCCAGCAGCTGGTGAGCCATGAAGTCGTGCCCGGACACGTGACCACGTTTGCCTATCTTCAGGACCTGTACGTTCGCGGGCTGGCCGGTTTCGAAGCCACCGTTCTGACCATGAACACGCGTGCCGCGACGCTGTTCGAAGGAATCGCCAACAACGCCATCCTGATCGCGCACGGCGTGACCGAAGTCGAGCAGTTGCCCGACGATGACATGCAGATCGGCGTGCTGCTGGCGCTGTTGCAGGATGATGCCAAGAACCAGTCGTCGTATCTCACCTGGGGCGAAGGCAAGCCGCAAGCCGAAGTGGCTACGACCTTGCGCCGCGATTTCCTGGTCAGCGAAGAGCGCGCCGACAAGCTCTCCGGCGCGTGGGGACGGCATCCGCTGCTGGGCCGCATGTATCTTCCGGCCTACCGCTCGGGCACGGAGAAGGTCGCGCAGTTGCGGCGTACCTTCCCGTCCGAGCGCGTGCTTCCGGCAATTTATGGCTGCTTTGGGCTGGTGGATATCAATACGGTGGATGAGGTGCTAAGGGGGGCGAGAGCGTAAGGCGACGCGTGACAGTTTTAGAGACTACTCTTTCGATTAGTCAAATGAAGCCATTCCAAAATTCGCGCGAGGCCAAAGAGTTTGTCATTTCGCGAATTTTCGACGAAGCACAGCGCGAGAATGTCCCGCTCTCGGAAGCTGAACGCAGAATGCTTTACTTCTCAGAACAACAGATTTTGGCGAGAGGCCGGGAACGATTTCCTTTCGTGGTCACGATTCTCTTTAGACCACGAGCTGAACATCGGTTCGGCGGAAATCCTCACCTTTGGCCAACAGGGGCTCACCGGAGCTCCGGGCGAGAGCATAGGCAAAACAATCGCCGAAATTGAGTGCCGCGGGATGCCGGCCCTTGCCGAACCTGCGCCAGGCCCGGCGCGCTATCTCCACCTGGTCCGCATCCACAGGCACGATTTGCAGGGCAGCACGATACACAAACAGGTCGAATTCGCGGCCCAGTGCCTCGCCGCGCCGCGCCTCCAGCACAATGCCGGTTTCCAGCGCATTGGCCGCCGAGAGCAGACACACCGGCGCTGAAAGGATGGCATTGAGGAATGGTTCGCGCTCGGCTTCCGCCAGCAAGATGGCCAGTAATGCCGAGGTGTCAATCACCATGAGCGTGGGACCCCATGCTGGTCGTATCCGAGGATTTCGTCCTCGCTGCGAGTGTCCACGGTGGGTATGGCATCGACCCGGCGCAGGATCTCCTCCAGCGCTTCTCGCGTCCGACGATTTGGCCGCCGGCGTCCCATCCGATCCAGACGTTCCGCCAGGGACCGCTGTATCGCTTCAGTGATGGATTCACCAGCTTGCTCCGCAACCTGTCGGGCGAGCCGCTCGGTCGTTTCGTTCTTGATGCTGAGGGCCAAAAAGGAATCCTAACTCTGAAGGTAGAATTACATAAAATAATATATAATGCAATACGGCAGGACGAATTATAGGTCTTCCCCAAACCGGACTTCGCGTTTACCTGACAACCTGCTCCGCCGCCACCGGCTCCAAATGTGCCGTGAAGTGCCGCAGGAAGGGCGCTTCGTACGTGAGGCGCATCCCCTGAATCTGCTCGCGGCGTTTCCACACCGCCAGGATGATCTCCATCACGTAGTCAATGTGGCTCTGGGTGTAAACCCGGCGCGGAATCGCCAGGCGCACCAGGTCCATGGTGGCTGCTGCCCCAAACATCAGCGTGCCAATCTCGACGGAGCGGATGCCGCCCTCCAGATATAGCTCCGCCGCCAGCGCCACACCAGGAAACTGATCCAAGGGAATGTGCGGCAGAAAGGCGCGTGCGTCCAGATAAATGGCGTGCCCGCCCGGGGGCTGCACGATGGGGACTCCCTGCTCAGCGATGTGGTTTCCGAGATACGCGGTGGAGGCGATGCGGTATCGCAAATAATCTTCTTCCAGCGATTCCTGCACGCCCACGGCGATCGCCTCAAGGTCGCGGCCGGCAAGACCTCCGTAGGTCGGATAACCCTCGGTCAGAATCAGGAGATCTTTTTCCTGACCCGCGAGCACCGAATTATTGGTGCACAGAAAGCCGCCGATATTGGCCATGCCGTCTTTTTTCGCCGACATGGTGCAGCCGTCGCCGAGCGCAAACATCTCCTGCGCAATTTGCTTGGGAGTCTTGGCGGCGTAGCCTGCTTCGCGCAACTTGATGAAGTAGGCGTTCTCGGCAAAGCGGCAGGCGTCGAAGTACAGCGGAATGCCGTGCTTGCGGCAAACCGCGCTGACGGCGCGAGCGTTCTCCATCGACACTGGCTGGCCGCCGCCGGAGTTGTTAGTGATAGTGAGCATGACCAGCGGGATGCGTTCCCGGCCGACGCGCGCGATCAAATTTTCCAGCGCGGCCACATCCATGTTGCCCTTGAAAGGAAGGCGAGTTGCAGGCTGGCGAGCTTCTGGGATCGGCAGGTCCACGGCTTCGGCGCCGACGAACTCGATGTTGGCGCGGGTGGTGTCGAAGTGCGTGTTGTTGGGGACTACGTCGCCCTTCTTGCACATCACGCTGAACAGAATGCGTTCGGCGGCGCGCCCCTGGTGGGTCGGAATCACATGCTGGTAGCCGAAGATGTCCTGGACGGAATCGCGAAAGTGATCGAAGCTGCGGCTGCCGGCGTAGCTCTCATCGCCCAGCATGATCGCCGCCCATTGCTGGGTTGACATCGCGCCCGTGCCCGAATCGGTGAGCAGGTCAATCAGCACATCGTCGGCGGGCAACAGAAACAGGTTATAGTGCGCCGCGCGCAGATGTTGCTCGCGTTCTTTGCGGGTGGTCCAGCGGATGGGTTCGACGCTCTTGATGCGAAACGGCTCGATGATGGTTTTGGTCAGCATGGCGCGGTCCTCCCTTGAAATAACAATATTATCTTTGTTCCTGATGAATGATGCGTGCCAGACAGTGCCGCTCAGAAGTTTTCGCGTTGTTGCACTGCGTGGTGGGCCAATTGGTTGGCTTCGCAGTTGTCTTCGCGCTGAATGTGCTCGATGGAGAACTCAACCGCTCGCGCCAGCTTACGGCAGGTCCAGTTCAGCGAATACAGGCGTGGGCTGCGGCAAGCGTATTCACCGGTCATCTGCTTGACCATCACCTCGGAGTCCGAATAGACATGCAGCGTCTTGGCGTTGACCGCGATGGCGTGCTGCAAGGCTTCGAGCAGGGCAACGTATTCGGCGACGTTGTTGTCCTGATGCCCGATCCACTTGGCGATGCGAGTAGTTTCTCCGTCCGGGCTTTCGATCACGAGCCCAATCCCGGAGGGTCCGGGATTTCCGTGCGAGCCGCCGTCCACATAGGCTACGAGATCGGGCATTCCACTCCTACCTACATACAATGCTTCAGCGCGTCCGATTGGTCAAGAGCCAATTCTGGTTCCTCCAGACAATCGTATGGATGCTTCAGGTCTGTGAAAAAGATGTGAATTGACCTTGAATAATGGCTGAGGCATTCGAAAACACTCGTGATTTCTGTCGCTTGCGCGAAAAGATTCGCACACAAAAATAAACTGCACTTGCACCAACCTTGGGCGTTGACAATTTCTCATCCTGCTGTAGGATCACTCATGTCGACGGCAGAAAAGGACAGGCAAACATAATAGTCAGCCAGTCCGAAGTAAGCTGGGTGATCGGTTCCACGGGGCGACCCGGGCGAACCGCCAGACCCGAAAAAACCGACTGGGCTGCGAGGCGTCAGCCGGGGTTTGGAACTGCGAAAGCGGTGATCGCACCAAGGGCTGTGACGGTACATGCGTCCACGCCGGCGGCTCCCTCGCAGGAGTCGGCGGCTAGAGCATAACCAAAGTCACAGCCTCTTTTATTGCTCGGCGTTCTTTGCGGTCCTCGCCAGGAACTTCCCTCCAACTACAAATCATGCGCTCGACACAGCTGGCTATCGCCGGCGTTGCAGCCGTTCCGCTGCGGCGAAACATTCCTGCGCGTGCGCCGTATCGCCCAGATCGCTGTAGGCACGGCCCATGCTATTTAAGGCGGCGAACCTTAAGCTGGCGTCGCGCGACGAGCTCAGGGCTTTCTTATATCGCTCGATGGCCTCAGTCAGGTTCCCGCGCTGCTGCTCGTAGGTCCCGATATTCATGTTGCTGACGGGATCGGCGGGGTAAATTTCCGTCGCCTTGATGAAGTGCGACATGCCATCCTCCACCCGCCCCTGGCTCATCAGGATCTTGCCCAGATTGTTCTCAGCCAACCAATTGCGCTTGGTGACTTGCAAGGTGCGCGACCACAGGGTCGCACTGTCGCTCCAATATCCGATCTGGCGATGCGTCACGGCCGCCAGAGTCAATAGCAGCGCGAAGCTGAGACCGGCCAGCCATGCGGTGGAAATGCGCCGCTGCTGCGCCCACTCCGATAGGCCCCAGCAGATCATGATGAACAGTCCGATGAACGGCAAATACGCATAGCGGTCGGCCATGCCTTGCATGCCCTGGTAACCCACTCCCTCCAGGCCAATCATGGGGACCATCGTCCCCAGGAACCATAACCATCCCATCGCGAGATAGGGTTGCCGCCGGCGATCGAGGACCAGCCCGGTGATGGCCAGCAGAAACAGAAGCGCTGCACCCGCCTGCCACGCGTTCAGGGAATTTCCGGGATGCGGATAGAAGACCGCGAGGCGCGTGGGCCAAACCGCATCGCGCAAATACTGTGCGTAGGAGACGACCGCGTTCCCCAGCCGGATGGAAAGCGGATACCACACCTTGTCGCCACCCACGCGCTGCGCTTTCATGGTCAGGAAAGCGCTGGCCGCAGAAAGCGCAAAAAGCGGCAGTTTTTCCACTACCAGCCAGGAGAGTTTTCTCGGCGGGAAGGCGGTTTCGGTGGTCGTGCCGGAATCGGACGCCGGCGCCGAGGCGAACATCCGCCGCAACGGCCAGTAGTCCCACAACAGCAGAACGAACGGGAAGGTGATCACTTGCGGCTTGGCCAGCAATCCGAGCGCATACAAGAATGCGACCACCGCGTAGCGCCCGAGCCGCGGCTCACGCGCATACCAGCGATACGCGCCCAACGCCAGCAGAAAAAACAACATGCTCAGCAGGTTCTTGCGTTCGGCGATCCAGGCCACCGATTCGACGTTGATGGGATGCAGCGCAAACAGCGCGGCCACCATGAAACTGCGTCCGGCGTAACCGGCGGCGCGCAGCAACACCCAAAACAGCAGGACCGCATTCAAGACATGCAGCAGCAGGTTGACGTCGTGGTGTCCGGCAGGATTCAGTTGAAAGAGCTGGCAATCCAGGGCGTGCGAAAGCCAGGTCAGCGGATGCCATGTCCCCACGTCGAACGTGCTGAATGCCCAGGTAACTGTGTCCCAGTTGATCCCGCTCTGGACCTGGACGTTGTCCGTCACGTAGAGACTGTCGTCGTAGTTGACGAACGGGTGCCCGTGGACGGGATAGTAAACAGCAAGGGTGGCAATCGCCAGCACAAGCGCAAGAAAAAATGGCTGGGTGAACCAGCGCGGACCCGGTCTGGACTGCACTGCTTTGGCGCCTGATGAAGCAACCGAAGACATGGGACCCATGTTGCCGACGAGTATAGCCGATCAGTGTCTTCAGCCGGGCTGGCGGGGCAACGGCAGGCTGTTCTGACATTTGGGAGGCATGTGAGCTAATTCAACGCGGCTTGCTCGCCTTCATTCCTGGGTCTCTGCCGGGATTCCCAAAACAGGAACACCTTGCCCTCCCGTAAAAATTCTGTGTTGCGAAGGCCGTGCCGCGGATGAGAATGGGGATGGCCTCTAGCAGACCCAGGAGGTATCCTTCCATGCGCACTGCATCTATCTCTTTGCTCACAATTCTGTGCCTGATGCTGACTGTTGCTCCAGCCATTGCGCAGGGCTACTCCAACGGTCCAATCAATGGCACAACGGATGCCTGGACGATTAACTTCGGCTTCTCCGTCAGCGACTCCTTCACTTGCGCTTCGGATTGCACCGTGGACGGCCTCCACATCGGCGTCTGGCTGTTCCCAGGCGACAATGTGGGCTCGGTGGAAATGCTACTGGGCTCCGGTTCCTTCGGCAATCAATACGGCGACCTTGTGCTTAATGCCACCGGTCACACCGACCTGGGCGTCAACCAGTTTGGCTATGACATTCAGCGGGTTGACTTCATGGGCGGCCAAGTCCTTGTGCCCCAGGGAACCAACTGGCTTACCCTGCAGAATGCCGTCGAAACCCAGTTCGGCGACACAATCTACTGGGATGAAAACAGTGGACCGTCTTCGGCCTTTGAGAACAGCCTGGGCTCGATTCCTTCGGAAGCCTTCACGCTGAATGGATGCAGCGGATGCGTCTGCGGCGTCCCCGGCCCCGATTGCGGTCCCCCGATCCCGGAGCCCTCCACCATCTTGCTGTTCGGTTCTGGCATCCTTGGCATCGCCGGAGTACTGCGGCGCAAGTTGGGTCGCTAAGAAAGGTTTAATTCAATGAAAACGCGCACTGCATCCCTTTCACTGCTTACAATTCTGTGCTTGCTGCTGGCTGTGGCTCCAGCCATGGCAGATACTCTCTACTCCAACGGTGGAAGTAGTTACACAGCGGATGCCTGGACGATTAACTTCGGCTTCTCCGTCAGCGACTCGTTCACTTGCTCTGCGGCTTGCGACGTGGGAGACTTCCACATCGGTGTCTGGCTGTTCCCGGGCGACGTTCTGGGCTCGGTGGACATGGCGTTGAGTTCCTCCTCGTTCGGCGGCACTTTCAACACCTACAACGTCTCCAGTTTCCAGGATCTGGGCGTCAACCAGTTTGGTTATGACACTGGGATTGCCAGCTTCGATGTCGCCAACATTCCCCTGTCAGCCGGTACCAACTGGATTACCCTTCAGAATGCCGTCGAAACCCAGTTTGGGGACCCGATTTACTGGGATGAAAACAGCGGACCATCTACAGCCTATGAGAACAGCCTGGGCTCGATTCCTTCGGAAGCGTTCACGGTGACCGGCGGCGGTTGTGCCGGTGCCGGCGGCAGACCCGATTGCGGTCCTCCGATACCTGAGCCCAGCACCATCCTACTGTTCGGCTCCGGCATCCTTGGCCTGGCTGGCGTGCTGCGCCGCAAGCTGAGTCGCTAATTCTTATTGCGCAGGAGCGTAGTATCCCTGGCGCGCATGGATCCGCATTTTTTGCGGAGTGCGCACTTGCACCTCTAACGCGTGGAGTCCCGGCGTTACTGGTTGTGGCGGGAACGACACGTAGTACTGGGTCCGCAGGTCCTGCTCGATCTCGGCGAACCTGCCTTCCAATTCCTTGCTGGATTGCGCCACATAGAACCGGCCACCGGTCTGCTCCGCCAGCCGTTGCAGCACCGCGTCACTGCGAGGCGCCTGCTTCTTGCCATGCAGGGCCACGGCATAGATCTGGACCTCACCGCGCTGCGCAATAGCGACCACATCGCGCAGATCGTGGAAGCTTTGGGTGTCGGCGCCATCGCTCAGGACCACGATGGCGCGATGCACCAGGCTGCTCTGGTCCGGATAGGACAGATACTCATTGCACGCGGCATACAGCGCATCATAGAAGCGCGTGCCCCATCCCGGCTGATGCAGGTGGCCCACGGCGTCGATCAAGTGCGCGCGATCGGCCGTGGAAGTCTGCCAGATGTGGATATCGGCGCCGAATGCCATCACGAAGGCGCGATCGCTTTGCGGCCGCATGATGCGGTTCAGGAAATTGAGCGCCGCCGCCTTCTCTTCCGCCAACACCCGCATCACCGAATCGCTGGTGTCCAGCACAATTCCCAGGCGCAAGGGAAGATTCTCCTCCCGCGCGAAGTCGCTAAAATGTTCCACCGGCACTTGATTGTCCAAAACACGAATGTCTTTCGCGGCAAGATCACGCACCAGGCGGCCCTGTTCGTCGGCCACCGTAAACTCCAGGCTGACTTCCGGCACCGTGCGGGTGATGGTGTATCCCGGTATGTTGGCGGCAGAATAGCTGCCCGCCGGAAGCAAGTTCACCGGCATCACAGCAACCGCAACCACTCCACTTCCGGCGTATTTCCCCGGGAACGCAGCAACCGGATCTGAGGACGCCGGGTCGACTGCAGCAGCGCTGGATCCATCCGTTGCCCAGTCCCCGATTCCGGTCAGCGTGGCCGCGCTCAAAACCAGTGTTAACCCCATGATGATCGCGGACTTGTGCACAAATGAGTTATCGGCGATTTGGCCCAGGAGCTGAGCAGGAACTGACACCCGCGCACCGGCGAGGCGATGGCAATGAAGCAGTTCCTGTGCTTGCCGAATCCACCGCTCTACCCAAGATGCAGCCTCTGGGGAACTGCACTAAAATACTTACAACCGGGGTCGAGGAGTCCCACACCCATGCGCAAACTTGTTCTGCTGCTTGCTGTTTTTCTACTGGTTGCCGCAACTATTGAAGCCCAACAGATTCATGGCGACTACATCGAGTCGCGCTCCACCGACGTTTACGTCGCGCAATGTTTTGCCAACGGTGAGGCTGGTGGTCTCACCGGCAATCAGGCCCTGCTGGCCTGGCATGTACAGGAAGGTTCGTGGAATGGCGTGAAGCTCGACGGCCTGACAGTCGCGGCGGCCGTCCGCGCCCGGGCCACGCTGGGCGATCCCTACGGGGAGCCTTATCCCGCGCAAGCGGTATTGATGGTGGACGATGCGGCCAACCCTGCACAACGCCAGGCGCTGATCGCACTCGCCCAACACCGAGGTGGAAAGTTGCTGGAGAACGTCGCCCGCGTCGAGTATGTGCCGGTGATTCTCGATATGCCTGACGACCCGCACAATGGGCATGCCGTGTTGCGCGCCGGACGCCTGGCCACCATCGTGACCCGCCCACTCAACCACCATGACCACATCTGCGGTAACGAGAGCGACTATTACCCTCCGCTGACCAAAGTGGACCATGCCACCTCGGCAGTCGCCCTGACCGATGAGTTCGCCGGCGATGGACTGGGATCGCAGTGGAGCGCCCATGGACGGCGCAGCGCCTATCTCGGCCGTTTCAGCGAAGGTGGCGCCGCTATGGCAGCGGCTCGTGCTGGAGAAGTCATGTCCCACAATATGGGGGAGGCACACTCTGCCCAGTGAGATAGTCCCACCATGTGGGACAAGCAACTCGCACTCTGACACGGGAGAGAAACTGGAACCATGGATGTCGCCGATATCCAAACCTTGTACGCCTACAACCGCTGGGCCAACCAGCGCTTGTTCTCCGTGCTGGAAAAGCTGAGCGACCCGCAACTCGCCAGCGAAATACAAAGCAGCTTCCCCTCCATCCGGGAAACTGTGTTCCACATCCTGTTTGCGGAGTGGCTTTGGCTGAAGCGATGGCAGGGCGCCTCGCCGCGCGCCGCCGGGCCCGACCCCAATGTGACCAGCGCAACCTGGAAGGCCCTATTGCCGGGAGGAGGAATGCCAACCCCGCGTGAACTGACGACCATCGCGGAGTTGAAATCGTTTCGGGATTCCATCGAGCGGGAGCGGCAGGAATTTCTGAGCAGGTTGACTGACGCCAGCCTCCATGCCCCGCTCGCCTTCAAAGATATGAGCGGGACCCCTTATTCCGAGCCGCTGGTGCAATTGCTGCAGCATGTGGTCAATCACGGCACCTACCATCGCGGACAGGTTACCACCATGCTGCGACAGCTCGGCGCGGCAACCGTTGCCCTCGATATGCTGTACTTCTTTCGCGAGCAGAATGCGGCAGGAGCGTGAAGATTTGTCGTTTGATCACGGGTCACTACTGACTACTGACAAATGTTTCCTCCCGCGATTTTCGCGCTTCCGCGCCCCTCGCGCGGTGCTAGAATTTGCTGTTATGCCATTCCCGACCGATCGTCCCCGCCGCCTGCGTCGCACCGATGCGATGCGCTCATTTGTCCGCGAAACCCGGCTCAGCCCCGCGGGCTTCGTCTATCCCCTGTTCGTCTGTTCCGGCGAGGGCGTGCGCAAAGAAGTGCGCTCCATGCCCGGCGTCTTCAATCTTTCGGTGGACGAAGTGGTGAAGGAGTGCGCCGAGGTGAAGTCGCTGGGCATCCCCAGCGTCATCCTCTTCGGACTGCCGGAGGCGAAGGACGAAGTTGCCACCGACGCCTGGTCCGACAACGGCATCGTGCAGAAGGCGACCCGCGCCATCAAGCGCGAGGTCCCCGGCCTGCTGCTGATGGGCGATGTGTGCCTGTGCGAATACATGTCGCACGGCCACTGCGGTCTGGTGGAGACCACCGCGCCGCGCTCCGTCGGCGCAGCTTCGGTGGCTGCCATGGTTGCCGAGGACTACGAGATCCTCAACGATCCCACGCTTGAGCTGCTGGCCCGCACCGCGGTGGCGCAGGCCAAGGCGGGCATGGACATCATCGCGCCCTCCGACATGATGGACGGCCGCGTGGGTGCCATCCGCACCGCGCTCGATGCCGCCGGCTACCAGAACATTCCCATCCTTTCGTATGCGGCGAAGTTTGCCAGCGGATTCTACGGACCGTTCCGCGAGGCGGCCGATTCGGCGCCCCACTTCGGGGACCGTCGCTCCTACCAGATGGACCCCGCCAACCTGCGCGAAGCCATGCGCGAGATCGAGCTCGACCTCGAGGAAGGCGCCGACATGATCATGGTGAAGCCGGCCATGCCCTACCTCGACGTGCTGCACGAGGCGCGGCTGCGCTTCGATGTGCCGCTGGCGGCCTACCAGGTCAGCGGCGAATACGCCATGATCAAGGCCGCCGCCCGCAACGGCTGGCTCGACGGTGAGCGCGTCATGATGGAGTCGCTGCTGTGCATCGAGCGCGCCGGCGCATCCATCGTGCTGACCTACTTCGCCAAGGAAGCGGCACGGCTGTTGGGGTAGCGGGACCTAGGGAAGCTCTGATTAAGTCTGGTGCTTTGAAAGGGACGGCCTTCAGGCTGTCCGTAAACGCCGGATATGAAAGGCAGGGCTTTAGCCCCTGAGGCACTCCCACTGGCTTAATCAGACTTCCCCTGACTCAACTAGGCGAGGTCTTGAGCAAGCGGGTGATGGTTTGCAGCAGCACTTCGGGAGATTCGCCCTTGGGCAGGAACTCATCGGCGAATTCGATTCCCGTGGGTGTGTCCGCGGCCGCCGAGACGATAAGGATGGGTACATGCGGCTTGATGGTCTTCATCTCGCTGGCGATTTCTGTGCCCGTTTTGCCGGTCAGGAAGTGGTCGGCAATCACCAGGTCGACCGCACTCCGCTTGAATAGTTCCAGGCCCTCTTCGCCAGAAGCGGCGGTTACAACTTCGTAGCCGGCGATCGTAAGCACAAGCTTACGAACGCGCAAAGCAATCTCGGCGTCGTCAATGCACAGAATAGTGGGTCGGACGAAATCCGGGGGCAAGGGTCTCATGGGCGCCGCTCAATGACGACACTATACTCCACCCCGCAAGCGATCTACAGGAATTTCGCGGAATATAGTCACCTTGTCATCACGGGTGCAGCCATAGGTCGCCGGGACCGCAACCTCGATGAACTCGAAGCGCGGATACCCGGCGGAGACCCGTTCGCCTCGCTACATGGCTACGTCTACTGCAAGCAAGACTCCCGGATAGCGCTGATCGACCAGATAATACCCATCGTCGGTATAGAGAATGTAGACATCGTCGGTGTCATACCAGTCGTCCGCCCAGTATTCGGGCCAGGGATCGACCACGCTAAACCAAAAGCCTTCGTACTGAAAACGCGGAAACCCGCCATAGATCACAACCGGCACTGTGTTGATGGCGAACACATGGCTGGGCCCGAAGTACAGCCCGTAACGTTCCTGCGGAATGCGGTAGCCATGGTAGCCGCCGCGCTGCCGCCAGGTGCGATGCTCGGATTGCCAGTGTTGCGCGCGATGCGACTGCCATGCCTTCCGCTGGACCTGCCTCTGTTCCGGCGTCGGTTGGGGATGGCCGCCCTGCATCTGGTGTGCGGGCTCATTCTGGCGTGCCGGCTTGGCTGCCTCGGGGTGCGGTGCAGGTTTCATTTCGTCTTGATGGCCTGCGGGCCGCGCTTCCGGCTGACGAGGAGTTTGCTTTGCTTCCTTCGGATGGCCTGCGGGTCGCGCTTCCGGGGAACGCGCTTCCGGCTTGGCTCCTTGACGCGGTGCTGCCTCCGGATAGGGAGCGGGCTTAGCTTTTTCTTCCTGAGGGTGGGCGGGTTTAGCTTCATCCGCATGTTGTTCCTGCGCAATCGCAGGGACCGTTGCTCCCAGCAGAAAGAATAATAGTGTTGCAACAACAATGTTGAGTAATCTCATCGTTGTACCTCAGACTAGATGGGAGTAGCGGAACCCTGGTTGGCGTTGCCCAGGCTGGAAGAGAAAAGTGTCGTCGGGTGGAGTTTTAGGGCAGTTCCAGGGTTAGTTTAACGGGAGGTGCAGCGCTTCAGCGCCGCGTTCTCGGCGGCAGAACATCCCGCCTGGTGCCCCAGGTTCGCGCCCGTGTTTTGGACGCTAACCTGGGCAGAGGAAGGTTCGGACTCAGTCCTCTTCCGCTCGTCCCCATCCCCCGCCGCCCGGCGTTTCGATGCGAACTCGTTCGCCGCGCCGCAAGCGCGTGCTGCCCTTGCTGGGCATGAGTTCGGTGGAACCATCAGCGCGAAGTATTTCGGTCCGTCCCGGTGCTCCGTCCTCGCCGCCCGCCAGGCCGTACGGTCTCGACTTTCGCCGGTCGGCGAGCAGGGTCACGGTAGCGTCGGCCAGCACTTCAATTTCTCGGACGATGCCGTCGCCGCCGCGATGTTTTCCTTTACCGCCGCTGCCCGCGCGGAGCGCATACTTCATCACCCTTAACGGATAGCTGTATTCCAGCGCTTCGGCCGGAGTGTTGAGCGAGTTGGTCATGTGGGTGTGCACACCCGAGACGCCATCGTGGGCCGCACTGGCGCCCGAGCCTCCGGCAATGGTTTCGTAGTACGCGAATGGCACGGCCTTCCCGCTGCGGTTGTCCATGCCACCGATGGTGAGATTGTTCATGGTCCCCGAGGACGCGGCCGGGATGTGCTCGGGCAGCGCCTGGGCCAGCGCGCGCAGCAGCACGTCAACGATGCGTTGCGAGGTCTCAACATTTCCGCCCGCCACGGCTGCCGGTGGACGCGCATTGACGACGCTTCCCGCGGGCGCGATCAACTCAATCGGTCGCATCACTCCGGCGGTTGCGGGAACGTCTTCGCGCAGCAGGCAGCGGAAAACGTAGAAGGAGGCGGAATACGTGATGGCCTCCACGGCGTTGATGCTGCCCCCCACTTGTGGCGAGCTGCCGGTGAAATCGACGACCACCGGCCGCGGTTTCCTGCTGGCGGATTTTATGGCGCGAGGAAAGGTGATGCGCACCGCGATGCGCACCGGCTCCTCACTTATGCCATCGTCATCGAGCACGTCCTCGGCGGCGTAGCTTCCCGGCGGCGCCGTCGCCAGAAATGCGCGCATCATTTTCTCGGAGTAATCCAGCAGCGCTCGTGCGGCGCCCCGTACTCGCGGGATCCCATAGCGCGCGCAAAGTTCGCCCAGCCGCGTGCTGCCGGTGTGGCACGCCGCCAGTTGCGCGCTCAGGTCGCCTTCACGTTCCTCGGGAGTGCGAACATTGTTGAGCAACAGCGCGAGGATGTCGCGGTCGAGTGTTCCGGCGCGCACGAGCTTCACCGGCGGAATGCGCAATCCTTCCTGGTAGATCTCGCGGCACGGGCCCATCGAGCCGGCGTAGGTCCCGCCGACATCGGCGTGATGCGCGCGCGCGGCCACGAAGAATTCGGGGACAGCGTGGCGCCGGGCGCGTCCCACAAACACCGGAGCCACCACGGTGATGTCGGGCAGATGCGTGCCTCCGCGGAAGGGATCGTTGAGCATCGCTACGTCGCCGGGCGCGAGCCGCAATTCGGCGATGGCGGCGTGCACCGACATCGGCATCGAGCCTAGATGCACCGGCATGTGATCGCCCATGGCCAGCACGTTGCCGGCCGCGTCAAACAGCGCGCAGGAGTAATCGCGGCGCTCCTTGATGTTGGGCGAAAACGCGGTGCGCCGCAGCGCTGCGCCCATCTCTTCCGCGATGGAGTGAAAAAGATGCTTGAAAACTTCGAGCTCGATGGGGTCGGTCCGCATCTGTGAGCGAGTGTAACTCAGGCGCTTGCGACAGGACATTTTGTCCCGCCGCTGGGGCTTGTTTCGTCCTGGATTAGCTTCGCGGTCTTTCGCCGACCTGGTCGCGGATCACTAAACCGAAGACCGCGCAAGAGATTTTCCAAATATTTTTGTTGACATTCCGTTCGAGTAACCGCAATATCTTGTGTTAGACATACTGCTCGTGCAACATCTTGGGCGGGTATGGTATTTTAGGCCACGAAAATCAACCTTCAAGGGAGAAGGTTACACAAGGAGGAAACACCTAATGGCAACAAAGAAAAAGGCCACGAAGAAAGCCGCCAAGAAGAAAAAGCGGTAACCGTCCCGGCGAGGCATCGGCCTCGCTTAACTTTTGTCAAAAAGCAGGCCTTCGCAATTGCAGTTCGCGGAGGCCTTTTCCTTTTGCGATGGCGCTAACTGTGGTTATAGTGGGGAAACACATCCTGGGCTGAGTCATGTGGATCGTAGTCATAATCATCGCAATTGTGCTTGTGGCCGCTCTACTGGTGTTTGTGGGCTACGATGCAATTTTTGGGACGGGACCCGGCAGCGCCATGGATTCTCTGTCAGATTCTGTAGCAAAGCTGCCGAGGCTGGTAATGGACAACAAGGTATGGTCGATTGCCTTTGTAGTTGGGCTTGTCGCCGTAGTGCTGGTCATGACTCGAATCAAGAGCGGAAGGCGTTAGGCAGAATTCGTTTCTTTGTTGGTCCCGGAATCGTGCTTGAGCACAGTCTGCATTACTCACGGTAAGGCTTCGTGTCACGGCGTGTCCCATGCCGCACAGCCGGGATGAACCGCCGCCCGTCTTGGCGAAATCCCAGATTCTGAGGCCCTCATGGCGTTGCAGAACAAAGTCGCAATTGTGACTGGCGGAAACAGCGGCATCGGCAAAGCGGTGGCGCTGGCACTGGCCAGCCAGGGCGCAAGCATCGTGATTGACTACATCTCCCATCCCGAGGCCACCGAGGAGCTGGAACGGCAGATTGTTGCGCTGGGGGACCAGGCGATTGGGGTGGAGGCCGACGTCAGCCAGGTGACGGAGTTGCAGAAGCTGATTGACACGGCGGTGGCGCGGTTCGGGCGCGTTGACATCATGGTGAACAATGCCGGCATTGAGACCCGCACCTCGGTGCTGGAAACCAGCGAAGCGCAATATGACAAGGTGCTCGACATAAATCTGAAGAGCGCGTTCTTCGGCACGCAGATGGCGGCCAAGCAGATGATCAAACAAGGCGGCGGTGGGCGGATCATTAATATCACCTCGGTGCACGAAGACTGGCCGATGCCCGGCAACACCGCCTATTGCCTCTCCAAAGGGGGCATGCGCATGTTGACCCGCACTGCCGGAGTGGAACTGGCCGCCCATAACATCCTGGTGGTGGGGGTTGGTCCGGGAGCGGTGGCGACGCCGATCAATGTATCGACGATGAACGATCCGGCATCGCTGGCGAAATTGGATGCCGCCATTCCGCTGGGCCGCATGGCTAGGCCGGAGGAAATCGCGAGCGTGGTCGCGTTCCTCGCCGGAGAGGGCGCCAGTTACATCACGGGTACGACGATTTTTGTTGATGGCGGGATCATGCAGAGCAGCCCCGGGCTGTAGGGGGCGGTGAAAAAGGCGACAAAGCGTTCACCACGGAGAACACGGAGAACACGGAGTTTTTGTTTCTATCGAGTTCTCTCCGTTCTCTCCGTTCTCTCTGTGGTTGATTTTCCGAAATCGAGGAGATACTGAAGACCTGGCATGAGTTCTCAAGCTGGCACGCAGAATCCTGGGGTCCGTCTGGTGATCGCCGACGTCGATGGCACGCTGGTGACACAAGACAAAGTACTCACCGCTCGTGCCATTGAGGCGGTCAAGAAGCTGCATGATGCCGGCATCCTGTTTGGGATAACCAGCGGGCGGCCGCCGCGCGGCATGAAGATGCTGATCGAGCCGCTGCAAATCACCGAGCCGATCGCTGGATTCAACGGCGGGGTGGTGGTCAGGCCCGATCTCACGCCGATTTCCAGGGAGCTGCTGCCAACCGATGTGGCCGCCGAAGCTGTGCGGCTGATCGTCAAGCATGGACTGGACATCTTCCTCTATACCGACCGCGACTGGTACGTGCGCAACGCCGATGCGCCGCACGTCGCGCGGGAGGCGTGGACGGTGAAGTTCCAACCCACGGTGGTGCACGATTTCGATTCGCTGATGGATGGCGTTGTGAAAGTGGTGGGCGTTAGCGACGACCTGGACGCGGTTGCGCGCTGCGAAAAGGACATGCAGGAGTGGAGTGCGGGCCGGGTTTCAGCCGCCCGCTCGCAACCGTATTATCTGGATGTCACGAACCCAAAGGCGAATAAAGGAGAGGTGGTGGAAATGTTTGCGCGAATCTGCAACATCCCACCGGGCCAGATCGCCACCATCGGGGACATGCCGAATGATGTCCTGATGTTCAAGAAGAGCGGCATCAGCATCGCGATGGGCAATGCCAGTCCAGAGGTGCAGAAATCGGCGACGCTGGTGACGGCTTCGAACCAGGAGGAAGGTTTCGCCAAGGCGATGGAGCGCTTGCTGTAGTCGGCGGCTGAGCAATAGGGCAAACTGAATCGCGGGAAAGCATATTCATGGAGATTCTGAAAAAATTTTTTGAGCAGCATTTTCACGCAGCGGCGGAGAAGGTGGAGCCGCTGCCGGGCCATCTGGGGGGCTCCGGGCGCAATCTTGTCCGGCTGGCCAGCGGAAAATTCAGCGCGATTGGGGTGCTGTATGAAGTGCGCGAAGAGAACGTAGCTTTCCTGGAATTTTCCCGGCATTTTCGCCGGCACGGGCTGCCAGTGCCGGAAATCTATGGGGAGGATTTGGATCACGGCGCTTATCTGGAAGAAGACCTGGGGAACACGACGCTGTTTGAGTTTCTGTCGAACAATCGGGCGGGCGAGACGATTGCTCCCCAGGCGGTTGAAGCCTATCGCAAGGTTGTGGCGGTGTTGCCGCGCTTTCAAATCGAAGCCGGCCGCGATTTGAATTACAAGGTGTGCTATCCGCGCGCCAGCTTCGATCGCCAGTCCATCGCCTGGGACTTGAATTATTTTAAGTACTACTTTCTTCGGCCCACCAATATTCCATTCAACGAGCAGGCGATGGAAGTGGATTTCGGCCGCCTGACTAAATTCCTGCTGAGCGCGGACCGCGATTACTTTTTGTATCGCGATTTCCAATCGCGCAATGTGATGTTGCGCGCCGGCAATCCATTTTTTGTGGATTACCAGGGCGGCCGCAGAGGCGCGCTGCAATACGATATCGCTTCGCTGTTGTTCGACGCCAAGGCCGATTTGCCGCCGGAGCTGCGCCAGCAGTTGCTCGATCATTATCTCGACGGGCTGGCGGGTTTTATCGAACTGGATCGGGAAGCGTTCATGCACCACTACTACGCCTACGTGTACGTTCGCATCATGCAGGCGCTGGGCGCTTATGGCTTTCGCGGCTTTTATGAGCGCAAAGCACATTTTCTGCAAAGCGTGCCGTACGCGCTGAAGAACGTGCGCTGGCTGCTGCATAACGTCAAACTGCCGATTGCGCTGCCGACGCTGATGGAGGCGTTCCAGAGCATTCTGGGCTCGGAGAAATTGCAGAGACTGGCCCCCGCAACCGGAAATGTTACGGTGCGGATTTTCAGTTTTTCATTTCACCGGGGCCCGCTGAAAGACGAGACCGGACACGGCGGCGGCTTCGTGTTCGATGCGCGAAGTCTGCCCAACCCCGGGCGCGAAGAGCGCTTCAAGGCCCTGACCGGCAAAGACGAGCCCGTGGCCGATTATCTGAATCAGCAGGAGAGCGTGCATCAGTTCCTGGCGAGCGCCTCGGCGCTGGTGGATGCCAGCGTGAGCGATTATCAGCGACGCGGCTTTAAGAGCTTGACGGCGTCGTTTGGCTGCACCGGCGGGCAGCATCGGTCGGTATATTTGGCGGAGCAATTGGCGAAACATCTGCAGGGCAGGGACGGGGTGGAAGTGGTGGTGCGGCATCGTGAGTTGGAGAAGTTGGGCGAATGAAAGCGATGGTTTTAGCGGCCGGCCTGGGCACGCGATTGCGGCCACTCACCGACCGATCGCCCCAAGGCGCTGGTGGAAGTCGGTGGGCGCACGATGTTGGAGATCGCGCTGGCTCGCTTGCGGGCGGTGGGGATTGGCGAAGTGATGGTCAATGCGCATCACTTTGCCGGCATGATCGTCGAGTATCTGAAGGCGAACGACAACTTCGGCATGAAGATTGAAGTCTCGCGCGAGGAGGTTTTGCTCGACACCGGTGGCGGCCTGAAAAAGGCGGCGCATTTCTTTGTGGAGGATGCCGGCGGTCTGGAAGAGCCGTTCGTGGTGCACAATGTGGATGTCGTCAGCACCATCGACCTGGGGCGCATGGTGCAATTTCATATTGAAAATCGGGCCCTCGCGACGCTGGCGGTGCAAGCGCGGGAGAGCGATCGCTACTTGCTGTTCGACGAGCAGGGCCAGCTTTGCGGCAGACGGTCCGGGGGCGGCGAAACTGAATTGGTGCGACCTTCAGAGCGGTCGCAGGCGCTGGCGTTTTGCGGCATGCACGTAATTTCTCCGCGGTTGTTTGCGAAAATGACGGAAGAGGGAGCGTTCTCCATCATCGACTGCTATCTGCGTCTGGCGGGCCGGAGAGAAAAAATTATCGCGTTTCGGGCCGACGAATATTATTGGCGGGACCTGGGCACGCCGGACAAGGTGATGCAGGCGGCTCAGGACCTAGAACGAAAAGTCCTTCCGCCATAAGCTCACTGCGGGGCCCTACCGTTGTCCGCCGATGTTGCGGCAGGGAGCGTCGGGAATCTTTCATCTGCTCTTGTTGGCTTGCGGAGCGGGCGCCCCACGCAGCAGCCCTTCGGTGCTGATGTCTTCGTCAATTTCTGGCCAGTGGATACCGTAGCCGCCTCCCGCAATCTTCCAATGGCGGCGTTGCTCGACGGTGGCATGGAATAGCCTTGGGTACCAGGCGAGCGGAACGGAGATGGTGCGGCCGTCCTTCAGGCGCACGCTTAGCGCATCCTGATCAAACGATACGTCCGCCACTCTTTCATCTGCCGCTACTGCCAAAATACCCATGCCAAGCCTCCAACAGCTCTTTGTGGTTGGTCCCCACGAGTGATTGTACCGTGTTCACCTCACGGGCACTAAACCCAAAATTCCGTGCCAGGCCGATCGGGTCGAGCCAGAATTTCGCGGAGAGCTCGTCGCGGTCCACGTGAACATGGGGCGGCTCGTTGGGCTCGTGGCTGTAGAAATAGAAACGATACGGCCCCGACCTCAGGACGGTTGGCATTGTTGTTCTTGAATTGTACTGGACGCGAAGGTATGTGGGAGAGTATGTCGTCGCCGACGAATAAAGGTCACCATTCGACTTGTGGTCTCAATCCATGTGAATCGCGATCACGGGTTGCGTCCTGCCGCGCAGGCGGCTGACGCAGTCGCCGGCAATCTTTATCCAGCCATATTTGCGGCGCAGCAAGTCCTGCCCGTGTGCCGCTTCCGGGCCGTCGCAGATGCGGGCGTGTGCATCCACCCATGCTCCGCGAAGGTTGCCGCGCATGTCGCAAGGCGCAACCCGCACCCTGGGATTATTGCGAATGCGCTTGACCTTGCCGGCGTCGGGCGCTGAGTAAATGTAGAAGACGCTGCTTCCGTCAGTCGAAGAATCGGCGGACGAATCCTGCGCGAACCATACTGGAGTGCACACCCCCACACCGGTTTTGCGGAAGGTTTCCAGGTTCAGGTACCTGGCTTTGGCAAATTGCCCGATCGCGTCCGGCATGGTCGATGGCCTCTGCAAAGAGCTTATCGCATCGGGCGCGGGCCTACCGCCGCGACGCAGCCGATGTATTCTCGCGGTATAATTTCCCGCGGATTCTCCTTGCCCTAAAGGAACGAAATGCGTTTGCTGGTGAATTGGTTATTGAGCGCGATCAGCCTGCTGATCGTGTCCAAGGTGGTACCGGGATTTTACGTGCGAGGATTTACGGCAGCGCTGATCGCCGCATTAGTGATCGGGCTGGTGAATGCCACGCTCGGATTTTTCCTGAAGGTGATCACCTTGCCCCTGACTTTGCTCACCCTGGGAATCTTCTGGTGGGTCATCAATGCGCTGATGCTGATGTTTGCTTCCACGCTGCTGAAACCCGATTTCGTGGTCCGCGGCTTCTGGCCGGCCTTTTGGGGAGCCATCGTGCTGGCAGTGATCAATATGGTGCTGAGGTCGCTGGCGCGGAAAGCGGAACGAGAGTAGCGCGCTAGATGGGTTCCAGTTCGCGGAGGCGGCGAACGGTTTCAGCGAGATTGCCGTTCTGGAACAAGCGAATCGCGGCAACTCCGGCGGCGCCCGCAGCGAGACAGGCCCGCGCGTTTGCCAGAGTGACTCCGCCCAGCGCCAATATCGCAAAGTGATTTTGTGGTGCGGGTTCTGTATTGTCCGCCGGCGTTGATCCGACACACGCGGCGCGCAGCGCGTCGATGCCGATCCCCTGCACGCCGGTATGCACTTTCTCGAAAATTGGGGCCAACACCGCAAAGGTTGCGCCGTCGGCAGCGGCGGCACGCACCTCTTCGATGGTGTGAGCCGAGACCGCAATCACCGGCGGGCGATCGCTGGCTTGCATCCACAGCGCGCGAACCTCTGAGGCAGCCAGGTCGCCGGCGGGAAGGTGCACCCCGTCGGCCCCGGAGGCGAGCGCAACGTCGGTGCGGCCGTTGACCAGGAGTTTCGTCGTCGTGGAACGCTCTCGAACCACTCGTACCGCGTCGTGTGCCAGCCGTTCCAGATCGCGAGTCGCCAGATCTTTCTCGCGAAGCTGAATGTAGTCAATCCCAGCGCGCGCCGCCTCGGCGACCCTGGCGAGCAATAGGCTGCGCTGCTGCGCGTCGGTTGCAGCAAGGCTTTTGCGGTCGGTGATGTAGTAGAGCAGCATCGCCGCAGTGATTGTATTCCGGCGAGTGGGAGAGGCAGAATTCGAGCTGCGCAATTTTCATTAGAATAGAGGCGTGTCAGCGGATTCCAATTCCCCTCCCACACGCCGGAAATCTCAGGCAGACCAACCCGCGGTCGCAACTGGAAACGCGCTGGAGATTTTGCGTGCACCGAGCCTCGCGGACACGCCGTGGCTGGTGCATGGATTCAGCACGCGACGGGGCGGAGTTTCGACTTGTTACGGCGGACGGAGCTTGAACCTCGGCGTCACCCCGGCGGACAGCAGAGAGAACGTCGCACGCAACCGCGCGCGGTTTCTCGAAGCGCTGGGTGCGAAGAACGGCGACGGGGGCGGAATGTGGCCGCTGGTGCAAATGAAGCAGATGCACTCGGCGGTGGTCCATCGGGTGAACGCGCCGCCGCGCGAGCCTCTGGCGGGTGACGGGACCATCACCGACACGCCCGGATTGCTGCTGGCGATCAAGGCCGCCGATTGCGTTCCCGTGCTGGTGGCTGACGTGAAGCGGCGCGTTATTGGCGCGTTCCACGCGGGCTGGCGCGGGACCGCCGCCCGCATTGTGGAAAAGGGCGTGGGCGAAATGCGCAGGCAGTTTGGCAGCGTGCCGCGCGATCTGCGCGCTGCCATTGGGCCGTCCATTCGGCGTTGCTGTTATCAGGTTGGCCCCGAGGTGCGCGCCGAGTTCGATTCGCAATTTCCTTATAGCGGCGATCTGTTCGAAGAGATCTTCGACGCTGACGCCATTCACGTTCGCTATCCCATGTTGTTTCTGACCGCGCGAGCTCCCGGACACAGCGAGCTTGGTCCCGAACTGCATCTCGATTTGGTCGAGGCCAATCGTCGTCAGCTCGAAGATGCCGGGTTGGGCTCAGAACACGTCAGCATCGTCGATGGATGCACCGCGTGCGACACCACGCGTTTCTTCTCGCACCGCGCGGAGTTCGGCAAGACCGGACGCATGATGGCGGGGATCGGTATCCGGCGGGAATGAGATCACACACCGCTACAACAAAACGGGCCGGAGATTTCTCCCCGGCCGCTAATCCCAAGCCCCCAGCCACTATCTTCTGATCTTCTCGCCGATCGACTTTGCCTGGGTGAACAGCAACAGGTAGTCCGGGCCGCCGGCCTTGGAGTCGGTGCCCGACATGTTGAAGCCGCCGAAAGGATGCGCGCCCACCATCGCTCCCGTGCACTTGCGATTGATGTACAGGTTGCCGACGTGGAACTGCTCCTTGGCCGCGTCGATCTTGTCTTCCGACGTGGTATAGACCGCGCCGGTCAGGCCGAACTCGGTGTTGTTGGCGATCTCCAGCCCGTGCTCGAAGCCGCGCGACTTGATCACCGCCAGCACCGGGCCGAAGATTTCCTGCTGCGAGATGGTCGCCATGGGATCGACATCGGCAATCACGGTCGGCTGGATGAAGTAGCCGTCGCCGGCCTCGGTGGCGCGCGCGCCGCCGGTGATCAGGCGTCCGCCTTCCGCGATGCCCTTCTCGATGTAGCCCAGGATCGACTTCATCGACTTCTCGTTGACCACCGGGCCCATGTCCGGGTTCTGCGTCGGATCGCCGACCGTGATCTTCTCCACGCGCTCCTTCAGCCGCTGCAGGAAGCTTGTCGTAGACGCGCTCGTCGACGATGGCGCGCGAGCACGCCGAGCACTTCTGCCCGCTGAAGCCGAACGCCGCGGAGGCCACGCCTTCGACCGCGGCATCGAGATCGGCGTCGGCGTCGACCACGATGGAGTCCTTGCCGCCCATCTCCAGGATGGTGCGCTTGATCCAGATCTGGCCGGGCTGCTGCACCGCGGCGCGCTGGTTGATGTGCAGGCCAACTTCCTTCGAGCCGGTGAACGCGATGTAGCGCGTCTTGGGATGCTCGACGATGGCAGTTGCCGAAGCTGTTGCCATGGCCGGGGCAGAAGTTGACCACGCCGTCGGGCAGGCCGGCTTCTTCCAGGATCTCGAAGAACTTCGCCGCGATGGTGGGCGAGTCGCTCGAGGGCTTCAGGATGACGGTGTTGCCGCACACGATGGACGCCAGCGTCATGCCGCCCATGATGGCGCCGGGAAAATTCCACGGCGGAATCACCACGCCCACGCCCAGCGGGATGTAGCGCAGGTGGTCGCGCTCGCCCGGCAGCTGCACCGGCGGCTCGGCCTGCGACAGGCGAATCGCTTCCAGCGCGTAGAAGTCGCAGAAGTCGATCAGCTCGGCGATGTCGCCGTCGGCCTCGGCCCAGTTCTTGCCGACCTCGAAGACCATCCACGCCATCAGCTCGAACTTGCGCTCGCGCAGCAGGTGCGCTCACGCGGAACAGCAGGTTGGTGCGCTCCTCGATGGAGGCGTATTTCCAGGTCTCGAACGCCTTCAGCGCCGCCTGCATCGCGGGCTCAACTTCGCTGGCCCCGGCTGCCTGGTGAAACGCCGACAATCTCCGACGGCTTGGCGGGATTGAGCGATTTCGTCTTCTCCGCGGTCTTCAGGTGGCGGCCGCCGATGACCAGGTCGTACTCGCGGCCCAGCTCGTTGCGGACCTTCTCGATGGCGGCGCTTCATGCGGCGCGCGTTGTCCGGGATTGGTGAAATCAGTGGATGGTTCGTTCTTGAAGGTGGCGGGAATGTGGGCGTTGTTGATGGTGGCGGAATGCGAGTGCCTTCGCGGGCGGGAGTCATGTGGTAGCCATAAGTGCGTCCTCTCAGTAGGGGTTGTCAGTGCTGTTAAATAGATGCCGAGCGTTCCGGCGGGATGCGGCGAGCGCATGCCAAGCTCTAATGATAAAGCGCGGGCGAGAGCTTTGTCGTGTGAGGTCGTGGAGTTTGATTTTTAGATACCGGGTGCATTTTTCGCTTTATCTTCGCCCATCAAGCGACGTAGAGTTGATAATCGACGTAGACATTGATGACGGATGAACCGCAACTCGGTTACGACGACGGATTGCCATGCCCGGAGGTCGGCGCTTGGTCTGAAACGAAGTATCGCCTTGTAAGGCTTTACGATTCGCTGTTTTCAACAGGCATGAAGTTCAAATGGGATTGCAGGGTGTACATCGATTTGTATTCGGGAGCTGGATATAACAGGGTCCGGAACACAAACAAAATTCTCAGCGGCTCCCCCCTTCTTGCACTCACAGTCGCCGATCCCTTCGACAAGTACATCTTTTGCGAGAAGGACGAAGAGCTATTAGCGGCGTTGCAAGTCCGCGCTAAGCGCATTGCTCCTGCTGCCAATGTAGCGTACATTCCGGGGGATTGTAACGAACAGGTCGATCGGATTTGCGGTGAGATACCTCTCGGCTTCAGGGACAATACCGTGCTGGGCCTGTGTTTTGTGGACCCTTTCGATTTAGGAATAAAGTTCGAGACGCTCCGAAAGATGTCGGCCAGGTTTCTGGACTTCCTTTGTCTTCTCGCCCTTCACATGGACGCCAACAGAAACTACTCCAGATATGTGAGTGAAGATTCGCGCAAAGTCGATGAGTTTCTCGGCACTGACCGCTGGCGCGAATCTTGGGACGAAGCTCAAAGAAATAGAATTCCGTTTCCCAGGTTTCTGGCTCAACAGTTCGCTACACAAATGGAGGCGCTAGGGTACTTGCAACTGCCCCTATACAAGATGAAAGAAGTTCGATCCGACGACAACAATCTTCCCTTGTATCATTTGGCACTATTCTCCCGCAGCGCGCTGGCATATCAGTTCTGGGATGATGTTCTGAAATATTCAACGGATCAAACCTCATTTGGGTTTTAGGTGAATCGATGTCATTGGGCTCCAAGATCGAATGGACGGACGCGACGTGGAACCCGGTTCGTGGCTGTACCAAGATCAGTCCGGGCTGCGCCCATTGCTACGCTGCGGTGTTTGCGGAACGATTTCGCGGCGTCAAAGGCCATCCTTACGAGCAAGGGTTCGATATTCGACTCGTGCCGGAGAAGCTGAATGAGCCCTTGAAATGGCGCTCACCCCGACGCGTGTTCGTCAACTCAATGAGCGACTTGTTTCATGAAGCCGTCCCCGATGACTACATTGCTTCTGTTGTGGATGTGATGGTGCAGGCAGATTGGCACACGTTTCAGGTGCTTACGAAGCGGTCCCGACGTATGCGCGATCTGCTAAAAACACGCCTGAGGTTTGCAGCAGCGAAGCCGCACATCTGGTGGGGAGTGAGTGTCGAAAATAAAAAACATGGGTTGCCCAGGATCGAACACCTGCGCTCGACACCAGCAGCAGTAAAATTCCTATCCATCGAACCGCTGCTAGAGGATTTGGGGACCATCAACCTATCTCATATCGACTGGGTGATTGTTGGCGGGGAAAGCGGACCTGGGGCTAGGCCAATGTTGCCGCAATGGGTAACCTCCATCCGCAGCCAGTGCCGGGAACACGGTGTTCCGTTCTTCTTCAAACAATGGGGCGGTGTTCGCAAGAAGCGAGCAGGGCGGCTCTTGGATGGACGAACCTACGACGAGATGCCACCGACGTCGCTAACGGTCCTCTCAGCATAAGTTGCGAATACCCTTGGCGAATCGCTACGTGCCGATGTCCATCCACTCGGGATGGTAGTCCTTCCAGATGCCGGTTCCAGGCGAGATCTGGCGGACGGGAACGTCCTCGGCGTGCTTGGCGGTGCGCACCCATTCCCAGGCGTGCAGGATTTCGGAGCTGTCGAAGTAGCGTGTCTCGGCCTCAAGAATGGCCGCCCCCGCAGTGACGATGGCCACAATCTCTTCCCACTTGTCGGCGCCCACGACCGCCATGCGCGCGATGTGGTCGGTGTGCTTCTGGAGAAACCGCATTTCCTCCCAGCGCGCTCCCCAGTCGGCGCCGTGCATCTGCGAAAGGTCGGCGAGGATGCCGATGGGCTTGTGCTTGCGCTGGGCAATCAGGATTTCGATTTGCGGCTCAAATGCCTTGATGTCTTCGGCCGTCAGCTTGCCGACAACTTTGAACCCCAGTACTCCTCCAAAGCTCTCCTTGAGTCGTTCAATCATGGCGCTCCTTCTGTTCTTAGATCAGGATACCTGCAAGATACTGTTGTACACGATTGTCGGTGCCGGTTGCGGGACAAGTAGAAACATCTGGAAGTCCTCTCATAAGCTCCAAAGAGAAGTACCTCAGGGGCTAAAGCCAGCTCCAAAAACGCCATTTGCGGCATGGCTAAAGCCATGCCCTTTCAAAGCCCGATTTATGAGATAGCTTCTAATACTTCAGGCAGGCAGTTACCTCTTGTCTTCGACTATCTTCTCGACGATCTGGTCAATCTTGTCGAGGGCTTTCTTGGCGGGCATGGTGTCGTTATTGACCATGATGGAGAAGGCGATGTGTTCTCCGCGCTGGGTGGTAGCGTAGCCGGCGAGCGAGTACACGTGGACGAGCGACCCGGTTTTGCCATGGACCAGACCCATTACCGGTGTGTTGCGAAAACGCTCCGCCAGCGATCCATCCACCCCGGCGACGGGCAGAGTATCTTCGTAGAGCTGTCCCCAGGGTTGCTTGTGACAGTAGAGCAGGATGGCAACCACGGCATCGGGAGTGACCAGGTTCTCGCGCGACAGTCCCGAGCCATCGAGAAAGACAAACTGTTCCGGCTTGATGCCGGCGCGAACCAGGAAGCCGCGCAAAACCTCCAGGCCGCCCTGAATCGAGCCCGACGTGCCTTTCTCTTTGCCCAGCAAGCGCAGCATCAGCTCGGCGTGCAGGTTCTGGCTCACCTTATTAATGACCCGCAGGTCCTGTGCGAGCGGCTGCGACTGGTAGCTGGCCAGCACCAGCGGCGAGGGATTGGGCGGTCGAGTGGTGTCGCCACCGCCCGAAGCCATGGAGGTGACGCTGAAGGTTTGCGTCGAGGCAAGTTCCGTGTGATGAGTGCGCGCGCGTCCGTAGATGGTGACGCCCCGCTCCTCCAACAGTTCGCGGAAGAGCCGGGCCGCGAAATCGGCGGGATCCTCGATGGCCAGCGCTTCGCCGAAGCCGGGGTCATCCTGCGGGATGTTGCCCCAGAAGGTGAGCTGGTTGGAGCCGGGTTCGCGATTGATGGACACGGTGCGCGGCCCGGTGCCTTGCGGCGTGGTCATCACCCGGTTATCGATTTTGTAGTACTCGGGAAATGGCGTCACGGTGAGGAACGCGCGCTCGCCGGACCGGTCGGCCGGCATGATGTTCACGAAGATCACGTTGTCGTTGATGGTCAGCGCCGAAACCGGCGCGCCCCATTCCCGCACCAGATCATCTTGCGACCAGCCTTCGCCGTAGCGCTCGAAAACGAAGTAGGAATCGTCGGCCACGACGTCGCCGTCAATGTATTTCAACCCCTGCTGGACAAGTTGCTCGGCCAGGCTCTGCAAGACCTGGATGGGCGGCGCCTTGCGTTCGGTGCGCATGTTGTAGGGAAGGGTCCGTCCCGAGAGATTGGGATCGCCGCGTCCCACCAGCACCAGATCGGAGTTGAGGCGGCCGTACTTGTCGAGCGTGCCCTTGGTTTCCACGGTGGTCTTGAAGCGATAGTCGGGCCCAATCAGCCCAAAGACAGCCGCCGTAGTAAACAGCTTGGTGTTGGATGCAGGGGTAAACAGTTTGTCCTGGTTGCGGGCGTAGATGGGCTTGCCGGTGTCCATCGAAACCGCATAAACGCCCCAAAATCCGCGCGCGGCTGCGGGGTCGCTGAGGATTTTGTCGATCTCGGAAGCGAGCTTCCTCTGCTCCTCACTCTGCTTTTTGGCGAGTTGGTTGTTGGCGGCGGCAAAAGCGGGCGTGAGCAGCGCGAATACTAGGACGAAGACAGCGAGATTGCGGACCCGGTACATGGGACTACTGCACAAATTCTAGCACCAGCCGCAAACAGCGATGTTTTTCATTTTCCGCGAGCGAAAATGTGCGCGGCCTCACCGCCCATTACAATCGTTCCATGCGCCCTTACTTTCGCTGGCAGCTACGGTCTCGGACGCTGGAATTGGGGCGGCGCACTCTCATCATGGGAGTGGTGAACGTCACCCCGGATTCGTTCTCCGACGGAGGAGAGTTTCTCCAGCCGGAACCTGCGGTGCAACACGCATTGCAGATGCTGGACGAGGGAGCGGACCTTGTGGATGTGGGCGGCGAATCCACTCGTCCGGGAGCGCCGGTTGCGGGCGATGAGGCCAGCGCGGCATCAGAGTCAAAACCAAAGTCAAAGCCAACGCCGGTGGTCACCGAGGCGGAAGAGTTGCGGCGGGTGATGCCGGTGTTGCAGGGCATCTTGCAAGCGCGGCCGGGGACGCGTGGTTTCAGTGGACACCTACAAGTCGGGCGTGGCCCGCGCAGCCATTGAGACAGGCGCGGAAATCGTGAACGATGTCAGCGGCCTACAGTGGGACCCCGAGATGGGGCGGACATGCGCCCAGTTGCAATGCGGGGTGGTGCTGATGCACACCCGCGGGCAGCCGGAGCAGTGGCGCAATCTTCCGCGCGAGCCGGCCATCACCGCCATGGTGGAGCACGACCTCGCCAACCGGCTAATGGTTGCCCTGCATCGTGGCGTGGAGCGGGCGCGCATCGTGCTCGACCCGGGCTTCGGCTTCGGCAAGAATTTCGAGGAGAACTATCCGCTGCTGGCGCATTTCGATCAGTTGCACCGGCTGGGATTTCCGCTGCTGGCGGGGACCTCGCGCAAATCGTTCGTGGGGCGCAGCGTCGGCAAGCGGGCGGGCAGGGACGCGCCCCCATCCGAACGGCTTTATGGATCGCTGGCTGCGATGGTCGCCAGCATCCTGCGTGGGGCCCACATCGTGCGGGTGCACGACGTCAGACCAGCGGTAGAAGCGGCGGCGATAGCCGATGAAGTGCTGGCGGCGGAGGGAGCGGGTTGAGCGCGAGCTTTGCGGTGTCATCCTGTCTATAACAACGACGGCGGTGTCAAGGGCGCACGAAAGCGGCGACGCCCACGGTTTTAAAGTAGCGCCATTTCGCTCTAGTGGAAAACACCATCTCTGCATAGGACCAAGACTCGCGCGCTACGAGAATCACTGATGGCAGCCTTCGCTCCACCAACCATCTATTCGGTTTGTTTCACCAACCATGATTCTTGTCTTCGAACTCCCAGACCCTTCTGGGAGGCAGGGGGCCCACTCAAGTGACCGGTCTTATTCCGACACCACAGGATGACTCGGGCTGCCCTGCGTGCGAGCGGCGGCGTAGGGTTGTTGGCTGCGCCACATCCAGTACAACCGCACCGCCAATTTGCGCGCCACCATGACCTTGGCCACGGCCGAATGCTTGCGGTGCTTCAGCCGCTGATAAGCGCGCTTCAATTCTGGGACCAGGCGCGCCGCGCTCTGTCCCGCTTCCACCAACAAACTGCGTACCAGGGGATTGCCTTGCTTGCTGATGCGGCCCAACCGCTGCCGCCCGCCACTGGAATGCTCGGCCGGATTCAGCCCCAGATAGCTGACCACCTGGCGGCTGTGGGCGAAGCGCTCGATCCGGCCCAGCGTCAGCGCGAAGGCCAGGCTGGTAATGGGACCGACTCCGGGATGGGTCTGCAACAGCCGCGCCACGGAATTCTTCTTCGCCTCCTGCTGAGCGGCGAGGTCCAACTCGGCGATGCGGCGATCCAACTCATCCAGCAACTGCAGCGAATCGTCGCGTCGCTTTGCCGTCCACCCGCTCAGCGGCAGGGCTTCCAGCAACTGGCGTCCCGCCGCGCTCCACAGCTTGCGCTTTTGCTGCACTCCCTGATTCAGCGCCAGATGCTGCAACTGGTTTTTCACCTGTCGCCGCATGGCCACCAATTTGTGGCGATGCAACAGCAGTTGCCGCAGGTCGCGCTGCTCCAGGCTCGGCACCCACAGCTCGGGAAACTGGCCTTCCAGCAACAGCCGCAACAGCAGAGCGGCATCGCGCCGGTCGGTCTTTTGCTTGCGCACTTCCCGGGCCCGGATCTGGGCGGCGTCGCCCAGGCGCAACTCCTGGCCCAGTTCGGCCAGCAGGCGCTCAAACCACAGCGTGTTGCCGCAAGCCTCCATGCCCACGATCACCGGCCCTTGCAGCCCAGCGTAGAACGGTCGCGCCTCGGCCGCGGTCAGCTTCCGTTCCGTGTACTCGCCTGTTTCCGTGTCGACCATGGCAATTTGTTGGAAACTCGGATGGAAATCACAGCCTATAATCTTCATGACGGCTCCTTTCGTCCGAGTCTTGGCCTTTTGCGAGAACAAGTTTACTCGGCACGGTTGCGAGCCGTCGTTGTTATGAAATCAAGCGAGGAAGTCGCCGTGGCGACCGACGAGCGACACTACGGCGCGATCTTCAGGCTATAGAGGAAGGCGCTGACCCACACCACGAATCCCCCGGTCCCCACATAGATATACAGGCGCCGCTCGAAGGGGTTGTGAATCGTCGGCAGAGGCAAGGGAGTTCCCAAGGCGCGATGAAACCAAGCTCCCAGCAGGCCGCCAAATCCGATGAGCGTGGTGGCGCCGCCAAAAGCCAGGCCCGCGATGATGAGGATGAAACTGAGGCTGAACACAACTCACCCCACTGCTTGCGCAACAGCCTAGACCTCCGGCGACACTTTTCGCAACTGGGGTGACGGGAAGCACGAACATCAAACAAGAGGCGGGACTTCGTACTCCTTTATATCCGTGCCAACAGCAGTCAGATTGATCTCGATGATGCGGTTCACGAGATCGCGATCGCCAACGTAATCCAACGCGGCCACCAGGAGTGCGCGTTGAATTGCAGGCACTACGTTGGGGACGATGATCATCAGGCCAGCGTGAATCTGCTCCTTCTGAAACAGCCGCCGGAAGTCGATGGCATTGTTAGTGACGAGAGTGAAATTCTCGGCCCGGATTCTGGGCATCAACTCATGATCTTTGAGACCACTCATGCCCAAATGAGCCACGTGGTACGCCTCGTACAGCCGGTCGGTTGCCACTTTGACCAGGCTGGTGTGCAGGCATTCATCGATCAGCAACTTGACTCTACGCGACACGCCGCAGCTTGCCCTTCTTGCGACCCACCGGTTTCTGGCTAGACCAGGGCTGAACCGGTGGCCGGCCGCGTTTTGGGTGCGTGGCCGCGTAGATGCGGGCATACTCGGCCATGCCGCGCGTCAGCGCGGGGTACCCATCCAAAATCTCGTCAAGCGGCGTCTCTCGTTCGATCATGTCGGCAACCAGGTAAACCGGGATCCTCGTTCCCCGAAACACCGGTGTACCTGCCATGATCTCCGGGTCGGAATGAATCATGGTGGCGGTCCGCTCCAGCTCTGCAAGCTTGCTGCGCAGCTTCATTCTGGCCCCTCCAACATCGATGATCAGCGCATCTGTGTACCTAAGCTGCTTTTCTTGTGGTTCCCGCAACACCCGACGAAACACGTCCTTGCGTACGCGCAGCGGTAACTGGTTCAGCCCCTCGGCGTGGAGCTGCAAGCAGACCAAGCTCTCATAAGGAACGTAGCGTCGGCGTCCTCTCCCCGCACGAACGGTTCGTACCGGTACAGCAGCGTCTTCAATCGCCTTATTGACTGCTTTCACCGACAAACCGGTCATCCAGGATGCTTCCGCGGCTGTGAACTCTGTAGCCGGCATAGTCATAAAGATACCCTGAACAGGGATTAATTTCAATCGGGCGTAGCTGCGCCGTGGATCGCAGCTGGTCGCGGACGATGGGTCGAATTCGATCTGGCGAGTGAGTTATGCGGGGAAATAACGGAATCTTACCCGTTGCGACTCAGGTTTTTCGGCGGCTGGGGCTCAGGTTTGCTGACGGACCGCTTCGCCGCCTTCGGGGCCGTAGAAGAATACCCAGGTCGCGAAATCGTCGGTGAACTCCACGAAGCGATGTTGCTCGCCCGCCGCCACGAACAGAACATCTCCCGGACCGAAGGTCAGTTCTTTTCCTTCGCGTTCGAAGCGTCCGGTGCCGGTGGCGATCACGTAAATCTCGTCGCGAGAGTGGGGGTGCTGTTTATCGGCGATGCGTGGAGCGTACAGCTTCACCGTAAGCGTGCCGTGCCGGAACAATTCCACGGAGCGCTCGCCGTTAGGACCCGGTAGTTGCTCAAGGCCGCTTAGTGCCTTCAGGTAACCCGGGACGATTTTCCCCTCGATCTTCATGGTGATGCCGTCGCTGAACCCAGCTCGGGTTTTGCTTTCGGTTTCCAGACACCCACGATGATTCCCATCAAAATGCAGCCCAGCAGCGGATAGGCGGCGGAGATCATGATGAACGAAACTGGGCGAATTTCAAAGACCATTTCCGTGATCATGGCAACGGTGGCCGCCAGGCCTACGAGGGTACCAACGCTGATTCCGCGAAACAGGCTGTGGGTTGGGTAGCCACTTGAGATTCTCGCGATGACGTAGGCGATCAAGATGCTGCAGACCAGCGAGATGATATAGGGCCAGAAGTTGGGATGGGCCATGTAGGCCTGCAACTCCTCCGGGGGTATGCGGGTGCCCGCCTGCCACGTCGCGCGGAAGGCGGTGAACCACACCGCCCCGAGTATCCAGTCGGCAATGCCGGCGGCAACCACGGCGCCCCAATTCAATCGCATCGTTTCGCCCCTCCCGGAGTGTGCGGGGAGACAATATCGTGTTCAAGGGGTTTGACGCAACTTTTGACGCAACTGGAGCATTGAAATTGTAGAGGCTCCAGCGTTCCTTGACACTGCGGCCTGCATTCTCTACGGTACTTACGCCGATGCAGTGTCGGCGAAAACGTATGGCAACGCGTGTCAAGTTCGCTCTGCCGGCTGTGCTGCTGTTGGCTTGCTGTTCTTTCGCATGGGCGGAGAAGATCGCGGATATTCGCCCGCAGGGCTATGTCACCGATCTGGCAAACGTTATTGATCCCGCCACCAAGGCCAGGCTGGAGACGCTGTGCGCCGAGGTCGAGCAAAAGACCGGCGCGCAAATCGCTGTCGTCACCGTAAACTCCCTCGATGGCCGCAGCAGGGAAGACTACGCGGCCGATCTTTACAAGCAACTCGGGGTCGGATCGAAGAAAGACAACCGTGGGGTTCTGCTTTTGGTGGCGCCCAAGGAGCGCCAGTACAAGATCGAGATTGGCTACGGGTTGGAACCGGTTATCAATGACGCTCGCGCCGGGGACATTGGGCGGGAGATGGTGCCCGATCTGCGCAGCGGAGACTACAGCGGTGCCGTGCTCCTGGGTACAACGCGTGTGGCCCAACTGATAGCGGCGGACAAGGGTGTGCAGTTGAATGGCGTGCCGGCCTCCCAGCCAAGCGCGCCAGCGCCGGAATGGCAAACGGCGTGGTGGCTCCCGTGGCTGATCGTCGGGATCATTTTCGTTGTCGTCCGGGCCATTTTTCGCAAGGCGCGAGGCGGTCGCGGTCCACGCTCGGGCGGAGGCGGAGGCTCCGCTCTTCCCTGGTTTCTATTGGGGAACGCCCTGGGTGGCGGTGGAGGTAGCTGGGGCGGCGGGTTTGGCGGCAGCTCAGGAGGCTACTCGGGTGGCGGCGGTGGATTTGGGGGCTTCGGCGGCTTTGGTGGCGGACTGAGCGGCGGTGGTGGCGCGGGCGGCAGTTGGTGAAACCGCGCCCGGAGTGACGATCAATGAAGAAACCGGAAAGCAAACTACAGGAACTGGTTACGCGATTGCAGCAGGCGTGCGGCGAAAATCTGGTGTCTATCGTTCTGTATGGTTCCGCGGCCCGCGAAGACTTCCACGAAGAGTTCTCCGACGTGAACGTGCTGGTTGTGTTACAGCACTTGCAGGCGAGCTTCGTTTGCGGCGATCTCGGCGGTGCTGCACTGGTGGAGTCGCGAAGAGAAGCTGCGGCCGCCGATGATCATGACGCTCGACGAGCTGCGAGAGTCCGCCGATGTCTTCGCCATTGAGTTGCTGGATATTCAGCGCTCGCATAAGACGCTGTTCGGCCAGGATGTAGTGACGGCAATCGATGTGCCCATGAACCTGCACCGCATCGAGGTGGAACACGAACTGCGAACGACACTGCTGCGCTTGCGCCACCACTTGCTGCTGAGTCCAGACAATGAAGACGAACTGCGCGCGGTGCTGGCAAAATCGATCACGCAGCGTTCTGACGCTGTTCCGCCATGCCTTGATCGCGTTGGGGCAGAATCCGCCACAGGCGAAGCCGCAGTTGTTGGAAACCGCCGGGGAGGTTTTTGGATTTGAAGTGCAGCCGTTGCAGTCAATCCTGGCGTTGCGGAACGAAGGCGCCCATTCGGAGAACTTGCACGAGCTGTACCATGCGTACATGAGCGCGATTCAGCGGGTGGCTCACGAACTGGAGGCGCGCGTACCCAAGCGTCAGTTGCAGAAAGTGCCCTAAAAAAAATCCGTCTAACAAGGATCGGCGGGGAGAGATTGACATGAAAAAAGGAATCATCGTACTGGTCGTGATTGTGTTGCTGGTGCTGTGGATCGGCGGCAGCTTCATTAGCCATCGCAACGAGATGGTCCGCAAACGCGAAACCGTGAATGCAGCCTGGTCGCAGGTGGATGTCGTTCTGCAGCGCCGGGCCGACCTCATCCCGAACTTGGTTGAGACGGTGAAAGCCTTTGCGACCCACGAGGAAAAGGTTTTCGGCGACATTGCGGCAGCGCGGGCCGCGATGGCGGGCGCCAAGACACCGCAGGAGAAGATCGCCGCCAATGGCCAACTCGATTCCGCCCTTAGCCGCCTGCTGGTGGTGGTGGAGAATTATCCGCAATTGCGGTCCAACGAAAACTTTCTGCGCTTGCAGGACGAGCTGGCGGGGACGGAAAACCGGATAGCCATCGAACGCCGCCGCTACAACGAAACGGTGCAGGACTACAACACCTATATCAGCTTGTTCCCGAACAACATTGTCGCAAGCCTGTCAGGATTCACCCGCAACGATGCCTATTTCAAGACGGAAGAGGGAGCACGGCAGGCGCCTAAAGTGAATTTTGGCGGAGCGCCGGCGCAGCAACCGGCCCCAGCTCCGGCGAAATAAGGATGAGGTGGCTTGGGTAGGGAGGCAGTTGTCAACGGATCCAGATGGCTTTTGGGCTCGCCCAGAGCTCCGCTACTGCCGAATCCTCGGGTTAAACGCCGAGTACAGCAGGTCGGTGAGGAAGTTCACCAGTACGTAGGTCAGTCCGATCATCAGGATGCAGCCCTGCACCAGGTAGTAGTCGCGGTTGGAGATGGCCGTGATGGTGAGCCGCCCAATGCCCGGCCACGAGAAGATGGTCTCGGTGACGATGGCTCCGGCGAGCAGCGCTCCAAATTGCAATCCGACGACGGTGAGAATCGGGATCATCGCATTGCGCAGGGCGTGGCGATAAACCACGGTGCGCTCGGGCAAACCCTTGGCGCGCGCGGTGCGGATGTAATCCTGTCCCAACTCTTCCAGCATGGAAGTGCGAATCATTCGCGTGAGGATGGCAGCCAGTGCTCCACCCATGGTGATCGCGGGAAGCACCAGGTGCGCCAGCGAGCCCGAACCTGAGACCGGCAGCCAGCCCAATTCGATGGCGAAAAACAAGATGAGGATCGGCCCCAGCGCGAAATTCGGGAACGACAATCCCAGCAGCGAGACGAAGCTGAGCGCGCGATCGTCCCAACGATTGCGGCGCAGCGCCGACCGCACACCGGCGGGAATCGACAGGGCGAGCGCGACCAGCAATGCCGCCAGCGTGAGTTCCATGGTGGCAGGATAGGCCTGCGCGATCACGTGGCCGACATTCTGATTGAGGCGCAGCGAGCGGCCCATATCGCCATGCACCAGGCCGCGCCAGTAGTTCACGTACTGTTGCCCCAGTGGCGCATCCAGTCCGTAGGCATGACGCGCCGCGGCAATGTCGGTGGCGGCCGCTCCTTCGCCCAGCATCTGCTGAATGGGATCGCCCGGCACCAGGTGAATCAGCAGGAAGACCACCGACACCACCAGCCAGACCACCGGCAGCATGTACAGCGATCGCGAGAGCAGGTAGCGCCGCATCATCCTTGGGCCAGGGGCGTTGCCGGTGAGGATTGTAGCTGGGGCTGCGGTTGCATCCCTTCAACGTTGACGCTGACCACGCGCAGTCCGTCCATGGCCGCCACGGTGTAGCGGCGGCCTTCATATTCAAAGCTGTCGCCCACCTCGGGAATCTTCTGCAGTTGCGCCAGCATGAAGCCGGCCAGGGTTTCGAAGCCTTCGTCGCGCGGCAACGCAATGTGATATTGCGATTCCAGATCGCGAATGTTGACCGAGCCCTCCAGCGTCATCGAGGAGGCGCCCGGCGCCAGCGCGGGTGCGGTGACATCGAACTCGTCCTCGATCTCGCCCACCAGTTGCTCCAGCACATCCTCCACCGTCACCAGGCCGGCGGTCGAACCGAACTCATCCACCACCACCGCCAGGTGCCGCTTGCGAACTTTGAACTCGATCAGCAGATCGGGAAGCGGCTTGGTCTCGGGCACCACCAGCACCTCGCGCATGATGTGGCGCACTTGCAGGCCGCTGGGCCGGCTGACCGGCCTGCCGGAAGCGGTGCGACTGACCCGGTAGCGCAACCAGCGCATCAGGTCCTTGGCGTACAGCACCCCAATGATGTGCTCGGGGCCGCGTTGCACATCGTAAACCGGCACGCGCGAGTGTTGCTCCTCCACCACGCGCTGCAACGCTTCCTCCAGCGAAATGTCACCGGGCAGAGAAAAAATGTCGCGGCGCGGCACCATGATTTCGCGGACTGAAATATTTTCCAGCTCCAGCGCGCGATGGATCAATTCCTCCTGCGTGGGCGCCAGCATTCCCAGGCGGCGGCTGGCGGAGACTATCAGCTTCAACTCCTCCGAGGAGTGGACGCCGCCTTCGCGCACCTGTTGCATGCCAAACGCTCGCAAGGCGATCCGGGTGGAGGCGGTCATGAACGCCAGGAACGGCGCGGCGATGGTCATGAAAAAATCCATCGGTCCGGCCACCGCCAGCGCCACCCGCTCGGTGCGCTGCAAGGCAATCGACTTGGGAACCACCTCGCCGAGAATGACGACCAGATAGGTGATCAACGCGAAGGCAACCGTGACGGCGACCCCGTGCGCGTAGAGCCGGGAGTGGGGCAAGGGAAGAAACAGCGGCTCCAGAATGCGGGCTATGGAGGCCTCGCCGATCCAGCCCAGGGCCAGGCTGGCCACGGTGACCCCGAACTGCACGGTGTTGAGGACGTGGTCCAGCTTCTGATGGAGCTTCTGGACGGTGCGCGCGCCCAGGCGGTGGGCCGCGATCATTTGTTGCAGGCGCGTTTCGCGCACGTTGACCAGCGCGAATTCAGCGGCCACGAAGAACGCGTTTGCCGCGATCAGCAACACCACCACCACGATGCGCAGCACAACGAAGGTAACCATGAAGCTGAAATCTTACCATCGGCGGGAGGGCGGAAGCGGGTCGCAACCGCCGACGGAAAAAGCTGGCGCTGGGGTACACAATGCGCAATCTGGTTACGGGAGGAGAGCTAGCGCCGCGCTTTCTTCGACGCCTTCCTGGCGGCCTTTTTTGCCGCTTTCTTGGGAGCTTTCTTGGACGCGGACTTTGCCCTGCCATTTGCGCCGCGCTTTGTCGCCGAACGCTTGCGGCGCGTGGGGTGCAATAACCACGGATTTGGTACCGGCTTGTCGGTGGTCTGCTTCTCCGGCGGTCCCGAGTTCTTTCCGGTGGCTGCCAGCTTCAACCTGCGAATGTCTTCTGCCTGCTCGTCGGCCATCATGCCGAAGTAGTCCTTGATGGTAGGCAGGTTGGGAGGGTCGGCGATCTGCACAAGCTTGCGAGGTGACATGCTCAATTAAGATACCGCGATTGCCATTGGGATGTCACTGCTTCGTAACTCAACGCGGTATGTCATATTTGCGGCGAATCTGGTCGAATACTTCTCGCGCTGGGCGGGTGCGTCCATGGGCTACATCGTCCAGGCCTTGGCGGCTTCCCGCTTCCGTATCGGCTCGGGCGGCGATGTCGAGCAGGCGCTGGTAGGCTTCGGCGTCCTGTACGATGGCCGCGGCCTTCCCCTTCACGGTGAGCACCACCGGGCGTTTGCTCTTCTTGAGCTGTTTCATGAAGTCGCCGGAACGCCGGCGGAAGGTCGTCAGCGATTGGATGTCGCTGGTGATGTCAAGCGTGGGTCTGCGCATTACGAAGCACCTTTTTAGGTGCTACCAAAATACTACGCCTCGGCAAAGCGGACAAGGGCTTGGTCTCGTCAGTGGGTATCGATAGCGTATTGTTTACGAATAGGTTGGGAGATTTTTGCACTTGACAGGAACCCGCTTGGCTTCCGGCCCGGATGACCTCCCGGCTTCTTCGAAGGCCGATGCGGCACGAAGATACCGCGCGCTTACGCTGCTGGTGTTTGTCGTCCTGCAATGCGTGTTGTACGGCATCAACTTGAAGCTGCTGCCGATGTGGGGCGATGAGACCTTCACGGTAGAGGCGGTCGCCGAAACTCCTGCGCGCATCGTCCAGATTGTCCGCGAGGATATTCATCCACCACTCTATTTCCTGTTGGCGCATTGGTGGAACCATATTCCGATCGGCTCCGATCCTCTGGTGCGGCTGCGCGCACTGTCTGCGCTTTTTGCCATATTGACGACAGTCTTCCTCGACCGGCTCTGGCTCCGCAATGCCCCTCCAAGCCTGCGCAACTGGTTTCTCCTGTTCTGGACCTTCTCGCCGTGCCTGCTGCTTTATGGCCGCATGGCCCGGTCTTACAGTATGCAGGTACTCTTAGCCGCGGTGGCGATATGGTGCCTGCTGCGTTTGGCAGAAGATGCCTCCGGATGGAAGAACCTGGCGGCATTCGTGTCTGCCCTAACCGTGCTGCTTTATACCCATTACTTACCGGGCATCGCCGTCTGGGCGGGGGCGAACCTGTTGCTGGTGATGCGGCTGCGACGGGGGCGTTCGATCTGGAAAACGTGGCTGCTGCCCAATGCCCTAGTGGCTGTTCTCTACCTTCCCTGGCTGGTAACGCTCGGTGCAGCGCTTGACCAGTGGCGGCACGGCCAGGGTTATTCCCTCACCGAAAACCTTTGGGCTGAGCAGGTCTTGAAGCTCTGCTACTGGTCCTACTCCTTCACTTTCGGCGAATCGACACCTCTCTGGCTGCTGTCGGTTACGTTGGTGCTGGCTCTGCCCTGCCTGTGGCTGTTTGTTTGCGGAGCACGATTGCGGCGCGATTGGCTGTGGCCGGCACTTCTTGTTGCGGCTGTCGCCTTTCTCGGCGCATCCCGCTGGGTATCGTATCCCTTCATGGGCGCGCGACTGCTGTTCCTACTGCCCCTGTTTCTTGTGGCCCTGGCGGCCGGAGTAACGACTAAGGGCCGCCTCGGCACAGTCCTCGGTGTGGTTCTGTTCACCGTGAACCTTGCGGGACTGTGGTCTTATTATGGGGCCAGGGACGTTCTGAATCCTGCGTACCTGGTACCCAGTCAGGGCATCGCCAAGGAAATCGTCCTGCATTCGAGCAGCGAGGATACCGTCGTCTGGGTCGACGCCCTGAACTTCGACGGCACAACGCTGGAGCATTATCTGCCCAAGACCTTTCGCGTACGTTGGCTGACGACGCCGCAATCGGTAGCGGCGGCACGTGCTGAACTCAATGCAGGCGCCATCCGGCATATCTGGTTTGTGCGTAGCTCCCATGACATCTCGCCCGGGCACGAATTCGAGAGACTCGAATCTCAGATGACGGAGACGTGGAGCCAGCACACCTTGTACTCTTACGTTCCGTTTTCACCTACCCACTTGGCGATCCTGCGAGTGCGGGCGCTGCTGCGTCACCAGGACGGAAGCCAACCCCGGCAGTATATGTACCAGATGTCGGAGTTTCAGGCCCACGGTAAGTGAGGCTCGAGGTTGCGCTTATGGCCAGGAAACCATGGACGTGTGGCACAACACTGCGCTTCACGGACGGCGATAAACGGAACTGATAGCCTCCATAAATAGTTTGAATTTCTCATCCGCGGCGTATCCGGCATACTCTCTTCCTACCAAGTTCCTCCGGGTCTGAGCTGCGGGCTGCTCCGCGGTCAAACTTGATCCACAGGGTTTTCAACCCAGGCGATATCAGTTCCGCAACAGGGGTCCTCAATGCGGTCGCTGGAGAAGTTGCCACCGTGCAGGGTGTTTCCGCGCATTCGAAAGTCAACCTATGACGAAGCTGGAAGCGGTGATTCAACCTTCGAAGTTCGAAGCCGTCAAAGACGCTCTGCTTGAGATTGGAGTGGAGGGCATGACCGTAACCGAGGTCCGCGGTCACGGACGACAGAAGGGACATACTGAGTTCTATCGCGGGCGCGAGTACACGGTCGATCTTCTCCCCAAGGTGAAGATTGAGACCGTGATGTCCGACCGCCTGGTGGAGCAGGCGGTCGCAGCGATCACCAATGCTGCGCGCACCGGCAAGATCGGTGACGGCAAGATTTTTCTGACGCGGGTTGACGAAGCCATCCGCATACGCAATGAGGAGCGCGGCGAGGCTGCTCTGTGAGAAGGCGCGCCGTGACGCAAAATCGAATTCCCGCAGGCGCTGAAGCGCGAGCTCCCTCGCCTTCCTATACGGCACCGCTAAAGCTGTGCCGCTTCAAGCACAGACCAACACGGAAGTCGCGTTAGACGACTATGTCCAGCCAGGCGCTCGAACACGGCCCGCGCGCATTCTACCGGCAAGAGTTCGAGCGGCTGCGGCGCGAGTTCGAAGCGACCGGCTCCGGCCGGGCCTCGCTGCGAGATCGCACCCAGTTTGTGGACAAACTGGCGCTCCAGTTGTGGGCGCAGCATGTTGCGCCAACAGTAGGCAGCGGCTTCACGCTGGCCGCACTGGGTGGCTTCGGGCGCGGCGCACTCTTCCCGCATTCCGACATCGACCTTCTGTTCCTCGCTGAGAACGACGCCCTGCGCGGCCGGATGAAGGACCCGGTGCGCAGCATGTGTCAGGAGATGTGGGACATCGGTCTGCGGGTCAGCCCCACGACGCGCACGCTGGATGACTGCGCCCGCTTCGACCACGACAACGTCGAGTTCACCATCTCGCTGCTCGACTGCCGGTTTCTGAGCGGCGATGCCAGGCTGTTCGAACGCCTCCGCGAAAAGAGCCTGCCGCAACTGGTGGCGAGCGAGTCCGATGTCCTGATGCAACGTCTGGCGGAAGTCACGCGCACGCGCCATTTGCGCTTCGGCGACACCATCTTTCATCTGGAGCCTAATCTGAAAGAAGGTCCCGGTGGGCTGCGCGATCTGCACGTAGCGCGATGGCTGGAGACCATCATGGCGCTTGCGTCCGAGCGCAAGTGGCCAGACGCGCTCAATGGGCAACCAGACTCGGAATCGGACGCTGTTCTGGACGCAATGGACTTCCTCACCTCTACCCGCTGTTATCTGCATTACCGCGGCAACCGCGACGAGAACGTTATTTCCTGGGAGGCCCAGGAGGAATTGGCCAAGTGCGGCATCGCGACCAGGGCCGGGGGCGTTTCCTCTGCCGAGTGGATGCGGTCGTATTTCCGCCATGCGCGGACCGTCCATCGGCACGCGCGCCAGATGCTGGAACAGATTCGCAGAAAACGTTCTTCCCTGTACCGCTCGTTTCAGCACTGGCGCTCGCGCTCCTCGAACGAGGAGTTTTCGGTGGTGGACGGGCGCCTCTATCTCCAGCAGACGGCGGGGGCCCGCGATCCCTTCGTGATTTTGCGGCTGTTCACTTTCGTCGCCCGCCACGGCGTCGCGCTCAGTGTCGAGACCGAGCGCCGGCTGGACAACGCGCGCCGTGGCTTGGCCGATACCATGCCGCTGGATTCGCGGTTGTGGGAACATCTGCGCGAAATGCTGGTGCTGCCCTACGCTGCCGATGCGCTACGCGCCATGCATTCGCTGGGCCTGCTCACGCTCGCCATCGCAGAATTCGAGGCGATTGACTCGCTGGTGCTGCGCGATCTCTACCATCGCTACACCGTGGACGAACACAGCATTCTCGCTATTGAAGTGTTGCACCGCCTGGCCACCACCGATGTCGAATGGTTGCAGCCGTTCGCCGGCCTGCTGGCGGAGTTGGAGCATCCCGAACTGCTGTTTCTGGCGTTGCTGCTGCACGATACCGGCAAGGGCATGGACGGGGACGACCATGTTCACAACAGCCTGCAACTGGCTGCGGCTGCGGTCGAGCGCATGGGTCTTGAGGAAGAAGACGAGCAGACCGTCAGCTTGTTGATTGCCACCCATCTGGAGATGTCGTCCACGCTGCGCCGCCGCGACATTTACGATCCCGAGACCGCGCGCGAACTGGCGCACAAAGTGGGTACCCCCGAGCGGTTGAAGATGCTGACCCTGCTGACCCTCGCCGATATCAAAGCTGTCAATCCGGAAGCGCTCACTCCGTGGAAGGCGGAGAACCTGTGGCGCTTATATACCGGCACGGCCAACTACTTCACCCGCAGCGCCGATAGCGAGCGCTTTCACGCCGAGGAGTGCACCGCACGAGTGGAGCGCATCGTCGCGCTGCTGCCCCAGCGCCGTTCGCAACTGCTGAAATTTCTCGATGGGCTGCCCCAGCGCTACCTCATGTCGCACTCGCCCGAACAGGTGCTCGTGCATTTCGAGATGGCAAAGCAACTGCGCGGCCAAGCGGCACAGCTCGCGGTGCGCCGCATCTCCGGCCAGCACGAACTGACCATCGTGACCCTCGACCGCCCCGGCCTGTTTTCCACCGCTGACCGGCATTCTCTATGGATGGGGCATGGACATCACCAAGGCGAGCGCTTCTCCAATCGCGCCGGGGTCATCGTTGACAGCTTCTATTTCAAAGACCGCTTTCACACCCTGGAGTTGAATCCACCGGAGTGCGAGCGCTTCAAGAAGTCGATTGTCGAGATTCTGATGGGCGAAGCTCCACTTGAGCGTCTGCTGGAATCGCGCCTCAAGTCCGACACCAAGCCGGTCAAGCTCAAGGTCGAGACCCGCCTGCGCTTCGACGACGAATGTTCACCTGCCAGCACCTTGCTGGAAGTCGTCACCCAGGACCGTCCCGGACTGCTGCACACCATCAGTTCCATCCTCGCGCATCAGCAGTGCAGTATTGAAGTGGCGCTGATTGACACTGAGGGCGCCACCGCCCATGACGCTTTTTACCTGACCTGCGGCGGTATGAAACTCACGCGCGAGCAGCAGCGGGCCACCGAGTGGGCGCTTACCACGGAACTCGACGATTCCTTGCCGTCGACCTGGTAGGCAACACCCCCGATTGTGGCTGCGAGACTCGCTTCCCGCAACCGACCACTATCTCGATTGCTTGTGAGATCGCCTGTTGCGACAGCTATGGTTTCTGCTGGAAGTCTGGCACGTCCAGGGTGTAAAGTGCTGTGCACGCGGAGCGCAATCTCCACTCGTCTCATCCCCATCAAGGAGCCCATCATGACCAAGCGGCCTGAAGATTCCCGGCTAACCTTCTCCAGCGGTCGGTCGAAATCAGCCTTGGCATTGGGATTGCTTTTGGCGCTGACGGGGTTTGTAACGCCAACGGCGAAAGCGCAAACCTATCGCGTCATTCATAGCTTTACTGGCTCACAGGACGGTCTATATCCCGTTGCCGGCGTGACCGTCGACAGCCATGGCAATTTGTACGGTACGACCAACATCGGTGGTTCTGGAAGCAGTTGCTTCGAGGGATGCGGCGCCGCGTTCAAGATAGCTCGCACCGGTTCGGGCTGGCTGTTCACTCCGCTGTATGACTTCGTCGGAGGCAACGATGGCGGCAACCCCGGGGCCCGGCTGATCGTCGGCCCCGATGGCAGCCTCTACGGCACGACATCGCAAGGCGGGGGGAGCGGGTGCGAGAGCGGAGCCGGCTGCGGAACCGTTTTCAATCTGCGACCACCAGCCCACTTTACCAGCCACGTCCTTGGCGGTTGGACGGAAACCGTTCTCTATCGCTTCACCGGCGGCAGCGATGGGGACTCCCCGCACAATGCCGATCTGCTCTTCGACAGCGCAGGCAATCTTTACGGCACAACGATCTTCGGCGGAGGCGGTTGCCAGGGCGGTTGCGGCACGGTCTACAAACTAACTCGCTCCGGCAGCAATTGGACGGAGAGCGTCATTCATGCCTTCAGTGCAAGTGGTGATGGGCAGCAACCCTGGGCTGGCGTGATCGTCGACCAAGCCGGCAGCCTCTACGGCACAACCGCTCAGGGCGGTGCCTACCGCTACGGTACGGTTTATCAGTTGATACCGTCAGGGTCCGGATTCGCAGAGCATCTTCTTTACAGCTTCCACGGTACAAGCGACGGGGGAATCATGTACGGCGGCCTCATCTTTGACCCGGCAGCTAACCTCTTCGGCGCGACCTGCTGCAATGCCTCGGGTGGAGATCTGACGGTCTTCGAGTTGACCCGTTCGCAAGACTGGGCGTTTTCTGCGCTCTACAATTCCTCCGCGTGGGGATCCAGCGGCAACTTAGTCATGGGTCCAGCCGGGGACCTTTACGGCACCATCAACGAGGGGGGCGCCTATGGGTTTGGCGGGGTTTATAAGCTGACGCCCTCCGGGGGCGGCTGGACATATACATCGGTTTACGATTTCTGCGCCGGCGGCTGGCCTTGCACCGATGGCGCCTTTCCGCCCAGCGGTTTGGCACTCGACTCCCAAGGTAATCTCTATGGCACGACCTCTGACGGGGGTATATATGGCGGTGGAGTCGTCTTCGAAATCACCCCGTAGCTGGGACAGCACCGAGCGTTCCTCCGTTACTGGCGTGAAATCCCCTCTCGCAACTAATCCGGCCCGAAGCCCCGGCCTCGGGATTGCTTGCGAGATGGCCTTCCATGAGAAGGCCGGTCGGAGTCAAGTTTGTTTTGCCTTCCTAGATTCCACCTTCCTTTCTTAGCGGCGGTTTTTCAGAGCGGCCCGGAGCCGTCAAGGGCGCGTTTTGTGCGGCGTAGCGAACCCTTGACGGCGAGGACCGCTCTGCGACCATGCCGCTAGAAAGGAAGGTGGGCCAGGGTCGGCCTGTTCCTCGCCATTTAGCCTTGCGCGTAACCCACCAAGCCCATTGCTACCGCACTGTCGCCACCCTTCCATCCGCACTCTTGGTGAGCGATTGTCGCTCGGTGCAAGTTGGGTGTTCTCGTTTCAGCCGGTGCTGCCACCTGTTTGGCGACCTGTCTTCCATCCTCAAGGATGGAAGTGGGCCAGGCCATTGACGCAGTCACCGGAACTCGGCTTTGGGCTTGTGCGGTACTTCAGTCAACTAAGCTGCTGTCGACATTGTCCGATTCGCATTGCGCAGCGGTTCGTAAACTTCTCCACTGACCCACAGCCGATGCAGCAGCACCGCCAGCTTGCGAGCGGTCGCAATGATGGCTCGTTTCTTTCCATTCTTGCCACCGCGCTCGGCCAACTTCAGACCCCATCGCCGCAGATCGCTGTCGGCTCCAAACGGCCCGAGAATGTGGTGCGCTCCCTGCACCAGCAAGGTTCGCAGATACGGGTCGCCCTCTTTGCTGATGTGCATCTGCGGTTCGCTCTGCCCCGAGTTTCTCCGTCCCGGTTGCAATCCGGCGTAGCAACCCACGTCGCGACTCTTGCGAAAACGATGTGGATCTTCCAGGGTCAGCATGTAGGTCAACGCGATCAGCGTGCCCACTCCCTTCACCTGCTTCAGCAGCGCCGTCTGCGGATAGCTCTGCTGCGCCATGGCTTCGATCTGCTGGTTGTACTCGGCAATGCGCTCACTGAGCGATTCCAGTGCCTGCAGCAGCGGACCCAGCGCCGCTTGTAGTTCAGAGCTCAAGGCCCGAGCTTTCTCGCTACCCAGGTTGCGCGGGTTGCAGCCTCGCAGCCGCTCGCCATACGACTTCGTCAACCCACGGGCCGTGTTCACCAGCGCCGTCCGCGCTCGCACCAGGCTGGCGCGGGCTCGAATCACCGTCAGGTCGGCTTGGGCCTGGGCACTGCGATGCTTCACCGGAGACAACAGCTGCGGGTCGATTCGCGCCAGCCGGGCCAGCGTCCTGGCATCCAGCCGATCATCCTTTCGCCGGCTCTCTCCGATCAGACGCACGTTGCGAGCGTGCGCCACGATCACTTCATGGCCCAACTCGCTTAGCAGCCGGCTCACCCAGGGCGAGTGCATCCCCGTCTCCAGAGCCACCCGGCTGCGTGGCATGGCCGCGAAAACCTCCCTCATCGCCTTTGGAGTCGTGCTCAGCTTCTGCTCCCCAATTACTTCTCCCGCTTCATCCAGCATGCAGTACCAACTCGACCGATCTCCCAAATCCAAACCGATGGTGAGCTTCGGCGCGAAATTCTTGTTGCTCGCGGCCCTTGCGGTGCTACTCTTTTTCATTGCCGGTCTCCTTTATCTGTTGCGCTTCGAGCGCGTCGATAACTTGGGAGCCTACAGCATCCCGTCGGAGACCGGCCTTCTCATCCCATCTGTTTGCGACAGTTATCGCTTCCGAGTCGTCCGGATTCGACTTCGAAACTTCGTTTCTCACATTGCCCGGTCGTCACGTCGCTCTGTGTTAGGCATCACCGACATGCGGTTCCCCGGCTGAGAATGTGTATCTTGATGGGCTTCGCTTTGATTGCCCACGGCCATCGCGCCCGCACGGGACAAAAAAGACCCTCAATCGAGCTTCTTTCTCCCAGGTTGCCGGAAGAGGAACATCGTCTGCTCCTTCTTTGATCAGTCAATCGCGATCCACCTCCACAAGCCGCAATTAGGAGGCTGCAATGAACGCCGATTCTCTTCCGAGTTCTGAAAAAACCTCAACCCACCTTGCACGAGCGGCTGCTGCTGGCTTGTCATTGGCGGTGGTGTTGGCTCTTGCAATCGTCGCCACGCCGGGAGCTCAGGCGCAGACCTACAACGTAATTCACACCTTCACGGGCGGGCTCGATGGAGGGGGCCCTTCTGCCGGCTTGACGATGGATGCTGCGGGAAATTTCTATGGAACGACCTGTGGAATGCGGTGTGCCGCTGGCGCGAGCAATGCCGGCACAGTCTTCAGACTATCAAAGAAGGGCTCCGGCTGGGTCTTTACCCCGCTCTACGTTTTTCGTGGCGGCGGCGATGGGGCTGATCCGGTGGCCAGAGTCATCATCGGGCCGGATGGCAGTTTCTACGGCACAACCAATTCGGGAGCCGGAGACTGCAGATTTGGCACGGTCTTCAACTTGAAACCCGCAGCATCTGGTGTCTCGCCTAACATCCTAGGCGGTTGGACAGAAACCGTGATTTACCGTTTCCCTGGGTGGGCCGGTGGAGAGTCCCCCGGACTCGGTGACCTCATTTTTGACCAAGCAGGCAATATCTACGGCACTACGGAGGGACGCAGCGGCAGCGCGGGTACCATTTTCCAACTGGCGCCTTCGGTCAACGGATGGGCCGGAACCGTGCTCTACAGCTTTACAAACGGCGCAGATGGCGCATTTCCGGTGGGCGGTGTGATCTTCGACGATGCCGGTAACCTCTATGGGACGGCGAGCCAGGGCGGCGATCCGGCCTGCGACCAAGGTGGCTGCGGAACCGTCTTCCAGTTGGAGCCTTCAGGCTCGTACCTGAATGTTCTTTATACTTTTCACACTCTAGCTGGCGGAGCATTCCCTTTCGGCGGGCTGATCTCTGATCAATTGGGCAATCTCTACGGCAGCACCTCGGGTTTCTACAGTCAATCCGGTGGCACGGTGTTTCAGCTGATATACTCATACTCCGGGTGGTCATTAAAAACGCTTTATAGCTTTGCCGGCCCGATAGGGCCTCTGGGCAGCCTGACCATGGATGCCGCTGGTAACCTTTACGGCACAACCTACGAAGACGGCCTTTATTATGCCGGGACGGTTTTCAAGCTGACCCATTCAGGCTACGGCTGGACGTACACCTCGCTACACGATTTCAGCGGCGGCAGCGACGGCGGATGGCCGATTGGGCAGCTCGCTTTCGATGGTAACGGCAACCTTTATGGCACGGCATCCCAAGGCGGCCCCGGGGCTTGTTCTGGCGGGTGCGGTGTGGTGTGGGAGATCACGCCGTAGCTGGGACAGCACCGAGCGTTCCTCCGTTACCGGCGCAAAATCCCCATCTCACAACCAATCCATCAGTACGCCCCGAATCTATCGCAGCGCACGCGCGAACCATCGCGGGAGCTAATTTCGACCTGCCGGTGTCTGTAGTGAATACAAGGAGCGCCGGTATGTTTGAAGACAGCCTGTTTGAGTCGAGCGGGACTTTGAGCAAACGAAATCCGTGGACCGCCGCGTTGTCATTCGCCATGCAGGGAGTGCTGGCTGGTGTGTTGGTGCTCTTACCTATCATCTATACGGAAGCGTTGCCCGGGCGTCAGCTGACGAGCATCTTGACGGAACCTTCTCCACCCCCAGGGCCGGCGCCGGTCTCCACCCACGCACGCGGGGTTCAGCCGCGCCCCATGCCCGAGGATCGAGTGCTGCGGGTTCCGAACTGGATACCGCCCCGGATTGCGATTTTGCACGATCCGCCTGCGAGTGCAGACGCCGCCGCAGCGCCCGATTTGGACGGGATTCCTGGGGGAACTGGGACTGTGCCGAACAGCGTCATCAGCAATGTCATCAAGATTCCGCCGGCTATGCCGAAGGTAGTTGCGCCTCCGAAGGTGCGTGTGTCATCGGGGGTCGCGCAAGGCCTGCTCCTTCATAAAACCAAGCCGGTATATCCTTCCTTGGCCATGCAGGCGCGGATTCAGGGGACGGTGTTGTTGCAGGCGGTGGTCGCCAAGGATGGCACGGTGCAGGAGCTACGTGTGGTCAGCGGACACCCTCTGCTGGTGAAGGCGGCACTGGATGCGGTGAAGCTGTGGCGCTATAGGCCTTACAGGTTAAATGACCAGCCCGTCGAGGTGGATACGGAGATCATCGTGAACTTCACCCTGGATAGTAGATAGCTCTGATCACTGTCGTAACGTCGCCATATCGCAAGTCCTATTAAAGGGGATGTCAAGAGACATTTTTCACCCTTCGCCGGAGGCAGTTGAGATGTTCACGTGCCATCCAGCCCCTTCCCACATTAGCTGAGCTTTTCGTCTTGGCTCGTTTTTGGTCTGCCGCTGTGAGAGCGGCGGACCAAGGTAGTTTTCCATATCCCTGAAACTTCATTGCACTGTGGGCGGCGCACCACTCGAGTTTCCGCGAAACCGACAAGCGTGACTGGGCTGCGAAAGTTGGCAACCATGGTCCTATCTGAGACTCGAGGCCTATAGCTTTTTTGGATTGTCCGAGGGGGCATAGGGTAATCGTGGAGACTCAGCGCCGAAGCGCACAGATCGCCTAACTTGCGAGTAGATACTCTCCCTCGAATCCGAACGTCTCGAGAACCCGACTGGCCAACCGCCAGGGATCATTCCACAAGGGATACGAAACTCCTCTCAAGCCGCTCAAGCTGCTTGTCGTTTCACGTGTTGGGCGTCGAAATTCGCTCCTTTCTTCCAAACCATCAAGGTGATGGTCGCTAACTTGCGAGCCAGGGTGAGACGAGCCATGGCAGGCTTCATCCCCTTGGCCAGTAGCCCCTGGTAAAAATCCTGAAAGGGCCCAGCATAGCTGCTGGCCCGGGTGGCCGCACCCTTGAAGATATATTTCAGATCATGGTTGTGGTTTTGATTCAGACCGCGAAGTTGCTGCGGTTTCCTGGAACGTTGCAATTGTCCTGCTACGTAGCGGTATTGGGCACTGTCATGGGTCTCGATCGCCAGACCGCTATAGGCCCACAGTTGCCGCTTGCTACGGAAGCGATGCGGGGTTTGGATCAATGCGATCAACAGCGCGGCTCGTACCGGACCTATGCAAGGAATCTGGCGTAGCAATTTGGTCGTGCCATGTTTCCGACTCTCGAGGAACAGATCCCGGCGTACTTGTTGCCGCAACCCTTGCAGCGTGTCGAGTTGTTGATAGAAGAACTCGGCGCGACGGCGCACCCCGGCTTCGCTGATCTGGCTCAGCCATGCGCAGCGGTGGCGCGGTGCATATACGCTGGTACCGGAGCACGGAATACCCCAGCTGCGATACAGCGCCTTAACCCGATTCATCACCCGCGTCAGATCTTTGGTGATGGTGAGATAACTGCGCGCCAACTCTTTCAGGGTTCGTAGGCCATGCTCTCCATGGTAGACAGGCCGGAGAAGTCCGCCACGTAACAACTCGGCCAGCTTTCGTGCATCAATCCGGTCACTCTTGTTGCCTTCTTTTAGCAGAGCATTCCGCCGTGGATTGCACACCACGATCTCGGTGACGTGTGGCTTCAGCAGGTCAAACAACCAGGCGGCCCATGTTCCTTCTTCAAAAGTGATATGCAAGTCCCCGCGTAGCCCTTCCATAAACTGAAGAATAGTGGCCGCCTTCGTTTCGATGATGCACTCCATCACCAGCTTCCCAGCGGCATTCATCACCGCGATGGAAATCGTTTCTTGGTGCACATCCAGGCCGATATACTTGATGCTGTTCATATAAGGGTGTCCCTTTCGGTAGAGTTCTGGCTAATCACTCAGAAAACTACCTCAAAGGGGCGCCCTTTTATAATGCGTAATCCGCCGCCGTCACGATTGGTTGTGCTATCGCCTGATAGCAACAGTTACCTTCGAGATTGTCCGCTCTCCGGGTGCGGGAACCCACGCCCAATCGAAGGCCAATTATTCGCACCCAGCTTGCTCACGAGGCTGGCCTCTCGGCGTGTACACTCATTGCACCTATGAGCGAACTGAGAGAACTCCTTCCCTGGTTCTTGTTTGCTCTGCTTCTCCGCTACGGGGCGCATCAGCGCAACCTTGGCCGCTTCTCGGGGAGTAAGCGTAAGTTAACTCGGCGCAGTTTGCCTACCTTCTTTCTCGTTTTTGCAATCATGCTCGGCCTCATGGCGCTTGTCGGCCCGTTGATAGGAGGGCTCTCTATCGCCAAGGAAAGCGATCTCAAGTTTGTCGCCGGATCAGTCCAACGAGCGCCTAGATGGACCACCGAAGGTGACCTGATACGTATTCGCGTCGAAACGGACGACGGTATATGCGACCTTTTTGAGGAGGACTTGAGTCACTCCCGGGCAATCATGAAGTTGAAACCCGGCGACCAGGTCACCGCGCGCGTGCAGTCCCTGCTCGGTGAATACCATATATGGGAGCTGAAACGCGATGGAGTTACGATTGAGAGCTACCAGGACATGTATCTATATGAAACCCGACGGATTGAGCGGGGGACAACAAACGCGCTTTGGACCGGGTTAGTGGCTTCAATATTGCTGACGGTGGCCCTCGCTCTAAGAATGTATTTCGGTGCATGGCGGGCCCCAACTCCCTCGGGGCTAGGCATACAGAACGGCAGTGAAGAGGCTGACGCAGGGCAGCCGTGGCAGGGGGATTCAACTCCCTCGGGGCCAGCCATACAGAACCGCAGCCAACAGGCTGACCCAGGGCAGCCGTGGCAGCGGAGTATGAAGAAAAAGTGCCCCAAGTGCGGAAGTTCCTGCTACATCTTTGATCGCCAGTGTCCCCTGTGCGAAGCGCGATTGCCGTCGCCGCCCCTCTATTACTGGGTGGTTGCGGAGGGTCTTTTTCTGTCCGCGTTAGTGATTGCCTTCGTTAAAGCTGGGGTGTGGGGAGGCGTCGTCGTGATCGCGCTGGGGTTTATTGTCGAAGGTATGCTTAGGAATTTCGCCAGGCGGGGGACGGATACGGCTGGAGTATGAGCAAGTGCCAGGCCGCCCTCATACACGCCCAAGAAAAAAGTCAGAGTAACCTGAACCTGCGTGACGCCAGTCACAGACCGGTATTTCGCATGGTGCTATAAGTGAAAGTGCTCGGCCGGCCCCAAGAAGTGACTAATTTTGTGGGTAACTGACCGCTCCCCATCCCTCAATGTGATGGAAGCGTATATCGGAGCGCGGTACATCCCGACTGATCAACATCTCCCTAGGCTGATCGCTCGCCATGCGTACCGCCTCTGTACCAGGAACGTCGTCAGAAGCGCATCTTTCCTACAGCGTGTTTCATAAATAGGTTCGGCCTCACATCAGGTACTTATGCGTGAGGCAGGTGAACTGGTGAGCTTCTGTCATGAAGAAACGGCAGAAGCTGTTGACGGACGAGCAGTGGGAGCTGATTGGGCCATTACTTCCCGAACCAAAGCGTCGGCGGGACAACCGGGGCCGACCGTGGGCGTTGAACCGGGCCTGTTTGGAAGGCATTCTGTGGATTCTGCAAACCGGTGCCGCTTGGCGGTTCCTGCCCGAGGAGTTTCCTTCGCCCTCGACCTGCTGGCGGCGGCTGAAGCAATGGGAAGAGGAAGGCGTCTGGCTGGAGGCATGGCGTGCCCTGCTGGGGGCTCTGGATGAAGAGGGCCTGCTGAAATGGGACGAGACCTTCCTGGACGGCAGCTTCGCCCCGGCCAAAAAGGGGGCCTCGCGGTGGGTAAAACCAAGCGGGGCAAGGGCACGAAGTGGATGGTACTGGTCGACGGTCAAGGTCTTCCGCTGGGAGTTCGGCTGGAAAGTGCCTCTCCGGCAGAAGTTACGCTTGCGGAAGCCACGCTCGCCGCAGTCCGCGTGCCTCGTCCCAAGGGCCGGCCGCGGCAAAAGCCCGAGCGCGTAATCGCCGACCGTGGCTACGACTCTGACCCGCTGCGCCAGCGACTGAAGAAGCGAGGCATCGAACTGATTGCGCCCTATCGCAAGAACAACAAGCAGCGGCGCTTCGAAGATGGACGTAAACTGCGGCGTTATGTTCGCCGCTGGATTGTGGAGCGAACCAACGCTTGGCTTGGTCAATTCCGCCGGTTGCTGGTTCGTCATGAGCATCTACTCTCCACCTACCGCGCCTTCTTCTATCTCGCGTGCTTCTGGATTACGCTGAGGCACTGTTTATGAAACACGCTCTAATCATAGAAGAGTCGGGTCACTGAAATGAGATCGGCGAGCCTCATATGCACTGACGATAGTAGAGAATGCAAGAATCCGGAGCGGGCTGTACCCCACAATCCCAGGGGAAAGAGGTCTCCCAATGAAAAGGATTGTGCTGCTTATCAGTTTCGTGGCCGTGGTAGCTTTGTGCGCTAGCGCACAAACCTATATTGATTTTCATCAAATGCCGATGGCTAGGGCCCCTTCGCCGATGCCGGACAGTTATCCGGCGGAGGCCGGGCTGTACTGGGACAACTTCTACTATGTGACGCCGGGACTATGGAGCGGCCAAGGTCGAGGGTTCTGGGTTGACCCCGCGACCCACCATAACACGGTTGCGTTTATCGGTGGTCCGTTATGCAACCTGGCCACTCCCTGCCATGGCTCGATCAAATTGCAAGTGGGCCCCAACGCTATGGCGAGTTTCACGCCCATTAGCATGTCACTGACCGCAGGATGGGCGCCGACCCGCGTTACTATAACTGCTTACCACAATTCCAGGTTCGTGGGTCGTTTGGTTTGGACCCTCACAACCACGCCCCACACCTTCACTTTCCCAGCCGCCTGGAACGTTACCCAGCTTGTGTTCATCCCCGAGGTCGTTCGTTACAGTTCCGTATATCCGAAAGCTGGTTCGATGGTGATTTACAGCTTTGTCTTAATGAAGCACTGAACCCATTCTGTCTGACAAAAGGGGGCGGCCCGCGCCGTCCCCTCCCACATCTGCCAGGACGAAAGCCTCTTCGAACCGGGTTCCGACGATAACTGTTGTGACAGTGCGCCGTGAAAA